>NZ_JAGQBF010000005.1 GCF_024345495.1 Synechococcus sp. RedBA-s | reverse complement strand
GGGTGGAGGGGGTGGTGGGGGGCTCGCTCATCGGTTGTCTGCAGGCGTTGGCCCCCATGTTGCTGCCGCTGCGGGTCTGTGAGGATCAGGGGGCCGCCAGGTTGCGGAAACGGGTGAACTGGGGCTCGAACAGCAGCTTCACCGTGCCCACTGGGCCGTTGCGGTGCTTGGTCACGATCACCTCGGTGATGCCGCGATCGGCTGTTTCCGGGTTGTAGTACTCATCGCGGTAGATCATCAGCACCAGGTCGGCGTCCTGCTCGATCGAGCCCGATTCGCGCAGATCACTGAGCATCGGTCGCTTGTTGGTGCGGCTCTCCACGCCGCGGCTGAGCTGGGAAAGGGCGACCACCGGCACGTTCAGCTCCCGCGCCATGCCCTTGAGGCCCCGGGTGATGCGCGAGAGCTCCTGCACCCGGTTGTCGGGGGTGGAGCCCTCCATCAGCTGCAGATAATCGATCACGATCAGCCCCAGCTCCTTGCCCTGCTCCGCCATCAGCCGGCGGCAGAGGGAGCGCATCTCCAGCACGCCGGCGTTGGGCTTGTCGTCGATGAACAGCGGCAGCTGGCCGAGGGTGTTGATGCCCTGGCCCAGCAGCGGCCACTCCTCCTGCTGCAGCCGGCCGGTGCGCAGCCGGCCACTCTCGATGCCCACCTCCATCGACAGCAGCCGGTAGGTGAGCTGCTCCTTGCTCATCTCCAGCGAAAACACACACACCGGCAGCTGGTGGATCTGGGCCACGTTCTTGGCGATGTTGAGCACGATCGAGGTTTTCCCCATCGCCGGTCGGCCGGCCACGATGATCAGATCGCTGCGCTGCAGGCCCTGGGTGATGGCATCGAGGTCGTAGAAGTTGACCGGGATGCCGGCCACCGAGGTGCCCAGTGAGCGGCTCTCGATCTCGTTGAAGGTGCTGGTGAGGATCTCGGCGGTGGGGGTGAGCCCCACCGAGGGCTTCTCCTGGCTGATGGCGAAGATTTGCTGCTCGGCCTCATCGAGCACCTGCTCCATCGGCTTGGCCTGATCGAAGCCGAGCTTGATCACCTCGTTGCCCGAGCGGATCAGCTGCCGCCGCAGGTATTTGTCCATCACCAGGCGGGCCACCTGGTCGATCGAGGCGGTGCTGAGGGTGCGCTCCACCAGCTCCACCAGCCGGTTGCTGCCGCCCACTTTCTCCAGCTGGCCAGTGTCCGCCAGCCAGGCGGCCATGGCCGTGAGGTCGGTGGGTTTGCCCTGGCTGTGCAGCATCAGGGCCGTGCGGTAGATCTCCCGGTGGGCGCTCAGGTAGAAGGCCTCAGGCCGCAGCACATCGGCGATGCGGCCGAGGGCGTCGGGGTCCAGCAGGATGCCGCCCAGCACGGCTTCTTCCGCCTCCAGATTCTGGGGCGGTACCTGATCGGGCAGGGCCTCGAAGCGGGCCTCGTCCTGGCCCTGGCCGCGACGGCGAAAAGCTGGCGTCAGCGCGGCAGCGGCTGGAGCCGGGTTACTGCGCTCACCAGCGGTGCCCCATTCGGGGCCGCCATCAGGGGCCGGCAGGGGGAGACTCACCATGGTCTGAGGCTAGGGGCAGACCGGGGCTGGGGAAGTGCCTCCGGGCTTGCTCCGGGCTGGCCTAGTGGCTGACCACTTCCAGGTTGATCTCGGCTGTGACTTCGGGGTGCAGCTTCACCTGCACCTTGTAGGAGCCCGTGCGGTGGATCTCGGGCACGGCGATGTCACGGCGGTCCAGTTCTTTCTTGGTGGCCGCTTCGATCGCTTCGGCCACATCTCCGTTGGTCACGGTGCCGAAGAGCACGTCGTCGCCGCCGGTCTGCTTCTTGACGGTGAAGCGGCCGATGGTGGTCAGGGCCGTACGGAAGGCTTCGGCCTCCTGCTTCAGGGCCGCCTGGCGCTCGGCCTCCTTGGCGCGGCGGTGCTCCACCTGGCGCAGCACCGCTGGGGTGACGGCCACGGCCTTGCTCTGGGGGAGCAGGAAGTTACGGGCGTAACCGGGCGCCACCTCCACCAAGTCCCCCTGCTTGCCGAGGCTGTAAACGTCCTCGCTGAGGACGACGGAGACGCGCTTGGCCATGGAAACAGAACGGCGGGAACAGGGGATCGGACAGGGGCCGTCGGCTCGACGGCCCGCATCTTGAGGCGATCAATGATCTTAGATCACAGCTTGCGTTGTCCTGCCGGCGGCGGGCAGACGCACCTGGGTGGCCAGGCCCAGGGCCCACAGCAGGCGGATGTGCTGCCAGGTGAGGTCGATCTGGCTCTTCTCCAGGCCGTGGCGGGCCGAATGGGGGAAGGCGTGGTGGTTGTTGTGCCAGCCCTCGCCGAAGGTGAGCGCCGCCACCCAGGGGTTATTGCGGGACCCGTCGCCGCTCTCGTAGGTGACCTTGCCCCAGCGGTGGGTGGCGCTGTTCACCAGCCAGGTGCACTGGTAGACCGCCACCAGGCGCAGGGGGATGCCCCAGAGCACCAGGCCCCAGCCGCCGGCGCCCGTCAGGGTGCCGATGGCGAACAGCAGCGCGGCCAGGGGCAGCTGCAGCAAGAGAAAGTTCTTGTTCAACCAGCGGTAATAGGGATCGCGCTGCAGGTCACCGGTGAGCCGGGGCACGGCCGCCATGGCCGGAATCTCATGGAACATCCAGCCCATGTGGCTCCACCAGAAGCCTTTGTGGCTGTTGTGGTGGTCGACGTCGGTGTCGGAGAACTTGTGGTGATGGCGGTGCAGTCCTGTCCAGTCGATCGGACCGTGCTGGGCGCTGAGGGCACCGCAGGTGGCGAAGAACCGCTCCAGCCAGCGGGGCACCCGGAAGGCCCGATGGCTCAGCAGCCGGTGGTAACCGATCGTGACTCCCAGGCAGGCGGTGACCCAATAGAGCACCAGGAAGCTGGCCAAGGCAGGCACACTCCAAAACTGGGGCAGCAGGGCCACCAGCGCCAGGGCATGGATCACCACCATGTAGCCGATGGTGACCCCGTGGGCTCCCTTGGGCGCCTGAGCCTGGGGTTCGCCGCGGCGGGGGCGGTGCAGGGCCTCGGCCCGGTAGAGGGAGAGATCGGCGGGAGCGAGGCTGGCGACACCGGTGGGCCGGGGGGCTGTAGGCGTCGCTGCAGGCCCCGAGCGCGCCGACGGGCTGGAGGGTCGCCGAACGGTGGCGGTCATAAGGACTGGTTCCTGATCGGTCTTTTAGAATAGTAGCAGTATGAATCCAGATCAAGTGGGATATCAGGCCGAAATCGAATCAGGACGTGAAGCGTTTTCGTATCTGATCAGGGCCTGGCATGAGCGCAACGGCTGGTCCCACCGGGTGCTTCCCGGTCTGGCCGAGGTGCTCGACCTGGGCCGGATCCACAATTCCCAGGTCTCGATGCTGCGCAACCGCAAGCTCGCCTCCCCCGGCCCCGAGGTGTTCCTGGCCCTCGGGCGCATCAACCAGTGGCTGGTGGCCAGGGCCGCCGCTGCTACCGCTGATGTCAGCAGCGCTCTGGCGGGCCACCCCGACCTGATCGAGGCCCTCTCCCAGGGCTCCCGGCCCCTGCTCAGCAACAGCGGTGAGCCCCTGGGCCCAGGCGACCTGCTGGAGATCTTCGTGGGCCTGGTGCCGCCACCTCGGGCCTTTGATCTGCGCATCGCCGACGACGAGGCCCAAGGCCTCAGCTTTGCTCTGGCGGAGTTGCTCTGCGCCGGGCGGCCCTGGCGGCTCTGCCGCGACCAGGTGCTGGCGGCCTATCCGGCGGCCAAGACTCAGCGCCGGGAGCGCTTCGCGGCTGTGATGAGCGGTCAGCGCGACTACAGCGCCGCCGAGCTCGACGCCGAGCTGATGGACCTGCACCGCACCCTTGAAGGGCTGGGGGTGGCCGCCGAGCAGGCGATCAGCGCCGACCGCTTTCTGGAGGTGCTGCGCCAAAAAGCCCGCCTGCAGCAGCAGACGGGCGCCTTGGATCTCGCTGAAGCGATCGGTCAGGAGCTGGTGGCCGAGGGCAGCGGCTGACCCAGATGGGCCACCCGGATCCGTTTGGCCAGCCCGAGGGTGCGCAGGAGCTTGATATGTTGCCAGGTGATGTCGAACTCGAACCAGCGCAGGCCATGGCGGGCGCTGGCGGGGTGGGCGTGGTGGTTGTTGTGCCAGCCCTCGCCGAAGGAAAGGATCGCCACCCACCAGCAGTTGCGCGAGAGGTCGGGACTGTCGAAGTTGCGGTAGCCGAAGGCGTGGGTGGCGCTGTTCACCAGCCAGGTGACGTGATAAACGATCGCCAGGCGTAGGGGGATGCCCCAGAGCACCAGCCCCAGACCGCCGCCGGGCACGCCGGTCCGCTCGCCGTACCACCACAGGGCGGCACCCAAGGGCACCTGCAGCAGCAGGAACCAGCGGTCGAGCCAGCGGTAGAGGGGATCACGCTGGAGATCGCCGGTAAAGCGGCTCATCTGGCGCACCGCCGGAATGTCGTGCAGCATCCAGTCGCTGTGGCTCCACCACAGGCCCCTGCCGGCATCGTGGTGATCGTTGGGCTGGTCGGAATACTTGTGGTGGTGGCGGTGCAGCCCCACCCATTCGATCGGTCCGCTCTGGCAGGCCAGGCTGCCCATCAGCACGAGGGTGTGCTCCAGCCATTTCGGCGCCACGAAGCTGCGGTGGGCCAGCAGGCGGTGCAGCCCTAGGGTCACTCCCAGCACCGTGGTCCAGTACAGGGCCGCCAGCACCACCACCCCCTGCCAGCTCCAGAAGCGCGGCAGCAGGGCAAAGACGGCACCCACATGGATCGCCAGCATGAAGCTGGTGGTGCCGAATTTGTACTTGCGCTGGATGGGGGGCAGCGGCTGACGGCGACCGCTCACCGAGGCGCGGATGGCGGCGTCCTGATGCTCGGCGGCGTGGCCCCGCAGGGTCTGACCCGCAGGCTGGACCTGGGGCAAGGCGGATGCTGGATCTGAAGCGGCAACCAAATGAACTCTCGCGGTGGTGGCGCAGGCTTGAGTCCGTCATCTCCCCTGCGGCGGGCGATCCCGTTGCAGGGAACCCATCAGGCTGAGGTGCGACTCTGACCTGTGATGCTGGCAAAAATGTCGCCGATGCATCGAATGGAAATCTAGCGGCGTGGGGGAAGCCCCCAGGCAGCATGGCGCCAAGAGCTGGTGTCAGGCCATGACCACAATGGCAATCAACACTGAAACCCACGCCGGCTGGGCCCGGGAGCGGCTGGCCGCCGCCGCTGAGCGGACCGCGCCTTTGGCCGCCGCCCGCACCGCTGCCGTGCAGCCGGCACTGGCACGGGTGCTCGACGCCTTCGCCGCTGAGCGGCTGGGCACCCACCACTTCGCCTCCGTCAGTGGCTACGGCCATGGCGACCTGGGCCGGGAGGTGCTGGATCGCGTCTTCGCGCGGGTGCTGGGGGCCGAAGCCGCCGCCGTGCGCCTGCAGTTCGTGAGCGGCACCCACGCCATCGCCGCCGCCCTGTTCGGGGTGCTGCGCCCCGGTGATCGAATGCTGGCCCTCACCGGCCGCCCCTACGACACCCTGGAGGAGGTGATCGGTCTGCGCGGCACGGGCCAAGGCTCCCTGGCCGAGTTCGGCATCCACTACGACGAGCTGCAGCTCACGGCCGCCGGTGCGGTGGACGAGGACGGCCTGGCTGCGGCCCTGGCGGTGCCCACACGCCTGGTGTTGATCCAGCGCAGCTGCGGCTACAGCTGGCGGCCCGCCCTCAGCCTGGAGGTGATCGCCCGCCTCTGCGAGCGGGTGGAGGCCCTGCAGCCTGGCTGCATTCGCTTCGTTGACAACTGCTACGGCGAATTGGTGGAACCCCTGGAGCCGCCGGCGGTGGGTGCCGACCTGATCGCCGGTTCGCTGATCAAGAACCTCGGCGGCACCATCGCCCCCACCGGCGGCTATGTGGCCGGTCGCGCCGAGCTGGTGGAGCAGGCCTGCTGCCGGCTCACGGCGCCGGGCATCGGCAGTGAGGGCGGCACCGGTTTCGACCTCTATCGCCTGCTGTTCCAGGGTCTGTTTCTGGCGCCCCAGATGGTGTCGGAGGCGCTGATCGGTGCTGACCTCACCGCCGCGGTGTTCAGCGATCTGGGCTATGCCGTGCAGCCCCAGCTGGGGGAGCACCGCAGCGACCTGATCCAGGCGGTGCGCTTCGGCGCCCCCGAGCCCCTGATCCGGGTGTGCCGGGCCTTCCAGTCGTGCTCACCGGTGGGGAGTTACCTCGATCCGGTACCGGCGCCGATGCCCGGCTACGCCAGCGAGCTGGTGATGGCCGGCGGCAGTTTCATCGATGGCAGCACCAGCGAGTTCTCCGCCGATGCCCCCCTGCGCGAGCCCTACGTGCTCTTTTCGCAGGGCGGCACCCACCGCAGCCACGTGGCCCTGGCGCTGGAGCGGGCCCTGGCGGCCCTGGGGCCCGGCGGGGGCTCCTGAGCGCGGCGCCCCCCCGGGAGCCACACTGGGTCGAAACCTCCCTCCGGTCCGCGATGGCCATCCAGGTCCCCGACGACTGCCGCTACGCCGACAGCCATGAATACGTGCGACCGGAGGGGGAGTTGGTGCGGGTGGGTGTGAGTGCCTTTGCCGTCGATCAGCTCGGCGACATCGTCTTTGTTGAGCTGCCCGAAAACGGCGCCCAGCTGGAGCGGGGCAGCAGTTTCGGCACGGTCGAATCGGTCAAGGCCGTCGAGGAGATGTACGCCCCGATCAGCGGCACCGTGGAGCGGCGCAACGAGGCGGTGCTGGCCAGCCCCGAGGAGCTGCAGAACGATCCCCACGGCGAGGGGTGGTTGCTGCTGCTGCGCCCCAGCGATCCCGCCCAGCTCGACGACCTGCTCGATCCCGCCAGCTACCGCGCCAAGCTTGAAGGCTCCTGAACCCTGGTCCGGCGGGGCGAATTACCTAGGATCCAGCGCTAAGCCGGACCTGGTGGCGTGAGCGTCGAGAGCAGTAGCGACAGCGCCGTGGCCGGCGCCCCCCCGGAGTTCTCCCCTTTCCTGCAACGCCACCTGGGGCCATCCACCTCTGAGCAGGCCCGGATGCTGGAGCGCCTGGGTTGCGCCGATCTGGAGAGCTTCGTGGCAGAGGTGGTTCCAGGCGACATCCTGATTCCCCCCAGCGCCGCCGAGCAGGAGTTGCCCGCCGGTGTGGGGGAAGCCGATGCCCTGACGGAACTGCGCCGGATCGCTTCCCTCAATCAGGTGCGCCGCAGCCTGATCGGCCTGGGTTACTACGGCACCGCCACCCCGGCCCTGATCCAGCGCCATGTGCTGGAGAACCCCTGCTGGTACACCGCCTACACCCCCTACCAGGCGGAAATTGCCCAGGGGCGGCTGGAGGCTCTTCTCAATTTCCAGACCCTGATCAGCGAGCTCACTGGCCTGCCGATCGCCAACGCCTCGCTTCTCGATGAGGCCACCGCGGCGGCCGAGGCGATGTCGCTCAGTGCCGGCGCCTGCCGCCGCAGGGAGGCCCGCCGCTTCCTGGTGGATGAGCAGGTGTTCCCCCAGACCCTGGAGGTGCTGCGCACCCGGGCCGAGCCCCTGGGGATCCTGATTGAAACCTTTGATCCAGTCACGGTTTCTGCAGCCGGCAGCGTGGCCACGGCCGCTGGTGGCGATCAGGTCTTCGGCCCCGATGTCTTCGGGGTTCTGCTGCAACTGCCCGGCAGCCATGGCCGCCTGTTTGATCCCAGCGCGGTGACTATGGCGGCTCACCAGGCCGGCGCCATGGTCACGGTGGCGATCGATCCACTGGCCCAGGTGCTGCTGGCCCCCGTGGGCACCCTCGGCGCCGACATCGCCATCGGCAGCAGCCAGCGCTTCGGCGTGCCCCTGGGCTTCGGCGGGCCCCATGCCGCCTTCTTCGCCACCACCGAGGCCCACAAGCGTCAGATTCCAGGCCGCCTGGTGGGTCGCTCGATCGATGCCGAGGGCCGGCCGGCCCTGCGCCTGGCCCTGCAGACCCGCGAGCAGCACATCCGCCGCGACAAGGCCACCAGCAACATCTGCACCGCCCAGGTGCTGCTGGCGGTGATGGCCGGTTTTTATGCCGTGCACCACGGGCCTGAGGGGCTCACGGCCATCGCCCGGCGGGTGCTGCGCCTGCGTGCCGCTCTGGCCCTGGAGCTGACCCGCCTCGGCTTCGAGCTCGAGGCCGGACCCGCCTTCGGCACCCTCAGCGTGCTCACGGCCGAGGCCGCCGCGTTGCTGGAGCGCTCGGAGGCCGCCGGCTTCAACCTCAGGCCGCTCATGGCTCCAGGCGGGCTGCTGGAGGGGGTGGCCCTCAGCCTTGATGAGCGCAGCGATATCGCTGAGCTCGATCAGCTGCTGGCGCTGTTCGCTGCCGGCTCCAGCCCCGGGGAAGGAGCTGCCGCCTCGATCCCCTCAGCCGCCGCCCTGCTGGCGGAGCTGCCTGGTGATCAGGAGCTGCTGGCGGGGCTGCCCCTGCGCCAGGGCCCCTGGCTGCAGCAGGAGGCCTTCCAGCGCTACCGCAGTGAATCCGAGCTGTTGCGCTACATCCAGCGCCTGGCCTCCCGCGACCTCTCCCTGGTGCACGGGATGATCCCGCTGGGGAGCTGCACGATGAAGCTCAACGCCGCCGCTGAGCTCTCGCCGGTGAGCTGGAGCGAGTTCGCCGACCTGCACCCACTGGTGCCCCCCTCCCAGGCCCGGGGCTATGCCCGGCTGATCGCTGATCTGGAGAGCTGGCTGGCGGCCATCACCGGTTTTGCCGGTGTGTCGCTGCAGCCCAATGCCGGCTCCCAGGGGGAATACGCGGGCCTGCTGGTGATCCGCGCCTGGCACCGCAGCCGGGGGGATCACCACCGTGACATCTGCCTGATCCCCACCAGCGCCCATGGCACCAACCCTGCCAGCGCGGTGATGGCGGGTCTGCGGGTGGTGCCGGTGGCCTGTGACGACAAGGGCAACATCGATCTGGTGGATCTGGAGACCAAGGCCCAGACCCACGCCGCTTCCCTGGCGGCGGTGATGGTCACCTACCCCTCAACCCACGGTGTGTTCGAGCCCGGCATCCGTCGTCTCTGCGATGTGATCCACCGCCATGGCGGCCAGGTGTACCTCGACGGGGCCAACCTCAACGCCCAGGTTGGCCTGGCCAAGCCGGGCCTCTACGGCGCCGATGTCTGCCACCTCAACCTGCACAAGACCTTCTGCATCCCCCACGGCGGCGGTGGCCCTGGGGTGGGACCAATCGGCGTGGCCAGCCACCTGGTCCCATTCCTGCCCGGCCAGGTCCAGGGCATCGGTGCGGTGGCGGCGGCCCGCTGGGGCAGCGCCGGCATCCTGCCGATCAGCTGGATGTACATCCGCATGATGGGTGGCGCCGGCCTGCGCCAGGCCAGTGCCGTGGCCCTGCTGGCGGCGAATGTGATCGCCGAGCGCCTGGAGCCCCACTACCCCGTTCTCTTCCGCGGACCGGGCGGGCGCGTGGCCCACGAGTGCATCCTCGACCTGCGGCCGCTCAAGCGCAGCGCCGGTCTGGAGGTGGACGATCTGGCCAAGCGCCTGATGGACTATGGCTTCCACGCCCCCACCGTGAGCTGGCCGGTGGCCGGCACCGTGATGGTGGAGCCCACTGAGAGCGAATCACTGGCGGAGATTGATCGCTTCTGCGACGCACTGATCGCGATCCGAGCGGAAGCCGCGGCCATCGAGGCCTGCGAGGTGGACCCCCTGGAGAACCCGCTCAAGCGTGCGCCCCACACCCTGGCGGCCGTCACGGCCGACCTCTGGGACCGCCCCTACAGCCGCCAGCAGGCCGCGTTCCCCGCCGGCGAGGGCCAGCAGGCCAACAAATTCTGGCCGGCGGTGGCTCGCATCGATAACGCCTACGGCGACAGGAACCTGGTCTGCACCTGCCCCTCGGTGGAGGAGCTGGCGGCGGTGCTGCCCCTGGGGGCGGTTCAGGAAGGGGTAACCACAGCACCAGTTCTGGCTGGCCAGGGGCGTTAAGATCCGCGCAAATTGATCAATCCTCAGGTTTTCTTTCGAATCCAGGGGTTGTTTCTTTGCCCAGATCTGTGAGTAATGCGCCCAGAAGTTCCGGTTTCGCTACTCCTTCCGATCCGTCCTATCGCTGCGCCGACCCATCCATGAACGGCAACAACGACGACACCTCAGGCCCTGCTGCCATTCGGCGACTGGTGATGGCTGACTCCCAGGCGGCCCGTCAACCAGGATCGCCGCCCAGGCAAGGCCCCTCACTGCCAGCGGTGCCCACCACCCTGTCCAGTTCCCACGATCGTGGAGAAACCTTCCACGAAGAAGGCACCAACGTGCTGCGGGTTCCCTTTGGAGTCCGTCAGGCCAAGCGTTACCGCGGTGAGCGTCCCGAGCGCTGGGCCACGCTGGTGCTGCCATTCCAGGCCGGCGGCCCCACCCCCACGCCGCCCCAGGCGGCCTGAGGTCTCAGGGGCTCAGAGGGGGGATCAGGCGGCTCGGGTGAGGCGCCAGTCCACCAGTGCCTTCACATCCTCCAGGGAGCTGGCGGGGGTGCGGAAGGGCAGCACCGGCATCGGACTGCGCTCGGGCCGCACCAACCAGCTGAGATCAGCCTGGGGCATCAGCACGAAGCCGCGGTAGCGCACGATCCAGCGCTTGTTCTCTAGCTCCAGGTCGGGGAGCACCCTCAGGCCAGGGGCATAGGGATCGTGGGTCGCCATGACCAGGTGCGCAACGGAGTCTTGAAATCCATTCCAGTGGCAGGGCCGGAGAGCCGCAGCATCAGCTGCTGCCTTTTGAGTAGACAGTCATATTTTGTGAGGACTCGCCGTTGACACTCTCAGAATCGGGAGCCCGGCTGTTCCAGAAAGGCCAGCTCCTCGGCGCTGGAGCTGCGTCCCAGGGCCCCATTTCGGTGGGGGAAGCGCCCGAAGTGTGCGATCACATCCCGGTGGCGGCCGGCGAAGGCCCCAGGTTGATCGCGCCGGAGTTGCCTGGGGAGCTGATCGAGCAGCAGCACCAGAGCCAGGGCTGAGCCCGGTTGATCGGCCCACGGCTGCAGCTCCCCGGCCAGGGCCCGCTGACTCAGCTCCCCGAAGCGTTCGCGCACCTGTTGATCGAAGGCGGGATCCTTGCGGAACCACTGGGCCGGCTGACACACCTCGAACCAGAAGCGCAGCAGATCGGGGGCGCCAGGGTCGCTCATGCAAGCTCAAACAGCAGCAAATCGGTGCCGGCCGCCGTGGCTGTGAGCTCTCCTGATCCGCCGGCGACGAAGCCGAGCCCATCACCGGCACTCAGGGGCTGGGGCCCATCAGGGCCGCTCAGCTCCACGCTGCCATCGATCAGCTGCAGCCAGGCCTGGCGCCCCGCCGCGACGGGCAGCTCAAGGCAGACCCCTTCACTGGGCTGGGCCCGCCACAGCCGCACCGGCCGGTGGATCGCCATGGCGCCTTCCGCCTGCTCGGGATCGAGCAGCAGGGTCCAGCCTTCGCCGACGGTGAACGACTTCTGCTCATAGGCCGGTTCGATGCCGCGGCTGCTGGGCTCGATCCAGATCTGCAGCAGCCGGCAGGGGTGGCTGGTGTCGTTGGTTTCGCTGTGGACCACACCGGTGCCGGCGCTCATCCGTTGCACTTCCCCCACCATCAGCACGGCACTGTGGTCCATCGAATCACGGTGGGTGAGCTCCCCGTCGACCATCACAGTGATGATCTCCATGTCGCTATGGGGATGCATCCCGAAACCACGCCCAGGGGCAATGGTGTCCTCGTTGATCACCCGCAGGGGGCCATAGCCCATCCAGGCGGGGTCGTAGTGGTGGCCGAAGCTGAAGGTGTGCCGGCTCTCGAGCCAGTCGAGCCGGCCATGGAAGCGCTCGGCGGCAGGCCGCAGCAGGGTGTCGCTGGGAGGGGTGGTGGTGGTCATGGCAGGGCGGGGTAGTCGGTGTAGCCGGCAGAACCAGGGCTGTAGAAGGTGGCCGGATCGGGGCTGTTGAGCGCCGCGCCGCGGCGCAGGCGCTCGGGCAGGTCGGGGTTGGCCAGGAAGGCAGTGCCGAAGGCCACGGCATCGATGTCACCAGCTCCGATGGCTGCATTGGCCTCGCTGGCGCTGTAGCCCATGTTGGCGATCAGGGTGCCGCTGAAGCGCTCGCGGATCGGGGTGAGCAGATCCCCTTGCTGCTGGCCGAGAAAATCGCCCCGCATCACATGCAGAAAATCCAGGCCGGCGCTGCTGAGCCGATCGGCCAGCCAGCTGGAGAGGCCAAGCGGATCGGAATCGGCCATGGAGTTGTAGCCGTTGAGCGGCGAGATGCGCAGCCCCACCAGATCGGTCTCAGCCCGCACCGCCTCGATCACTTCGAGCAGCAGCCGGGATCGGTTCTCAAGCGACCCGCCGTAGGGCCCTGTGCGGTGGTTGCTGCCATCACGCAGGAATTCATCGAGCAGGTAGCCGTTGGCCCCGTGCACTTCCACACCGTCGAAACCGGCCGCGATGGCATTGCGGGCAGCGAGGCGGAAGCCCTCCACGATGGCCGGCAGCTCCTCATCGGTCAGCTCGCGCGGCACCACATAGGGCTTCTTGCCTTCGGGGGTGTGGATCTCGTCGCCGGTGATGGCGATCGGGCTGGGGGCCACCGGCTGACGGCCTCCATTGAGGAGAGGATGGCAGGCGCGGCCTCCATGCCAGATCTGCAGAATGATCCGGCCACCGGCGTTGTGGACCGCTTCGGTGCTCAGCCGCCAGCCCTCCACCTGGGCGGCGGAGTGGATGGCGGGTTCATTGATGAACGACGAATGGCCCTCCATCGCCATGGTGGCCTCGGCGATGATCACCCCGGCTGAGGCACGCTGGGCGTAGTACTTGGCCATCAGCGTCCCGGGCACGTGATCCTGTTCCGCCCGCGACCGGGTGAGAGGAGCCATCAGCACCCGGTTGGGCAGCTCCAGGGAGCCGAGCTGCATGGGAGTGAACAGGTCGGTCATGGGGTGACAAGCAGCGGGTGTCGGTGATGAGTCCGGCACTCAGGCGGCCGGTGATCGATTCAGGCCGGCGATCAGGCCACCAGCAGCTCCGGCTCGCGGTAGGGCTCGAAGCTGGCTTTGCGGACCCCGCAGATCGGGCATTCCCAGTCGTCGGGGATGGCCTCGAAGGGGGTGCCGGCGGCGATGCCGGAGTCGGGGTCGCCGATGGCGGGGTCGTAGATCATCGAGCAGACCTTGCAGATCCAGAGGCCGGGCAGCGGCTCACTGGCCTCACCGGCCGTGCCCTCACCGAAGAGGGCCTTCAGGGCGATGCCGTAGCGGTCGGCATGGTGGTGCTCGATGGGGGTGAGGAAGCCAAAGTTACTGGCGGCCTTGCGGAAGACTCCGGCGTGCTCGGTTGATTCGGCGATCTGCTCGTTGAATTCTGCTTCGGCCGTGGCGTCCCGTTCGGTGCGGGCGGCGGCGGCGAACTCCGGATACATGGTGGTGTACTCGTAGGTTTCGCCTTCGATCGCCAGCTCCAGGCAACGGGCGAGCACCGCCTGCTTCTGCTCGTCGCTGAGGGAGGCGGGATCCGCCACCACCAGCTCGGGATGGAGCAGGCGGAAATGGGCGAAGGCGTGCTCGGTTTCCTGGGCGGCGGTGTCGCGGAAGAGGCGGGCCAGCTCGCCATGGCCGAGCTTCTTGGCCACATCGGCGAAGAACAGGTATTTGCGGTTGGCCATGCTCTCGCCGCCGAAGGCGGCTTCGAGATTGGCGCTGGTGACGGGGTTGGAGAGATCCATGGACACAGGGGAGCGGGTTGGCCGGTCTCCCCATACCGTAACACTAAGTCGGAGTGACTATGAGTTAGCTGGATCAGTAGTTGGCCCCGCTGCGCCGCTTGTGCACTGCCGTCGTGCCCGTGGGATCCAGCACGGCGCCTTGGCTCACGACGGCGTAGATCAGCCAGTGGTCCCCGCACTCCATCCGCTGGCTCACCTGGGCCTCCAGCCAGGCCAGGGCCTCCGGCAGCACCGGCTGGCCTCCCGGACTGCTCTCCAGCTCCAGCCCCGCGAAACGGTCGGCACCGGGGGGAAAGGGTTGCAGGAACTGCTTCATCGGCCCGCTTTCCCGCCCGGCGGCCAGCACGTTGAGGGTGAACGCATCGCCCACGTGCAGCAGCGCTTCGACGGCGCGGTCCCTGGCCACCGCCACCGTGACGCCCGGCGGGCTGAAGCTGGCCTGGCTGACCCAGCTGGCCACCATCGCCCCCGCCAGGGCGTTCTCCCCCTCCCCCTTGCGGGTGGTGAGGACACAGAGGGAGCCCACCACGCGCCCGAGCGCCAGCACCGCCGGGTTGCTGCGGCTTTCGCTCAGGCCACCGCCGGCCACCCGCTTCTGGCGCTTCTGGCGCTGCTGCAGGTCCCGCCCCAGGGCCGTGCCGGTTTCCTCCAGCCGCTTGAGGGTGGCCGCATCGGGGCTGAACTTCACCCGAATCGGCTCGAAGGCGAAGCGGAAGCCGCCGTCGCGCAGCTTGCTCTCGAGCAAATCGATGGCCTCGCCACTCCAGCCGAAGCTGCCGAACACGCCCACCGGCTTCTCGCGGTCGCCCTCCGCCAGCAGGGTGCCCAGGGCCGAAACGATCGGCGTGGGGGCATGGCCCCCGAGGGTGGGGGAGCCGATCATCAGCGCGTCGCAGCCGCGGATGGTCTGCAGGAGCTGCTCGGGGGGCGCGAATTCACAGTTCAGGCTCTCGACCCGGACCCCTGTGCGCGCCACCCCCTGGGCCAGGGCGTCAGCGATGGCGGCGGTGTTGCCATAGGCGCTGGCATAGAGCAGGGCCACCGAGAGCTGGGCCTTCTCCTGGCTTTCACCCCAGCGGCGGTAGTCGGCCAGCAGACTGCGCCAGCTTTCGCTGATCGCCGGGCCATGCCCCGGGGCGATCGTTCGGATCGCCAGCTCATCGAGGCGGTCGACCACCGTTTCCACCTGGCGCGCCATCGGCGCCATCAGGCAGTCGTAGAAGTAGCGGCGATCCTCCTCGGTGCTGTCGCGGTTGGCCTCGGCCCAGCCCTCGCTGCAGCGGTGGGCGGCGAAGAACTTGCCGCTCATCAGCAGGCCGGTGCGCTCCTCGAAGGCCACAAGGGCACTGGGCCAGCGGGGTGTGGGGGTGGGAATCAGGGTGAGCCGGAACCCGTTCGCCAGCTCCCGGTTCACTTCCTGCTTGATCACATCGATCGGAGGCAGGGGCGGAAGCGGGGGCTCGGGCTCCGCCCCTGCGGCGGTGGGCCGGCGCTGGCTCCAGAGTTCCTCCAGAAGCCGGGCACCGGCGTTGGAGGCCACCAGCATCAGGGCCGGCCAGCGCAACGCCAGCTGGTGCAGCAGCGCCACCCGGTTGGGGTTGAGGTGGCCCACCACCAGCTTCAGGGCCGCGTCGGCCGGCACCAGGTCCGCGAGCTGATCCAGGAAGGGCTGCGCGAAAGAGGCCCCAGGTGGATGGATCAGCACCGGTGGCACCGGCTGGCCGGCGCTGGTGACGCCGGCGGTGAACAGAAAGGCGTTGGCGGTGGTGCCCCGCTCGAGGCCGTACTCCACCTCGAAGCGCAGGCGCTGGGGGCTGAGGCCCCTCAGGCAGAGCAGGCCGGTGTCGATAGGCAGCACGATCACACGCCGGTCGGTGCCCGCGGCAGCGGCGGTGGGTGCGGCGGCAGAGGAGGAGCCCATCAGTAGTGATTGCCCACCTTGCGATGGTGCACAGCGGTGGTGGCCTCACTGTCGGCCACGGTGCCCTCCTCCACCTCGGCGTAGATGATCCAGTGGTCGGGGCCCTCCATGCGCTGGGCCACCCGGCAGCCCAGGTAGGCCAGGGCATCTCCCAGCACCGGACCGCCCGCGGACACCCCATCGAGGGTGGAGACGCCGGAGAAGCGATCGGCTCCAGGCGGGAAGCGCTTGAGGAAGTGGCGCAGCAGCTCTTGATGGTTGTCGTCCCGCAGGACGTTGAGCACGAAGCGGTCGCCCACCTGCATCAGGGCCTCGATGGCCCGGTCCTTGGCCACGGCGATCGAGAGGCCCGGCGGATCGAAGCTGGCCTGGCTCACCCAGCTGGCCACCATGGCGCTGCTGCGCTCCCCCTGGCGGGCGGTGACGATATAAAGCCCGCCGCTGAGGCGGCCGAGGGCCTTGTCGAGGTCGCCATCGAGCGACTTCATCGCTGCGATCGTGCGGGCACGGGTGAGTAACTGGCCCAGGTCAGTGCCGGCCTCTTCGCAGCGCTGGTAGTCGTTGCCGTCGGGCACCTGGCGAATGCGCAGCGGCTCGAACGCCTCCTTCTGCCCCACGCTGCGCAGCTGGGCTGCGACGCTGTCGATCGGCTGGTCGTTGCCGCCGTAGGCGTCGTAGGCCGCCACCCATTGCTTGGGTTTGAGGGCGGCCAGCAGGGTGCCGATCGACTGCTGCAGCTCGGGATCTGGCTTTGACGGCCAGGTGGGCACCACCACGGCGCTGGCCTCCCCCACCAGGGCCGCCAGTTCCTGCGCATCGGTGGCGCGCAGATCCACCAACTGGACCTGGGCCTCTGCTTTGCCGATGCCACGGGCGATCGCCTGGCTGAGCCGGTCACAGAAGCCGTACTGGCTCAAGTAACAGACGGCGGCATAGGTTTCGCCGGCGCTGCGCTGGCTGCTCCAGTCGCGGTAGTCGCCGGTCCAGAGACCGAGGTGGTCGCGCAGCAGCGGGCCATGGCCGGTGGCGATCATCCGGATCGGCGGCAGGGTATCCATGCGCTTGAGGGCCTGCAGCACGCTGCGGGCGTTGGGCCCCATCAGGCAGTCGTAATAGAAGCGGAAGTCGGGGGCGATGGCGCCGGGATCGACATCGAAGATGTCGTCGCCGCAGTAGTGCAGACCGAAGGCATCGCAGGTGTAGAGGATGCCCGTGCCGTGATCGAAGGAGAAGATCGTGTCGGGCCAGTGCAGGTTGGGGGCGCTCAGGAACTCGAAGCGGTGCTGCACTCCGCTGCTGGGATTGACGCCCAGATCGAGTTCCTCACCGCTCTTCACCGCACGGCTGCGGAAGGGCCTGTGAACCTGATCGGCGAGAAATTGGATCGCCACCTTTGAGGCCACGATCTCGATCTCGGGATTGCGCTCCAGCAGGTGGCCGATCAGGCCGGAGTGGTCGGGCTCGGTGTGGGACACGATCAGGTGATGGATGGCCAGCGGATCGATCTGCTCCTCCAGCAGGGGCAGCCAGGTGTCGGCGAACTTGAGGTGGCTGGTGTCGATCAGGGCGGTGCGCTCACCCCGCACCAGGAAGGCGTTGTAGGTGGTGCCGTTGCGTAGGCCGAACTCGATGTCGAAGCGGCTGCGGTCCCAGTCGAGGGAACGGATGGTGGTGGTGTCGGGCCCGATCGCCTCACACTGCAGCGAGAGGCGCGGTGGCGCAGCGGTGGCGACAGTCATCGACGGCGTCTGCAGGGAAATTGACTCTAGAAACGCCGTTGGGATTTCCTTGGCTCCAGTGGGGCCGAAGGAGAGTTCCGACGATTCGAGAATCTGATGACAGCCATAGGCGCGGCTGTCTTGGCCACAAGGCTCCATGCCCAGCGCTGGAGGCCGGGCTGGGCAATGACAGCCGCTTCACCCCCCAGTGCGTGGGCCTACGAGTGAAGAACCACATCGGCTGGGCCTAGGTCTGCCCAAAACCTCGATCACCGAAATCTAAACTCTCCGCGACCTGGTGTACCAACACAACAAGAGGATTTGATTTGTCCGATTTCTTAAAGCTTTTCTTGGAGCAGCTTCAGTCTCCAACCCTTGGCTTCCTGATCGGTGGCATTGTCGTCGCCGCGCTTGGCAGCCAGCTGGCCATTCCAGACTCGATCTACAAGTTCATCAGCTTCTTCCTGTTGATGAAGATCGGCTTGACTGGCGGGATAGCGATTCGCAATTCCAACCCCACCGAGATCTTTCTCCCGGCGCTCGCGGCTGTGGGGCTTGGCATTGTGATCGTATTCATCGCTCGTTACACCATTGGGAAACTGCCAGGCATCACCGTGCCTGACGCCGTGGCCACCGGCGGTCTGTTCGGCGCGGTGAGTGGCTCCACGCTGGCGGCGGTCCTGCCGCAGCTGGATTCCGCCAAAATTCCCTATGAGGCCTGGACGGCGGCCCTCTATCCCTTCATGGACATCCCGGCGCTGGTGACGGCCATCGTGGTGGCCAGCGTTTATCTCAGCAAGAAGACCGGCAACACTTCCGAGAAAGTCGAGATCTGGCCGATCATCAAGGAAAGCGTGCAGAGTTCGGCCGTCACGTCGCTGCTTCTGGGCGTGGCCCTTGGCATTCTCACCAAGCCCGAGCCTGTCTATGAGAGCTTCTTCAACCCCCTCTTCCGCGGCTTCCTGGCGATTCTGATGATCATCATGGGGATGGAGGCCGCCCAGCGCATGAATGAGCTGCGCAAGGTTGCCCAGTGGTTTGCCATCTATGCATTCATTGCGCCCATCTTGCATGGTTTTCTCGCTTTCGGTGTCGGCCTCATCATTCACAAACTTACCGGCTTCAGCATCGGTGGCGCGGTGGTGCTGGCGGTGATCGCCGCGTCGAGCTCGGATATCTCCGGCCCGCCCACGCTTCGTGCCGGCATCCCTTCTGCGAATCCCTCGGCCTACATTGGTGCGTCCACAGCCATCGGCACGCCAGTGGCGATCGCTATCTGCATTCCACTATTCATCGGGATTGCAGAGGTGCTCCTCGGCAGATAACTTCGCAACCCACATATCAATTTCCTGAATACCACCATTTGAGGCCAAGTCCATGAGTCAACAGGTCTGGAAGCTGGTGATCGTTGGGGAGGAAATCCTCTCCAAGAAACTCATCAAGCTCATCAAGGCGGCAGGTGCCACCGGGTACACCGTGAATGCCGCTGGAGGGGAAGGCAGCCGCAATGTGCGCTCCACGGGAGAGCCCAGCGTGTCGCACACCCTTTCCAATGTGAAAATCGAGGTTCTCACCGGCACCCGCGAGCTGGCCGACAAGATCACCAACGATATCGCAGCCAAGTTTTACGCGGACTACTCGATCATCACTTATATCTACCAGGTGGAAGCCCTGCGCGATCATAAGTTCTGATGTGATCTGAGCTGATCTGTATCTCGGCTGTGTGCCTGCACATGGCCGGGATTTCTGCGTTTCTGGTCGTCTTGACGGCGGTGCGGTCGGGCTCCGCGCACACGGAGGTGACACTCAGGGATTACACAGCGGGCAGTGCTGCGGATCGGCCTCAGCCAGTCCATCCGGGCGGGGGTGCTCTTCAGTGTGGGAGCAGCTGACGCAGCCGAACCGCTCGCGGAGTGTCAGGGGCGTGGGCATGCCGCACCAGCCGCAGGGCAGACCCGGTACCACGTCCAGTCGCCCCCAGCCCGGGGCCGTGCAGGCGGGGCAGGCCGTGGCGATACGGCGTGCCAGCTTTGTGGCCAGGGCGCGCAGGGAGGCCATGCGGGTGGGGTTGCGGTGGGCGCGCATGTCGGTTTCCACCTGGGCCCGGCCGTTGTTGGAGGAGGAGGAGGCGGCGGCGATTGCTCCGGCCAGGCGCGGGTGATCGGGCAGGTCTTTGAACAAAAGCGTTTCGGCGCCACTGCAGGCGTGCTCCGGGCGCACGATCAGGCCATGGGCGGGGAAGCCCACCTGTGCGAGCCAGCCCTCCAGCTCCGCCAGCTTTGCGGCGCATCGGTGATCGAAGTTGGTGCGCCGGGCGATCAGCCGCTCCCAGATTTCCAGGCCGCGCTCCCGATCCAGGAACACCATCACTTCCACCCCGGCGGCCAGGATGGGTAGCCCGGGGTGGGGGCCGAAGCTGCCCTCACTGGCCAGGCCGAGTGGCAGGCCGAGGGCGGCCATGCCCAGCTGGGCCTTGCGGCGGCAGGCCTGCTCGGGCCCGCCTTCCCGTGTCACCCGGCCGTCGAAGCTGCCGAGCTCGTCGGTATCGAGCCCCTCGGGGAGCTCCAGCTCCAGGCCAAGCAGGGCGCGGTAGGGGCGGGCAATCGCCCTTTCCTTGCCATGCATGGTGGCCAGGGCGACCTTGCCGTTGAGGTAACGCTCCATGAATGGTGCGCGATTCCAGGAGCAACCTATGAGATAGCGCTGCACGAATCAAAGAACAAGCAGGCCAATCCAGATCTGGCTCTGGAGGTTGAACGCGAAGGATTGCCTGGATTGATTGCCTAGGCTTATCACAGGCATACGAAATTCTTCCGAACGCGAATACCCAGGCGTTAGGACAGGCCATTAAGGTCTTTTGACCGCCGCAACGGTGACCCCATGCTCCATCCCTGAGGCACCGCTCCGGCCTTTGGTGACCTCACCATATGAGCCGTTTCCCCTAGGTATTACGCATAGTTCAGTTTTCTTTTTTGTCGACAGGATGTCGACATGTCGTTTTCCTTTGCCATTCATTCCATGTCGAAGCGTCGTCAATTTCTGGCTCTGATGAGCGCAACCCTCGTCGGAAGCGTGATGCTCGGGGGTTGTCTCGGAAACCCGCCTGAGCCGGGCGGCGGAGGGGGTGACGCCTCCACACCGGTGGCTACCGCCGACAAGGGCCTTGAGACCAAGACGATCAGCCTCGGTTTCATTCCCATCCTTGAGGCCGCCCCCTTGGTGGTAGCCGTCGAGAAAGGGTATTTCGCCAAGCATGGCCTTGAGGTGAACCTCACCAAGCAGGCCAGTTGGCCTTCCGCCCGCGACAACGTGGTGCTCGGTTCCGCCGGCGGCGGCATCGACGGCGGCCAGTGGCAGATGCCCATGCCCCAGATGATCAGCGAAGGCGCGATCACCGATGGCAAGAAGGTGCCGATGTACGTGCTGGCGATGCTGATGAGCCAGGGCAACGGCATCGCTGCCTCCAATGCCGTCAAGGACGGCAACCTCAGCGTTGACCTCAAGACCAGCTCGCCGGGCTTCTTCGACGCCTTCGCCAAGAAGAACGGCAGTAAGTTCAGGGCCTCCTACACCTTCCCGAAAGCGAACCAGGAGATCTGGATCCGCTACTGGCTCGCCGCTGGCGGCGTGGACCCCGACAAGGACGTGGAGCTGCTGACGGTACCGGCCACGGAAACCCTCCAGGGGATGAAGAACGGCACGATGCAGGCCTTCTCCACCGGCGACCCCTGGCCGTCACGGATCGTCAAGGACGGGGTGGGCTACCTGCCGGCGATCACCGCCCAGATCTGGAAGTCTCACCCCGAGGAGTATCTGGCTGTGCGGGCCGACTGGGTGGACAAGCATCCCAAGGCCACGGTGGCCTTGATCAAGGGGCTGATCGAGGCCCAGATGTGGATGGACAAGGCAGAGAACCGTGCCGAGGTGGCCAAGATCCTCAGCTCCCGCAAGTGGTACAACATCCCAGTGCCGGTGTTGGAGGAGGCGCTCAAGGGCCAGTACAAGCTGGGCGCCGACATGAAGCCGGAGACCAATCCGGCCATGGGCCCCCTTTATTGGGCCAGTGATCGCGGTGTGATCTCCTATCCCTATAAGAGCCTCACCCTCTGGTTCCTGCTCGAATCGATGCGCTGGAAGTTCTATCCCGGCGTGATCGACTCGGTCGACAAGGCCAAAGCGATCAACGACAAGGTGACGCGCGAAGATCTCTGGCTTGAGGCGGCCAAGGAACTGGGCCTTCCCGCTGCCGACATTCCCACCGGCTCCAGCCGAGGCAAGGAAACCTTCTTCGATGGCGTGGTCTACGACCCGGAGAATCCTCAGGCCTACCTCGACAGCCTGAAGATCAAGAAGTGATCGTGGAGTGATCCTTCTCCGGGGGCTTCCAACTCCCGGAGTTCTTTTTTGGACGCCTAGCCAGCCAGTTCCTAACCCGTCTAAGGTCATTTGCCCGGTCTCGGCCACTGCGGACCGATCCCTTTCCCATTCAACAATCTACGGAGCATTCCATTCATGGTTCCCACTTCACCGCGCCGCCCGGGGGTTGCCTCCAATCCGCTGGGATGGCTCACCCGGAGCTCCGGCACCTGGCTGCCGCCACTCCTGGGTACCGGCGGGTTCCTGTTGCTCTGGCAGATTCTCTCATCGGCCGGGGTGATCGCCCTGCCCGCTCCCTCCAGCCTATTCACTGAGGAACGCACCCGCACCCTGATCCTCTACCCCTTCTACGATCGCGGCGGCCTCGACAAAGGTCTCTTCTGGCAGACCATGGCCAGCCTGTCGCGGGTGGCCCAGGGCTATACCCTTGCCGCGCTGGTTGGCATCGCCGTGGGCATCACGATCGGCCTCAAGCCCACGATCAACCGCGCCTTCGACCCCCTGTTCCAGTTCCTGCGCATGGTGGCGCCACTGGCCTGGGTGCCGATCGCCCTGGTGCTGTTCCAGAAGAACCAACCGGCGGCCATCTTCGTGATCTTCATCACCGCGATTTGGCCGATCCTGATCAACACTGCCGAAGGCGTGCGTCAGATTCCTCAGGACTACCGCAATGTGGCCCTGGTGCTGCAGATGTCGAGCCGTCGTTTCTTCACCAAGGTGCTGATCCCCTCGGCTCTCCCCTACATCTTCACGGGTCTGCGCATTTCGATCGGTCTGGCCTGGCTGGCGATCATCGCCGCTGAGATCGTGATGCCCGGCACCCTGGGCATCGGCTTCTTCATCTGGGATGCCTACCAGCAGAACTACGTGGGCGAGATCGTGCTCGGCGTGATCTGGATCGGTGCCATCGGCTTGGTGCTCGATCGTCTGATGGCTTGGCTGCAGACCCGCATCTCCCCGGGCCAATGATCGTCATTCCAACTTCCGCTTCGTTCCCACGGCCTGCCCACGTTCTCCTGCAACGGATTCAGCCATGACCACCACCCCAGCGCCTTCCCTGGTGGATGTGCGTGCCATCGACAAAAGCTTCGCCCTCAAGGGCGGCGGCAGCTACCTCGCTCTGCAGGGCATTGATCTGGAGATTCGCAAAGGCGAGTTCATCTCCCTGATCGGTCACTCCGGTTGCGGTAAGAGCACGCTGCTGAACATGATCGCCGGGCTTGATCTACCCACCGAAGGCACGGTGCTGCTGGATGGAGAAGCCATCAAGCGCCCCGGCCCAGACAAGATGGTGGTGTTCCAGAACTACTCGCTGCTGCCCTGGCTCTCGGTGCGGGAGAACATCGCCCTGGCGGTGGATGAGGTGATGGGGAAGATCGGCAGCCGCGAGCGCGATGCCGTCGTTCAGGAGCACATCGATATGGTGGGGCTCGGTCCAGCGGCGGCCAAGCTGCCGCTGCAGCTCTCCGGTGGCATGCGACAGCGGGTGGCCATCGCCCGTGCCCTGGCGATTCGCCCCAAGCTGCTGCTGCTGGATGAACCCTTCGGTGCCCTTGATGCACTCACCCGGGGGAATCTGCAGGAGAAGTTGATGCAGATCTGCAATGAGCATGAGCTCACCGCGGTGATGGTCACCCACGACGTGGACGAGGCGGTGCTGCTCTCGGACCGGATCGTGATGCTCACCAACGGCCCCGGCTCCAAGATCGGCGGCATTCTCGAGGTGGACATCCCCCGGCCCCGGGCCCGGCTGGAGGTGGTGCACCACCCGAGCTATTACAGCTTGCGCTCGGAGATCATCTACTTCCTCAACCGTCAGAAGCGGGTGAAGCAGTGGCGTGCCCGGCCCCATGCCGTGGTGGCACGCCACGGCCTCGAGAAGGTGAACCTGGATCTGGGCTTCCTGCCCCTGGCCGCCAGTGCTCCCCTGGCAGTGGCGGAAGCCCACGGGCTCTTCACCAAGCACGGCCTCGATGAAGTGAGCCTGATCCGCGAAACCAGCTGGCGCGGCATCGTCGACGGGCTGGTGGATGGCACCCTTGACGCCTCGCTGATGCCGGCGGGCATGCCCACCTGGATGACGGCGGGTGGTCACGGCGGCCCGCCGCTGCCGATCGTGACGCCACTCACCTTGAGTCGCAACGGCAATGGCATCACCCTGGGCCGCCGGCTGGCGGAGCAGGGGGTGCGCACGGTGGAGGACTACCGGGCCTACCTCAAGAGCCATGAGCGGGAGCCCCACACGATGGGGATCGTGCACGAGGCCTCGATGCACAACCTGCTGCTGCGCTACTGGCTGGCGGCGAACGGCATCGATCCCGACAAGGATGTGCACCTGCAGGCCCTGCCTCCGGCCCAGATGCTCGCCGACCTCAAGGACGGCAGCATCGACGGCTACTGCGTGGGGGCCCCCTGGCTCGATAGGGCCATTCGCGACGGCCACGGCATCGCTGTGGCGGGCGATCTGGCGATCTGGCCCGGCCATCCCGGCAAGGTGCTGGGGCTGCGCGAAGACTGGGCCATCGCCTATCCCAACACCAACATCGCCCTCACCAAGGCGCTGCTGGAGGCCTGCCGCTACTGCGCCGATCCGGCGCACTGGGCTGAGCTGAGCGAGCTGCTCAGCGACCGCCGCTATCTCGGCATCAAGCCGGAGATGATCCGCTTCAGCGAGGCCAGCGCCGACGTGGATCGGGGGGGACCGGAGAGCGAGGGGGCGGTGCCGCACCACCTGTTCTTTGGGGAGGGGCTGAACCGGCCCAGCCGCACCGAGCACCTCTGGATGATGACCCAGATGGCCCGCTGGGCCGAGATCCCCCTGCCGCGCAACTGGGTGGAGATCCTCGAACGGGTCTGCCAGGTGGGGGTGTTCAGCACGGCCGCCCGTGAGCTCGGCCTCGATGCAATCAGTTATCAGCGGCAGGGCATCGAGCTCTTCGATGGCCTTCCCTTCAATGCCGACGATCCAATTGGTTATCTCAACGCCCAGACGATCAAACGCGATTTCAGCATCGCCGAAATCCCCCTGGCGCCACCTCGGCGTGCCTGATCGGCAGGAGCGCCTCCCACAAGCCTTCGGTCCCGATTCACCGTCCTCCAGCGAGATCCTTCATGTCCACACTGCTTCAGCCCACCCTGGCGGGTTTACCAAGCCCGTCCACTGAGGCCTTCCTGCGCTTCGAGAACGTCAGCAAGGTGTACCCCACCCCCACGGGTCCCTACACGGTGCTCGATGGCATCGACATGGCCGTGAACCAGGGAGAGTTCATGTGCGTGATCGGCCACTCCGGTTGCGGCAAGTCCACCCTGCTCAACATGGTGTCGGGCTTCTCCACCCCCAGCAGCGGCCAGGTGGTGCTCCACGGCAATGCGATCACTAAACCCGGCCCCGACCGAATGGTGGTGTTCCAGGGCTATGCACTGCTGCCCTGGTTCAGCGCCTACGACAACGTGTATCTGGCGATCGATTCGGTCAAGCCTGATCTGCCGGCCGTGGAGAAAAAGGAGATCACCCGCGAGCACCTGGCCATGGTGGGGCTCACCGAGGCGGCGGACAAGAAGATCAACCAGCTCTCGGGGGGCATGAAGCAGCGGGTGGCGATCGCCCGGGCCCTGGCGATTCGGCCGGAGGTGCTGATCCTCGATGAACCCTTCGGTGCCCTCGATGCCATCACCAAGGAGGAATTACAGGAGGAGCTGCTGACGATCTGGAACACTCAGAAGTGCACGGTGCTGATGATCACCCACGACATCGACGAGGCGCTGTTCCTGGCGGATCGTCTGGTGATGATGACCAACGGTCCCGCCGCCAAGATCGGTGAAATCATGGAGATCAACTTCCCGCGGCCACGCAACCGCGAGGAGATCATGGAAGACCCGATCTACTACGACATGCGCAACCAGGCCCTGGATTTCCTCTACAGCCGCTTCGCCCACGACGACACGGAGTGAGCCACCCACAAAAAGGCCCCGGCCCTGGGGCCGGGGCTGGGGACCACGGATCTCAAGGCTTCAGGGCTCTGCCCTGGGCCTGGTTCAACCCTCCACTTTCACCACAACGGTGCTGTGGGTCTGAGCCTTGGGCGCTGTGACGGTGAGCAGGCCATCGCGGTAGCGGGCTTCGATGCCCTCCCGCTGCAGGCCGCCGGCGAAACGGAAGCTGCGGCTCCAGGTTCCGTAGCGGAACTCGCTGTGGATGGGGCCATCAACTCTGGCGTCCCCGTTCTTGGCGTCGCTGGGGGCGCTGCTGGCCAAGGAGCGGCGCTCGGCGCTGATCAGCAGGGAGCGGTCGGTGGCTTTCACTTCAATCGACTCCTTGTCGACGCCGGGGAGTTCCAGCACGACGACATAGGCCTGATCGGTTTCATGCACTTCGGCGGCTGGGACGCGTTCGGCTTGATTGACCTGTTGCTCCAGACGCTCGAGCAGATCGAAGGGGGAATGGCGCAGAGTCAGCATGGTGGTGTCCTTCACTGTTGAGAGATCGGGGTGGTTCGGATCACCCGTGTAGCCAATGTGGCCGATCCCAATGAGAACCAGGAGTGCAGAAACCGTCCCATTCGGTTCGGTCTACCCGCTCCCTGCGGTCTCTACACCAGAGCAGGGGGGGAGAACCGCCAGGGGCTGCCGCGGCAGCCACCACCAGCTGGAGAAGGCGGCGGCCTGACCGCGCTCGTGCCCGTCGCTGTCGCGCAGGGTCCAGAGGCGGGCGCCATGGATCACGAAACGGCGACCGTGGCTGTCGATGCGGATGCCGGTGTAGCCGCTGAGGGCCCCCCGGGCCCGGGCGCTGGTCAGCAGGCGCTCGCGGCCGGAGCGCTCGCTGGGCTCGGCCGTGAGCCGGGAGGGCAGGCCCACCATCTCCGCCCAGGGGCGGCGCCAGAGCGTCAGGGCGGAGCTGTTGGCGTAGATCAGGCGGGGGTCGTGATCAGGCCGGTCCGCGCAGCCGTCGTGGGCGAGCACCACGAGGGCTGCGGCGAAAAGCTCCTGGGCCGCGCTGCCGGCAGCGGCAGCGATCAGGGGCCGGCCGAAGCCCCGCTGGTGGGAGTCCAGCAGCCAGCTGGTCAGCTCGATCGCCGCCGCGCTCAGCCAGGGGGCCTCGGCGGGCAGTGGGCCGGCCTCAGGCTCAGGCCTCGGCATCGCCGCCGCCGCCACCCATGGCCTGGGCCAGGGCCAGTTGGCTCACCCGGCTGGCCTGGGCCTGCAGCAGGCCGAGGAAGTGGCGGTTGGCTTCAGGGAAGAGGGGTTCGGTGGCCAGGGGCAGTTCACCGGCCTCGTCGAGCCCGCTTTCCCCCTCCATCGCCGGCGTGATCACCACCAGATCCGGATCCAGGGCCGAGGCGTACGACCACCAGCGGCTCGGGTCGATCACGGCTGGGTGCACCGGGTGAGGCACATGGACGGCGGCCCGGCGCTTGCCGCCTCCGGCTGCAGCCAGCTGTTTGCGCCGGCGCTTGGCCAGGTCGGAGAGCAACTGGGTCCTGGAGCGGCCGCGCAACTGGAAGAGCACGAAGGGGTCTTCGCTGAAGCGGTCGCCCATCAGGTAGTAGACGGCGCTGACGTGTTTGCAGGGATTGGCCTTGTCGGGGCAGCTGCACTCGCTGCGCACCTCCTGCAGCTTGAAGGGAAACAAGCGGCGGCCGCTGGCGGCGAAGGCGCGCTCGATGTCCTGGGGCATGACGCCGGCCAGCAGCTGGGCCGACCAGCGGGCCTTCTGGCCGAGGGCTTCGAGCACGTAGCCCCAGTCGTCGTCACTGAGCACATCCAGCCAGAGCTTCACCTTGTAGGGCTCCTCTTCGGTGCCCTGGACGCGGGCATGCACGCGGCGCCCCTCGAAGCGGATCGAGAGCACGTTGCCCTCGCGCACGTAGGACCAGGCGCGCTCCAGCCGTTTCTTGTAGCGGTAGGAGTTGATCAGCTCCATCCACTGCTCCACCCACCAGGGCTGCTGTCCCAGGCCCTGCTGGCCCAGCTGGGTGGTGATGGGACTGCCGCCGAAGGCGGTGCCGGTGCCGGAGAGGGTCATGGAGAAAGTATGCCGAGCGGCTGGGGCAGCGGCCGCTGCTGGCCAGTGCTCGCCAGGCTGGAAGGGATCTGAGAGCTGAGCATGGCTCGTGTCGCCGAGCGTCTGACCGCCAATGTGGGTGGCCCCTTCTACGTGGATTCCAGCTGCATCGACTGCGGCACCTGCTGGCAGTTCGATCCGGCCCACTTCGCCCCCACCGGCAGCAGCTCCCATGTGCGCGCCCAGCCCGAGGGTGCAGGCGAGACCCGCTCGGCCCTGCTGGCGCTGCAGGCCTGCCCGGTGGCGGCCATCGGCACCACCCGGGAGCTGCTGGCCCAGACGCCCGCCGATGGCTTCCCGGCCCTGGTGACCAGCGTGCCCCAGGGGCAGGTGCACTACTGCGGCTGGGCGTCGCGCAAGAGCTTCGGGGCCAGCAGCTGGCTGATCACGCGACGGCGAGCCGATGGCAGCCCCGACAACGTGCTGATCGATTCCCCGCGCTGGAGCGCTGCCCTGGCCCGCCGGATCGAGGCGCTCGGCGGGGTGGGCCGGATCCTGCTCAGCCACCGCGACGACGTGGCCGACCACCAGGCCTGGGCCCAGCGGTTCGGCGCCGAGCGCTGGATCCACAGCGCCGATGCGGCGGCCGCCCCTCAGGCGGAGCACCGCTTCGAGGGCACGGAGCGCCAGCAGCTTGATGACGACCTGCTGGTGATTTCGGTGCCGGGACACACAGCCGGCTGCGTGGCGGTGCTGTTCGCCAATCAGGTGCTGTTCAGCGGCGACCACCTCTGGTGGGGGTTGGATCCGCCGGGGGTGGTGGCCTCCCGCAGGGTCTGCTGGTGGAACTGGGACGAGCAGCTTCGATCCGTGGAGAAGTTGCTGGATCTGGACGTGCGCTGGCTGCTCCCCGGCCATGGCCGCTGGCATGCGTTCGCGGCAGGGGACTGGCGCCGGGAGCTGGAGGCCACGCTGGCGCGGGAGGGACAGGGCGGGGAACTCTGAAGGTGGATGTGCGTTGAACGCATGGCTCAGGCTTCAGGCCCACGGCTGATGGATCGTTTCCGGGAGGAGATGCAGGTGAGGCATTACGCCCGGCGCACGATCACCAGCTATGCCCAGTGGGTGAAACGCTTCCTGCGCTTTCACGGCATGCGGCATCCGAGGGAGATGGGCGAAGAGGAGATCAATGCCTTCCTGTCTCATCTGGCTACGGAGGGTCAGGTGAGTGCTTCCACGCAGAACCAGGCGCTGTCGGCCTTGTTGTTTCTCTACAGGCAGGTGCTGGGCGGTGATGTCGGGAACCTGGAGGGGGTGGTTCGCGCCAGGCAGCGCAAGCGATTGCCGGTGGTGCTCACGGTGACTGAGGTGAAGGCGGTGCTGAGTCATCTCGAAGGTGTCGAGCAGCTCGTGGCTCAGCTGTTGTACGGCAGCGGCCTGCGGCTGATGGAAACCCTGCGGTTACGCGTCAAGGATGTGGACTGCCAAACCCGGCAGCTGACCGTCCGCAGCGGAAAGGGTGACAAGGACCGCGTCACCGTGCTTCCAGCCTGTCTGGTGCAGCCCATCCAGGCCCATCTGCTGGACGTCCAGGAGATACACCGGGCGGATCTGGCGGCCGGGTGGGGCCGTGTGATGTTGCCCATGGCGCTGGGACGCAAGTATCCGAACGCAGCTTCAGAGTGGGCCTGGCAATGGGTGTTTCCGCAGGCTCACCGCTGGCGTGACCAGAAGGATCGAACCGAAGGCAGGCACCACATCGACCCATCCCTGATCCAGAAGGCCGTGAAACGAGCCATGCTGAGCGCAGGAATCAGCAAGCAGGCCAGTTGTCACACATTTCGGCATTCGTTTGCCACCCACCTGCTGGAGCGTGGCCATGACATTCGAACCATTCAGGAGTTGCTTGGACACAGTGACGTGAAGACAACGATGATCTATACGCATGTGCTGAATCGAGGCCCCTGTGGGGTGATGAGCCCAGCAGACCTTTTGTAGCGAATCAAACATTTGGTTCTCGGACCCGCCTAAGTTCCCGTGAGGGATGGGGCAATGCCAGAAAAGGCCCTATGCTGGAACCGATTTCAGCCATCGGCTTGGGAGTCTACGGATTCTTATACGGCCACAGGGACTGGGCAGGGGGTGGATATCGGACCCGCCGAAATACTAGTTGGAAGGACCGCAAGCCCTGCGAATTATCGTTATGGTAATTACTATTAGCGGCTACCAAGCATGCCCCTAGACAAGTATTTGCCTTCTCTTCTGGCATTGGGTGTAGCAGTTGTCACAGGCTTTTTCACTGTTCTCAGCGCTTACCTTGCGAATCGCGCTTCAACCAGGCAACTTTCACTAAAGCTTAGGCATGAAAGCGACAAAGATCGACTAGAAGCACGTAGAGAGCGCCTAGAAGAGCTTTACTCTCTAGTAATGGCGTGGTCAAAGCAAGCAACTTCATTCTATTTCCCATTCCTGTCTGTCATGAAAGGCGACCTCACCTACAACGAAGCGCTTGATTTGGCAATTGACACAAAGAATGCTATCAACGTAGATAGGCTTTTTACTTTGGCTGAGCTATATTTCGATAGCGGACACGCGAGGCTTGACGAAATCCGGCAGATCCTAGAGAAAGTCAGCTCTGTTAACGAGGAGTTCAAGAGGCTCTACAAGTCTGGCCAAACTTCCAGCAAGGAGCATCTAAGGAAAATGTCAGCAGAGCTAATAAGCCTAGATGGCGCTATTGATTCCTACAAGAAAGCTTTACGAAGTTACGCGTCTGAACTGTGAGGAATTAAGATCAGGTGGCAATAGAACAATTGAAGGAGGTGGGGGATATGACTCCCCCCAGGCGCACCTCCTGGGCCAAAGACTCAACTGCAAATAGATCTGAGCGTAGGCGCCCCCTACGGGGACCTCCACGTGCGCTGTCCTCCGCCCTGTTCTGATTGAGATGCAAAACCGCAGTTAATGCGGTAATTGTTACCACAATCATGATCGCATGCGTGAAATTAGCCATAATCATCTCCTTGAAGTTTTGGACTGTCTTGGGAATGAAGATCGCCCACGCTAACGGATCTATTTTGACAGTAAAGCTTAACTTTGACCCAAGCTTTAATGAAGGACAGCTCAACCATAGCAGACTTGAGAGTATGGTTCAACAGATGAGTGAATTCTTGATTGGCGCCAAGCCTTCCAACATCCAGATTCAGAAGACGGGTGCGATAACTCCTTGCCACCCCGGCGGGCCCATGCCCGCTTCTGATCTGGAGCGTTAGACGCATCATCTCTCTCAACCGAAACAGGCTAAATTCTCTTCGGCCCAAATCTAATTACTCTTGTGTCACCCTTAAATGAGTACGCTTGATCCGCTCTCGTCGTTAAGAACAGAACTTGCAAGAGTCGAGCATTCAAGGTTGTTCGATGGCAAAGAATATCCTGATGCTCTTACTGTCTTTCCATGGCCCTTAACTGGACGTGGATTTTTCCCTGGTGGTGATGGATTATGGCGGGACCCCACACACTCAGGAATAACAGGCCCAGCTACTACCCCATTTCCAGAAAATGGAGTTATGTTTGTAGGCCAAGATTTTGGAACGGTTGACAAGTATCCACCACAGTCGCGCCCATGGGAGCAAGATAATGTCGCGACTTGGAAATTTCTAGTTAAACGAATCATGGCCTCGGGCCTGCCAGGAAGCGAATGCTTCTTTACAAATGCATTGCTCGGCCTACGCAAGAAAGGTTCAACCATTGGCCAGAACGAATGTGTGTCGATACCTTTATACGCAGAGATCTGCCGCAAATATCTGGCTTACCAGATTCAAGTTCAAAATCCTAGGATGATAGTTCTCTTCGCAAGTGTCAACAAGAGTATTTACTCATCAGTAATCTCAAGATCATATACTCTAGACTCCCTCAATAAAGTCAGCACTATCAATTGCTTGGGGCGCGAGCGGATCGTCTTCGTCACCCAACATCCAAGTTCCGATCATGGGGTGATAAGCAGGTCTCCGTCTAACTACAAGACTCGCTGCAATGTGCTTTCTGAAGGGTGGCAGCGCGCTAGCCGTTTAGCATGACTCTTCCGAGCGTCTAACATCAAGATCCAGCGGGCGGGGCCATGCACGTCTATTGTTTGCCTTCAACTAGTGGCCGCCGCTGATCTTGAGCGTTAGCTCCGGTGATACCTCACCTTCTGCCCCTCCCGCTCACTCTGGAACCGCTGCAGCCGATGGGTCAACGCCCGTAGCCTCTTCATATCGCGTGAGTTCACAGGATCGAACAAATCCCCGCGTGCGGTTTCTACGAAAACCAGCACATCCTTGGGGGTGCAGGGTCCACTCTTCCAGCCATGGAACTCCCGGTGCAGATCGGGCACGATCACCAGGATGTTCTCCGGCAGGTCCGCCAGGTCCGGGCGGCTGCGGCGGTCGAACAGATGGTGCCCGTCCAGGTCGATCTTCTTGTGCACCGCCGCCTTCTTGCCGGTGATCTCGCAGCGATGGCCGGCGGCCGACTTGGCGCGCTTGATCGCCCGGTCTACTCCTTCGGTGAGGTAGCGGATCTCGGAGTTGAAGCAGGCTTCCACCACATCGCCCACGGCTTCGATCCAGGCCTGGCGTGTCTTGGTGATACGGCTGTTCACCCGCATGTCCCGGGCCACCCTGGCGATGCCCCGCTGGCTGATCAACACCTGCCGCTCCTCGCTCTCCAGGAAGTCCTTGTTGAGCTCCAGGGCTTCTTCTCCTTCTTCGGTGCCGGCGGTGCGCAGCCGGTTCCAGGAGTTGTTCAGACCCAGGTAGTTGGTCTGCAGGATGCCCACCGTGGTTTTGCGGCTCACGAAGGCCAGATCGCCCCGGATCTCCAGGGTGCCGCCGGCCTCGATGAACTCCTGGGTGATCCGCCTTGACACCAGCAGCTGCTTGCGCTTCTGCTTAACGTTGAACAGCCGCTCGCGGATCTTGCCAAGCAAGCCCGTTTTCTCGGTGGCTTCGATGTAGCGGGCCAAGGCCTCCACGCCCTCCTCACTGAAGCGCCGGGGTCGTCGCCCATTGGCACCGGCCACCGCTGGGCCGGTGTACTCGAAGTGCTCGCCCTCCACCAGCTCCCATTCGTCGTCGGATTTGGCATCGAACGCGTCGACGATGTTGTAAAGGCTGTCGATCCGTTTGCCGAGAATCCTGGCCGTTTCCTGGGCTGTCAGAAGGTCGCGCATCGTCTCAGGGCAGCAGGGCAAGGATCGAGTCCTTCATCGTCGTCAGGCGTTCCGCCACGCGAGGATCGCCGCCATGGTCGGGGTGGTGCTGCTGGATCAGCCGCCGGAACGCCTCGCGCACCTCATCGGCGGTGGCAGTCTTCGGGTCAAGGCCGAACACCACCCAGGGCCGGAAGTGCTGCAGCATGTCGATGCCGTTGATCACGGTGGGTCCGTCCTCCAGGTTCCGCTCGTTCGCCGGAATGCCGATGAAGCGCCGATAGAGCACCAGCCAGTCGTCTTTGGTTTTCAGGGCCACCTCTTCCCCCGTCATCGAGAGCTGAAAGTTCTTGTCCTTGCGCAGCTGGGCGACGGTCTTGCAGTGGAAGTGGGCCAGCACCTTGTTCTTGAGCTCGGTGGCAGTGGGGGGCTTGGGCTTCGGTGGTGGCGGATCTTTGAATGCGCTCCCGTTGACCGTCTGCGCGAAGTCCATCAGATCGGCTTCGCCCAACTCCGGCTTGCCCAAGAGCGCCTGGATCAACGCCCTCACCTCAGCCAGCGTCAGCTTCTTGCTTCGGGCGGCCACAGGCCAGTGCTGGTAAGGAGTTTCATGCTGGCTAGCCGCGTCCGGCGTTGCCTGGGGACTTAGGAAACTGTCTTTTTTCGTTGGCCCGGCCCACAGTGGTGCTCTGCCACTCCGGCAGCCGCTCAGCTCTGGCCAAGCAACAGCTGCAGGTGAACAGGCTCACGCGGGCGGCCAACCTGCGCGGCGGCATCCGGTCCTGGAAGGCTCAGGGCCTGCCGGTGGAGCACCCCGCAGCCACTCCCAAGGGGCCATGACCCTGCGGCGGCGCTGAAGCTCGTGACGGACTGCTTCGGCGATGAAGCGGCTGCGGTTGCGCTCGATCCGGTCAGATCCCGGCCACCAGCTCGGCCGGATACCGCGATCAATCCAAAGTGATCGACGGGTCGGCGAGCCAGGACTTCAACCCTTCGGCTGGCGAATCACCCTGGGCTGACTACCTGTGCTGCCAGGCCTTGTGTATCGTTAGGAACAGGTGGTTATCGAACCCGCGAACCACTCCTGCACTGGGTCGATCATGCACGTGAAGCACTGCGCCACAGTGCTCCCGAGATCTCCGAGATCGTCGTCGTGTGGTTATCGGAAGTGGCTGCCCAAGTTGGCCTGGTTCACGGAACCGTCAAATGTCTAATGGCTCTACTAGGAGGTTTACTTGCAATCCCGCTTCTTAGCTGATCCCGAGCCGTTCCTTGGCACGCTCGCGAGACTTTTTGCCGCTGATGCTGCCGCAAGGGAAGTGGCGGTCCTGACCTATGCAGCTCCAGAGGTCGTAGAGACTGAATACGACAGCTGGAATGGCGGAACTACTTACCACTCCTTATTCTTGCATGTCCCAGTCAGCCTTTATCCTCAGCTTCAAGAGGGTCTTGGCAACATCGAGCAAGCAATCTTAGACAAAACACAGATTCTGCTGGAACAATACACCAATGATCGCCTAACGCAAGTAAAAGTTGTTCCAGCTGTGGTCGAAGATCCACAGTGGAGAGAGAAGGCCGCAGCCTGGCTGAGCGGAAGCAAGGTTTCAAATCAAGGACGCGTCAGATCTGACAACGTGGCACCCCTGTCTTGCGATGGGCTGTTGTTTCGTTCTCAGCCTGAAATTCATTTCTATCGTGCTCTCAAGTCTCTGGGCGTATCTTTTGCCCCACTGCCTGTATTCGTTCGTGGAGGGCAGAACTATAGTCGGATAGAACCAGATTTCGTTATTGTTCATAATGGGTTGCTGATGATTGTTGAGGTAGATGGCGACACAGTGCATCAAGAGACCCCGGCCGAGGCCCATAAGCGAACCACAATATTGCTCCACGAAGGCGCACATTTTGAACGAATTCTGGCAAGCGAGTGCGACACTCCATTTAAGGCCAAAGCTGCTGCAGAGCGCCTCATCGCCTTGGCGGACAAAATCAAAAGCGCTTCGCGGTGAGAGCTAACAACGCCATCCACCAGCGCCGCCCCCCGCAAGATCATCAATGATCGCTGTATTATTCTGCGGCCTGGTGATGGCGAGCGTTGGGCAGCAATTGAACTATTATTCATCTGAAACCTACGGAGGAAACCGTGAGCGAACGAAAACATATAAGCCCGAATGGAGAAACACGGTTTGAGGTTCGCGTTGAACTCTCGCATGTAGATCTCGCAGCATTCCGACGCGATTACGCTGGAGTTACTATTTTCCGGGAGGTTCGTCAGCGGGTGGCGTTCAATCTATTTGACCCCTCTACTTGGACAGGGCAGAGATTCGTTCGTAGTGGGAATCCGGGCGCTATTGTAGTCAATTTTGCTTTCTTGGACGGGGCAGGTAACGACATTGGAGCACGGCTTAACCTGCAAAGCACCGACCGTCCAGGCCATTTCGGGCGATTTTCGTTGTTCGTTTGGGGTGGGGTAGGGCGACAGCCAGATATCCTCGGGAACGATGCGCGTAGCGTACGCACAGTTCGCCTTGAGTACTCATTGCCGTGGGATGCCAATCCTCGCACGCTAACTCAGAGCTAACACGAAAAACCAGGTGATCAAGTGCCCAACAAGGCGCTCCAGCCGCGTCCTTGACGCCCTTCGGGCGCCAAGGACGCGGCTGAGCTTGGGCGTTAGCCATTCATCAAAGAACCTATGTTCACGCTAGATCAAGTCGTTCCTTGGGGTCGCTCATATGAGGAATACACTTCCATGTTCTCACTCACCGGTGCTGACATGGTGGGCCGAATCCTGGGTTGTGGGGATGGACCAGCAAGCTTCAATGCCGAAGCCACCAGAAGAGGCAACAAGGTAGTTTCATGCGATCCAATCTATACATTCAGCAGTTCCGATATCAAAGCTCGTATTGCCGCGACCTATGAGCAAGTGATTGAACAGGCTAGGCAGAACCAGAATGAGTTCGTTTGGGAAGCCATCACATCGGTCGAGGAGCTCGGTCAGATTCGCATGGCCGCTATGGAAGCGTTCTTGGATGACTATCCAGCCGGCATGATTGAGGGTCGTTACTTGAACTTGCAATTGCCATCTCTGCCATTCCCTGACGGCGATTTCGACTTGGCCCTCTGCTCACATCTTCTTTTCTTGTATAGCCGCCAGCTGGACGAGGCGTTTCACCATTTTTCGCTGTTGGAGCTATGCCGAGTCGCCAAAGAAGTCAGGGTGTTTCCACTTTTTGCATTGGGTGGTGCGATTTCGCCTCATCTTGATGGGAGCGTCGAGATGCTGCGTGCAGCGGGACATCAAGTGTCGATTCATCGGGTGAACTACGAGTTCCAGAGAGGCGCATGCGAAATGCTGCGGATTCAACGCGCTGATGGCTAACATCAAGATTCAGCGGATGGGTCCAAAGGTGCTTTGTAAGCGCACAGGGCTACTCCCCGCCGCTGATCTTGAGAGTTAGGCACATCGAAAGCAGCAGCCCATGAGAGCCCTCCCATCAATGGAATACATGCAGAGCAATCATGTAGCCAGATCCGGCGCAACCTCTTGCATTAAGCACACGTTGCGAACTGACCGCATATATGCTAATATGTCAAAAATTTAAACCATCATGTCCACACGTGACAAGCAGCAGCACACTTTTACTTTGAGCTTTGTCGAGAACGTTAGTAAAAACCTTTCTCAAAAGCGCGATTCTCTTAGGAAAGCGCGAAAACGGACAGCAGCCATCCAAGCGCTGATGGTTATCAAGAAAAGCGATGGTGATATAAAGAGAGACTTGCAGGACGCATTTGTTAAGGTGACTCATGGGGCCGGCTAGCGATGACCACTCAGGCGAGAGACAGCCATACAATTTTATCTATGAAAAGCTTGTCTCCGCTCCCGATGATATCGTCGGAATGATAGCTTACTCGCTATACAAGAAAGAAAAAGTAGAATACATTAGAAACTTTACAAAGCAGTATGGCAGAGCTCCTGAAGACCAAGATCTTCAGTCATTTCACGTTTCTTCTAATACTCAAGCTAGGCTCAGTGGCTACGGGGTTCAGGCCAAAGAGATTGCCAGAGAATTCTTGGAGATAGCACTCGAAGAAAAGGTTGAAGAAATTGAGTCTCGGCTGCTTGCTGATTATCAATTAACTCAGATTGGCTCAGACTTGCGTCAGCTGCGAAATTTTTGGCCAGCCGTAATCCAAGGGCTTGTCTCTTCCTGGCTATTTGCGGGGTCTATCGGACTCATTGTGTTGCTATCCGCGCTTGCCAGGCTAGGCCCAAAGGATGTCTTTATCGAAGTTGGAAGACTATTTAATCTCGAGATACGAGACAACAAGCCTGCTACTAGCATCAAAGGACAGTCCGGCAAGTAGCGCAATCTTCAGGCCTGAGTGCCTAACAGGCCCTTCGAGTGGGCAGGATGCAACTCGTCAGAGATTCCGCTTAAGAGTATTCGCCTGCCACTCAAGGGCAGCGTTATGCTTCTTGAAGGGACATCATGCGCTACTTGAAACTGGTTGCTTGGCTAGGCCTAGGGTTGGCCGTGGCATGGGTGATATACAAGCCTGGCTTCGACTCCGGCACAGCTTTAGTGGCAGCGATACTCGCACTCAGCGGTCTACATCTCGCAGGAAAGAAACATGTGGAAAAAGTTGATTCCTCGCAGACGCAATCAGTCTCCGGCAACGGAATCGGCATCCAAGCTGGACGTGACGTCACAATCGGAGAACCGAGTGGACCAAAGAGCGACTGATCAAAACCAGACCGCACAGCAGAATGGGACCGCAATTCAAGCTGGTAGAGATGTAGTGGTCTATGGCGGTATGTCGTACAGCGACGTCAAGGATGCGGCGCTAGGTGTCTTTGAAGCGAACTTCTACAGACTATCCAGTCTCGCGAGGCAAACAGCTGAACAGCGCGCAGAAGAGGTTACAGAGAAGCTCCTCGAACGCTTGCTGCGAGAGCATCCAGAGGGATTTGCGCAAGCTAATGATCCTGGATTTCAACACGCTCTTTTTACGGTGCAAAGAGATCATGCACGTACAGGAGATGACAATCTAGGAGACTTGCTCGTCGATCTTTTAGTGGATCGCACTCGCCATCCACAGCGCGACATCATGCAGATCGTTCTGGATGAGTCGCTTAACACCGCCCCCAAGCTTACCGAAGGCCAGTTGGCGGTACTCTCTGTTGTCTTTCTTTTCAAGTACACGCAGAACCAAGGCATCGGCAACCATCAAATGCTCGCGACCCACTTGGATCGCGTCCTACAGCCTTTTGCAGCAAAGGTGCAAAAGAACCATGCATGGTACCAACATCTTGAGTTTACAGGGTGTGGAGCTGCCGGCCTCGGAGAAATAAGTCTCGAATCCATTCTTGGCGCGACTTATCAAGGACTTTTTTTGAAGGGTTTTGATCCATCCGAAGTTTCCGGGCGAGGGATCACGGTCGGCTTAGAGCCGCGCCTATTCATGAGCTGTCTGAACGACCCCTCGAAAATCCAGGTTCGGACGAACAGTCATGAGACTCTTGAAACACTCTTCGATCAAGTCGCAGTCCTTGCAGAGGACCGCCAAAAGATAAAAGGACTATTTGACGAAACCAAGATGTCCGAATCTGAAATTCGGGCCAAGTGTGTTGAGTATTGCCCCTATATGGCACACTTGTTCGAAGTATGGTCTGATTCCCCCATGAAGAACTTCACACTGACGAGTGTTGGAATTGCAATTGGACATGCCAACATCAAGAAGATTGCTGGCGAGTTCGCGGACCTGGCGATATGGATCAATTGAGGCATAACATCCAGATACAGAAGACGGGAGCCTAGGCTGGGTTCGATGCCGAGGTCTCTGCCCGCTTCTGATCTGGAGCGTTCGAAGGATTGCGCCTCCGCTTTGAGGCTGCGGAGCCGAGCTCTTGCCTCCCCGTAGCCAGGGGGCTTCACTGACAGAGTGGTTGCAGTCCGCCGTACAGAGGAATTAGTGCGCTGGCTCAGGGGTCTTCGGGATCTCAGGGCCAAGTCCTTGGTTCAAGCCAGGGTTGAGCGCCTCATCTGCAGCAGTCCAGGGGATGTCCGGCCCGTCGGGGGTGGAGCCTCAGAACTGCGGATCAACTATGGCCCTGGTTACCAGCGGCCCTGGGCGACCACCAGTTCAGGATTTCTGTTCGCCGCTGGTGTGCAGGCCGTGGCATGGGCACTTGGCTGTGTGAACCTTGTTGCGATCGAAAGGCCATGCCAGGTCGTCCGTTCCTATAGAGGAGAGAGGCATCCCCAATAAGCAGAGCGATCACCATGACGACGAGCGAAGCGAAGGACCGGAAGGCCACCACAGTCCCATTGAACTGGGAAGAGGTCTGGTATACCAACTGTCCCATGGTGTCGGCGAACAACGTCGACCAGGAGCTGGGCTGGTGTCGTGAAGAGTTCAAGAAGATCGGCGTCGAGTACGACTACTTCCGTCATTCACCCTTGAACAACTGGTACCCGCACTATGTTCACAACCTCGACAACCTGATCCGCTTTGGCGGCCTTTATCCCCCGATCGCCGTCAACGCCGACATCCGACGCACCGTGCTTCTGGGGGCGACGTGGGTTTGCGAAGGCGGGGTGATGCAGGTCCGCGCCCGCGACAAGATCTTCAAGATTCAGGATCTGAAAGGCAAGAAGATTGGCCTCACCAAGAGCCTTAACACCATCAAGAACGACTGGTGGAGGATTCAGGAGCACATGGGCATCGAGAATATGCTAATGCTGCACGACATGACGATGGACGATGTGGAGATCGTCGAATTCCCGTATGCAGACGACTGGTATGACGACCCAAAGATGCTTGCTCCGATTAACAACCCGTCTGAAACTTGGCTCCGACGTGACCACAAGCACGACTATGCCTTCCGACCATTAGAAAAAGCACTCATTGCAGGTACTGTCGATGCCATCTACAACCAGATGGGGCAAATGGGACAGCTCTCGGAGGCTACGGCTCAGATCAAGTCCATCTTTGACCTGTCCAAGCTTCCGGACTGGACGATCCAGGTGGCCAACACCCCTGCTGTTATCACCTGTACGGATGTGATGGCTAATGAGCACCCTGAGTTGGTGATCGCCTACATGAAAGCCATGATCAAGGTCGGACGCTGGGCCAACGAGCATAAGCACGCCGCGGCGGTGATCCTCAACCGGCAAACCTTCTATCTGGATGCCGAGCATACCTATGAGGGTATCAAGCACGTGGACATGGTGCCAAGCCTGTGTGCGCAGAACATGGAATGTATCCGGATCGGCAAAGACTTCATGCTCAGCCATGGCTACATCCAGAACGACTTCGATGTGGCCGAGTGGGCGCGGCCGGAGTTTCTGGAAAGGGCGGCGATGGACGTGCTCACAGAGGAATGGGAGAAGAGAAGCTGGAGCAAGCTCCCTGGAGGAGGGGGGCTCGATGTTTCATGCACGCGTCTCGGATAGTTCGTCTATCCCACCGGTTTCCCACAACATAGAGCACGTAAATAAACTTGAGATTCACTGGGCCTGTCTTGACAGGTTCGAATACAACAATCTCGATTGTCTTTTGCACGACGCTTCTCATGTTTAGTGGTATTGCCTCACTTGGTGGTGAATCCAAGGCTGAGGGATTTGATCCCTCGGTCTTGACCACCCAGCCACCCAAAAAGAAACAGACCACCCTCGGCCTCTATGTGACCGCCGCACAGGCCTACGACATGTGGAAGGCAGCACCAGAACGGGTCAAGGTGATTGACGTGCGGACTCCTGAGGAATACGCCTTTGTCGGCCACCCTGAGATGGCCTTGAATGTTCCCTATGCGTTTGTGACGTACCAAAGGAAAAATGGAAGGACAACGTACGGCCCGAAGCTCAATCCAGTCTTTGTTGCCGAAGTCGAAAGGATTGCCAAGCCGACTGATACTATTTTTTTGACTTGCCGCTCGGGTGAACGTGCTGCCAAGGCGATCAACCTTCTCGCTGATGCTGGCTTTAAAAATGTCTACAACATCATCGATGGCGTGGAAGGCGATAAGGTAACGGATCCAGAAAGTGTCTTCATCGGGAAGAGAATGAAGAACGGCTGGAAGAATTCGGCTCCATGGGTCTACGATATTGATCCAGAGAAAATCATCCTTGAAGAGGGTGATACTAAGTAGGCCTCCCAATAATGATTCATCTGGCATGGTAATCGGCTTACCACCGAACAACGATCAATCGTGCGAGGAGCGAGCCATATTTACAACCGGCGCTGAACGCGCCCTTCTTTGATCCTCGATAGATCTGGTCTTGTTACATTGTGAGATTAATTTTGCAAAAGCTGTTTTCATGGGAGTGTGACTATCTTGCTCTTGCAATCGTCACTTCGAACAGGCCCCTCGAGTGGACAGGCCGCCATCAACTCTCCGGCTCCGCCACCCCAAGCTCCCTGCCTGCCACTCAGGGGCAGCGTTAGACAGATGGCGGCGGAGTGCTTAGAGTCTTCCACGGCAAGATGGCGTATACTCTCTGTATAGCCGCAATTGGGCCGTACAAAAACGGATCCAAAAGTGGGGGAACAGCCTTGGGATGCGGATCCCGCGCTCGCTTGCCGAAGAGGTCGGAGTCGGCTCCGGTTCAGAAGTCCGTCTGAGTGTCCTTGAGGGTGAGTTGATCGTGAAGCCGGCGTTTCCTGCTCGGCTCAAGCTAGAAAATCTCCTCGTAGACATCACTCCTGAAAACCTTCATTCAGGAGTGGACACTGGAGAAGCAGTTGGCGTGGAGATCTTCTGATGCCAGCCGCTTATGTGTCCGATAGAGGAGACTTGGCATGGCTTCAGTTCACACCTCAGGCTGGAGGCGAGCAAGCGGGTAAACGGCCAGCCCTGATCATGTCACCAAAGACGTACAACAAGAAGGTTGGGTTGGCCCTTGTCTGCCCGGTAGCATCCCGGGTCAATGGTTATCCCTTTGAAGTTCGCCTGCCCTAGGGTCTTGAGGTTGGTGGTGTAGTTCTTCCCGATCAGCTCAACAGCCTGGACTGGCGAATACGAATAGCGAGGCTGATTGCTCATGCACCTGCACCAATTGTCCAGCAAGTGACGGCTAGAATTCTCCCCTTGTTGGAATCCGACAGTTAATGCCACTCTCTAGCATCAAGCCCCCTGGATATAGTCTTGACCCATGTTGCACAGGCGCCTGGTTCGATCCTGGTGCAACCGTCTTCAGCTTGTTTTAATGGTTGTCGAGCTGATTGATCTCAACAAGGGGCTCCCGTGATATCCCATAACACCGACGACATTCTCCGCATCTTCCAGACGCGGCTGATCACGCTGGAGCGGATCCTAATCCTGGGTGAAAGGGCCCTCCCCGATAGGGACGCGGCCCTGCTGGAACGGTTGGCACCCGACATGCTTCCCCTCGGTACCCAGATCGCCTTCACCTGCAATCAGCCCCGGGGATTTGCCCAGTGGTGTGCTGGCCAGCCTTCAACCAACCTGGATCCCGAGGTCACAACCATGGCTGGGGCTCGCTCCTGCATCGAGGGCACCAGTGCGTTGCTGGCGGAGATCGAGTGCGACGATTCCCGGCTGGGCTGATCGAGATGGCGCCTCGTTGGCGGTGGTTGAGTGCGACGCTGCTGGCTGGGCTGGGTTGGTTGGCTTCCGCCTGCAGCGAGGCGCCCGCCCCGAGGCCGTTGCTGGTGGCGGCTGCGGTGAGCCTGGCGGGTCCCCTCCAGGAAATCGCGGCGGTTGAAGCACGCAGCTTGCGCGCCGGCCCACCGCTGCAGTTTCACTTCGCCTCCTCGGGCGCCCTGCAGCAGCAGATCTTGCAGGGGGTGCCTGTGGATGTGTTCCTTTCGGCAGGCCAGCGTCAGATGGATGCGCTCCAGGGCGCCGGCCGGCTGCTGCCCGGCAGTCGCCGCGAGCTGTTCAGCAATGAGCTGGTGCTGGTGGTGCCCGCTCGCTCCAGCCGGCGGACCCTCAGCTTCGAGGGCCTGGAGGAGCCTGAGCTGCGCTCGATCGCCATCGGTGATTCATCGGTGCCGGTAGGTGATTACGCCCGCCAGGTGCTCAGCGCCCTGGGTCTCAGCGCTGCGGTGGCCCCTCGGCTGGTGCCGCTTGGCTCCGCCCGGGCCGTGGCCCATGCGGTGGCCCAGGGTCATGTGCAGGCAGGCCTGGTGTACCGCAGCGATGCCCAGGCGGACGACGGCCTGCGCATCACCGCGGCGGCACCCGCCGGCAGCCATGCTCCGATTCGCTACGTGGGCGCTGTGCTCGCCTCCAGCGGCAACCCCGCCGCCGCCCAGGCCTACCTGCTCACCCTGGCGGAACCCCCCGCTCGTGAACGCTTCCGCCGCCATGGTTTCGGGGTCCCTGATCCCTCCCCCCAACCGTGAGCGCGGGCCTTCCCGATCTCTCCCCCCTCTGGCTCTCCCTGCGCAGTGCCGCCCTGGCGGTGCTGCTGGTGGTGCCCCTGGGGTTTCTCGCGGCCCGCCAGGTGAGCCGCTGGCAGGGTTCCCGCCGCGCCGGCGCCGACCTGCTGCTGCTCTCGCCCCTTGTGCTGCCGCCCACGGTGCTGGGCTTTCTGCTGCTGCAGCTGCTGGGGCGCTATGGCCCGGTGGGTTCTGGGCTGGCTCTCCTGGGACTGGAGATCGTCTTCAGCTGGCCGGCCACGGTGCTCAGCTCGGCGGTGGTGGCCTTTCCGCTGCTCTACCGCACCCTGCTGGCGGCTTTCGATCAGATGGATCCCTCGCTGGAGGCGGTGGCCCTCAGCCTCGGGGCGTCCCCCTGGAGGGTGCAGCGGGTGATCACGCTGCCGCTGCTGATGCCGGGCCTGCTGGCGGGGATCAGCCTCGCCTATGCCCGGGCCCTCGGTGAATTCGGCACCACCCTGATGCTGGCGGGCAACATCCCCGGCCGCACCCAGACCCTGCCCCTGGCGATCTACGCGGCGGTCGATGGCGGCGACCTTGCCCTGGCCTGGTTCTGGACCGTGCAGGTGCTGATCCTCAACGGCCTCTGCCTGCTGCTGGTGCAGGGCTTCCAAGGCCGGCGGCTCAGGCGGCCGCCGCGCGCCCTGGAGCTGGCGGAGCCCGCTGCTCCGGTGGCTGCAGGTGCTGGGGCTGCCGGCCCGATCCGGCGTCCGGCGCCGTTTCGGCTGGAGGTGGACCTGGAGCAGCAGCGACCCGGGTTCCAGCTGCAGTTGCGCTTCAGCAGCAGCTGCCCGCGCCTGGCGATCCTCGGGGCCTCAGGGGCGGGCAAGAGCCTGCTGCTGCGGGCTCTTGCCGGGCTGGAGCGTCCGGATCGGGGGCGCCTTCGCCTCAATGGCCGGCTGCTGTTCGAGAGCCAGAGCCGCCTCGATGCCCCCCTGCAGCGGCGACGCATCGCCATGGTGGTGCAGCATCATGCCCTCTTCCCGCACCTGAGCGTGGAGCAGAACGTGGCCTTCGGGCTCGCTGGGCTGGAGCGCCACCAACGCCAGACGCGGCTGCGAACCCAGCTGGAGGCCATGGGCCTGACGGCCCTCGCCGCTCGCTTCCCCCACCAGCTCTCTGGCGGCCAGCAGCAGCGGGTGGCCCTGGCCCGCGCCCTGGTGATCGAGCCTGATCTGCTGCTGCTCGATGAGCCCCTCTCCTCCCAGGACGCCTATCGGCGCCGTCAGTTGCAGCAGCAGATGATCGAGCAGCTGCAGCGCAGCGGCGTGCCCTTCCTGCTGGTCACCCACGACATCGATGAGGCCTACCGCATGGCCGATGACCTGCTGCTGCTCGATGGGGGTCGCCTGATCGCCCATGGGCCCCGCCAGCAGGTGTTCCAGCAGCCGGGATCACCGGCGGCGGCGCGCCTCACCGGTTGCAAGAACATCACCCGGGTGGAGCTGCGCAGCAGCGGTGATCTCTGGGCGCCAGCCTGGGGTGTGGCGCTGCGGCGCCAGCGGCCCTGGGAGAGCGGCACCACCCACGTGGGTCTGCGCGCCAATCATCTGGAGCTGCGCGCCGCCGCCGATCCGGCCGAGCCCGGTGAGCTCAATGCCTGGCCCTGCCGCGTGCTGGAGGTGAACGAGAGTGCCCTGAGCGTGTCGGTGTACGTGCTGGCGCTGGCGGCCCCAGGCCCCCCCATCAGCCCGCTGCAGGTGGAGATCAGTGCCCGCGCCTGGCGGCGCCTGGCTGAGGCGGGCACGCCCTTGACCCTCTCGATCCCCGAAACCTGCCTGATGCCCCTCAGGGCCTGAGCGGATCGCGCACTCCGGGCAGACGCCCGCGGGCCAGCTGCTGCTTCGGGTCGAACTGGGCCTTCACCGCCTCGATCATCGGCTTGGAGGGCACATCGTCCCAGGCCGGCACATGGCCCCCCGGCGGCTGCTGCAGCACGGTGAGCACCCCGCCCCGGGCCACGCAGCTCCGCCGCAGTTCCTCCACCCGGTAGGCGGGCAGCTCGGAGCCGGCCCAGCCATCACCGAGGCCGCTGCCGGCCCCCAGCACCACCGGCAGGTCCCGCAGCACCCGCTCCGCCAGCAGCGCACTGGTCTCGGAGGGAAGGGTGCCGAAGCGCAGCAGCCAGCCGCCCGGCTCAGGGTGGCCGAGGGCCACGGCCCTCAGGGCTTCCAGCCGTTCCGGATCCAGCGGCTGGCCCCGCAGCCCCAGCTGCTCTGCGCGGGTGCGGATCTCCAGGCATTGGGCGCGCAGGGCGGCATCACTGACGCTGGCCAGCCCCAGCAGCAGGGCGTGCTGCGGATCCGCACCGGCCTGGGTCGCCACCGCCGGGCTCCACCAGTCGATCAGTTCGGGGGTGAGGCTAGAGCTCAGCAGCCAGCGGCGCAGCTCATCAAGGGGGCCCAGCTCCCCCTGCAGCAGCAGGCCCCGCCGCTCCGGCGGCTGGGGGCTGGTGCGCAGGGTCACCTCCGTGATCAGGCCGAGGGAGCCCCAGCTGCCCGTGAACAGCCGCATCAAGTCGTAGCCGGCCACGTTCTTGACCACCTTGCCGCCGGCGCGGGCGGCCACCCCATCGGCCCGCAGCAGGCCGATGCCGATCAGCTGGTCGCGCACGCCCAGGTAGCGCTGGCGGAGCCCCCCGGCCATTCCCCGGGCCACCAGCCCCCCCACCGTGCCAGCCCCATGGCCTTCGGCATCGCTGCCCCAGGGCCAGTCGATCGTCAGCCACTGGTTCTGGCGGCGCAGGGTCTCCTGCAGGTCCCGCAGCGGGGTGCCCGCCTCCACCGTCACCGTGAAATCACCGACAGCGTGCTCCAGGATGCGGTTGAGCCGCTGGCAGCTCAGCACCGTGCTGGTGTCCTGCACCGGCGGCCCCCAGTGCAGGCGGCTGCCGCTGCCGGCGGGCAGCCAGGGCGTTCCCTCCGCGTGCAAGGCCTGCACGAGATCAGCCAGATCGTGGGGCTCGGGGGTGATCACGGCACGATGGTGCCATGGCCCCCAGGCCCTCCCCCGCCGCCGCCGGATTGAAGATCATCGTCCTGGATGACGACCCCACCGGATCCCAGTCGGTGCATGGCTGCCTGCTGCTGCTGCGCTGGGATCAGTCCACGCTCCAGCGGGCCCTGCTCGACCCCTCCCCCCTGCTGTTTCTGCTCAGTGACACCCGCTCGCTCGAGCCCCGGCAGGCCGCTGAACGGGTGGATGACATCTGCGGGGCCCTGCGGGAGGCCTTCTCTACGGCCGGCGCTGCGGATGGCGCTGCGACCCAAGGTGCCGACCCTGCTGAATCCGGCCCAGGCCCCTGGCTGCTGGTGAGCCGGGGTGATTCCACCCTGCGCGGCCATTTCCCCGTGGAGATCGATCGGATCGCGGCGGCACTCGGCCCATTTGGGGCCACCCTGCTGGTGCCGGCCTTCCTCGAGGGAGGGCGCACCACGGTGGAGGGGGTGCATCTGCTCCATGGCGAGCCAGTGCATCACTCGGCCTTCGCCGCCGATGCCCGCTTCGGCTACCCCACCAGCCACCTGCCCGCCTGGGTGGAGCACAAGAGTGGGGGTCAGCGCCGGGCCGAGGCAGTGCAGCGGATCACCCTGGTGGAGCTGGAGCCGGCCAGCCACCAGGCCCTGGTGGAGCGCCTCCTGGCCCTGGATGGCAACCCTGTGGTGGTGGTGGATGCCCAGCGGCCCGAGCAGCTCCAGGCCCTGGCTGAGGCGATCCGGGCGGTGCTGCCGCGGCGGCGGTTGCTGGTGCAGTCGGCGGCGAGCCTGCTCCAGGCCCTTGCCGCCCTGCCGCCCCAGCCGCTCTCGCCCGCTGAGCTGGCCCGCTGGCGCCGCAGTGCGGCCCCTGGAGCGGTGCTGGTGGGCTCCCATGTGCCCCTGAGCGATCAGCAGCTGCAGCCGCTGCTGGCTGAACCCGCCTGCGCCGCTGTGGAGCTGCCGGTGGAGCAAGTGCTGGCCACGATCCGGCGGGAGGGCGCGGATCAGGCGCTCGAGCTGCTGCGCCAGGAGTTGCAGGAGCGGCTGGAGCAGGCCTGGCGCTCGGGCCGCACACCGCTGCTGTTCACCAGCCGGGGGGAGCGGCCCTGCCGCAATGCCGGCGAACGCCAGCATCTATCACTCAGCCTGGCGGGGTTGATGGCCCGCCTGGCCGCCGGCCTGCCGCCGGAGCTGAGCTATCTGATCAGCAAGGGCGGCACCACCAGCCAGACCCTGCTGCGCGATGGTCTGGCCCTGGCCGCCGTACGGCTGGAAGGACAACTGCTGCCGGGCCTCTCGCTGCTGCGCCTGCCGGCCGAGCACCCGCGCTTTCCCCAGTTGCCCCTGCTGACCATGCCGGGCAACCTCGGTGACTCAGGCACCCTCCGCCAGGCCTGGCAGCTGATGGAGGCTGCCGGCTGAAGCCTCAGCTGCCGGTGGCGCTGCGCATCAGCAGCTCCACCGGATGGGCCACCGGGATCGGGCGAGCCGTGCTCTCCATGTGCTGTCGGATCTGCAGGCTGCAGCCGATGTTGGCGCTCACGGCTAGATCGGCGCCGGTGCCGCTGAGATCGGCGGCCTTGATTCGGCCCAGTTCGGCGGCTTCATCGGGCTGCACCAGGTTGTAGATGCCGGCGCTGCCGCAGCACACGCCCGCTTCGATCGCCTCCACGATCCGCACGTGTGGGATCTGCTGCAGCAGCTGCCGCGGCTGCAGGCTCAGCCCCTGGCCGTGGAGCATGTGGCAGGCATCGTGGTAGGCCAGGCGCAGCGGGCGATCGGCGCTGGCGGGGCTGCCATCACCATGGCGCAGGGGCTGGAGCCGCCCCACAAACTCCTCGCTCAAGCCCACCCGCTGCAGGAACTCCTGGATGTCGGCCACCTGGGTGGCGAAGGCGCTGCCCCGGGCGGCCCACTCCGGTTCCCCCGCCAGGATCTCATCGAGCTGCTTGAGGGTGTGACCGCAGCCGGAGGCCGCCACCAGCACCGCATCAAGGGGTTCGGGGCCCGCCGCCCGCCCCACGCCGATCACCGCCTCGAAGCTGCTGAGCAGATCTTTGGCCAGGGAGCGGGTCTGCTCCAGTTCCCCCTGGTGGTGGGTCATGGCGCCGCAGCAGTTCTGCTCGGGAGGGACCACCACCTCGATGCCGTTGGCGCAGAGCAGCTCGATCGCCGCCCTGTTCACCGCCGGATCAAACAGCCGCTGCACGCAGCCCGTCACCAGCCCTACGCGGTAGCGGCGGCGGCCCTGGGCCGGGATCAGTGCCGGTGCCGAGTCCCCGAAGGCTTCGGGTTGCAGCGCCGGTAGCAGCCGCTCCATGGCCTCCAGCTGGGGGCCCAGCAGGCGGGTGAAACCGCTGCGGCGGGCAAAGGCCTGCAGGGGGGTGCCCGCATAGAGGCGCAGGGGTTGCAGCAGGGCCCGCAGGCGCGCGGGGTAGGGCAGCAGCTGGAACAGCAGCGCCCGGAAACTGCGCTGCCAGGGACTGCGCAGCTCCGGAGCGTTCAGCTTCGGCCGGGTGGCGGCGATCAGCTCGTCGTAGCGCACCCCCGAGGGACAGGCCGACACGCAGGCCAGGCAGCCCAGGCAACTGTCGAAATGACCGGCCACGGTGGCATCGAGGGAAAGTTCACCTCGATCGATCGCCTTGAGCATGTGGATCCGCCCCCGGGGCGAATCCATCTCCGTGCCCAGCACCCGGTAGCTGGCGCAACTGGGCAGGCAGAAGCCGCAGTGGATGCAGGGGTCTGTGGTGAGTGCGCTGGCTGTGGGCAGGAAAGGATGGTCGGGCTGGGTGGCGGTCATCGCTGGGGGCCGGGGCGCTGGAGCCGGTGCTCAGGCATCGAAGCGACTGATAACCGCCTCGGCGAAGCCGGAGCAGCTCACAGGTTCAACCCGAGGGTCCATCAGTCTGGCGAGGTCGTAGGTGACTTGGCCGTTGACGATCGCGGCGCTGATGCCGTTGGTGATCAGATCGGCGGCTTCTTGCCACCCCATGAACTCGAGCATCATCACGCCCGAGAGGATCACCGAGCCGGGGTTGATGCGGTCGAGGCCGGCGTGCTTGGGGGCGGTGCCATGGGTGGCCTCGAAGATGGCGGCGTGATCACCGATGTTGGCCCCCGGCGCCATGCCCAGGCCGCCCACCACCGCGGCGGCGGCATCGGAGATGTAGTCGCCGTTGAGGTTGAGGGTGCAGAGCACCGAATACTCCTGGGGCCTGGTCTGGACCTGCTGGAAGATGCTGTCGGCGATGCGGTCGTCGACCAGCACCATCGATTTCCACTTGCCGTAGCCGTGGCTCTCGCCAATGGCCGCCAGCACCTCCTTCACTTCGGTGTCCACCGCCGCTTTTTTCTCGGGGGTGAGGCTGTCGTAGCCGGGCTCGATCAGGCGAGCGTTGTCCTCGACGCTGAGGCCATGGTTGCGGGCGAGGTTGTCGAGGATCCAGCTCTCGCGCTCGGTCACGCAGACCTCGCGGAACTCACTGGTGGCCAGCTCATAGCCCCAGTCGCGGAAGGCCCCTTCGGTGAACTTCATGATGTTGCCCTTGTGAACCAGGGTCACGTGGCGCTTGCTGCCCTCCAGGCCCAGGGCGTGCTGGATCGCCTTGCGCACATGGCGCTGGGTGCCGGCCTTACTCACCGGCTTGATGCCGATGCCGGAGCCCTCGGGGATGCGGCGGTTGCCGAGCTTGCCGTTGGCCGGGATCACCACGTCGTTGAGGTGGGCGATCAGCTCCACGCAGACCGGATCAGTGGCTTCCCACTCGATCCCCATGTAGATGTCTTCCGTGTTCTCCCTGTACACCACCACGTCCAGGTCCTGGGGCCGCTTGTGGGGGCTGGGGGTGCCGGCGTAGTAGCGGCAGGGGCGCACGCAGCAATACAGATCGAAGATCTGGCGCAGGGCCACGTTCAGCGAGCGGATACCGCCACCGATCGGGGTGGTGAGTGGTCCCTTGATCGCCACGCCGTACTGCTCAATGGCGGTCAGGGTGTCCTGGGGCAGGTACTGGTAGGTGCCGTAGAGCTCGCAGGCCTCGTCGCCGGCGAACACCTTGAACCATTCGATCCGGCGCTCGCCGCCGTAGGCCCTGGCCACCGCCGCATCCAGCACCCGCTGGGTGGCGGGCCAGATGTCCACCCCAGTGCCGTCGCCGCGGATGAAGGGAATGATCGGATCGTTCGGCACCACCGGCAGGCCGTTCTCGAAGCGGATGGGGCTGCCGGTGCTGGGCGGGGTCAGCTGGTCGTAGGTGGGAGCTGGGGTGGACGCCATCGGCGGCAGATCATGCGAGGTGAGTGCGGATGAGGCGGTGGGCCCATGCTCATCCGCCGACCATGGCTCGCAGCGGCCTGCGGCACGCTGCAGCATGGAATCGGTGCGGCGAGCCTAGGTTCAGTCCGATCCGCTGTTCTGCTCAGGGGAAACGCCATGAATGCGGCAGACCTGGCCCGCAGTCCGGAGATGGCCCAGGCCATCGCCTCAGCGGCCGGCCTGTTCCGGCGTCATTTCCCCGATGCCAGGGCCAATCTCACCCCCTGGCGCGACGACCCCGTCACCCGCCGTTTCGCTGAGGAGGAGTCGGTGGATCTGGCTTTCCATTTCCCGGGCTGGAGCCCGCGGCTGCAGTGCCGCAGCCTGCTGATGCAGTTGCGCCTCGCCGCCGCCCCCTTACCCGCACAGGGCCCGCCGCGGCTGCTGGGGGTGGTGCTCAGCGGCATGACCTTCCAGGGGGAGCAGTGGCGGCTGGCCACGGTGGGCGACTGGTGCCCCAGCGGCCCCAACCTGCCCCAGGCCGAGGTGGTGGAGAAGTTGCAGCAGGTGTGCCGCGAATTGTTCACCCTGCTGGCCCGCGACCCGGACCAGCAGGAGCGGGCCGCTTAAACCTTCGCAACCAACCTGCGGCCCTTGCCGCCCATCAGCCCTACGTTGATTGTTCCGTACAAACAGCACCCCGGCTGAGATGGCTGTCGACCTGGCGTCCCAACTGCGCGAAGGCACCAAGAAAGCACACACGATGGCCGAGAACACCGGCTTCGTGACCTGCTTCCTCAAGGGGGTGGTCGACAAGATCAGCTACCGCAAGCTGGTGGCCGACCTCTACTTCGTCTACAGCGCGATGGAGGAGGAGATCGGCAAGCTGAAGGGTCATCCCGTCGTCGGCCCGATCGCCAGCGACGCCCTCAACCGCCGCGCTGCCCTTGAGGCCGACCTGGCCTTCTACTTCGGCTCCGACTGGCGTCAGCAGGTGAGCCCTACCCCGGGCGCTGAGGCCTATGTGGCCCGCCTGCATCAGGTGGCCGCCGAATCCCCCGAGCTGCTGGTGGGTCACCACTACACCCGCTACATCGGTGATCTCTCCGGCGGGCAGATCCTCAAGAACATCGCCCAGAAGGCGATGAATCTGGGCGATCACGATGGACTGCGCTTCTACGAATTCGACTCCATCCCCGATGAGAAGGGATTCAAGGCGAACTACCGCATCAGCCTCGATCAGCTGCCGATCGATCAGGCCATGGCCGATCGCATCGTGGCCGAGGCCAACCATGCCTTCCACCTCAACATGGTGATGTTTCAGGAGCTGGAAGGAAACCTGGTGGCGGCCATCGGCAAGGTGCTCTTCGGCTTCCTCACCCGCCGCCAGCGCACCGGAAGCACCGAAGCCGTCGCCGCCTGAGCTCCGCCGCGGTCATGGCCTGAGCCAGAGTCGTTGGCGATCGAGCCGGCACCCGTGCGACCCCTCCGCTTTCTGGTGCCTGGCACCACCGGCCGCTTCCGCTGCGGCGGCCTGCAGGTGGAACTGCAGACGGCCCGCCTGACGGCGCAGCTGCGGCCCACCGAGGTGGTCACCTACCGCCAGCGGGAGCCCGACTACCCCTTCCTTCGCGATCTGCTGCGCCAGGAGCCGCTGCCGGGCTCTGCCCTCTGGGTCGTGAGCTGGGGCTTTGATGTGCCGAAACTGCTGGGCCAGCTCAAGGGCCGGGCGGTGGCCTATCACGCCCACAGCAGTGGCTACGGCTTCAATCTGCCGCCGGGCGTGCCCGTGCTGGCGGTGAGCCGCAACACCCTCGGCTACTGGGGGGATCGGGCCCCCCGCAACCCGCTGATGCTGGTGCCCAATGCCCTCGAGCCCCACTGGCTCGATCGCGATCTGGAGCGAGACATCGACGTGCTGGTGCAGGCCCGCAAGACCAGCACCTACGTGCTCAAGACCCTGGTGCCGTCGCTGCGGCGACGGGGCCTGCGGGTGGAGGTGCAGCGGGGCTGGGTCGATGATCTGGTGGAGCTGTTCAACCGCAGCCGTGTCGTCCTCTATGACTCCGCCGACTACTGGCGCGGCCGCGGGGTGAGCGAGGGTTTCGGCCTGCCGCCGCTGGAGGCGATGGCCTGTCGCTGCGTGGTGTTCAGCAGCCTCAACCATGCCCTGGCCGATTTTCTCGACCCCGGACGGCTGGGCCATCAGATCGGTTTCGGCACCCTGGAGGCCGACCTGGAGCGGATCAGTGCGGCGGCGGCGGATCCCCAGTCCTGGCGGGCCGAACCCCAGCGACTCACGGCCCTGCTGGAGAGCTGCGGCGAGCCCGAGCTGATAAGGCGCTGGGGCGAGGCGCTGGAGCTGATCGATCAGCACTGGGACCGTCTGCTGGGCCAGGGTCCGGGCGGCTCGCCAGGCACCGGTGAACCGCCCCTGCGCTCCCTGCCGCCCTGGCGTCTGCGCTGGCGGCAGCGGGTGGGGCGCTTGCAGGGCTGGCTGCCGAGCTGACCCCGGTCGGATTTGGTCACATACCGTCAAAGCTGAATAGGTACTGCGTCGCTGGGATCCAAGCCTCGATCGATGCCGCGCATGCGCAGCAGAACGGTGACCCAGCTGCGAAGCCTGCTGGCTTACCTTCCGCCGGAGCGGATGCGCGCCCTCAAGGTGCTGCTGCCGCTCTCGATCATCCCCGGCCTGATCGATCTGGCCACCGTGGCGATGGTGGGCCGGCTGATGGGGGCGCTGGTGGGCAGCAAGCTGCCGAACACCCTCCCCGGCGTCAAGGTCTTCGGCGGCAATCCGGTTGATCAGAGCCTCTGGCTGATCCTGCTGCTGATTGCCCTCTCCTGGGTGGGCTCCTTCTCCAAGGTGGGGCTGCAGTACTTCCAGCAGCGCCTCACCGCCAAGATCTGGATTGATCTCTGCAATCTGATCCACTCCAGGGTGCTGGCCCAGAGCTATGAGTTCCATCTCTCCAAGAGCACAGCCAAGCTCTCCACCCTGCTGCTGAGCCATATCAAGAAGACCTCCAATTCGGTGGTCAATCCGCTGCTGCGCATGGTGGGCAGCATCTTCTCGATCCTGCTGCTGTCCTTCGGGGTGCTGGTGGTGGGCCGCTGGCTGGCGGTGATCCTGATCTGTTCGCTGGTGGGGGCCTACCTCACCCTGTCGCTGCTGATCACCCCGTACCTGCGCCATGCCTCCAAGCAGAAGCTCCGGCTGGAGTCGCGCAGCGCCCACATCCTGATGGAGTCGCTGGGATCCATACGCGACATCCGCCTCACCGGCGCGGAGGGCTATTTCCGCGATGCCTTTGTCTCGACCGGGGAGAAGGCCAAGCAGTACTCCTGGGCCTCGGAGCTGCTGCCCACCCTGCCGCGGATGCTGATCGAGCCCTTCGGCATCACCCTGATCTTTGCGGTGGGGGCCGTGCCGGCCCTGCTCAGCGGTGATCGCGGCCGCATCACCGAGATCATCCCCTTTCTCTCCACCCTGGCGGTGGTGGCCCTGCGGCTCACCCCTCCGCTGCAGGACTTCTTCTCAGCCCTCACCCAGCTGCGCGGCGGTCTGCCGGTGATGGACAAGACCCTCGAATATCTCAACTTGCCCAGGGAACGGGCCACCCTGCAGACCCCCGGTGTGCCCAGCCCCGAGGGCATCTTCCCCACCCGGACCATCCGCCTGCGCGACGCCTGGTACAGCTATCCCGGCAGCCCGGAGCCCGTGCTCAAGGGGGTGAGCCTTTCGATCCCCGTGGGGTCCCGCATCGCCCTGGTGGGCTCCACCGGCAGCGGCAAGACCACCACAGCCCACCTGTTGCTGGGCCTGCTTCACCCCCACCCGGGCTGTCTTGAGCTCGACGGCATTCCTGTCAATGATCTGGACATCCCGGCCTGGCAGGCCAGCTGCGCCCAGGTGCCGCAGTTCATCAACCTGCTCGACGCCAGCATTCTCGAGAACGTGGCCTTTGGCCTCTCCGAGCTGACCGTCGACACCGATGAGGTCTGGGAGTCGCTGCACGCGGCCCAATTGGCGGATTTCGTCAGTGAGATGCCCTACGGGTTGCATACGCCGGTGGGTGAGAACGGTCTGCAGCTCTCCGGCGGCCAGCGGCAGCGCCTGGCCCTGGCGAGGGCCTTTTATCGCCGCGCCCGCTTCCTGCTGCTCGATGAGGCCACCAGTGCCCTCGACAACCGCACCGAGAACGAGGTGATCGAGGCCCTAGAGGTGGTGGGCCGGCGCTGCACCACCGTGGTCATCGCCCACAGGCTCAGCACCGTGATGCGTTGTGATCGCATCTATGAGTTCGAGGCTGGGAAGATCAAGGCCTCCGGTACCTTCGAGGAGCTGAAGCAGCGCTCGGACACCTTCCGGGATCTGGCCTCCCTGGAACGCAAGCTGGTCAGCTGACGCCCTCCTCCTTCCCCCCATGAGCTTCACCCTGATCGCCGGCCCCTGCGTGATCGAAAGCCCCGAGCTGGTGTTCCAGGTGGCTGAGCGGATGCAGGCGATCGCCCAGCGCCTGGGCATCACCTACATCTTCAAGGCCAGTTTCGACAAGGCCAACCGCAGTTCCGGCGGCTCCTTCCGGGGGCCGGGTGTCAGCGGCGGCCTGGAGGTGCTCAAGGAGGTGAAGCAGCGCTTCGGCCTGCCGGTGCTCACCGACATCCACGAAAGCCAGCAGGCAGCCCAGGTGGCCGAGGTGGTGGATGTGCTCCAGATTCCCGCCTTCCTCTGCCGCCAGACCGATCTGTTGCTGGCGGCGGCCGAGGCGGTGCGCGGCACCGACAAGACCATCAACGTCAAGAAGGGCCAGTTCCTCGCCCCCTGGGATATGGCCCAGGTGGTGACCAAGCTGCGTGAGGCCGGTGTGGAGAACCTCTGGCTCACGGAGCGGGGCTCCAGCTTTGGCTACAACACCCTCGTCGTTGATTTCCGCAGCCTGCCCCAGCTGCGCGCCCTGGGTTGCCCGGTGATCTTCGATGCCACCCATTCGGTGCAGCAGCCGGGTGGCCGCGGCAGCAGCAGCGGCGGCCAGCGTGAATTCGTGGCGCCCCTGGCGCGGGCCGCGGCCGCGGTGGGCATCGATGGCCTGTTCATGGAAGTGCATCCCGACCCCGATCAGGGCCTCAGTGATGGGCCGAACATGGTGCCCCTGCACCGGGTCGAGCCGTTCCTGGAGCAACTGCTGGCCATTCGCGCCCCCCTGCAGGAGCAGGGGGAGGCCGTCACGGTGCTGTGAGCGTCTCACTGGCCTGGCCCTTGCGCCAGCCGGCCCTGCTGGCCTGGCGCTGGCGCGGGCGGCTGAGGGCCCTGCGTCTGCTGGTGCTGGATGTGGATGGGGTGCTCACCGACGGGGGCCTCTGGACCACGGAATCCGGGGAGGTGATCAAGCGTTTTGATGTGCGCGATGGCCTGGGCATCCGGCTGCTGCAGCAGGCGGGTCTGGAGGTGGCGCTGCTCAGCGGCGGCAAGGGCGGCGCCAGCGAACAGCGGGCCCGCTACCTGGGCATCGGCCACTGCCTCACCGGCGTCAAGGACAAGCCCGTGGCCCTGGCCCGGTTGCAGAGCAGCCTGGGGATCAGCCCTGCCGAGACGGCCTTTGTGGGTGACGATCTCAACGATCTGGCGGTGCGGCCGGTTGTGGGCCTGCTGCTCTGCCCGGCCGATGCCGTGACGCCCCTGCGCCGCCAGGCTGATGCGGTGCTCGCTGCCGATGGCGGCCATGGCGCCGTGCGCGGTCTGGCCGAGGCGATCCTGCGGGCGCGGGGGGAGTGGCGGGAGCTGAGCCGCACCGGCTGGCGTGACCGCAATGGTTAAGCGTCCCGCGGGCCTGCGCCAGCGGTTGCGCGCCGGTCTGCGCCAGGCCCTGAGGAGTGGGTGGCTCGGTCCGCTCAGCCGGCTGGAGCGACTGGACCGGGATGAGTGGCAGGCCCTGGCCGCCTACCGGGGGCTGGTGCATCAGGCTTTCGGCCAGCGGCCCTTCGCCCCCCAGGTGAGCGCCGATCTCTGGGATCGCCACGCTTTCCGCTCCGCCGCCTCCACCAAGCCGTTTTTCAGCCCCGCCCGGCGCGAACTGGAGAATTCCTCCCACCACTACGGCCACGACATCCAGCTCAAGCGCCATGCGGGCCTGCCGTTGATCGGTTCGCCGCTGCCGCATCTGCTGGAGCATGGCCTCAAGGTGAGCCGGGGGGCCACCTTTGAGAGTCCGCGCCCCTGGACCCGTGGCTATCTCTGCATGGGACCCCTGCGGGCGAGCTGGCTGCGGGAGCGCTTCGGGCTGCCGGCCCATCCGATCGGCCCCTGGATCGCCTACGCCCGGCCCCTGCTCGATGCTGAGGCGATCAGCCGCTTGCGTGCCGAGCTGGGCCCCACCCTGTTGGTGGTGCTGGCCCACAGCTGGGACCAGGTGGAGCGGCGCATGGATCTCGACCACTGCGTGGCGGAAGTGCGCGCCCTGATGGAGGCCGGCGGTTACCGCTCGTTGATCTGGCTGCGCCACTGGAAGGATCCCGAGCAGCTGCCGCTGCCGCCGGAGTGGATCGTGGCCTGCAATGGGCACCGCTCCAACCCCTGGTTCCTCGATTCGCTGCGCACCCTGCTGGAGCTCAGTGATGGGCTGGCCAGCAACGCCTTCGGCACCCACCTCGGCTACGGGGTGGCCCTGGGGACAAGGCTGCACTGGATCGAGGCGGAAGCCCAGCAGGACCTCTCGACCCTGGCGGGGGCCAAGGCCGAGGAGGAGGCCGGTGAGTGGGCCGAGCGACAGCGCCTGAGCGCCCTGCTGCGGCGGGAGCTGGGGTCGGCTGAGCCGGGTGCCCAGGAGCGCGTGCGGGGGCTGCTGGATCCCTACTGGGGTTTCGATGCGGTTCAGCAAGAGCAGGCCCTGCGCCAGCTCTTGCTGAACCGGCGCGGCTCGAGCTTGGCCGCCTGAGTCCCGTGCTGGATTTCCCTTCGGTTGCTCCGTTTCGCCTCGATCAGGTGAGGTCGGCGCCGCTGCTGCTGTCCGGTCTTTTTGCCGCCCAGCTGGCGTTGGCGTCGGCCCTGGCCTGGGCGGGCGTGCGCCAGCGGGTCCTCTTCTGGTGGACGGCCGGTCTGGCCCTGGTGGCCCTCGTGGCCCTGTTCTTCACCCTGGGCAGCTGGGGCAACAGCGATACCACCAAGCTGAGTTACTACTTCGGTTTCGATCTTTCCCGGGTCAAGGGGGAGGCCTTCTGGGTGCTGGCGGCCCCCTGGGTGGTGCGCCTGCCCTACCGCATGTCGGCGGTGCATGGGCTGGTGGTGGCCTGCTATGCCCTGGTTCCGCTGCTGCTGGCCTGGCGCTGGCGAGCCCTGGCCTGGGGTGGCTGGTGGAGCCTGTTGCTCTGCTGCAGTCCGATGCTGCGCAGTTTTCTCCAGAACGGCGTCAGCCGCCAGGCCCTGGCCACGCTGCTGCTGGTGCCCCTGCTGCTCTGGGCGGGCCAGCTACTGGCGCTGCAGCGGCGCTGGGTCGCCCTGGCCGCCCTGCTCTCACTGACGATGCACACAGCCTTCGCTGGCTCCCTCGCCCTGGCGCTTCTGCCCCGCTTGCTGGTGGGGCGAGCGAGGCCGCAGGGGCTGACCCGCTGGCCCCTGCGCCGGCCCGCTGCTGTCATCGCCCTGGCGGCCCTGGCCGCCGGCCTGGTGCTGCTGGTGGCGTTGGCCCTGCCCACGGCACTGGAGAAGCTGGCGGTCTACGTGCAGCAGGAGAGTTACTTCAACCAGTACCCCCTGGATCAGGCGGTGGGAAGGCTGCAGGCGGCGATGGCCCTGGGGCTGCTGCTCAGCTGCTGGCGTCGGCGGCTGGGCTGGCGCACCTTGCTGAGCTGTGCGGTGACCCGCCAGCTGATCCTGTTCGGTCTGCTGTACCACCTGATGCAGTGGTCAGTGCAGGCCGTATGGTTCCCGCAGATCACTAGTCGGCTGGCCGATGTGGTGGGCCTGTTTCTGTTGCTTGTGTACCTGGCCTGGTTGAACCGCTACCAGTGCTATTGGGCGGTGCTGCCAGCCTTGTTCGTCACGATCGATTACTGGCTGATGGAGCGTCTGCTGCCCTCGCGCCTGCTCAGCTGCGGTCTCGACGACAACTTCCTCTGCATTCCTGATCGTTGGCCCTGGCAGATCCGTTACTGGGATCTCCCCTCACGCTGATGCTGGCTGCGGCCTTTCCGCTCGACGCTCCCTTCCGGATCGACCAGGTCACCCAGGCCCCGGGGCTGATGGGTGTGCTGTTTCTGGCCCAGGTGGTGATGGCGCTGCTGCTGCATCTGGCCGGCGCCTACCGGCGGCCGCGGCTGTGGTGGAGCGCTGCTGCTGTGCTGCTGGTGCTGGTGCTGGTGTTTTTCACCCTGGGCAGCTGGGGCAACAGCGACACCACCCGCTTTTCCCATTATCTGGCGGTGGATCCGGAGCGGGGGCCACCGGAGCCGCTCTGGCGCCTGCTGCGGCCGCTGCTGCTGCTGCTGCCTTACCGCATGGCGGCGGTGCATGGACTTGTGGCCAGTGGCTACGCGGCGGCGGCGCTACTGATGGCCCGGGCCTGGAGGGTGCCCTCCTGGGGAGGCTGGTGGAGCCTGCTGATCTGCTGCAGCCCGATGCTGCGGGGCTTCATGCAGAACGCCCACAGCCGTCAGGCCCTGGCGGTGCTGCTGCTGCTGCCGCTGATGCTCTGGGCGGCCCGGCAGTTCCGCCCCCGCCGCCTCTGGTTGGGGCTGGGGGTGATCCTCTCGGCGCTCACCCACAGCACCATCGTCTGGAATCTGCTGATCAGCCTCAGCCCCCTGGCGATGAGCCTGCCGGAGTCGATGGCCCGGGCGGCCGGGCGTTGCCGAAGCCTCTGGGCCTTGGCGGGCTGGCGGCGCTGGTTGGTGCTGTCGCTGCTGCTTGCTGGTGGTGGCCTGATCGCCCTGGTGGGATTCACGGCTCTGCAGCGGCTGCAGGACTACTCCACGGATGCCTATTTCAGCGATTATTCGATCCGCAAGATCGTTGGCCGTCTCCAGCGTGCCCTGACCCTGGGCTTTCTGCTGGCCTGCGCCCAGAAGCGCCTCTCGCCATGGCGGTTGCTGCGCTGCGACCAGACTCGGCTGTTGATGGTCTTCGGGGTGGGTTACCTGCTGATCCAGGCCTCGATCACGCACCAGTGGCTGCCGCAGGTGACCAGCCGCCTGGCCGACAGCGTCGGTTTCCTGCTGCTGATCAGCTTCCTGATCTGGCTGAACCACTACGACGCCCACTGGTGCGTCATTCCGGCGCTCTACGTGACCTTCCAGTACTGGTTCGAGGGCCGCATCCTTCCCTCCGCCGGTTTCGATTGCGGCCATAACGACGGCTTTCTCTGCGTGCCCGATCGCTGGCCCTGGCAGGTGCGCTGGTGAGCGGGCCCCGGCCTCACCAGCGCTCCTGATCGAGGCGCTGCCTGCGCAGCTGGCGCAACTTCTCCCCCAGGGCCGGTCCTGCGGGATATCCCGCCTCCATCAGCTGCCGGGCGCTGATGGGGGAGGCCAGGCAGCGCCAGCGCAGCAACCAGCGCAGCAGCCCCCGTCGCCAGACCCCAGGCGGACGGCTAACCAGCGCCAGGATCACCACCTCCGGGCTCAGCCCCCCCCGCTCCAGGACCAAACTCAGCTGCGCCGGGCTGGCGCCAGGCTCAAGGCCGGGCTCAGCCAGCCAGTGTCGCAGCCGCACCAGTCCGCGCAGGCTCTGCTGACTGCGGTGGGGCAGCTGCAGCTGGTCGGCCAGGGCCACGGGGTCGGCCAAGGGGGCCAGCAAAGCCAGCATCAACCACTGCTCCTGAGGCCAGGGGGGCAACTGCGCCAGGGCCAGCAGCCGCTGGGCCCAGCGCAGCCGCTGCCGCCAGCTCAGGTCGTGCTGCAGACTCGAATCCAGCAGTTCCAGGGCCTGCCAGTGCTGCAGCAGCTCCAGGGCCCGCGGCCAGGGCTCGCGCCCCAGCAGCAGTTCCAGTTCCTTGCGCAACCGGCTGCCCAGGGAGGGTGGCACCCCCGGGCTGCCGCCGGGGTTGACCTCAGCCCGGCGCCAGGGCCAGGCCGCCAGGGTGCGCTGCCACTGGGCTAGCGCTTCGGGGGCCAGCTCCAGGCCCAGGCGGGCGCTGTAGCGGGCGGCCCGCACGATCCGGGTGGGATCGTCCTCAAGGCTGTGCCCGTGCAGGAAGCGCAGACGGCGGGCCGCCAGATCCTCCCGGCCGCCGAAGGGGTCCAGCAGCTGGCTCTCGAGAGCGTCAGCGTGCGCCGCCTCGGCCTGCTCCAGTTGCTCGGCATCCAGCAGCAGGGCGATGGCGTTGATGCTCAGATCGCGGCGGGCCAGGTCATCCGCCAGGGAGCCATACCTGACGCTGGGATTGGCGCCGGGCTCCTTGTACCACTCCCGCCGGGCGGTGGCCAGGTCCAGCAGCACCCCGTCGATGTTGAGTTCGGCTGTGCCGAACTCCTCGTGCAGCTGGCAGCGGCGCAGGCTGGGGCCCAGCCGCTCGGCCAGCTGGCGGGCGATGCGGTGGGCGGCGGGCGGGCCCTCTTCAGCACTGGATTGCTCCACCACCAGGTCGAGATCGGGCAGGCCCCGCCAGGGATCCCTGTGCACCCGGTGCAGCAGCAGATCCCGCACGGCCCCGCCCACCAGAGCCACCGGCAGGGGGGCGGCAGCTTCCACCACCAGCTGCAGGGCCCGGCGCAGGGGCGGCTCGAGCTGGATCAGCACGGGGTCACCAGTCGTCGGGTGAGCCAGGCCATGCGCCGCACCCGCACCAGACGATGCAGGAATTCCAGGGGATGGCGCCGGTAGCGGGGGTTGTGGGCCCAGAGAGGCCCAAGGCCCAGCCAGACCACCTCGGCGCCGCTGAGGCTGCGCACGCCGTAGACCGCCGAGGTGAGGCCGGCCACCACCAGGCGCCGGCCGGGGGCCGCCTGCTCCAGAGCCCGCACCAGCACCTCAACCGGCACGGCGCTGCGCAACACGGCAGCCACCCCCTGAGGTGTTTCGGGCCCGAAGCTGCCGGCGTTCGGTGCCTTGGGGTGCTCGATCAGCACGAGCCGGTCCAGGGCTGGATCGAAGCCCGGCAGCTGGCCAATCCAGGCGGCGAGCAGGGCCGGTGGCAGGCGCTCTTTGGGGAACTGATGGGCCAGGTTGGGCAGGGAGCAGAGCCAGAGCGGCCGCTCCGGCCGGGTGGCCGCCAGGCAGGCTTCAACGAACGCTGCGCAGGCCCCATCGAAGCTGGCCACCAGGGCCTCGAACAGCCGCGAGCGCGTGCTGAGCGGCACGGGATCGATCGGCCCATGGGGGCGATGCCAGCACGGTTGGGGTCCTTCGAGTGCTGTGTGCACCCGCCGGTGCGGCTCTGGAATCGGTCGGTTGAGCAGGCTGGGCAGGATCGCCTTCAGCTCACGGGCGCAGCGGTAATACAGGCCCAGGCCATCGCCGCAGATCAGCCAGGTGGGGATCTCCAGCCGCTCGCAGGGCTCGCGCTGCACCCGCTGCCACTGGTTGTTGAGACAGGCCAGATCGAAGCGGCCGGGCCTGAGCTCCTCCGGCTTCATCACCAGGTGCACCGGGGCCATGGCAGGGGGATCGAGCTGGCGCAGCTGCTCCAGCCAGCGCTCGATCGCCCCGTGCTGCTCGGCCAGGCGCAGGGGATCCCAGGTGATGGCTCCGGTGAGCAGCAGGGCGATCTCGGCGGCACCGCCGCGCAACTCCGGCCGCTCCAGCACCACCGCCAGCTGGTTGACCAGGTGAATCAGCCCTCCGCTGAGCACCAGCGCCCTGGCGGCCGGGCTCACAGGGGCTCGATCGGTGCCAGGCGCGGATCGAGGATCTTCGGGCCCATGCCCTCGAACTTCACTGCGATCGAGATCTTCTCGCCGCTGCCGAACAGGTGGGTGATCGTGCCGTCGCCGAAGCTGGCGTGGCGCAACTGATCGCCGATGGCCCAGGCCCGCGCCGGCGCCCGGCGCCGCACCGCATTGGTGGGGGCCGAAGCGCTGCCGCCGGCGGCCACCCGCTGGCTCTCCTCGCGGTCCACCCGGGTGAGGCGATCTAGCCGCTGCTCTCGCCGGATGGCGGCGCCACCGCTCTGGGGGATGTCGCCCTGCACCAGCTCCGGCGGCAGCTCCGAGAGAAATACCGAGGGAATGGCCGGCTCGCGCATGCCGCCCCATAGCCGCCGCTCACTGGCGTGGGAGAGGAACAGCCGCTCCTTGGCGCGGGTGATGCCCACGTAGCAGAGGCGCCGCTCCTCCTCCAGGGCGGAGGGATCCTCCAGGGAGCGGTAGCTGGGGAACAGCCCCTGCTCCAGCCCCACCATGCACACCACGGGAAACTCCAGCCCCTTGCTGGCGTGCAGGGTCATCAGGGTGACCCGGTCGGCGGCGGTGTCCTTGCTGTCGGCGTCGCTGGCCAGGGCGGCGGAGGCCAGGAAACCCTCCAGCGACCCCTCCTCGTTCTCCTCCTGATACTGCAGGGCGGCGTTGACCAGTTCCTGCAGGTTGCGCCGCCGCTCCTCGGCCTCATCGGTGCCTTCGGTGATCAGTTCGGCCAGGTAGCCGCTCTGCTCCATCACCCGCTGCACCAGCTCCGCTGGGGGCGCGTCCTGGGTGCGGCCGCTGAGATCACTGATCAGTTCGCTGAACTGCAGCAGCCCCTTGGCGGAGCGACCGGCCAGGGAGCGCACGGCCTCCGCATCGTTCACCACCTCCCACAGCGGCATGCCCAGCTGGGCGGAGGCGTCGCTGAGACGCTGCACCGTGGTTTTGCCGATGCCGCGCCGGGGCACGTTCAGCACCCGCAGCAGGCTGACGCTGTCGGCGGGGTTCACCAGCAGGCGCAGGTAGGCCAGCACGTCCTTGATCTCGCGCCGGTCGTAGAAGCGCAGACCCCCTACGACGATGTAGGGGATGCCCCAGCGCACCAGCGACTCCTCCATCGCCCGGCTCTGGGCGTTGGTGCGATAAAGGATCGCCATGTCGCCCCAGCGCAGCTCGGGGTGGGCCGCCTCCAGCATCCGTAGGCGGTGCACCACGGCCTCGGCCTCAGCGATCTCGTCGTCGCAGCGGGTGAGGGTGATCAGCTCGCCTTCGCCGCGGGTGGGGCGCAGCACCTTGTCGATGCGCTCACTGTTGTGGGCGATCAGGGCGTTGGCCGCCTCCAGGATCGTGGCGGTTGAGCGGTAGTTCTCCTCCAGCTTCACCATCGTGCGGGTGGCCTCGTCGCTGGCCCGGTCGCCGAAGTCGTCCTGGAAGCCCATCAGGATCGTGAAATCAGCCGCCCGGAAGCTGTAGATGCTCTGGTCGGCGTCGCCCACCACGAACACCGAGCGCCCGCCCCAGTCGTTGAAGGTTTCGGGGTCGCGGCCGCCGGTCACCAGCAGCTTGATCAGGTCGTACTGGGTGCGGTTGGTGTCCTGGTATTCGTCCACCAGCACGTGGCGGAAGCGGCCGTGCCAGTAGTGGCGCACCTGCTCGTTGCTCTGCAGCAGCTGAACTGGCAGCAGCAGCAGGTCGTCGAAGTCGAGGGCATTGTTGGCGGCCAGGGCACGGCGGTAGAGCCGGTAGGCCTCGGCCTCCTTGCGGCCGCGCATCCCCTCGGCCTTGGCCTCCATCACATCCGGCAGCCAGCCCTGGTTCTTGGCATTGCTGATTGCCCAGCGCACCTTCTTGGGCTCGAAGCGCTTGGGGTCGAGGCCCAGCTCCTGGGTGACGATCTCCTTGACCAGAGTCTGGGCGTCGGATTCGTCGTAGATCGAGAACTGGCGGGTCCAGCTGAGCCCTTCCGGGTCCTTGTACTTGTCGATGTCGAAGCGCAGCAGCCGCGCGAACAGGGCGTGGAAGGTACCGATCCAGAGCTCTTTGGTGACCTCCCGGTAGATGCGGTTGCGCAGCTGTCGCTGCTGCTGGGGTTGCAGGGTGCTGAAGGGCTGGCCGAACTGGCTTCCGGCCAGTCGCTGGGCCAGTAACACCTCCAGCCTCTCCTTCATCTCCCGCGCCGCCTTGTTGGTGAAGGTGACCGCCAGCAGCTGGTGGGGATCAACGCCGTGGTGGCCGATCAGGTGGGCGATGCGGTGGGTGAGGGCCCGGGTCTTGCCGCTGCCCGCCCCGGCCACCACCAGCAGGGGGCCGTTGTGGTGATCGACCGCTCGGCGCTGCGCGTCGTTGAGGCCGGCGAGGAAGCTCATTGCACCTACTGTATCGACGCCTGGCTGGCTTTCAGGTCCTGTCCTGGCGACTCCCGGGCTATTCAGCAGAGCCCAGCTGGTTCGGGGGAGAACAGCAAAGCCTCGTTCCTGTCCATGCTGCGAACGCCGTTGAGCCGCGACGATGTCACCGTGATCGCAGCCCGGGCGGCTGCCGATCTGGTGTTCCTGCTGGCCTGGCTGGCGGGAGGGATCATCCTCGCAACCTGGAATCAGGGCGAGGTGGTTCTCAACACGGACAGCTCGGCACCGATCACCCAGTTGCTTCTGCTGACCCATGGCCGGGTGGACAGCCTTCAGGAGCTTCGGCTGGCAAGAATCCCGAGTTTCTTGCCGGATCTGCTGATCCTGCGGGCAGGGCTAGGGCTCCAATGGATGGACGGCCCGGAAACCATCGAGCTGCTTCTGGCCTGGTACTCCATCCTGATCGGGTCCCTGCTGCTGGCTTTGCAGGGAGCGCTGATCTTTCTGACAACCCCTCTGAGCCGCTGGTGGGCGTGGGTGGTCACCGTGCTGGGAACCTCCGTCCTGGTGCAGGTCAGCCCGCTTTATCGAGAAGCGATCGGGCTCACGCAGACACCTGTGCACCACGGCGGCAACGTGTTCAACACGCTGCTGCTGCTGGTCCTGATGGCCCTCATGGTCAGGAGCCGGTCGCCGCTGCGATCCCGCCTGGCTGCCGCCGCCCTTGTGGCACTGGCTTTCATCGGCACCCTGTCCAATGTGCTGCTGCTCTTCACGGCCGTCGCTCCGGTGGGGATGGGGCTTGTGCTGATCCTGCTCAGCTCGTCCGGGGTGAGCCGGGAGGCCGGGCGCACGGACCCTGTGCAGGGGTGGCTGCGCAGCCAGATGGGGCCCTTGCTGGTTTCACTGCTGGGGGCGGCCCTGCTTGGGGTGATCGCCGCACGCTCCTTCAATCTCCAGTGCGGGTTCAACCTGGGCGTCTTTCCGGACAGCAACCTGTTGGCGGAGTACCGGGACTCGCCCCTCGTTCTCCTGGCCACAGCCTTGGGTCTGCTCCTGCTGTTTCGCGCCACTACGTCCCTGGGGCCCGTGGCCCTGGCCGTGGCTCTTTCAGCCCTGAGTCCCCATGTCTACAGCTGGTTTCTTCCCGACACTCCACGGCGCTATTTCCTCACCCTGCCCCTGCTGATGCTTGTCATGATCGCGATGCTGGTCTTCCCAGCCGCAGGCGCGCCGGCTTCCCCGCTGGCCATGACGGGGAGAAGGTCAGTCCTGGGTGCCGTCCTGGCGCTTCTCCTTGCCCTGCCCATGGCCTGGGTCCTTTTGCGTGTGGCGTCACCCCCTCTGGCCGCCCGCTTTCAGAGCCGGTATGACCCAGCCGACGGGGTCATGCTGGAACGGTTGGCTTCGCTGGGACATCACAGAGGCTTGTCCGACTTCTGGGGTGCCCATCTGACGGCTGTATCCCGTGGCAGCGTTGAGGTGCTTCCCATCGACAGCGATGGCGAGCCTGATCTCTGGGCGCACAATCGGGAGGCCTTCCTTTCCGCCTCAGCTCAGCCTCTGGATGCACCCCTCAGTGAGCGGCTGGGGACCTTCAGCTTCGTGTATCTGAGGGTCGATGAAGAACAGCCAAGCCTCATCAAGGTCAAGGACGTTCTTGCCGCCTATGGGCCCCCATCGGGTCGGCTGGGATGCCGGGAAGACGGTTCCGGACCCTGCGTCCTGCTCTATGCCAACTCGGACAACTTGCGCGAGGTGGTTGCTGGAAAGCTTGCCACCTTCAGAAACCGCTGCCGAGAGGGAAACCTGCGTTAAGCCTTCGGTCAGGCCCCTGCCGAGGCAAGGCTGAGCCGGCCTCGGGCAAGCAACGTCCAGCCCTTACTCTGACCCCCGATCAATGTCCGCAGGATTGGCCCCATGGAACAGCCCTCCCCTGTCGCAGTCAATTCCAGCGTGATCGCGGCAACGGATCGGCGGGGTCCGGCACCGATCCCCATCTTCATTGGCTACGACCCGCGCGAGCGGGCCGCCACCACTGTGCTGATCGACAGCCTCTATCAGCACAGCAGCGCACCGCTGGCGATCACACCTCTGGTGACCCCTCAGCTGGAGCAGCAGGGTCTCTATCACCGGCAGAAGGATCCGAAGCAGAGCACGGCCTTCTCCTTCACCCGCTTCCTGGTGCCCTATCTGATGGGCTATCAGGGCTGGGCCGTCTTCATGGACTGCGACATGCTCTGCCGCGGTGATATCGCCGAACTCTGGGCCGAACGCAACGACGACTACGCCCTGATGTGCGTTCAGCACGAGCACGTGCCGGCGGAAACCGTGAAATTCCTCGGCGAGGTGCAGAGCGCCTACCCGAAAAAGAACTGGAGCTCCCTGATGCTGCTGAACTGCGGCCGCTGCCAGGCGCTCACGCCCGACTACGTGAACAGCGCCAGCGGCCTGGAGCTGCACCGCTTCCACTGGCTGGCTGGAGACCATGAGATCGGTGCCCTCGACGGTCGCTGGAACCACCTGGTGGATGTGCAGGCCGCCCCGACGGCCGCCGTGGCCGAAGGAGGCCCAACCCTGCTCCACTGGACATTGGGGGGCCCCTGGTTCCGGGAGCAGCGCACCATGGGCGGCCCGCTGGCGGCGGAATGGTTCTCCGCCCGCGACGACGCCCTCAGGCTCTGGGACTGACCCGTTGGGCGCGCGCGCAACGGAGCCAGTGGTGCCGGGGCTGGGCGTGGTGCCCGGCCTGAGTGTGGTGACGGTCTGCATGAACCGCCGCGACCACCTGCTGCGATCGGCCGCCGCCCTCAGCCGCTGGCCCCACCACCAGGAACACCTGATCGTGGACTGGAGCAGCACCGAGCCCCTGCGCAGGGGCGACCTGCCCACCGATCCCCGCCTGCGCCTGCTGCGGGTGGAGGGGGAAGGCCGCTGGAACCTGTGCCGTGCCTACAACTTCGCCATCGCCCAGGCCCGGGGCTCCCTCCTGCTCAAGCTCGATGCGGACTGCTGGCCGAGCGAGCGCTTCGATCCCGCCGCCGCTGGGCTGAGGGTGGCTCTTGAGGCCGCTGATCCGGCTCTCTCAGAGGGTGCCCGGTCCATCCTCTGCGCCCTTGGCAGTGGCCCCGAGGGCCGCAAGGGCCAGGTCATGGTGGCCCGCTCACTGCTGGCGGCGGTGGGCGGCTACAACGAAGTGTTGGTGGGTTACGGCTTCGACGACAAGGACCTGGCGGCGCGGCTGGTGCAACGGCTGGGGCAGCAGCCGGCCCGCATCCCCGCCGACTGGCTGGAGGTGATCCCCCACAGCGATCAGGAGCGGGCCGAGCAGGCCGCGGCCGCGGGCTGGTTCGGGCTGCGGCGCTCCCAGGGGTTCGCCGCCATGCGGGCTTCCCGTCTGGCCAACCGGTTGCTGGCGGCCCAGCATCCCTGGGGACGACGCTCGCGGGCCTGCCGTTATCTGGAGCAGGCCCCGGGGCTGTGGCGGCTGCAGCCAGGCAGCCTCCCCCAGCCCTCCCCGGCGTTGCAGGAGGAGGTGGATCATGCCCGGCGCATGACTTTCTGGAGCACCTTCCTGGCGATACCGGAGGTGTTCCTGGAGCAGATGCCCTACCCCCTGGTGCCCCCGGCGCGGGGTGGGGCCTGGCCGGTGTACTGGTGGCATCGCCTCTACTGGCTCAGTGGCCGTCAGTTGCTGCACCTGCCCGTGCTCGCCCTGGCCCTGGTGCGCGAGGTCCTGCAATGGGCCTGGCGGCGGCCAAGGGGCTGAGTCCCGTTCTTAAATTGGCGCTGCCATCGCCCGTGGGCGCGATCCCCTCCCTCAGCCTGGTCACCGTCTGCATGAACCGGCGGGAACATCTGCTGCGCTCTGCTGCCGCAGTGGCCGCCTGGCCCCACCACCAAGAGCACCTGGTGGTGGATTGGAGCAGTGAGCAGCCCCTGCGCCGCACGGATCTGCCAGCCGATGGGCGGCTGCGCCTGCTGCGCGTCGAGGGGGAGAAGCGCTGGAACCCCTCCCGCGCCTACAACTTCGCCCTGGCGCAGGCCTGTGGCGATCGGTTGATGCGCATGGACGCCGATTGCTGGCCCACCGCCGGCTTCGATCCAGAGGCGCTGCTGGCAGCTGGACCCCTCTGGGTGGGCAACGGCGGCGAGGGACGCTACGGCCAGTTCCTGATGACCCGTGAGCGCTTCGAGGCGGTGGGAGGGTTCAACGAGTGCATGCGCGGCTGGGGCTTCGAGGACAAGGACCTGCGCGGGCGCCTGAGCTTCCAGCAGGGGTGGTCGCTGGCTGAGATCCCCGCCGCCGCCATTGGGGTGATCACCCACTCCAATGAGGAGCGTATGGGCCAGCCCAAGGCGAACGGCCGAGGCAGCCTGCGCCATAGCCTCGGCCTGGCAACGATGCGGGCCTCCCGCCTCGGTAACCGCCTGGTGGCCGCCCACTGCCCCTGGGGTGCCGCCAGTGGCCGCTGCCTCTACCAGGAGCTCCAGCCCGGGCTCTGGCGCCTGGAGCCGGGCAGCCTGCCGAAGCCTCCGGCGGACAGTGCCGATGAGATGGATCACGCCCGGCGCATGGCTTTCTGGGGCTGCTTCCTGGCCATCCCGGAGATCTTTCTGGAGCGGTTGCCGATCAAGCTGGTGCCCCTGGATCGCCACGGGGTCTGGCCGGTGCGCTGGTGGCATCGCCTCCACTGGCACACGGTCCGGCGGCTGCTGGAGCTGCCGGTCTGGTTGCTTTCTCTCGGTCGCGGCCGGCTGCAGGGGATGAAGCGGCCGGCCGGCCGGCCGACGTGATCCGGCTCACCTTTGTGTTCAACGCAATCCACCTGGAGGCGGCACGGCGCCTGCGCCGGGGGATCCTGCCGGATCCGCTGGCTCAGCTCAGATGGGCCACGCCGGTGCTGCAGGTGCTGGTGCTGGAGAGCAGCCGTCTGCGCCTGGAGCCCCACGACCGTCAGCTCTGGCCCCTGCGCCTGCGGATCCAGCCGGTGGTGATGGCGGCCCTGGCCCTGCTCGCCAGCCTCCGGCTGGTGGAGGAGGTGCGTTTGCCCCACCTGCGCGGCGCGGGCCGGGCCCTGCGCTGGCTGGTGCGCCGCAGTCCCCGACTGCTCCTGCTCGATGACGGCCTTGATCAGTACCGCGCCCAGCCAAGGGCCCTCGATCCCGGACGTTTCCCGCCGGGAACGCCCCTGGCCCTCTTCTCAGATCAGCGCGATGGCCGGGCCCCCTGGTGCGGACGCTTTCAGCTGCTGGAGCTGGGGCCGCTCTACCAGGCCGCACCCAGGCCTGGGCCGTTGTCCGCTGCTCCTCCGGCTGTCCCCCCACCGGAGGCTGTCGCCCCTCCCGCGGCTGAAGCGCCGGGCACCTTGATCGTGGATTCCCCTGGGGTGGAGCGGCTGCTGCCGACAGCGCACCAGCTGCCCCGGCCGTGGCAACTGGTGCCCCACCCGGTGCCCTCGAAGCGCTCGTGGCCCCTGCCACCTCAAGCTCCACCGGCGGCAGCTGATGTCCCGATGATGCTGGAGCAGCGCATCGCCGGTTTTCCTGGCCTGATTGTGGTGGGGGAGAGCATGGCCCTGCTGGCAGCCCTGGCCCTGCGTCCGGCTGGATCGCCCCTGCTGGTGGCCTTGCCGGCCAGCAGCGATCCCCACCTGCGCGCCCTGGTGCTGCGCCTGGCCAGTCGTGATCCGGCGGTGAACCTGGCCTGATCCGGTTGGCTTCGGTTCAGGCCAGTTGCCGCAGCAGTTCCTCCACCGCGCGGCCGGTGTCGGCCCAGCGGAAGCGGCGGGACTGGAGCAGGCCCGCCTGCCCCAGCTGGGCGGCCAGGCACGGCTGCTCGATCAGGGCTTCCATGGCGGCCCCGATGGCGCCCACCTGGCGGGGGTCCACCCGCAGGGCGGCCTCCCCCACCACTTCCGGCAGGGCCCCGGCTTCGGCGGCGATCACCGGGGCGCCGCAGGCCATCCCCTCCAGGGCCGGCAGCCCGAAACCCTCCCAGAGGCTGGCCATCACCAGCCCGCGGCAACGGTTGAGCAGCTCCAGCCGCTCCTGGTCGCTCACCCAGGGGCGCCAGTCGCAGCGACCGGCGATGCCCAGCTCGCTGGCCAGGCGCTGCAGGCGAGGGGTGTAGCGGGGATCCTGGGGACCCACCAGGGCCAGGCGGTGGTCGCGGTCGCGCAGCCCCGCGAAGGCCCTCAGCACCCGCTCCAGATTCTTGTGGGGGTCGTGGCGGCCGAGCACCAGGAAAAACGGTTGCCGCTCCAGCCCCAGGGGCCGCAGCAGCCCCGGGCTGAAGCCCAGGCGGATCGGCACCAACCGCCTCGCGGGTACGCCCAGGCGCTGGTGCACCTCCTGGGCCGTGGCTTCAGAGTTGCAGAGCACGCGCACGGCCCGGTGCAGCACCAGCGGCACGTAGGCCAGGTGGTACGCCAGCAGAGGGGTGAGCTGCGGGTAGCGGAGAGGCAGCAGGTCGTGGGCGAGCACCACGGAGCGCACCCCTCGCCCCAGGGGGGCTTCCGGCAGGGGCGAGAGCAGCAGCGACGCCCCGCTGCGGCGCAGCAGTTTCGGCAGCTCCCGCTGGGTCCAGAGCAGGCGCCGCAAGTGGCCGGCGCGGCCGTGCTCGGGCGAGAGGTCAGCGGGGATGGCAAGGCTGCCGGGGCGATCGCCGCCGCAGGGATCCAGCAGCGGCACCAGGGCCGGATCCAGGGCCGCCGCCAATTCCCGGGCCACCACGCCGATGCCGGTTGGCCGCTGCCCGAGGTAGCTGCCGTTGAAGAGGGCCAGGGGCATCACCGAACTCATCGCCTTGGGGGAACCGCCGGCGAAGCGGTGGGGAATGGACCCATGGCCTCCGCCATCGCCACCAGCGTCGCCCAGCTGCGTTTCGGCCGCCCCGGCAGCCGCAGCAGCGTCATCAGCAGCAGCCTCAGGTTGCGCAGGGCCAGCACCCAGCCGGGTCGGTGGCGGCGCAGGAAGCGCAGATAACTCAGGGTCGAGAGTCGCTGGCGCCGCTCGCTGGGGGTGTGACTGCCCGCACCCCGCTGGTGGGTCACCGCCAGCGCCGGCCACCACAGCACCGGGGCGCCCGCCTCCCCCAGCCGCAGGCAGAGGTCCATGTCTTCGTAGTAGAGGGGGAAGGCGGGATCGAAGCGGGCGGGCGGGCTGTGGGCGCTGGGTCGCATCAACAGGCTGCAGCCGCTCAGCCAGTCGAGTTGCACCGCGGCGCCGCCAGGGATGGCAGTGGCAGACGCGGCAGCAGTGGCCAGGCTGGCCTCATCCACCCGCCGCCGGCGGAAATCGAGGCCGGGATCGATCCAGCCGCCGCTGGGCTCGAGCTCTCCGCTTCCGGCGCGTACGGCGGTGCCCAGCAGCGCCCGGGGCGGCAGTTGCGCCAGGGCCTCACTCAGCCGCTCCAGTTCATGGCCGGTTGGCAGGGCGGTGTCGGGATTGAGCAGCCAGATCCAGCCCCCCCAGCCCCGCCGGGCCAGGTGCTCGAAACCCCGGTTGCAGCCCGCCCCGAAGCCATCGCCTTCACTCCCCGCCACCAGTTCCAGCTCCAGCTCAGGGCCGCAGCTGGCACTGCTGAGGTCGCTGACCCGTAGCGGTGCCGAGAGCGGACTGTTGTCCACCACCAGCCAGCGGATCGGCGACAGGCTCTGGCGGGCCAGATCGGTCCCCAGCTGCTGCAGGGCATCGAGGCTGTGATAGGCCACGCTGAGCACTACGGGCACGGAACCGGGAGGAACGGCAGTGATGGGCGACCCGCAGCTGAGGGCAGTTTCGCAGCAGGACCAAGGCCAGCCCAGGGGCGAAGGCCCCTGCGGCATCTGCCTCCTCCATGGTGATGGCGAGGTGGTGTCCCGCGATGAAATCCTTCGCCAGGACCTCTGGCTGCTGCGCCATCACCCCCGGCCGGCACCCCTGGCGGGTTGGCTGCTGCTGGATGCCCGTCGCCATCTCGGTGGACCGATCGACTTCCTGCCGGAGGAGGCCGTGGCCTTCGGTCCGGTCCTGCAACGCTGCTCGGCCCTGGTGAAGGAGCTCACTGGTTGCGATCGGGTGTACGCGATCGCCTTTGGGGAAGGGGCCCGGCATCTGCATGTTCACCTGATTCCCCGCCACGGGGAGGACCCCGCCACGGAGGCGTGGAAGGCGGCGGATCTCTACCGGGCAGTGGCCTCGGGCGAGCGGGCCGCGGCTGCGGATCAGCAGGTGGAGGAGCTGGTGCGGGAGGCCCGGGAGCTCACCGCTGCCTGGCGATAGGCTGCGCTGCAGCGACCGGGATCCAGCGGTGAACGAGGCCCACCTTCAGCAGGAAGCAGCGGCCCCCTGGCGTTGTCTGGTGGCGGTGCCCGCACGGTTGGAGTCGTCGCGACTGCCCAACAAGGTGATGGCCGATATCGGCGGGCAGCCGATGCTGCGGCGGGTGCTGGAGTGCTGCCGGCGCTCCAGCCGGGCCGCTGCGGTGGTGCTCTGCACCGACAGCGACCTGCTGCGCCGGGAAGCAGGAGCCTGGGGGTTCCCCGTGCTGATGACAGCGGCCTCCTGCAGCTCCGGCAGCGACCGTCTCGCTTCGGTGGTGGAGGCGCTCACGGCCCTGGCCGCGGCGGCGGGGGCCAGCCCTGATGCGCCCCCGCCGGATCCCGCCCGCACGGTGATCATCAACGTGCAGGGGGATCAGCCCTTCATCGATCCGGCGGTGATCGATGCGATGGCCGAGGCCTTCGCCAGCACCACCCCAGGTCCTGCTGTGCTCACCCCGGTGTACCGGATGGGGGCGGAGAAGGTGCACAACCCGAATGTGGTCAAAACGCTGCTGGCAGCCGATGGTCGTGCCCTTTACTTCTCCCGTTCGGCCCTGCCCCATGTGCGCGGCGTTGAGCCCGCCGACTGGCCCCAGCACGCCCCCTACTGGGGCCATGTGGGCATCTACGGCTATCGGGCCGATGTGCTGGCGCGCTGGAGCGAGCTGCCGGCTTCACCGCTGGAGCAGATCGAGAAGCTGGAGCAGCTGCGGCTGATCGAGGCGGGCATTCCGGTGGGCACCTTCCCCGTCGATGGTGATTTCCTCTCGGTGGATACCGCCGAGCAGCTGGAGCAGGCCCGTGCCATCGCTGCTGCTGCTTCTGCTGCCGGCTGAGCGCTCAGCCGGCCGAGGGGGTCAGGCCCGCCTGCACCAGGTCGTGCAGGCGCAGCAGGCCCAGCATCGGTCCCCCCGCAGCCAGCACCGGCAACACACCGATCGGCTTGCGTCGGTTGCACTCCATCCGCTCCAGGGCCTTCACCGCCAGCAGATCCGCCGCCACGGTGATCGGATCGACGGTCATCAGATCGGCGGCCCGCAGCTCAGCCCACTGGGCTGGCGCGTGCTGCTCCAGGGCCCGGCGCAGGTCGCCGTCGGTGATCAGCCCGGCCAGCTGGGTGCTGGAGTTGGCCCGGCGTACCCAGCAGGCCCCCACCCCATCGCCGGTCAGCCCGGCGATCACGGCGCTGAGGCTGGCGTCCTCTTCAAGGGGATGGAGCTTGGCGGTGGGCACCATCAGATCCCCCACGGTGAGAGTGAGTTGCTTGCCCAGGGCACCGGCGGGGTGGTTGAGGGCGAAATCAGCCGGTGAGATGCCGCGCCGCTCCATCCACACCGCCGCCAGGGCATCGCCGATCGCCATGGCCACGGCGGTGCTGGCGGTGGGCGCCAGGTTGAGCGGGCACACTTCCCGGTCGACGGAGCCATCCAGCACCACCTCGCAGCCCCGGGCCAGGCTTGAGGCCACCCGGCCCACGAGCGCCATGCGGCCGGTGCCGCGGCGGCGCAGGTGGGGCAGGATCTCCAGCAGCTCCTGGGTCTCGCCGCTGTTGGAGAGCAGCAGCACCACATCTTCGGGGGCCACCACCCCTAGATCCCCGTGCAGGGCATCGAGGGGGTTGAGGTAGAGGGCCATCAGCCCGATTGAGGAGAAGGTGGCGGCGATCTTGCGCGCCACGATGCCGCTCTTGCCCACGCCGGTGATCACCAGCTTGGCGCGCTGGTCGGCGCAGCGATCGAGCAGCGCCAGGGCTGCATCCACCTGCGCGGCATCCAGGCGCCCGGAGGCGGCGGCGATGGCGGCCGCCTCTTCCTGAAGACAGCGCGTCAGTGCCGACATCCCGGTGCCCCGCCAGTGCTGGGGACTGTATGGCTAGAGGCGGGCGAGAGCAGAGCGCACCTCCCGGTCGGCGTCCTTGCGACGCTCATCCTGACGCTTGTCGTGGAGCTTGCGGCCCTTGGCCAGGCCGAGGGTGAGCTTGATCCAGGAGCCCTTGAGGTGCAGGTTCAGGGGCACCAGGGTGAGGCCCTTCTGGTCGAGCGCCACCCGCAGTTTGTCGATCTCGCGGCGGTGGGCCAGCAGCTTGCGGGTGCGCAGGGGTTCGTGGTTGAAGTAGGCACTCGCGTGGCTGTGGGGCGAGATGTGCACGTTGTGCAGCTGCAGTTCACCGCTGCGGATCAGGCCGAAGCCGTCGCGCAGGTTGGCTTTGCCCGCCCGGATCGACTTCACCTCGGTGCCCACCAGCTCGATGCCCGTTTCCAAGGTTTCGAGGATCTCGTATTGATGCCGTGCGAAACGGTTGTCGGCCAGGAGCCGATTGGAGGCATCCCGTGCCGCCTTGGCCGCCTTCTTGCCTGCGCCTTTGGCCATCGACCTCCCCTCTGCTGAGCTGACCCTATCCACGGCCTGGCCTGCCTACTGTCGGGGCCATGGCGATCGTCTCCTCCGCAGCCGGATCCGGCGCCCAGCCGCCGCCGCGGCTGCTGGATCCGCGCCAGCAGCAGACCGGCCCAGGCCAGGATCCGCTGGAGGCCGAGGCCGAAGCTCCCCTGCCCAACCGCGAAGACGGGCTGCGGCCGCGGCGCCTGAGTGATTACATCGGCCAGAGCGAGCTCAAGCAGGTGCTAGGCATCGCTGTGGAGGCCACGCGCCAGCGGGCCGAAGCGCTCGATCATGTGCTGCTCTACGGCCCGCCTGGCCTCGGCAAGACCACCATGGCCCTGGTGCTGGCGGAGGAACTGGGGGTGCGCTGCCGCATCACCAGCGCCCCGGCCCTGGAGCGTCCCCGCGACATTGTCGGGCTGCTGGTGAATCTGCGCCCCCATGAGGTGCTGTTCATCGATGAGATCCACCGGCTCAACCGCGTGGCCGAGGAACTGCTTTATCCGGCGATGGAGGATTTCCGCCTTGATCTCACCGTGGGCAAGGGCACCACGGCCCGTACCCGGGCGGTGCCGCTGGTGCCCTTCACCCTGGTGGGTGCCACCACGCGGGCTGGGGCCCTGAGTTCACCCTTGCGCGACCGCTTCGGCCTGATTCAGCGGCTGGAGTTCTACACCGTCGATGACCTGCAGGCCATCGTCGAGCGGGCCGCTGGCTTGATCGGCCTGGTGCTGGAGGCGGAGGCGGCCGTGGAGGTGGCACGCCGCTGCCGCGGCACGCCCCGCATCGCCAACCGGCTGCTGCGGCGGGTGCGTGATGTGGCCAGTGTTCAGGGGGAGGCGCGCATCGGCCCGCGGTTGGTGGCCGAGGCCCTCAGCCTGCACCGGGTGGATGCCCGCGGCCTCGATGCCAGCGATCGCCGCCTGTTGGAGTTGCTGCTCGGCGGCTACGGCGGCGGCCCCGTGGGCCTCGATACCCTGGCCGCCGGCCTCGGCGAAGACCCGATCACCCTGGAAACCGTGGTGGAGCCCTTCCTGCTGCAGCTCGGCTTCCTGCAACGCACCCCCAGGGGCCGGGTGGCCACCGAGGCGGCACGGCGCCACCTGGGCTGGCCGGAGGCCGCCTGATGCCCAGCTGGCTGGGCATCAGGCGGGGTCTGCTGGCGATCGCTCTGGCCTTGGCCCTGCTGCTGCCGGGCCCGGCGCCGCTCTGGGCCAGCCCCGCCGTTCCGTTGCCGCAGGTGTTCGAGCAGGCCCTCGCCGCCAGCCGCGAGGGCCGCTTCGGCGATGCCCTGCCCCTCTGGGACCAGGTGCTGCAGCAGGCCCCCAGGGATGCCGCCGCCTGGAGTAACCACGGCAATGTGCAACTGGCCCTGGGGCGGGCTGAGGCCGCGATCGCCGATCAGGAGCGGGCGATGGCGCTCGATCCGATCAACCCAGATCCCCACCTCAACCGCGGCACCGCCGAAGAGGCCCTGGGCCAGTGGGAGCGGGCCGCCGCCGATTACCACTGGATCCTGGAGCGGGATCCCGAAGACGCCTCCGCCCTCTACAACCTCGGCAATGTGCAGGGCTCCCTCGGCCATTGGGATCAGGCCAGGGACTGCTTCGAGGCGGCGGCGGCGGCCCGGCCGGGCTTCGCCATGGCCCGCTCCAGTGCGGCCCTGGCCGCTTTTCAGCTGGGGGAGCCGGCCAAGGCTGAGCAGGACCTGCGCAAGCTGGTGCGCCGCTATCCCCTGTTCGCCGATGCGCGGGCGGCGCTGACGGCCCTGCTCTGGCAGCGGGGCGCCGTCGGTGAAGCCGAAAGCAACTGGGCGGCGGCCTCGGGCCTGGATCCCCGCTACCGCCAGCCAGAATGGTTGCTGGAGATCCGACGCTGGCCCCCGGGGCCGGTGCAGGCTCTCGAGAATTTTCTCCAGTTGGTCCAGCGATGAGTTCTGCCGCCCCACCCCGTTCCAGCGGCACCGCGGCGGATCTGTGGCAGCGGCTGGATCTGGCCAGGGCCCTGGAGCAGGCCACGCCCGAGCTGATCGGCCTGCGCCGCCATGTCCATGCCCACCCCGAACTGAGCGGCGCCGAACATCAGACGGCGGCCCTGGTGGCCGGTGAACTGCGCCTGCTTGGTTGGCAGGTGCGCGAAGGCGTGGGCCGCACCGGTGTGGTGGGCGAGCTGGGCCCCCGGGACGCGCCCCTGGTGGCCGTGCGGGTGGATATGGATGCCCTGCCGGTGGAGGAGCGCACCGGCCTGGCCTTTGCCTCCAGCCAGCAGGGCTTGATGCATGCCTGCGGCCACGACCTGCACACCGCCGTGGGGCTCGGTGTGGCGCGGCTGCTGGCCCCCCTGGCGGACCAGCTGGGCGCACGGGTGCGGCTGCTGTTCCAACCGGCGGAGGAGACGGCCCAGGGGGCCGCCTGGATGCTGGCCGATGGCGCCATGGAGGGGGTGCAGGCCCTGTTCGGGCTGCATGTGTTCCCCAGCCTGGAGGTGGGAACGATCGGCGTGCGCAGTGGCAGCCTCACCGCCGCCGCCGGCGAGCTGGAGGTGGAGGTGCTGGGGGAAGGGGGACACGGGGCGAGGCCCCACCAGTCCACCGATGCGATCTGGATCGCGGCCCGGGTGGTGAGCGGCCTGCAGGAGGCGATCAGCCGCCGGCTCGATGCGCTGCACCCGGTGGTGGTGAGCTTCGGGCGGATCGAAGGGGGCAAGGCCTTCAATGTGATCGCCGACCATGTGCGCCTGCTGGGCACCGTCCGTTGCCTGGACACCACCGTGCACGCCGAGCTGCCGGGCTGGATCGAGGACACGGTCCATGCCATCTGCCGGGGCTACGGCGGCGAGGCCCGCGTGCGCTATCGCTGCATTTCGCCGCCGGTGCACAACGACCCCGATCTCACCGACATCGTTGAAGAAGCAGCCCAGGCGTTGCTGGGCCGCCAGCAGGTGCTGCGCCTGGATCAACCGTCGCTGGGGGCCGAGGATTTCGCCCAGCTGCTCAGCGCCGCACCGGGCACGATGTTCCGGCTGGGAGTGGCGGGGGCCGAGGGCTGTGCGCCCCTGCATAACGGCGGTTTCAATCCCGATGAGGGGTCCTTGGCCGTGGGCGTGCAGGTGCTCACCCTCAGCCTGCTGCTGTGGATGGAGCGCCAGGCTTGAGCCGCTCCCGTTCCGCCCTGAGGATGGTGCTGGCCCTCTCGGCCCCGTTGCTGATCCTGCTGGCACTGGTGAGCATGGCCTCTCGCCGCGGGAACCAGCGGCTTGAGGCGGTGCCAGCCCTGCTGATCGGCAGTGGACTGCTGGTCAGCAGTGGTGTGCGTCGGGCCCGGCATCGGCGCACCCTGCTGGAGGCGCTGCAGCAGGCCACACCGGGGCAGGCGCAGGCCCCCGGCGCCGGTCACGTGAATGGGGTGGGAGGGTGAAGCACCCGAACCCTGAGCCGAGGCCATGGCCGATCAAGACTCCGTCAACCCGGCTGGCCTGAACCCAGAGCAGATTCGCGAGGCCATCGTCTCCGGTGATCCAGCCCGCGCCCTGCCGGCGCTGGTGGGGCTTCGGCGGCTGGAGGCGGAGCAGGCGGTGCCGCTGCTGCTGCTGGGTCTGGAGCAGGAACAGTTCATCGCGCGCTCGATCAGCTGCGCGGGCCTGGGGGTGAAGCGCAACGAGGCGGGCTGGCAGGCCCTGACGACGGCCCTCAGCGCCGATGAGGACGCCAATGTGCGCGCCGAAGCCGCCAATGCCCTGGCCAGTTACGGGGTGGAGCGGGCCTGGCCACTGCTGCGCCAGTCGTTCGTGGCCGACGACCAGTGGCTGGTGCGCTGCAGCATCCTCTCGGCCCTGGCGGAGCAGGCGGAGATCGAGCCCGGCGTGCTGCTGGAGCTGGCCCAGATGGCCATCGCCGATACCGATGGCAGCGTGCGCGTGGGCGGCACTGAGATTCTCGGCCGGATCGTCCGGGATGCCGGCGCCAACTCGGAACAGACGGAGATCAGTGAGGCGGCGCGCCAGGGATTGATCGGCCTGCAGCAGGATCCCGACCATCGGGTGGTGGCGGCGGTCCTCAATGGTCTGCAGGGCTGAGAGTCCGTTTCCGGCCAGGCTTGCTAGGTTTTGGGCGTCACTAGGGGTGCCCGGCCCGAGCACGCTTCCCACCGGAAGAGCGCTTCAGGCCCTGGCTGAGATCACACCCTCCGAACCTGATCCGGGTCGTGCCGGCGCAGGGAAGTGTCCCGAATGCAACCGCGGTCCGATCGGTCCCGGTGGCGCCCGGATCCGGAGTTGTGCCATCGCCTCCCAGCGGCCCCCGGTCCGAACGCCCTTTTCACGAGTCGATCATGCGCAGCGCCTGGATTGAGAAGCGTCGTGGTGACGCCAATGTGTCGCAGATGCATTACGCCCGCCAGGGTGTGATCACCGAGGAGATGGCTTATGTGGCCAAGGGCGAGAAGCTGCCTGAATCGCTGGTGATGGAGGAGGTGGCCCGGGGCCGGATGATCATCCCCGCCAACATCAACCACACCAATCTGGAGCCGATGGCGATCGGCATCGCCTCCAGATGCAAGGTGAATGCCAACATCGGCGCCTCCCCCAACGCCTCCGACCTCGATGAGGAAGTGGCCAAGCTGCGCCTGGCGGTGAAGTACGGCGCCGATACGGTGATGGACCTCTCCACCGGTGGCGTCAACCTCGATGAGGTGCGCACGGCGATCATCAACGCCTCCACGGTGCCGATTGGCACCGTGCCTGTGTATCAGGCGCTGGAGAGCGTGCACGGCTCGATCGAGAAGCTCGACGAAGACGACTTCCTGCACATCATCGAGAAGCACTGCCAGCAGGGCGTCGATTACCAGACCATCCACGCTGGCCTGCTGATCGAGCACCTGCCGCTGGTGAAGGGACGCCTCACCGGGATCGTGAGCCGCGGCGGCGGCATCCTGGCCCAGTGGATGCTGTATCACCATCGCCAGAACCCGCTGTTCACGCGCTTTGATGACATCATCGAGATCTTCAAGCGCTACGACTGCAGCTTCTCCCTGGGTGATTCGCTGCGCCCCGGCTGCCAGCACGATGCCTCCGATGCCGCCCAGCTGGCGGAACTGAAAACGCTGGGTCAGCTCACCCGCCGCGCCTGGGAGCACGATATCCAGGTGATGGTGGAAGGTCCGGGCCATGTGCCGATGGACCAGATCGAGTTCAACGTCAAGAAGCAGATGGAGGAGTGCAGTGAGGCGCCCTTCTATGTGCTCGGCCCCCTGGTGACCGACATCGCCCCGGGCTACGACCACATCACCAGCGCCATCGGCGCCGCCCTGGCCGGCTGGTACGGCACGGCGATGCTCTGCTATGTGACGCCGAAGGAGCACCTCGGCCTCCCCAATGCCGAAGACGTGCGTGAGGGACTGATCGCCTACAAGATCGCCGCCCACGCCGCCGACATCGCCCGCCACCGCCCCGGCGCCCGCGACCGCGACGACGAACTCAGCCGCGCCCGCTACGCCTTCGACTGGAACAGGCAGTTCGATCTCTCCCTCGACCCCGAGAGGGCCCGTGAGTACCACGACGAAACCCTGCCCGCCGACATCTACAAGCAGGCCGAGTTCTGCTCGATGTGCGGTCCCAAGCACTGCCCCATGCAGACCAAGATCACCGACGAGGATCTGGCTGGTCTCGAGGAGGTGCTGAAGGCGCAGGAGGCCGCCGCAGCGGGCCAACCCGTGGGGGTCTGAACCAGGAGGCTCTGGGCTTTGGCAAGGCCTCTTCCCAGGACTGGCCTGATTGATCGGGGATCTGATCGGGGATCTGTGGGTGGGTCCTAATGCACAAGTGGTTCACGGGCCCGCCCAAGCATCGTTGATGCCGAGAGTGTTCGACTCGGATTCCTTTCCCGGGTTGCAGCAGCTGCTCAGCCTCGCGCCGCTGCAGCCCTCCGGGATCCTCACCGTGATGATCACCACAGCGCTCGCCCTGCTGCTGGCGGGCCTGCTCAACCGCCGGCTCGCCTGAAGCCGCCATCGGATGTCCCTTGGTCACAGGAAGCGTCAGCGCTGGCTTTGGCTTGATCCTCCCAGTCAACCCAATCAACGGCGTGGGCTTTGAGATAACAGCTGACGGCCTGCCCAACCGTGGCAAAAAACCGTTCTTCTCCAAATTGTGAGAACAGCCCGAAGCGCTTGAGTTTGTCTTTGACTGGATCTTTCATCTCGGCGAAGCCGAGCATGATTCCGGCCTTCGCCAAGGTGTGATCCAGCTCATCCAGAGTGTCTGCGGAGGTGACATCAATGCTGGTGACAGGCTCGGCCTCCACGACGAGCCAGTTCACCAGAGATGGTGATGACTCAAGGGCCGTCATCACGCGATCCCGAAATAATTCGGCATTGGCGAAAAACAAGGGCGCATCCCACCGGAACAAAACCAGGCCCGGGACCAGGCGTGACTCCGGGTAACGGCCGATGTCGTGATACCCCTTGACACCATCGACCCGTCCCAGGACAGCGGAGTGGGGACGCCAGCCATCCCAGAGAAACTCGATCACGGCAATGGCGATCGCCAGCCCGATACCAGGAATGGCGCCAAAGACAGCGACCCCGGCCAGGCAGACCATCGACAGCCAGAACTCCCAGCGCTGGATGCGGTAGATGCGTCGAAGGTCAGCCACCTCGATCAAGGTAATCGCTGAAGCAATCACTACCCCTGCCAGCGCGGCGGTTGGCAGGTTTCGCAAAAGGTTCGGCGCCGCCAGGAGCAACGCGGCGACCGTGACTGCACCGACGACTCCGGTCAACTGGGTCTTGGCGCCTGCCGCCTCGGCCACCGGAGTGCGCGACGTGCTTGCGCTGATGGGGAGGCCCTGAAACAAACCTGCGACCAGGTTGGCTGCGCCCAATCCGACCATCTCCTGATTGGCATCGATCGTGTCCCCCAGTCGCGCGGCATAGGTTCTCGACAGCACGCTCGTGTCAGCGAACGACACGAGGGCGATGGCGCAGCCACCGAGCAACACCGGCACGAGGTCGCCCGTGCTGATGGTGGGGATGGACAAAGCGGGCAGCCCTCTGGGAAGAGGACCGAGCACCGTCACTCCGAATCGGGTCGCAAGATTCAGCACTGAGACGATGACGGTCGCGGCAACGACAGCCAGCAGAACCCCCGGGACGCGCCTGCTGCGCCTCAGGAGCCCGATCATCACCAAGGTGCCGATGCCAAGGGCCAGCGCTGCCCCGTTCGTGCTTCCGGCCAGCACCGCTGCCACAAAGGCCTGGGCTTCGATCAGCAGTCCGTCTCCCTTGACCGTGAAACCGAACAGGGCAGGCAGCTGGCTGACCAGCACGGTCAGAGCGATGCCGTTCATGTAGCCGTAGCGGATCGGCTTGGAGAGCAATTCGGTGATGAAACCCAGGCGAGCGGTTCCCGCAAGAACGCACAGGCTGCCGGAGACGAGGGCCAGCATTCCGGCCAGGGCCATGGCGCGCTGGGAATCACCCGCAGATAGCGGCAGCACGATGCCGAGGATGAGGGCGACGAGCGAAGAGTCCGGTCCCAGGACCAGCATCCGGCTGGGGCCGAACAGGGCATAGGCGAGCAAGCCGAAGATGGTGGCATACAGGCCACAGATGGGTGGAACACCGGAAGCCACCGCGTAGGCAATGCCGACCGGCAGCAGCACGGCCGTCAAGGCGAGGCCGGCCATGATGTCATGGCGGAGCCAGGCGACCCTGTAGTGGCCGATGGCAGAGAGACCAGGGACCCATCGCCTCCAGCCAGTGGGAGTTTGACGCCGCTTGATGCGTGGGTTGGCAGAGGGGGAGAGGGGCGTTGGGGGAGGTGTCGAGGCGCCCATGTCAAAGAGGCCTGCTTCGCCTCGAACCGGTTCGCTTCCGGTCCAGCCTGCTGAGGACGTAGTAACTGGCGAAGGCGATGATGATCATGACGAGCATGAACGCCGGATAGGACACCCTCCAGTTCTTGGGGCCTGTGATCATCGACCATTCGGACATCCCCCCGATGCCGGCAAGCAGCGTCAACGGCATAAAGATCGTGGTGATCAATGTCAACCGCCTGACGGTAATATTTGTTTCATTGGCCGCTTTAGCCATTTCATTATTTAACATTGAAAGATACATTTCCATCAAGCTGGTAACGATATCTCGATAGGATTCAGTCAGCTCGAAAAATCTGACAAGATGATCGTAGATGTCGCGATAATGATAGATTGACTGCTCTGAGATGAACGGACAATCCCTGCGGCATATCCTCCCGAGGATCTCGCGTTCGTGAAAGAGGCTCTTGCGAAGCCTTAGCAGATACCGCCTAAACCGAATCAATTCGGCCGGCTTGAAGCTCGCTGGGTCCGAGATCAGGGCCCCTTCCACATCGTCCAACTCGTCCTCGAGCGCCTCAATGGCAACAAACTTCTGATCCACAACATCATTCAGAATCAGGTGCATGACCTGGGAAGGCCCTTGCCGCTCCACCGCCCCCTCAAAGCTCTTCTCGACTAGGCGTTGAATTCCCTCTAGAAAGGGCCGCCGGCCTGCGCTGAAGTGACTGATGCTGACCAGGAACTTCTCACCGATGAACAAATTGATTTCACCCACCTCCAGGGCACCATTGCCATACTCAAACGTGTTAAAGAGAATAAATGTATTATTCGGAAAATCTTCGATCTTGGGAATCTGATTTTCATCAAAGCAATCCTCGATCGAAAGGTGATGCAGGCCGAGCAACCCCACCAGCTCCTCGAGCTCCACCCTGGTGGCCTCGTTGTAGTGCAACCAGGCGAAACCACACTCCTCCGCTGCCGCCACAGCAGCCCTGGCCGTCCCGACGCGCTTCGGAGGGCCGCTGCTGCCGATCTGGTAAAAGCAGGAGCCAGACACGTCGTCCTGATCGGATGCCAACTACTAGCGTAGGAAGGGAATGATGGGAATTGGAAATCTATTTGTTACTTCTATTCATCACGACCTCCGGAAAGGTCCCCAGGCATTTACGCCAACACAGCGGATTCAAGCCTGCCGTGTCATGCGTCACACCAGCCATGACACCACAAGAATGGCGAGGGCTGCCAACGCTTTGGTTGCCAGGCGAGGAGTTCGGCCATTGGTCCTGCGCCCGATGGAGTGGTCAGCTCAGTGATCCTCACGCACCGTGATGGCGTGCCAATCCTGGGTCGTAAGGATGGAGCGGTGGTGGGATCCGCTGCTTAGGGCGTGTTCCACACGAACCGCGAGGAGGCCGCATAGTTCCAAACAAACACCACCAAAATGCCGGCCAGTTGGGCCAGGAACGTGTTGCGGGACACCAGGTTGTAGAAGGTGGAGGCCACGCCCACATTGGCCAGCACCGGCAGGGAGGCCACCAGCAGGAACTTGAGCAGTCCCTTCAGCAGGGCTGTTCCCTGCTGGCGCTGGAAGCGGAAGGTGAGGGCGTTGTTGATCAGGTAGTTGGTGCTGGCGGCCACCACCACCGCAATCGGCAGCGCTTGCTTGAAGGCCAGCCCATCCGTGCTCATCAACGCCTGCACCACCAGCATCTGCACCGCCACTCCGCTCAGGCCCACCAGTGCAAAACTGATGGCGCGGCGGGGGATCGCGCGCAGCAGCAATGTGTGCAGGATCGAGACCCCCAGGTCCCAGACGATCGCCAGATCCAGCTTGGAATCACCGGCCACCCGGGCCTGGAAGCGCAGGGGGATCTCACTGACCCGCAGCGATCCGCGGCTGATCGAGAGCAGCTCGTAGAGAAACTTGAATCCGTTCACATCTACCCGCCGCACATGGCGAAGCACGGCCTCCGGCCTCAGGGCAAAAAAGCCGCTCATGTAATCGGTGAGGCGGCGGTAGCCCGGCAGGCTGTAGCGGGCGATCGTGTTGGCCCAGGTGGAATTGCGTGTGCGCTTCTCACTCAGCCCATGGATGGCGGCGTCAGGATGGAAACGGCTGCCCACCACCAGATCGCTGCCGCTGCTGAGCAGGGCTTCCACCGCCGCTTCCACTGCCGCCGGTTCGTGCTGGCCGTCGCAGTCCATCACCACAATCACATCGCCGGTGGCATCGAGGATGCCCTCCTTGATGGCGCTGGCCAGGCCGGCACGCCCCACCCGACGGATCAGGCGCACCCCAGCCTGACCGTGGGCCAGCTGCTTGACCAGATCGGCTGTGCCATCGGCCGAGTCGTCGTCCACGAACAGCACTTCAAGATCGAAGTGTTGCTTCAGCGGCAGCAGTTCCTCCAGGATCCTGCCGACGTTCTGCCGTTCGTTGTACGTCGGCAGAACGATGGACAGGCGCTCGGGTGCAGTCATTGAAGCCGGTGCCTGGATTGTGGAGGCTGAGCGGCTCAGAGCGCCTTGGCCTTGGCGACCACATTCTCCACGGTGAAGCCGAACTTCTCCAGGCAGGTGGGGCCAGGGGCGGAGGCACCGAAGCGGTCGATCGAAACGGTGTCACCGTCGAGGCCGACGTACTTGTGCCAACCGAAGGAGCCGGACGCTTCCACGACCAGACGCTTGCGCACCGCAGCCGGCAGCACTGACTCGCGGTACCCGGCGTCCTGCTCCTCAAACAGCTCCACGCAGGGCATCGACACCACCCGCACGTTGCGGCCTTCGCCGCGCAGCTGGGCTGCCGCCTTCACGCAGAGGTCCAGTTCGGTGCCGGAGCCGATCAGGATCAACTCGGGGCTGCCGTCGCTGTCCTCCAGGATGTAGCCACCTTTGGCCACATGCTCGGGGGCCGAGTTCGGCTGGTTGACCATCGCTTGGCGGCTGAGGGCGAGCACCGTGGGTCGTTTGCGGTTGGTCACCGCCACCTGGTAGGCGCCACTGGTTTCGTTGCCATCGCCGGGGCGGATCACCAGCAGATTGGGGATTGAGCGCAGCGAGGCCAGGGTTTCCACCGGCTGGTGGGTGGGACCGTCTTCGCCGAGGCCGATCGAATCGTGGGTGAGCACGTAGATCACACCCAGCTCACTGAGGGCCGAGAGGCGCATGGCGCCCACCATGTAGCCGGCGAACACCAGGAAGGTGCCGCCGTAGGGGATCAGGCCGCTGTCGTGATAAGCGATGCCGTTGAGAATCGCCGCCATGGCGTGCTCGCGCACACCGAAGTGCAGGTAGCGGTTGGCTTCGCTGCCCTTCTGGAAGCTGCCTTCCCCCTTGATGTCGGTGAGGTTGGAGTGGGTGAGGTCGGCGGAGCCGCCGATCAGCTCGGGCAGGTCGGGGCCGATCGCGTTGAGCACGTTGTAGGAGTACTGGCGGGTGGCCAGACCCTTGTCTTCGGGGGTGAAGCGAGGCAGATTCCTGCCCCAGCCCTGGGGCAGTTCACCGCGCAGCATGCGCTCGAATTCGGCGGCTTCGGCCGGGTACTCGCTGCGGTAGGCCGTCAGGGTGTTGTCCCACTCGGCTTCCAGGGCCGCGCCGCGCTCGCGGGCCTGGCGCCACTGGTCGTAGGCCTGCTCAGGAACCTCGAAAGGACCGTAGGTCCAGCCCAGTGACTTGCGGGTCAGATCGGCCTCCTCAGCGCCCAGGGCGGCGCCGTGCACTCCGGCGGTGTCGGCCTTGTTGGGGGAGCCGTAGCCGATCGTGGTGGTCACCTTGATCAGGCTGGGCTTGTCGGTGACGGCCTTGGCCGCTTCGATCGCCTTGCTGATCGCTTCGATGTCGGTGTTGCCTTCGGCCACGTGCTGCACGTGCCAGCCGTAGGCCTCATAACGCTTGAGCACATCCTCGGTGAACGACACCTTGGTGTTGCCGTCGATCGTGATGTGGTTGTCGTCGTAGAGGGCGATCAGCTTGCCCAGGCCCAGGTGGCCGGCGAGAGAGGCGGCTTCACTGGAGATGCCCTCCTGGTGGCAGCCGTCGCCCATGATCACGTAGGTGTGGTGATCGACCAGCGGGGCGCCCGGGCGGTTGAACTTTGCGGCCAGGTGGGCTTCGGCGATCGCCAGACCAACGGCGTTGGAGATGCCCTGACCTAGAGGTCCGGTGGTGACTTCAACCCCGGGGGTTTCAAAGGTTTCGGGGTGGCCGGGGGTCTTGGAGCCCCACTGGCGGAACTGCTTGATGTCCTCGATCGAGACACTGTCGTAGCCGCTCAGGTGCAGCAGCGCGTAGAGCAGCATGCAGCCATGGCCGGCCGAGAGCACAAAGCGGTCGCGGTTGAACCACTTGGGGTTGGCCGGGTTGTGGCGCAGGTGGTTGTTCCAGAGCGCGTAGGCCATCGGCGCCGCGCCCATCGGCAGGCCTGGATGCCCCGAGTTGGACTTGTTGATCGCGTCGATCGCCAGGAAGCGAATGCTGTTGACGCAGAGGTTGTCGACGGACAGGGTGTCCACTGTGGGGGCGGCGACCATGGTTGGGGGGAGGTGTGAGGAGGGGAGTGGGCGTTCCGGGCGGCGGATGACTGGCGTGGCCAGGCCTTCAGCGCATCCGACGGAAGGCAAGGCAGACGTTGTGGCCGCCAAATCCGAACGAATTGGAGAGCACGACGTTCAGGTTCTGTTCCCGCGCCTGATTGGGCACGACATCCAGATCACAGGCCGGATCTGGATTTTGATAGTTGATCGTAGGTGGTACCAGGTTGTGGCCTATCGCCAACACCGCAGCCACCGCCTCGATGCCGCCACTTCCGCCCAGCAGGTGGCCGGTCATCGACTTGGTCGAACTGACGGGGATGCGATAGGCGTGCTCGCCGAGGGCCGCCTTGATCGCCGCGGTCTCGTTGCTGTCGTTGGCCTGGGTGCTGGTGCCGTGGGCATTGACGTAATCCACCTGCTCGGGCTCCAGCCGCGCATCGGCCATGGCCAGGCGCATCGCTTCGGCGCCACCGAGGCCCCCCGGCGTGGGCGAAGTGATGTGGTGGGCGTCGCAGGTCATGCCGTAGCCCACCACCTCGGCGAGGATCTCCACTCCCCGGGCGCGGGCGTTTTCGAGGCTTTCGAGCACCAGGATCCCGGAGCCCTCGCCGATTACGAAGCCGTTGCGCTCGGCGTCGAAGGGACGGCTGGCCGTGGCGGGGTCGTCATTGCGGAAGGAGAGCGCCTTGGCACTGGCGAAGCCGGCCACCCCCAAGGGCGTGATCGCCGATTCAGCTCCGCCACACACCATCGCGTCGGCCAGGCCCAGCTGAATCAGGCGGAAGGCATCGCCGATGGCGTTGGATCCAGCCGCACAGGCCGTGGAGACAGCGCTGCTGGGACCCTTGGCCCCCAGAGCGATCGCGGTCAGCCCGGCCGCCATGTTCGGAATCATCATCGGCACGCAGAACGGGCTGACCCGATCAGGTCCCCGGTCGGCGAGCACATGGGCCTGGGTCTCCATCATCAGCAGGCCGCCCACGCCCGAGCCGATCGCCACACCGATGCGGTGCTGGGTGCTCTCGTCGATCACGAGCTGCGCCTGCTCCACCGCCTGCTTGGAGGCCACCACGCCGAACTGGCAGAAGCGGTCCCAGCGTTTGGTCTCCTTGCGATCCAACACACCACTGGGATCGAAGTTCTTCACCTCGGCCGCAAAACGACAGGCATGCCGTGAGGCATCAAACAGGGTGATCGCTGCCACCCCATTGGAGCCGAGCCGCAAGCCGTCCCAGTACTGGGAAACGTCGTTGCCGATCGGTGTGACCGCGCCGAGGCCCGTGACCACGACACGGCGGAGACCCTCCACCATCGACACCCTCAGGCCTGCTTGTCCAGGATGTACTTGACGGCGTCACCGACGGTGGTGATGCCTTCGGCCGACTCGTCGGGAATCTCGATGTCGAAGGCCTCTTCCAGGGCCATGACCAGTTCCACCGTGTCGAGCGAGTCGGCGCCCAGATCATTCTGGAAGTTCGACTCTGGCTTCACTTCAGCGGCATCGACGCTGAGCTGCTCGGCAACGATCGAACGGACTTTCTCGAAGATCGCTTCCTGTGACATGGCCGGTGTGTGGGAGGCCGCATCCTACGGGTCGCCCTGAACGGCTCCCTGGCCCGTATGAAAAAGGATGACGGCCTCGGGCCCCTGACCCTGGGCTTCCGAACTGGTTGAGTACTTTGACCAGACGCCGTTCGCTCTCTGGCCGGGCATGTCCCATTCAGTCAAGATCTACGACACCTGCATCGGCTGCACTCAGTGCGTCCGTGCCTGCCCTCTCGACGTCCTCGAGATGGTTCCCTGGGACGGCTGCAAAGCTGGCCAGATCGCCTCATCGCCCCGCACCGAAGACTGTGTCGGTTGCAAGCGCTGCGAAACCGCTTGCCCCACCGACTTCCTCAGCATCCGCGTCTATTTAGGAGATGAAACCAGCCGGAGCATGGGTCTGGCCTACTGAGGCCTTCATCCGCTCTGTGCACCTCGGCCCGGCTTTGTCGGGCTTTTTTCATGCCTGCACCCCGTTCCTGTCCAGCGCACTGGGCGCGCGGGGGCTGATCCTTTAGAAACAGCCAAAGTCCGGCCCTTCAGCCATGTGCGGCATCGTTGCGGTCATCGGCTCCCGTGAGGCGGCCCCCCTGCTGCTGGAGGGCCTGCGCCAGCTCGAATACCGCGGCTACGACTCCGCCGGCATCGCCACCGTCGAAGCGCCCGAGCCTGGCAGTGGCCACTCAGCCGGGCGACTCGCCCTGTTGCGGGCCGAAGGCAAGCTCGTCAACCTCACCGCCCGCTACGAGGCCCAGGGGGCCCTGGGCCACTGCGGCATCGGCCACACCCGCTGGGCCACCCACGGCAAGCCGGAGGAGCGCAATGCCCACCCCCATCTCGATGGCAGCGGCAGCCTGGCGGTGGTTCAGAACGGCATCATCGAAAACCACCGCCTGCTCAGGGAGTCGCTGCAGGCTGAGGGGGTTCATTTCCGCTCCGACACCGACACCGAGGTGATCCCCCACCTGGTGGCCCGGACGCTGGCTGTGCTGCAGCGCTCGGGCCACCAGCCCTCCCCCCAGCTGCTGCTCGAAGCCGTGCAGCGGGTTCTGCCCCAGCTGCATGGGGCCTATGCCCTGGCTGTGGTCTGGGCCGCCGCCCCCGGTGCGGTGGTGGTGGCCCGCCGTCAGGCGCCGCTGGTGATCGGTCTGGGGGAGGGGGAATTCCTCTGCGCCAGCGACACCCCCGCCCTGGCGGGGTTCACCCGCACCATCCTTCCGCTCGAAGACGGCGAAACGGCCCTGCTCACTCCGCTGGGCATCGAGCTCTACGGGCCAACGGCGGAGCGGGTGACGCGCGCCCCCAGTCTGCTGAAGGGCACCGAGCACGTGGCGGACAAGCGCAGCTTCCGCCATTTCATGCACAAGGAGATCCACGAGCAGCCGGAAACGGCGGCGCTGTGGGTGGCCCGCCATCTGCCCACTGAATCGCTGGGAGTGCCCGGCACCCCGTCGCTGGTGGCCCTGCCGCTGCCGGATCAGCTCTTCGACGGGGTGGAGCGGATTCAGATCCTCGCCTGCGGCACCAGTCGCCATGCGGCCCAGGTGGGGGCCTACCTGCTGGAGCAACTGGCGGGACTGCCCACCGCGGTGCACTACGCCAGCGAATTCCGCTACGCGCCGCCGCCGCTGGTACCCCACACCCTCACCATCGGCGTCACCCAGTCGGGTGAGACCGCCGACACCCTGGCGGCGCTGCAGATGGAGCAGAAGCGCCGGGAGCTGATTGCCGATCCGGCCTTCGCCCCCAGGTTGCTGGGCATCACCAACCGGCCCGAGAGCTCCCTGGGCCGGCTGGTGCCCCACCTGCTCGACATCGGCGCCGGCATCGAGGTGGGTGTGGCCGCCACCAAGACTTTCCTCGGCCAGCTGCTGGCCTTCTACGGCCTCGCCCTCTCCTTCGCCGAGCGCCGCTCCAGCTGCTCCCCGGCCCAGCTGCTTCAGCTGGTGGCCGGGCTGAGGGCCCTGCCCGCCCAGCTGCAGGTGCTGCTGGAAGAGCAGGATCTGCTCTGCGCCGAGCTGGCCCACCAGTTCGCCGACACCCAGGATGTGATCTTCCTGGGCCGTGGCATCAACTTCCCGATCGCCCTCGAAGGGGCCCTGAAGCTCAAGGAGATCAGTTACATCCACGCCGAGGGCTACCCGGCCGGTGAGATGAAGCACGGCCCGATCGCCCTGCTGGATGCGAGGGTGCCGGTGGTGTCGATCGCGGTGCCCGGCAGCGTCTTCGACAAGGTGCTCTCCAACGCCCAGGAGGCCAAGGCCCGCGATGCCCGGCTGATCGGTGTGGCCCCGCGCGGCCCCGACACCGAGATCTTCGATGTGCTTCTGCCGGTGCCGGAGGTGGATGAGCTGCTCAGCCCCCTGTTGACGGTGATTCCGATGCAACTTCTCTCGTATCACATCGCCGCCCACCGCGGCCTTGATGTGGATCAGCCCCGCAATCTGGCCAAGAGCGTCACCGTGGAGTGAACCTCAACCTGCTCGCTGCTCTCCTTCCCATGCGCCTGCTCGTTCTGCTGCTGGCCCTGCTGGCGCTGCTGGCCTTCTTCGCCGCCAGCGAGTTCGCCCTGATTCACCTGCGGCCCAGCCGGGTCAAGGTGCTTGCCGCCGACGGTCACGGCGGTGCCCTCTCGGTGGAGCGGCTGCAGCAGCGCCTGCGCCGGGTTCTGGTGGCCACCCAGCTGGGGGTGGCCCTGGCGATGGTGGCCCTCGGCTGGGCTGGCCGTGGTCTGGCGGTGCGGCTCGATCCCGGGGCTGAGCGCCTCTGGTTGGATGTGGTGGTGTTCCTGGGCCTGGTGGGGCTGGCCACCGTGATCGGCGGTGTGGCCCCCAAAGCCTGGGTGATGCACCGGCCGGAGAGCTCGGCCCTGCAGCTGGCGCCGTTGCTGGAGTGGGTGATCCGTACGCTCTGGCCGTTGTTGATTCTGGTGGAGCGGTTCGCCAATGGTCTGCTGCGCCTGCTGGGTCTGCCGCGCAACTGGGATGAGCTGGTGCCCGCCCTCTCCGCCGGCGAGCTGGAAACCCTGATCGAATCCAACAGCGTCACCGGTCTGCTGCCGGATGAGCGCAGCATTCTCGAAGGGGTGTTCTCCCTGCGAGACACCCAGGTGCGGGAGGTGATGGTGCCCCGCTCCGGCATGGTCACCCTCCCCCTGGAGGTCACTTTCGCTGAGATGATGGAGGCCGTACATGCCACCGCCCACGCCCGTTTCCCCGTCATCGGTCAGTCGCTTGATGACGTGCGCGGTGTGCTCGATCTGCGTCGCCTGGCCGAACCGATTGCCCAGGGGCAGCTGCAGGGCGACACGCTCCTGGCCCCCTTCATCACCCCGGTGGCACGGGTACAGGAAACGGTGTCCCTGGCGGTGCTGCTGCCGCTGATCCGCAGCGGTCAGCCCCTGCTGGTGGTGGTGGATGAACACGGCGGCACCGAGGGCCTGGTGACGGTGGCCGACCTCACCAGCGAGATCGTCGGCGATGAGGATGATCTGATCACGATCCGCCAGAACCTGCAGCGCCTTCAGGACGACACCTGGCTGGTGGCGGGCGATCTGGAGATCTTCGAGCTCAACCGCCAGCTTGACCTCGCCCTGCCGGAGGCCGACGGCCACCACACCCTGGCTGGCTTCATGCTGGAGCGGCTGCAACACATCCCGGCCCCCGGGGAGAGCCTGCGCTGGAAGGGACACCAGTTCGAGATCAGCGCCATGGACGGCCCCCGCATCGAGCGGGTTCAGATCACTCGCCGCGCCTCCGACTGAGGCAACGACTCAGCAGCGCTGACGCAACCGGAGCGGATGATCATTGATAATGCCTGTACTGGAACGCTTGGAGATCACGTTGGCGGGTGTGCTGGTGCGACGATGAGCAGCGATCCCATCACCCCGGTCAAGGTGGGGGTCATCGGCATCGGCAACATGGGGTGGCACCACGCCAGGGTCCTGAGCCTGTTGCGGGACGCCGAGCTGGTGGGAGTGGCCGATCCCGATCAACGCCGCGGCCAGCTGGCCATTGAGCAGTTCGGCTGCCGCTGGTTCGAGAACTTCGACGACCTGCTGCCTCAGGTCGAGGCGGTCTGCATCGCCGTGCCCACCCTGCTGCACCATCGGGTGGGCATGGCCTGCCTCCAGGCCGGTCTGCATGTGCTGATCGAGAAGCCGATCGCCGCCAGCCAGGAGGAGGCCAGCGCCCTGATCGGGGCGGCGGAACTGGCGGGTCGCCAGCTTCAGGTGGGCCACATCGAGCGCTTCAACCCCGCCTTCCGCGAACTGCTCAAGGTGGTGGCCAACGAAGAAGTGGTGGTGCTGGAGGCACGCCGTCACAGCCCCCATGCCGATCGCGCCAACGATGTCTCGGTGGTGCTTGATCTGATGATCCACGACATCGATCTGGTGCTCGAGCTGGCCGGCTCCCAGGTGGTGCGGCTGGCGGCGGCGGGTGGGCGCAGTTCCGAGGGCCCGATCGACTACGTCAATGCCACCCTTGGCTTTAGCAACGGGGTGGTGGCCAGCCTCACGGCCAGCAAGATGGCCCACCGCAAGATCCGCAGCCTCAGCGCCCATTGCCGCGCCAGTCTGGTGGAAACCGATTTCCTCAACCGCCGGCTGCACATCCACCGCCGCGCCCATGAGTGGGTCTCGGCCGACCACGGCGAGTTGCTCTATCGCAATGATGGCTTCATCGAGGAAGTAAGCACCACCTCGATCGAGCCGCTCTATGCCGAGCTGGAGCACTTCCTGCTCTGTCTGCGTGGCCGGGAGGTGCCGGCTGTCGATGGCCAGCAGGCCTCCAGGGCGCTGATGCTCGCCAACCTGATCGAGCTGGCGGTGGATCAGCCCTCGCTCTGCATGGCCCTCGACGCTCCGATCTGAGCAACGACGGCGGCCCCCTCCGCGACCTCGGTGAGGTCGCGGAGGGCAAGGATCTGCCAGCGGCGGCAGCAGGCCGGAGACGAGGCATAGAAGAGATCCCAGGCGGCTGATTTCTGCTGGGCATAGTCCTTCCCAGCCAGCTCCGGATGGGTCTGCTGCCAGCCCACCCGCACCGCGTGGCCGATCACCACATCAAGGGCCAGGTAGTCGTCGAAGCGCACCTGGGTGTTGGCACCCACGAACACCACCAGCGAGAGCAGGGTCTCGGTGCAGAGCTGGCGGTATTCCGGCGCCTCGATCTTGTTGAGCAGGTGCTCCACCAGGGCGGCGAAGTTGCGCTCGCCAGGGGTCTTCTCCGAGAGCAGGGGCTCGCTCACCAGGCGGTTGCGGCGTTCCAGCTTGTCGCCGATCACCAGGCCGCGGCAGTGGTGCAGCAGATCCCAGATGCCGGCGTAGAAATCGCGCGGTACCCGCTGCAGGGCGCCCAGGCGCTGGCGGTGCTGCATCCAGCCGCAGCCCTTGCCCAGGGGCAGGTCGTCGAGGGGATCGGGCACCTCCCAGAGCACCCGCCCGCTCAGGTGGAGCTGCTCCTTGCGGCGCAGGGCCTCGCGGGCGTGCTCCACATCCGCCAGCACCGTGCGCAGCCGGCGGCGGATGGCGTGGGGCGGCAGATCGCAGAGCGCTTCGAAGGCGTCGTCGGCGGTGAGATCCCGCTCGGCTGCCAGCTCGCCGGTGAGCAGCAGCAGCAGCTGCCCCAGCTGGATCGTCAGGCTGCCGCTGAGCAGCTCCGGCTCCGAGCGGCCCAGGCCGTCGAGGGCCAGCAGCAGTTCCTGCTGCAGCATCCACTCGCGGCCGTCGTCGCCGCTGAAGTGGCGGATCATGGCGCCGATCATCGCGCTGCCCTGGGGCTGGCTGATCAAGGAGTCATGGGTGTAGTTCCGACCCACCACCACCTGCTTCTGACGCACCAGGATGTCGGTGAGGGCATCCTCCAGCTGGGGATGCACCAGCTGCATCAGACCGGCGCAGCGCCGCACCACGTTCCAGTCGCCCTCCGCCAGGCCCCGCCGGTAGATCTCCTCCACCAGCGCCTGCAGCTTCAGCGGTCCGGCGCTGGCTGGGCCCTGCAGGATCGCGCTCTGCCCCAGCCGCTGCACCAGCTGCTCAAGCACCTCCGCCTGCTCCGGCAGCGAGGTGCTGCGCCAGAGCAGATCCGCCAGGCCGGGGATGGTGATGTCCTCCAGTTCCTGCTCCTGCTGGATCGTCAGCGGCTGCTGGCTGGTGCTGCTGCGCAGCATCGGGGCCGCCGACTGGCTGCGCCTGGCCGGCGGCTGCTCCAGCAGGGGCGGCAGCTCCTCCCAGCAGACCTGATCGATCAATCCCTCCAGGCGATCGAGCTGCACCGGCACCCCCTCCACCAGGCCGCTGCGCAGGGAGTCCCCCAGGCGGATCAGGGCGGCGGGATCGCGCTGAAAGGGGCTGGCGGCCAGGGGGATCAGCAGCAGGGGCAGGCCATCGCCGCGCCACTGCCGCTGCAGCAGCCGCAGTTCGCTGGCCACCGTGTCCGCCAGCTGTTCGGGGTCGTCCGCCAGGTAGAAGGTGCCCTCCTCAAGCACTGAGGGCAGGAAGGCCATCATCTCGTCGCTGCCGGCGTCGCCCTTGCCGGCGGGGCTGCGGTAGAGAAGTGCCGTGGCCATGGTTTCCATCCGCACCGGCGGATAGCCACTGAGGCCGAGCCTGCTGTTGGCACCCACCGAGGCCATGCGTCGGCCCAGCTCCCTGGAGCTGGCCACCCGCACCGAACCCTGGGAATGAGTCACCGGCAGGCCGGCCTGCTCCAGCGCCGCGGCGATGGACTCATTCTCAGGCACCAGGGCCACCAGCACCCGCTCGGCCCCCAGCGGAGCCGGCAGGCGCCTGTGGCTGGGATCGATGTCCTCCGGTGTCAGCAAACCGTGGAGCAGCAGGTCACCCAGCCAGGTGAGGCTCTGGGTCCAGAGCAGCGGCACGTTCTCATTGGCAACGCGCTCCTGGGTGCCGGGGTGGAGCCGCTCCGCCTCGATCGCCTCGGCCGGCACCAGGTAGAGCTCGGGCAGCTCGGGCACGCCATCCACGTCCACGCTCACCGCCTCCAGCCGCCGTCGCCAGTGCCAGGCCTCACCCCAGCGCTCCTCACAGCAGGCCGTGACCAGCTCGTAGGCGAAGAACAGGGGCCACTCGCACTCGATGCCCTCGAACTGGGCCAGTTCCTCCGGCTGGTAGTGCAACCGTTCGTGGTCTTCCACCAGGGTCTGGTGGCCGTCGCGGCGAAAGCGCTTGTAGCCGTAGGCGCCACCGAGGTCGCGGCGGATCTTGCGGCGGGTGCGCTCCACCAGCTCGGGGTCTTCGACCGCCCAGGCGGGGTAGCCGATCACCGAGAGGCAGGCGCTGTCCACCTCCTTGCTGGCTGATTCCCGCGGCAGCAGGGCCTGCAGGGCCCGGCGCAGCCGCACGATCGCCGGATGGGGGATGTGCAGGCAGCAGCTGCCATCGCCGTGGGGGCCGTAGAGGTCGAGGCCTTCGAGGGCCTCCAGGGCCGCCTTGACCAGACCGATCGAGCTGGCGTTGCGCTCCGGCTCGCCGTGGTTGCCCTTGTCACCCCGCTCCCAGATGCCGTAATCGGCGATCCGGTAGGCCCGCGCCACGTAATACACCAGGTTTTGGAGGAAATCCCGCTCGTGGCTGCTCTGCACCACCACCAGCCCGGCCCTGGTCAGCTGGGCCAGCTGCAGCAGATAGAGGGCCGTGGCATCGAGCTGCAGATGCCCCCAGCCGTCGTCGGAGACCACCGGATGGCCCGTGCCGGTGTCGAACTTGGCGTGGATGGCATCGAGGCGATCGAGGCTGCGCTTGAAGCGCTCCACCTTCGCCGACTGGCGCAGCATGGCGGTGAGCAGCCCGCGCATCAGCTGCAGCACCCGCTGGTTCAGCTCATGGCTGCGGGTGCAGGGGCCATGGAGGCGGCGGTGGGCCTGGGCCAGCCCCCAGACGCACTGGATCGAGTAGACGCAGTCGCGCACCCAGGCATCGCCGTAATTGCCGTGCACGGTGTTGGCGGTGCTGGCGGGCAGCAGGCCGGTGATCGGATGCTGGCGGGCCAGCACCACCCGCTCGATCTGGTCGTCGAGGTGGCGCAACAGCTCGCGGGCCTCCTCATCGCTGAGTTGGCGCGGACCCAGCTGCTCCTGCAGGGGCGGCTCCAGTCCGCCGTCGCTGGTCCACTCGCTCGTCATGGTCGGCCTGGCAGCGAGGTTGATGGAGGGATCTGCGCCGCAGATGGGTACTCTGCTGGATTCTCCCCTGCGGTTCGAAGGGACCTGGCCGTGATGGTGACGGAAACTCAGGTTCCCGCTGGCCTGCGCTCGAAGGTGCTGGGGCTGCCGATCGATGTCTGCGCTGATGTGGCCGAGGCCGCCCTGGCGCTGCACGGCCGCGGTGGTGGCCAGATCGTCACCCTCAACGCCGAGATGACGATGGCGGCCCTCGAGGATCCGGCCCTCGGGGATGTGATCCGCGCCGCCGAGCTGGTGATCCCCGATGGGGCCGGGGTGGTCTGGGCCCTGGGGCGGCAGGGGCACCGGGTGCGGCGCAGCCCGGGCATCGAGCTGGCCGATCGGTTGCTGGTGGAGGCCGCCGAGCGCGGCTGGCGGGTGGCTTTGGTGGGGGCGTCTCCTGAGGTGATGGAGCGCCTGAAGGAGCGGCTGCTGCTGCGTCTGCCGGGCCTGGATCTCATCGCCACAGTGCACGGCTATCAGCCCGCCGAAGCCTGGTCGGGGCTGGAGACCAGCCTGCAGGCCAGCCAGCCGGATCTGGTGCTGGCGGCCCTGGGGGTCCCCCGCCAGGAGATCTGGATCCAGCGCCTGCATCGGGGCCAGCCCGGCCTCTGGATGGGGGTGGGCGGCAGCTTCGATGTCTGGGCCGGAACCAAAAAAAGGGCCCCCAGCTGGATGGGAGCCCTGCAGATTGAATGGTTGTACCGGCTGATCCAGGAACCGAGCCGCTGGCGGCGGATGCTGGCCCTGCCGGCGTTTGCCTGGGCGGTGCTGCGGGGCGGTTGAAGGTCAGCGGAAGCCGACGGAGGCCTGCCAGACGAAGGCCAGCAGCAGGAAGAACAGGGGGATGATCGGCAGGATGTCGACCAGGGGACCAAAGGCCTGGTAGGCCTCGGGAAGCTGGGCCAGGGTGGTGGCGGTGATCAGTGTGGAGAAGACCATCCCTGAACGTCGAAATCGTGATATGGGCTGGACGCTACCACGTGTGAGCGGCCCTGGAGTCGGGCTCCCAGGGAGTGAAATCCTCTGCAAAACAGCCCTCGCGGATGGACGTGGCCATGGCTGCGCTGAAGCGCATCAGCTGGGTGAGGTTGTGCAGGCTGAGCAGGATCCGGCCCAGCAGTTCGCCGCTGCGGAACAGGTGGTGCAGATAGGCCCGGCTGTGGCCGGTGCAGGCCGGACAGGCGCAGCTGGAATCCAGTGGGCTGTGGTCGTGGCGGAACCGGGCATTGCGCAGGTTCCAGCGCTCGCCCCCCACCAGGGCGGTGCCGTGGCGTCCGAGGCGGGTCGGCAGCACGCAGTCGAAGAGGTCGATGCCCTGGGCCACGGCGATCGCCATCTCCCGCAGGCTGCCCACCCCCATCAGGTAGCGGGGGCGATCCCGGGGCAGCAGCGGCGCCAGCTGGCGCACGATCTGGTGCATCGACTCCACCGGCTCGCCAACGCTCACGCCGCCGATGGCGATGCCGGGCAGGTCCATGGCGCTCACCGTCCGTGCCGCCTGCTCGCGCAGATGGGGGAAAGTGCCCCCCTGGACGATGCCGAACAGGGCTTGGTCGCGGCGATTGTGGCTGGCGACGCAGCGCTCCAGCCAGGCATGGGTGCGGCGGCAGGCCTCGGCCACGTCGTTTTCACTGGCGGGATAGGGCGGACATTGATCGAAGGCCATGGCCACATCGGCCCCCAGCGCCATCTGGATCTGCATCGACCGCTCCGGTGTGAGGTTGATGCGCGAGCCGTCGCGGGGCGAGCGGAACACCACCCCCTCGTCGCTGATCACGTTGATGTCCCCGAGGCTGAACACCTGGAACCCACCCGAATCGGTGAGGAGGGGCCCATCCCAGCCCATGAAGCGGTGCAGCCCGCCGGCCTCCGCCACGATGGCTTCCCCGGGCTGGAGGTGCAGGTGATACGTGTTGGCGAGCACCATCTGGGCGCCGGTGGCCGCCAGCTGCGCCGGGGTCACCCCCTTCACTGTGCCGAGGGTGCCCACCGGCATGAAACGGGGTGTTTCGACGCTGCCGTGGGGTGTGTGAAAGACACCGCAGCGGGCCTGGGTCCTGGGGCAGTGGGCCGTGGTCTCGAACAGGAAGGGATCAGCCGCTGCGGCGGAGCGGGTCACGGCGGCTGGAACAGTTCGGGACTGAACCTAGATCGCGTCCCGGGGGCTGGCCGATGAGGCCCCCGGCGGCGCCCCCCTGGCTGCGGGACCTGGCCGGGGCCTGGATCTTCTATACGGTGCTGCCCGCCTGGCCGCGGCCCCAGCCCCGCTTCGAGCGCATTGCCCGCTTCGCCCCCTGGATCGGACTGCTGCAGGGACTGCTGCAGGGACTGCTCTGGTGCCTGGCCGAAGCCTGGCTGCCGGCAGGGGCCCGCGTGGCCCTGGTGCTGGCCCTGGGCCTCTGGCTGACGGGAGGTATCCATGCCGATGGGGTGATGGACACCGGCGATGGTCTGGCGGCCGGCGATCGGGCCCTGGAGGCCATGGAGGACAGCCGGGTGGGGGCGAGCGGCGTACTCGCTCTGCTGCAGGTGCTGCTGCTGCGGACGGCGGCGCTGCTCACCCTCGCGGAGCTGAATCTCGGACCCCTGCTGGCCCTTGCCCTGGTCTGGGCCGGGGTGTGGGGCCGCATCGCCCCGTTGCTGGCCATCCAGCACTTTGCCTATCTGCGCCCCGCCGGCACAGCGGCCTTCCATCAGCGCCACTGGCTCGGCCTTCGCCGGGAGCTCAGGCCCGCGCTGCTGTTGCTGCTGCCGCTCTCCCTGGTGGGGGCGTCGATGGGCTGGCCCTGGCAGGGCTGGCTGGGTCTGCTGCCGGCCTGGTTGCTGCCGCTGGCTCTGGGCCGCCGCCTGGGGGGGCACAGCGGCGACAGCTACGGCGCCTGCGTGGAATGGGTGGAGTCGCTGACGCTGCTGCTGCTGGCCCTGGCGGCCCTGGCCGCCGGGGCCGGCTAGGCGCTGCGCTTCAGGTGCTGGGAGGCAGCTCCAGCAGAAAGGCGTTGCCGGCATCGGGGAGATCGCTGGCGGCACGGCTGGGGGGGCAGAGCAGTCTCAGCTCACCGCCCAGGCTGCGGGCCAGATCCCTGGCCAGGGCCAGCCCCAGTCCCGTGCCAGGCAGGTCCTGACCCCTTTCCCCACGGATCCCCCGCCCGAAGATCGATTCGTGCTCGTGATCGGCGATCGCCAGTCCCCCATCCCAGACCGTGAGCCTGGGGCAGCCGCCTGGGGCCAGGGCGCTGTGCAGACCAACGCTGGTTCCTTCGGGGCTGTAGCGGAAGGCGTTCTCCAGCAAGTTGGCGAGAATCTCGGCCACCACAGCGCTGTCGCCGCGCCAGTCCGGCAGGGAGGCGGGGGCCTGCCAGTGGCGCCCCTGCAAAGAGGCGGTGGCGGCGGCGCGCTGCAGCAGAGGTTCGACCCGCTCCCGCAACGGCGTTGCCTCGCCGGTCCGGAGGGATGGTGGCAGCAGCAGGGGGCCTGCGCTCTGGGGGCCTGCCTGGAGCGCCGTTGGATCCGTGAGCCCGTCGATCGCTTCGATGTAGCGGTGCAGCTGCTGCCCTTCCACCAGCAGGTTCTCCACCAGGGCCCGGTTCTCGGGATCGCCCTCGAGCCGTCGTTTGAGCAGCTGGGCAAAGGTGCGCAGGGCGGCCAGGGGGTTGCGCATCTGGTGGACCAGCAGGCGCAACTGCTGCTGCTGCCGCTCCAGCTGCTCGCTCAGGCGCTGGTGCTCCAGATCCAGCAGCAGGGCTTCGGTCAGCGCCTGGGCCGCCGCCTGCAGCCGTGGATGGAGGTTGGCGGGCCAGGCGCTGCCGGCCAACTCCACCCGCAGGGCGCCCAGCAGGGTGCTCTGGTGGCGCAGGGGCAGCCAGCGGCGCTGCTCACTGGGCAGCAGCAGGCTCTGGTCTTCATCGACGGCGGGAAGTGCCCTGCGCTGGGGCGGCCAGTGGCCAGCCGGCATCAGCGCCAGCTTGCCGTCATCCCGGGGCATGGCCAGGTAAACCACCAGGGAGCGGAGATCGCTGCGGTCAGAGAACTGCTCAAGCTGCAGCTGCAGCAGGGTCAGGAAGCGCGGTGACACCTGCATCTGGAGCTGAACGGGAGAGCCTTCGAAAAAAATTCCTGGATCCGTGCTGAAAATCTCGGAAACTGCCTTAAGATTTACGTATCGACCATTACTTCGCGGTCCGCGAGCGGGCCTCCAGGTGCAGGAGCGAACACATCGGTTGCACTTTCTTGCAAACGAGGCTACAGCAGTGAGAGGCCCGTCTCTCTCTGCTGTTCGGAGCTTTCCCCTGGGATCGCTCCAGGATGCTTCCTCTCTGGTGATTTCTTGAGCAGCTGCCAGCAGCCGCCCAAGGAATTCCGCTCCCGGTTGCCAGATGTCTGGACGTGCCTGCGCTCCCCCAAGGGGCGCTAAGCCGATCTGTCTCGCACTGCGAGACCGGCCCATCCTTCCCATCCCTCTCCATCTCCCCCTCGGGAGTTGTTTCATGTCCAAGAAGCGCAAGCGGATCAGTCGCCGTCGTCTCGCCGGTCAGCGCGTGCTCGCCCACGTGCCCACCCACAATCTGGAGACTGGAGAACACAAGCCGGTCACCGCGGCTCGCCGTTACATCGCCGAAACCGGCCTTGAGGCGCCTGCTCTGCTCAACGTCCGTCGCAACGAGCACACCACCGATCGCTTCTTCTGGGGCGAAAAGGGCCTGTTCAGCGCTCAGTACGCCGAGGAGAACCATTTCCTCTTTCCTTCCCTGCGCCTGATCGTTGATCAGGTTGGTGAAGACAATATCTTCGCCGGCCTCGAAGCCAACGGCTCCGACGACTGGGAGGAAATGGAAGAGTACGAATACGCCTTCGTCTGAGCCCAGCCCCCGGGCCCACGGACTCAACAACCCCCGCTGGATCCCAGGATCCGCGGGGGTTTGTTCATGGGGATGGCTGCGGCCAGTGCTCCAGCAGGAAGGAGCGGATCGACGGGAACAGAGCCGGGTCGATGGTGTGGCCCCCCGGGAAGCCCAGCAGCTGGCTCTCGCCGCCGGCGCTGCGCCAGAGCCGTTGAAGTTCTTCGCTGGCGGCGTAGGGCACCACTGGATCCGCTCGGCCGTGGCTGAGCAGGATCGGCGGCAGGGGGGCATGGGGGCTCCAGCCGGGGGGGGGATAGCCACTGCAAGCGATCACGGCGGCCACCGGTAGATCAGCCGCCACATCGAGGGCCATGGCGGCCCCCTGGGAGAAGCCCAGAACAATGGTCTGCTGCAGGGGCAGGCTCTCCGCCAGGGCCTCCAGCCGCTGGCGCAGCTGCTGCCGTGCGCCCAACAGACCTGGCCACTCCGGCTGCTGCAGGTCGTACCACTGGCGACCCACTCCGTGGGGATGGGCTTCCGGTGCCCGCAGGCTGATCACCCCCGTGGAGCGCCCGGCCAGCTCTTCGCCCAGATCCAGCAGGTCGTCGGCATCGGCGCCCCAGCCATGCAGGAGCACCAGCCGCTGCTGGGCGGCGGCTGGTCCGCGAATCAGAAGGTCATCCGTCATGGGAGTGGGGGGCACGGCGCGCTCGGGTGGGGGCGCCGGCAGCAGGGCCGGAGCTGGGGCCATGGTGCTGCGCGATCGCGGCCCTTGGGGGGGTGCCGCTGCGTAAGTTGTGGCCAGCACGCCGTCACGACCGTCCATGGCCCCCACCGCGCTGCTCAGTGTTTCGGACAAGCAGGGCGTGGTGGAACTCGCCACGGCGCTGCACCACCGCCATGGCTACAGCCTGCTCTCCAGTGGCGGCACGGCGACCACCCTGGCCGCCGCCGGCCTGCCGGTGACCCGTGTGGCCGATCACACCGGAGCGCCGGAGATCCTCGGTGGCCGGGTCAAGACCCTGCACCCTCGCATCCACGGCGGCATCCTGGCCCGCCGCGGCGATCCGGCCCACCAAGCTGATCTGGAGGCCCAGGCGATCACCCCCATCGATGTGGTGGTGGTGAACCTCTATCCCTTCCGCGAAACCGTGGCGGATCCGGCCGTGTCCTGGGAGAAGGCGGTGGAAACAATCGACATCGGTGGCCCGGCGATGGTGCGTGCCGCCGCCAAGAACCACGCCGATGTGGCGGTGCTCACCGACCCTTGCCAGTACGCCGACTTCCTTGCGGCGCTGGCCGAAGGTCGGCTGGATGCCGCCCTGCGCCGCCAGCTCGCCCTGGAGGCCTTTCGCCACACCGCCAGCTACGACAGCGCCATCAGCGCCTGGCTGGCGCAGCAACTGGAGCCAGCCGTCGCGCCGCAGGCGCCTGCCGCTGCGCAGCAGCCCCCCCTGCGGCTGGAGTTGCCCTTGCGCCAGACCCTGCGCTATGGCGAGAACCCCCACCAGCAGGCTGGCTGGTACAGCGAGCCAGGGGCGGGCTTGGGCGGGGCCCGTCAGCTGCAGGGCAAAGAGCTCAGCTTCAACAATCTGCTGGATCTCGATGCCGCCCTGGCCACCGTGTGCGAGTTCGGCTTCGGCGGCGAAGTGCAGCCGGCCGCCGTGGTGGTCAAGCACACCAACCCCTGCGGGGTGGCGGTGGGCGGCAGCATCGCCGAGGCTCTGCAGCGGGCTCTGGCGGCCGATTCGGTCTCGGCCTTCGGCGGCATCGTGGCCCTTAACGGGATGGTGGATGGTGCCAGCGCCGAGCGGCTCACCAGCCTGTTCCTGGAGTGCGTCGTGGCGCCTGGATTCAGCCAGGAGGCCCTGGCGCGTCTGGGGACCAAGGCCAATCTGCGCCTGCTGGAGCTGCCTGCCGCCGCGGTGGCCCTGGCGCCAAGGCGTCAGCTGCGCACCGTGCTCGGTGGCCTGCTGGCCCAGGACCTCGATGATCAGGCCGTCCGTGAAGACGCCTGGCAGGTGGTCAGCCAGCGGCCGCCCAGTTCCGCCGAGCTCGACGACCTGCGCTTTGCATGGCGCTTGGTGCGCCATGTGCGCTCCAACGCGATCGTGGTGGCCAGAGGCGGAGTCAGCCTGGGGATCGGCGCCGGTCAGATGAACCGGGTGGGCTCCGCCCGCCTCGCCCTGGAGGCGGCCGCTGCGGCCGGCCAGGGGGCGGTGCTGGCCAGTGATGGCTTCTTCCCTTTCGGAGACACCGTGCGGCTGGCGGCGGAGTACGGCATCAGCGCGCTGATTCAGCCTGGCGGCAGCGTGCGCGACGGGGAATCGATCGAAGCCTGCGATCAGCTCGGTCTGGCGATGGTCTGCACCGGCCAGCGCCACTTCCTGCACTGAAGACCCTCGCTACGCCCTCAACGGCAGCACGGCGGGCGGTGAACGGCGCGGGGAGGGCGTGGAGCAGTAGTTTCGCCTCCAACGGCCTCACCCCGTGACCATGCCCGACGCCCTCGCCTTCAACCTCAATTTCCTTCACCCGCTGCTGATGTGGGTGTTGCTGGCCCTCTCCGGCTATGCCCTCAGCCTGGGCATCAAGGCCAAGAAGACCCGCACCGCCGAGCCGGAGCAGCGCAAGGAGCTGATCAAGGGCAAGTTCGCTCAGCGCCACTTCCAGATCGGCTCGATCGTGCTGGCGGTGATGGTGCTGGGCAGCTTCGGCGGCATGGCCGTCACCTACCTCAACAACGGCAAGCTGTTCGTGGGGCCTCACCTGCTGGTGGGCATCGCCATGGTCAGCCTGATCGCCGTGGCGGCCTCCCTCTCGCCGCTGATGCTCAAGGGCAATCTGATCGCCCGCAAGGTCCACGTGGGCCTGAACATGACCCTGATGACCCTCTTCCTCTGGCAGGCGGTCACCGGCATGCAGATCGTCAACAAGATCTGGACCAATCGCTGAAGCCTGATCCGCTGGGATCTGATCCTTTGCTCACGGCTCAGCGGAGTCTTGTCATGGGCAAGCCCAGAACCGCCTGGATCAGAACGGGGCCCGCCGGCGCGGCGGGCAGGGCAGCTGGTGGGTGGCGTGAAAATCTTCCTGGACCTTCCAGGTGAGTTTGCGCGAGATCTGCCGCACGATCTGTCGCAGCAGGTGGTCTCCGCTGGATTGCACCAGCTTGTCGGGGAGCAGGCCGATCACCGCCGGCAGCCGGATCCATACGCAGAGGTCCAGGTCCCACCGCACCTGGGTGAGGGGGTCGCCCAGGCCCTCTTCCAGCTGCAGGGCGGCGTTGAATTCGACGTCGTAGATCTCCTGCAGGCTGGCATCGGGGTTGCTCAGGGCCGCCGTGAGAATGCGATAGACGCCCTCGCTCTGGGGCAGGAGCTCGAGACCGATGGTGGGCTCCACCTCGAAGCCGAAATTGCCGAATCGCCCCAGGGTCAGGGCATAGCCGTTGGGCCCGAGCGGCTGAACCGTCATCGGCGCCGCGCAGCGCCTGAACCAGCCGTCGTGATGGTCGAGGTAGTCGCCCACCACGTGGGACGGCGCCCGCATCTCCATCACATCGGCGAAGGTGCTGGTGTAACGATGAACCCGCTGATCGTCGCTGTGGCGCAGCGGCAGGGCCTCGGCCGGTGAGCCCTGGGCAGACGGCGGATCCTGGGGAAGGGCCACGGTCGTCGAGGCGTCGCGGGACAGGGCGGTGCTCAAAACTGTTCGATCTCCTGGTGGCCCGAGTGACTGCCCCTGGATGGCGGGAGATGGGGGCTCAATGTAACTGCAGGTTTCAGGGGGAATCTCTGCGCTTGTGACAGCGATGGAGCTGAGGCTCGACGGGCCTCAGTCGCCGCAGAGCTGCATCAGGTGACGGATCACGTCTTCCACCACCCGGTCTGGAGTGGAGGCGCCGGAGGTGATGCCCACCCGCAGGGGCCCTTCAGGCAGGAACGGGGCCACCACCTCCAGATCGCCCCCCAGGGGCATGTGCTCGATGCGGTTGCCAGGCCCGATCCGCTCGGGGGTGTCGATGTGGAAGGAGCGGATGCCGCGGCTGATGGCGATCTCCTGCAGGTGCGTGGTGTTCGAGGAGTTGTAGCCGCCGATGACCACCATCAGGTCGAGCGGTTCATCCACCAGGGAGAACATGGCGTCCTGGCGCTCCTGGGTGGCGTCGCAGATGGTGTTGAAGGCCAGGAAGTGATCGTTGAGCTCGGCCGGGCCGTAGCGCTGCAGCATGGTGCGCTCGAACATGCGGCCGATCTCCTCGGTTTCGCTCTTGAGCATCGTCGTCTGGTTGGCCACGCCGACGCGCGCCAGGTCCCGCTCGGGGTCGAAGCCGGGAGAGGAGGCCTTGGCGAAGTGGCTGATGAAGGCCTCACGGTCGCCCTTCCCCAGGATGTAATCGCAGACCATCTGCGCTTCGGCCAGGCCCAGCACCACCAGGTAGGTGCCGGCGAAGGAGCTGGTGGCGAGGGTTTCCTCGTGCTTCACCTTGCCGTGGATGATTGAGCTGAAGGCATGCTTCTTGTGCTTCTCCACGGTGTTCCACACCTTGGACACCCAGGGGCAAGTGGTGTCAACGATGTGGCAGCCGCGCTCGTTCAGCAGCTGCATCTCCTGGACCGTGGCGCCGAAGGCCGGCAGGATCACCACATCACCGACGCCCACCTCGGAGAAATCCTTGACCCCTTCCTCGACGCGGATGAACAGCACGTTCATGTCGCGCAGATGCGCGTTCACCGAGGGGTTGTGGATGATTTCGTTGGTGATCCAGATCCGCTCACTGGGGTAGTGCCGCCGGGTTTCGTAGGCCATGGCCACGGCGCGCTCCACGCCCCAGCAGAAGCCGAAGGCCTCGGCCAGTCGCACGGTCAGCCGGCCATGGCGCAGCTCGTAACCGTTTTCACGGATGGTGGCGATCAACTCGCTCTGGTAGGCCTCCTGGAGGTTGACCGCCACCTGCTCGCCCAGACCGAAGCCGCGGCGGTTGTAGCGCTCGGAGTGGTGCAGGGAGCGCTTGAAGGCACGGGTATCCACGGCAGCAGGACTCGGATGACAGCAACTCTATGGAAAAGCCCCCGGCCCGGTGGGGTGGGGGCCGTCGCTCAAAGAGCCGCCTCGCCGCGTTCGCCGGTGCGGATCCGCACAACGATGCTCACCGGGGTGACAAAGATCTTGCCGTCACCGATCTCTCCGGTGTGGGCCGCTTCACTGATGGCGGCGATGGCGGCCTCCACCTTGTCTTCGGGAACCACGGTGGTGAGCCGCACCTTGGGCAGGAAATCGACCCTGAACTCGTTGCCGCGATAGCGCTCAACTTGGCCTTTCTGGCGGCCGAAGCCCCGCACGTCTGTGAGCGTGAGGCCAACCACATCAAGAGCAATAAGAGCTTCCTTGACGGCGTCCACCTTGGAAGGACGGACGACTGCTGTGATCTGCTGCATTGGAGAGGGCCTCAGGAGGTCATGGGTTCATAGGCATCTTCGCCATGGGCGACGTAGTCGAGTCCACGTTCTTCATCCTGAGGAGTGACACGCAGGGGCATGACGACGCTCAGGCCCTTCAGAATGATGACTGTTCCAAGGCCTACAAAACCGTAGGTGATCAGGACAGCCTTGAACTGAGACACGAACAGGGCGAAGTTTCCACCAGTTGCCAGCAGCTCTGCTGAAACGGGGAAGTAGTCGGCAGGAACAAGTTCCTTTGCAGCCAGGATTCCGGTGAGCAGGGCGCCGACTGTACCGCCCACGCCGTGCACGGAGAAGGCGTCGAGGGATTCATCCAGCATGGTTTTTTTGGTCCCGCCGTAACCGCCGAAGCCGGAGATCTGAACGGCAACAAAGCAGGCTGACGCCGTGACCGCCCCGATCAGGATCGACTGCGGCATGTAGACAAAACCGGCGGCAGGGGTGATGCCCACAAGACCAGCCACGGCTCCACTGGCGGCGCCAACAGCAGTGGGTTTTCCATTCTTGAACCAATCGATCAGGCACCAGGTGAGCATGCCGGCCGAGGCACTGGTGGTGGTGGTGAGGAACGAGAAGCCGGCTCCCTTGGCGGCAAAGTAGCTGGCACCGTTGAAGCCGAACCAGCCGAACCACAACAGGCCCGCGCCTAGAAGGATGTGGGTCACGTTGTGGGGTGGACGCACGCTTTCTGGATAGCCGGTGCGGGGCCCGACGATGGTCGCCGACACCAGAGCCGCCACACCGGAGGCGATGTGTACGACGGTGCCGCCGGCAAAGTCGATCGCGCCGATTCCAAAGCTGCCGAGATAACCGCCGCCCCAAACCATATGGGCCATGGGGCAATAGATGAGGAGGCTCCAGAGCAGGCAGAACCAGAACCAGGCCTTGAAGTTGATCCGCTCAACCACGGCACCAGAAATCAGGGCAGGCGTGATGATCGCGAACATTCCCTGGAAAAGGGCGAAGGATGTACCGCTGATCGCGAACCCATCGGCCAATGGGGCATCACCGAGCGGCCCGCCCACTCCGTTCAGCCACATGAACTCAAGGCCGCCGATGAAGGGGCTCTTGAAGCCGGTGCCGAACGAGAGGCTGTAGCCGATCACGACCCAGAGCACTCCGATGAGCCCCATCAGGAAGAAGCTCATCATCATCGTGTTGAGAACGTTCTTGGCGCGGGTGAACCCCCCGTAGAAGAACGCAAGCCCCGGAGTCATGAGCAGCACAAGGGCCGATCCCATCAGCATCAGCAGGGTGTCGGCACCATCGGTGGGCATCTTGGTGAGGGCCGCATGGGCTGAGCCGGCCATCAAGGGCAGCAAGCCGGCTCCGGCGGCAAGCAGGATTATGCCGTAACGGCGGAGTTGGGGATGACCAACTCCAGAGAGAAGCTTTAAGGAAGCTCTGATCAAGATGGTTTAATCAAAAAAACCTAGTCTCATTCTAGTAAATGAGACGATGCTGAGCAGATTTTGCACACTTTTCGCTCAGAGCAGTCCTTGAACGGACATTTAGGTAATTTCCACCATGCATTCTGGCTTGATTTCTGGATGATTATCGATCTTTAGACACACCAATCCCTTGCATCACGCTGGATCAGGTATTCGTTCCCGTACCATCCAGAGGTTTGCCAAGGCAAAGAGCAACTTCAGTTTGAGGTCGTTCTTGCGGATGCCCCGGTAGAAGACCTTCCGGAAGCCAAACTGACATTTAATGATCCGAAAGGGATGCTCCACTTTGGCGCGGAAGTGGGCTTTCGCCATCTCAATCAGATCCAGAAGCCTGCCCTCTGGTGTCTCTGGAAGCACTCTGCGCTGGCCGGGCTTCATGGCAATCCTGAACTCAGCCTCGCAGTTCTGGAAGTCGTTTCGTTTCTCGATGCCGATGTGGCCGGCATCGCCGTAGATGAGGCGTTCATCCCCATGAAGCCGTTCAGCTGCTGTGTTCAGCTCATGAACGTTGGCGGCGGTGCTCTCAACAGAGTGGACCAGGCCA
>NZ_JAGQBF010000049.1 GCF_024345495.1 Synechococcus sp. RedBA-s | reverse complement strand
CCCCTCGCCCACGCCCCCCATCCTCTTGCCTCGCCCCACGTCCCCTGGTCTGAGCGGGCCACTCCCCCGCCGCGTCCGACTGAAGAGGGCCCTGCCGGCCCTGGCCACGGTGCTGCTCACCTCCTGCCTGCAGGCCCTAGGGACGCTCCCGGCCCTGGCCGCCAGCCAGCGCGTGGGGGTCTGGCTCACCAACAGCCCCAGTCCCCTCTACTACGACGCCAACCTGATCGAGAAGGCGGTAGGCGAACTCGATGCCGCCGGCTTCAACACCCTCTATCCCAACGTCTGGAGCCGGGGCTACACCTTCCATCGCAGCCGCTACGCGCCGATGGAGCCAAAGCTGCAGCAGGTGAACCCCTCCCTCGACCCCATCTGCCGCCTCACCAAGGCCGGCCAGCGGCGCGGCATGAAGGTGATCCCCTGGTTCGAGTACGGCCTGATGGAGCCGGCCGATGCCGAGGTGGTACGCCGCCATCCCGAATGGGTGCTCAAACGCAGCGACGGCTCGACCCTCTATGCCATGCATGGGGCCAACCTCAAGACCTCACCGCTCAAGGACCTACGGGTATGGCTGAACCCGTCCCACCCCGGGGTGCGTGAGCGGGTGATCGGCCTGATCGCTGAGATCGTGCAGCGCTGCGGCGTGGACGGGATCCAGCTCGATGACCACTTCGCCTGGCCCGTGGAGCTGGGCTACGACGCCTACACCCGTGCCCTGTTCCGCCAGGAGAAGGGCCGCGAACCCCCCAGCGACTACAACAACCGCGAATGGATGACCTGGCGGCGCCAGAAGCTCACCGGACTGCTGCGGGAGCTGCGAGCCACGATGCAGAAGGAACGCAGCGGCGCGGTGATCAGCCACTCCCCCGGGCCGTTCCGTTTCGCCTACAACCACTGGCTGCAGGACTGGGAGATCTGGGCCCTGGGCCAGCTGGTGGATGAGCTGGTGGTGCAGAACTACGCCTATTCCGTGGCCGGATTCACCAAGGACCTCGACCAGTCCGCCCTGGTGAAGGCCAGGCGCTGGGGCATGCCTGTGCAGATCGGTGTGCTGGCGGGCTTCGGTAGTCGCACCACCTCTTCCCCGGTGCTGGAGAAGAAGGTGGAGCAGGTGGCCAAGCGCGGTCTGGGAGTGATTTATTTCTATTGGGAGGGGCTCTGGGGCACCTACGCAGGCCCCGAGGGAGCAGGGGCTCGCCGCACCTCCTTCAAGCGACTGCACGGGGCCCTCTACCCGGATCCCTACCCCCGCAGCTCCCGCCCCAGGCTCTGACCCAGCACCTCCCGGGTGTTGGCCGAGAGCCCGGCGCCCGCCAGCTGCTCCATCGCCTCCCGCATCCGCTCACCCCGCTCGGGGGCATAGCTCTGCCAGCGGCTGAACACCTTGGCCAGGCGTGAGGCGGTGATCGGGTTGCGCTGATCGAGCTGGGCGATCTGCTCGGCCAGGAAGCGGTAGCCGCGGCCATCGGCGGCATGGAACACCGGAGTGTTGGCCACCAGGCCCCCCAGCACAGCCCGCACCGAGTTGGGGGCTGCCGGGTCGTAGCGGGGATGGGCCAGCAGGGCCTCCACCCGCTGCAGCCCATCGGCGAAGGGGGCGGAGGCCTCCAGGCTGAACCAGGCATCGAGAATCACCGGCTTCTGCTGCCAGCGTCCGTAGAACGCCGCCATCGCCCGTTCCCGCTCGTGGCTCGCCAGGGGCTGCAGGGCGCGCAGTCCGGCCCGCGCCAGGGTCATGGAGGGACCCTCCACGGCGTCGGCGGCGGCGGCCATCACCGTCCCGTCGCCTGCAGCCGCCCGCCAGGCCCAGACCAGTCCTGTGAGCAGTCGGTCGCCCACTCCCTCAGGCCAGGGCAGTCCCCACTGGGGCCGGCAACGCTCGAGGCAATCCGCCAGGGGTACGGCCAGGGCCTGGCCGAAACGGGTCTGCAGCGTCCTGATCGCCCCATAGAGCGCCGGTGGATCAGGCTGTTCGCTGGCCGCTTCCAGTTCGGCCAGCCCCGGCATCGAGAGCAGGGCGCAGCGGTTGCCGTCGCTGAGGGTGCCCTCCACCAGGATCCGCTCGAAGGCGGCCACCAGCCCGTCTTCGAGGGCCTCATCGGGGCCTCCCGCTGCCCGCTGCAGCAACACCTGGCGCAACAGTTCCTGGCCGGCATCCCAGCGGGCCAGCGGCTCGCCATCGCTGCTGAGTAGATGCAGCAACTCCGTGATCGGGCGCTGGAACTCCAGCTGCACCGGAGCGGAGAAGCGACGCAGCAATGACAGGGCCGGCGGGTGGCTGTGGGGCTCAAAGCCCTCGAAAACCACGGTCTGCTCGGCCTGATTGATCACCAGCAGCCGCGTCAGCGGCCCCCAGGCGTGCCCCAGGCTGGCGGCCTCGGCGCTGGCTGTGGTTTCGCCGGAGCGTTGCAGCAGCAGGGGCTCTCCGGCCTGATCCACCGCCCCAAGGGCCAGGGGGATCACCAGCGGCAGCTTCTCGGTCTGCCCCGGGGTGGGCGGGGTGTGCTGGCGGATGGTCAGGGACAGGCGGCCCTGATCCTCATCCCAGTGGCGCTCCAGTTCCAGCCGCGGCGTGCCCGCCTGGTGGTACCAGCGGCGGAACTGCTCGAAGCTGAACGCGCTCAACTCACGCGTGCCGGCAACACCCGCCGAGGCGGCGGCATCCTGCATGGCCGCAACGAAGTCGTCGCAGGTGGCGGCCGTGCCGTCGTGGCGCTGCACGTAGGTGGCCATGCCACGCATGAAGGTGTCCGGCCCCAGCAAAGTGTGCAGCATGCGGATCACCTCCGCACCCTTTTCGTAGATGGTGGTGGTGTAGAAGTTGTCGATCGCCTGGTAATGATCCGGCTGCACGGGGTGAGCGGTGGGACCGGCATCTTCGCGGAATTGAGTGTTGCGCAGCATCGCCACATCTTCGATTCGCTTCAGTGCCGGCGCATGCAGATCAGCCGTGAAACTCTGATCCCTGAAGACGGTGAGTCCCTCCTTGAGGGAGAGCTGGAACCAGTCGCGGCAGGTGATGCGGTTGCCCGTCCAGTTATGAAAATACTCATGGGCGATCACGCTCTCGATCCGCTCCAGTTCGCCATCGGTGGCCGTTTCGGCATCGGCGAGCACCAGCTTGGAGTTGAAGATATTGAGACTCTTGTTCTCCATCGCGCCCATGTTGAAATGACGCACGGCCACGATGTTGTACTCATCGAGGTCGTACTCCAGCCCGTAGACCCGCTCATCCCAGGCCATCGAGCGCTGCAGCGAGCGCATGGCATGGGCCGTGTAGGGCGCATCGCCGGGCTCCACATGCAGCCGCAGCTGCACCGTGCGGCCACTGGCGGTGGTGAAGCTGTCGCGCACCTCCTCCAGCACCCCCGCCACCAGGGCGAACAGATAGGAGGGCTTGGGGAAGGGATCATCCCAAACTACGTAGTGGCGCTCCGCCTCGCCGGCCCCTGCCGGCAGGGGACCCTGCTCGATGCAGTTGCCGTTGGAGAGCAGCACGGGGAAGGCCACGCGCTCGGCCTCGATGCGCACCCGGAACAGGCTGAGCACATCGGGGCGATCGGGATGGAGGGTGATGCGACGGAACCCCTCCGCTTCGCACTGGGTGGTCACCATGCCGCCGCTGGCATAGAGCCCCTCCAGGCTGGTGTTGGCGCGGGGCTGCAGGCGCACTGCGCTGGTGAGGCGAAACGGCTGCGAGGGAGTGTCCGTGAGGATGTAGGCGTCGCCATCGCGCCCGATCTGATCAAGCGCCAGCGGCCGGCCATCGAGGCTGAGGGAGAGCAGCTCCAGACCCTCGCCGCGCAGCAGCAGCGGCTCGCTGCCGCCGGCCCCTGCTCCAAGGGGCACCAGATGCAGGGTCGACTCCACCAGGGCCTCCTCGCCGAGAAGGCGCACCGTCAGGTCGGTGCGCTCAAGCCGGTAGGGGTAGGGCCGATAGTCGGCCAGCCGCACGACGCTCATCAGGCGAGGGGAAAAGACCCCCTGATCCTGGCGCCCCGCTCACCAGGGCAGTGGCCCCCGGCCCTGGCCGGCGTTGCAGCCCACCTGGGACCCCAGCAGGGCCCCCAGGGGCACGGCCCAGGTGCGTCCGTCATCGCGGGAGGCGGCATAGCCGAGGCCACCACCGATGACCCCGCCCACCAGCCGACCGATCGAGCAGCGCTGCTGCAGGGCCTGGGCTTCCTCCCAGGTGGTGGGCACCGGCTGTCTGTAAGGGGTGCTGCCGTTGGGCAGCTGGCTGGTGTAGTCCCGGCTGTCGTAATCCTGGTAGGGAGCAGGCGGCCAGTTGCGGACCGGAGTCACGGCATAGCCGGGGTTGCGGAAAACCGGGTAACGATCAGTGGGCAGCCGGTATTCCTGGTAGCGCTGAACGCCCTGGTACTCCCGGGTGTACTCCTGGGCGGAGGCGGCTGAGGGCAGCAGGGCGGGCAGCAGCGAGGCGAGGCCGCAGACCCCGGCAGCGAGCAGCAGGGGGAGCCGGCACATGGAGACAGTCATGGTGATCAAGCTGGAGGACAGCCCCGAGGGGATGCCATCAGCAAAGCCACCAGGACCGCCTGAACTGCAACTGGGGGTGGGGCCGACTGTGTCCAGATGCGTCCGCCGCAGGGCCGCAGCGTTCAGCTTTACTTGCCGCCCTGCTGTTTGAGGGCGTCGTTCACTTTCTTGACCACATCGGCGGGCACCTCCTTGGGGCAGAGCTCAACGGCACCGATCACAGCGGAGTTCACCGAACCGCGACGCAATTCTTCAATGGTGAGGGCCTTGGCACCCACCTGTTTGATCTGACCGTCGTGCTGACCCTTGATCAGCTGGGCGATCGTTTCACCGGCGATGTTCGCGGCCTTGTCGAACTCGACCCCGGCGCCCCGGGAGATGCAGACATTGACAGCGGCAATCCTGGTGTAGAGCGACATCTCGCTCTCGCTGGCGGGGGCCGCCTGGGCGGGGGCAACTCCGGCAACGGCGGGAATGATCAGGGCAGCCAGCAACAGGAACCGGCGGAGGCGGTGCGTGAGGCGCAAGGAGAGCGGTTTCATCAGGCCCCATGCTGCTGCACCGCGGCGCGAACTTCAATCCGCAGGCAGGGGAACTCCAGGACCCTCCAGCCTGATCTCATGGTGGGTCTCGCTGATGTCGAGTTCGCCGTCGCGCCAGGAGAAGATCGAGCAGGCCCGGATGCGGTCCTGATCGATCAGGCGGACGTGCTGCTGAATGTCCAAGTTCTGATGCTGCGACTCGAAGATCATCTGGTGCTCATCCACCTGGCGAATCTGGGAGCGCATCGGCTGCTCCACTAGGTACCCCTGGGTGAGTCGCAACTGGTGGCCGCAGAGATAGGCGTCGAGGCTGCCCTCGCTCTGGTACTGGGGTTTGCGCTCATAGAAGCCGTAATCCCGTTCCGGTGTCCAGCTGAAGCGGTAGGCCCCCTCCCCTTCCACCGGCTGCTCGTAGGTTTCGATCCGCAGCAGCAGGTCGAGGCGCAGGGCCTCCTCTTCGCCGCGGAAGAAATAGAGGCGGCGTGATCGCCAGAGGCCGAGGTTGCGCGCAAACCAGCGGCGCAGGTTGCTGTCCAGCTGGATGCGGCTTCCCTGCGGGTCCCGCCGCGACGGCCCGGACAGGTCCAGCGGCACCCGCTCGGTGGATGGAGTCATGGGGAGGGGGATCTGCGGAAGGTCAGACAACAGCCTTGTCATAGCCATCTCCCGGCCCAGCGTTGGCCGCCATAAGGTGAGCACCACGATTTCGCCTGCCATCCCGGTGCCTGAAGCGGGGAAAGCCGACCCCGGCAACAGCAAGGCCACTCCCCCGGCCAGGCGCCGGCCGCTGAAACTGTTGCTGGTGGCAGCCCCGCACCATCTGGCTTCCGCTGATCTGGGCGGGGTGCTGCAGTACCTCGAAACCTGCGACTGCGGTTTCGAGGTGGCCCTGGAGGTGGCCGATCCCGCCCTCCGCCCGGAGTTGCTGGAGCTGCACCGGCTGGTGGCCACCCCGGCCCTTGTGAAACTGGAGCCTCCCCCTCGTCAGGTGCTGGCGGGCAACGCGGTGCTGGATCAGTTGAAGGGCTGGCTGCCCCGCTGGCAGCAGCTGGAGGTGGTCAGCGATCTGGGCATGAGCTTGCGACCCGCCGAGATGGATGGCAGCCGCTCCCAGCGGGAGCTGCAGCTGGAGGATCAGGTGCTGGTGTTGCGGCAGGAGAACGAAACTCTGATCGAGCGCCTGCGGGTGCAGGAGAGGCTGCTGCGCATGGTGGCCCATGAGCTGCGCACACCCCTCACGGCCGCCAAGCTGGCCCTGCAGAGCCTGCAGCTCGGGCACATCAACAACACCCGCTGCCGGGATGTGCTCGACCGCCGCCTCGATGACATCGAGCACCTCTCCAAGGATCTGCTGGAGGTGGGCACCACCCGCTGGGAGGCCCTGTTCAACCCCCAGCGGCTTGACCTGGCGCCGGTGGCCGCCGAGGCCATCCTGGAGCTGGAGAAGCTGTGGGTTGGCCGCAGGCTGCGCCTGATGACCAACATCCCCGCCGACCTGCCAGATGTGTTCGCCGATCAGCGGCGCATGCACCAGGTGCTGCTCAACCTGCTGGAGAACGCGCTGAAGTACACCCCGGACGAAGGCGAGGTGACCCTCTCGCTGCTGCACCGCACCAGCCAATGGGTGCAGGTCAGTGTCTGCGATACCGGGCCGGGGATTCCCCGGGGTGAGCAGGAGCGGATCTTCCTGGAGCGGGTACGGCTTCCCCAGACCTCGGGAACCACTTCAGGCTTCGGGGTGGGACTCTCGGTCTGTCACCGCATCGTTGAAGTCCATGGCGGGCGCATCTGGGTGGCCTCCGAGCCTGGTGAAGGGGCCTGCTTCCACTTCACCGTGCCGGTGTGGTCGGGACAGAACTCCCCCAGCCAGGCCTCTCCTTGACGAAGGGACACTCCGACCCGTAGCGTCCGGTCATCGGAAACGGCGCCTGAAAACGCCCTCGCTCCGTGGCCTCGCCCCCATCGTCTAGAGGCCTAGGACACCTCCCTTTCACGGAGGCGACAGGGGTTCGAATCCCCTTGGGGGTATCACGATAAACAGCCAGAAAGCTTCGCCAGATCAGATCGCGAAGCGATAGATTGTTGGCTGCGAATCAGCACAGATGGCTTGATTCTGCTCGATCACTGAACACTTTTCGCTGAAGCGTGGCGCAGCGACTTCTCTCGAACCTTGCTTCACTCCAACTCCTGAACTGCTCAGGCCTGCCGCGAGCGGCGCAGAGCTTCCTGTTGCACGGCGCGAAGGTTAGCGGCCAGATCTTCGCGCAGGCGCTGCTCAATCAGCCCGATCGGCATGCCCTGGCGGCCCTGGACCGTGAGTTCGTAGAGGAGCCGTGATCCGCTGGGTTCGTCGCTCACCTGCCAGGCGCCCTCAAAACGACGGAAATCGCCCTGGCGCATGGAGAAGCTGAGCAGTCCATCGTCGTGGTGCTCGCGCAGCTCCAGCTCGACGCGGGCACTGAAGCGCAGGCCGCAGAACTGCTGGGAGCCCACCTGCTCCAGCCCCACGGTGTTGCCCCGGCGCCAGAGCAGGCGCGAGGTGGAGAGGTTGGGAATGAAGCGGCTGAGGTTTTCGTAGTCGGTGAGCACCGCCCAGATCTGCTGGGGTGGAAGCTCAAGGCGCAACTGAACCGCCAGACGGCGCGCCCCCTGGGGCAAACGTTCCATGTCCTGCTGGATCGTGTCCAGTGAACAGGTGTCCTGGCTGCTGAGCAGGCTCTGGAAGGAGGGGGTTGTCAGAACCGAAAGTTGCGCCAAGTGAAGGGGAACGTCGGATTCGAAGCAAGCCGGTGCAACCGGACCAGCCAAACCTAACCGCAACAGACGGTTGTCAGTGCGGAAAGGCCCACGGTCAAGGGAGTGCTGACCGTAGGCGATGCCTATGATCGAACCGGTTTTCCGGTGTTTGAGGGTTCATGCGCATCTCGACCGCAGCGCTTCGTCAGTCCGATGCCCGGATGTTCACCCTCGTGGTGCAGGGCCTCAAAGCAGCTGGTATGCGCACGGCCGAGCGTTGCTTCAGCATCCCTCTGCCTCAGATGCAGACCACCCTGCGCATGATCAATCAGCAGGGTGGGCGCCTGCTCTCAGTCACCCCGGCTGATCAGGTCTCAGCCTCCTCCTCCACTCCAGCGCCCGCCCCGACCGCTGCCAACGACGCCCCCGCTCCCGTGACCACCCCCGTCAAGCACGAAGCTCCTCCCGTCAATCTCTACAAGCCGAAGGATCCCTACGTGGGCACCGTGCTCGGAAACTATTCCCTGCTGGCTGAAGGTGCGATCGGCCGGGTCAATCACATCACTTTCGATCTTTCTGAGGGCAACCTTCACTATGTGGAGGGCCAGAGCATCGGCATCATTCCCGATGGCGTCGACAGCAACGGCAAGCCCAACAAGCTGCGTCTTTATTCAATCGCCAGCACCCGCCACGGCGACAACCTCGAAGCGAAGACCGTTTCCCTCTGCGTCCGCCAACTGCAGTACGAAAAGGACGGAGAGACCATCTATGGCGTCTGTTCCAGCTTTCTCTGCGACATCGAACCGGGCGCCAAGGTGAAGATCACCGGCCCGGTGGGCAAGGAAATGCTGCTGCCCCCCGACGAAGACGCCAACGTGATCATGCTGGCCACCGGCACCGGCATTGCGCCGATGCGGGCCTACCTACGTCGCATGTTCGACCACGGCGAGCGGGCCAAGAATCCCGGCTATCAGTTCCGGGGCAAGGCCTGGCTGATCATGGGCGTGCCCACCACCCCGAACCTGCTCTACGAAGAGGATCTTCAGGCCTACCAGGCCGAATTCCCCGACAACTTCCGCTACACCAAGGCGATCAGTCGTGAGCAGCAGAATCCCAGCGGTGGCCGGATGTACATCCAGGACCGTGTGGCCGAGCACGGAGAAGAGATCTTCACCATGATCGAAGATCCCAAGACGCACGTCTACATGTGCGGTCTGCGGGGCATGGAGCCCGGCATCGACGAGGCCATGACCAATGCCGCTGAAGCCAAGGGACTCAACTGGTCGGAACTTCGTCCGCAGCTGAAGAAGGCCGAACGCTGGCACGTGGAAACCTATTGATCTCGCTCCGCTGAGGCCTAACCCCACAGCTGGTAAGGCCCTTTCGATCCAGCTACGGCCCGCCTCCACGGCGGGCTTTTTTTTGCCGAAATCAGCACAGAGGGGAACCGCCCATGCCCGTTGCTGGGTGTTCCCCGCTTTCGTAGGTAGATCCAGTGTCATCAGTTGCACCTCCATGACCGTCACGCTCACCAATCCACTGAGGGTCGGGCTGCGCCAGGAGCGTGTGGTGTCGCCCCAGTGCCTGGTGATTTTCGGAGCCAGCGGCGATCTCACCCACCGCAAGCTGGTGCCGGCCCTGTTCGAGCTGTTCCGCCAGCGGCGGCTTCCCACAGAATTCGCCGTGCTGGGCTGCGCCCGGCGCCCCTGGAGCGACGAAGACTTCCGCGGCCACATGGCCGAAGCCCTCGGCGACCTGGTGAGCGAGCACCGCGGCGCCTGGGACCAATTCGCCGCCGGCCTCTTCTATGAGCCGGTGGATCTGCAGCAGCCCGAGCACCTGGTGCGGCTGGCCCAGCGGCTCGAAGTGATCGACCGCCAACGGGCCACCCGCAGCAACCGCACCTTCTACCTCTCGGTGTCACCGAAGTTCTACGGCAGTGGGTGCAGCGCCCTGGCCGCCGCAGGGCTGCTCAGTGATCCCGAGCGCAGCCGGGTGGTGATCGAGAAGCCCTTCGGCCGCGACTACGGCAGCGCACAGGAGCTCAACCGGATCGTCCAGGCCAGCGCCAAGGAGAGTCAGGTCTTCCGCATCGACCACTACCTGGGCAAGGAAACGGTCCAGAACATCCTTGTGCTGCGCTTCGCCAACACGATCTTCGAGCCCATCTGGAACCGGAACTACATCGCCAGCGTCGAGATCACCGCCGCTGAAACCGTGGGTGTGGAGGAGCGGGCGGGCTACTACGAAAGCTCCGGCGCCCTACGGGACATGGTGCAGAACCACCTGACCCAGATGCTGGCGCTCACCACGATGGAGGCCCCGGGGCGCTTTGACCCGGAGGCCATCCGCAACGAGAAGGCCAAGGTGCTGCAGTCAGCGCGGCTGGCCGATGAGCTCGAGCCCTGGAACTGCTGCGTTCGTGGCCAGTACAGCCCCGGTGGCAACGCGGCCCGCCCCCTGGCTGGCTACCGCCAGGAACCTGGGGTGAATCCGAACAGCACCACGGAAACCTATGTGGCGATGAAGCTGTTCATCGACAACTGGCGCTGGCAGGGGGTGCCCTTCTACCTGCGTACCGGCAAGCGCCTGCCCAAGCGCATGAGTGAGGTGGTGCTGACCTTCCGCGAGGCCCCGGTGCACCTCTTCGACGCCGCCGGTGGCAGCCCCACCGCCAACCAGCTGATCCTGCGCATCCAGCCCGATGAAGGGGCCGGGTTCCGTTTTGAAGTGAAATCTCCCGGTTCGGGCATGCGCAGCCGTCCGGTGGACATGCACTTCTCCTACGACGAATCCTTCGGTGAACCCTCCGACGAGGGCTACGTTCGCCTGCTCGCTGACGCCATGCTGGGGGACCCCACCCTGTTCACCCGTGGCGACGAGGTGGAGGCCGCCTGGCGGATGTACACCCCCCTGCTGGAGCTGATCGAGGACAGCCCCTGGCAACTGCCCGTCCACCCCTACGAAGCCCGCACCTGGGGGCCCGCCGCCTCCGACAGCCTGCTGGGCCGCGATGGCCTGATGTGGCGTCGCCCCTGACGCGAGCAGCACCACAAGCACCCCTCCCCTGACGAACCAAGCCCATGTCCCCCCAGCTGACGCTTCAGGCCCCCGTGGCCCTGCCACCCCCTGAGCTCACCGACTACCTCGATAAGCTCTGGAGCCATGATCTTGAGTCGTCCAGCGGGGCCTCCACCTTCACCCTGCTGGTGTGGCAGCCGGCCTGGGTGGAGCAGCATCTGGTGCGCACCGGCCGCCTGGATGGTCCTGTCACCGGTGTGGTGCGCAAAGAACTGCTGGAGGCCGCGCGCGAGGCGGTGCCTGCCTGCGACCTGCCCCTGAGCATCTCCCCCCTCTCGCCCAAGCTGGCCTGGGCCCTGGGTCAGCAAAGCGGCAACCATCCGATCGAGGATCTGCGCGGCCAGCACATCGACGCGGCGATCAGCGCCTTCCAGCCCAGGCGCTTGATCACTCTGGCGCCCACCCTCAACCACGGTCAGCCCCTGGAAACCCTGGTGGCGGCCTACTGCCCCCTGCCCGGAGAGGGCACGGTCGCCGCCTGTGGTGATGTGGTGGTGCTGCGGGGTGATTTCGGCGCGCTGCAGCAGGGCCTGCAGCTGCTGCAGCCGCTCGTGCCAGATGATCTGCCCTGCTGGGTGTGGTGGAACGGCTCCCTCGATGAGGCGCCCGAGCTGCTGGAGGCCCTCGGTGAACCGGGCCGCCGCCTGGTGATCGACACGGCCATGGGCACCCCGCGCCGTTGCCTCGACCTGCTGGAGAGCCGCGTGGCAAGCGGTGTGCCGGTGAACGACCTGAACTGGCTGAGGCAGCGGGCCTGGCGGGAATCGCTGGCCATGGTCTTCGATCCCCCCAGCCGCCGCGATGCCCTCAACCACGTGGTGCAGCTCGACATCGATGTGGAGGGCACCCATCCGGTGCAGGGGTTGCTGCTGGCTGCCTGGCTGGCGGACCGCCTCGGCTGGCACTGGGTGGAGAGCCATTCGGTGCCAGGGGAGGAGATCCGCGCAGAATTCGAGCGCAGCGATGGTGTCACCGTTCAGTTTCATCTCACCCCCGTGCCGGTGGGTGTGCCCAGCAGCCATCCGGGTAGCCTCGTCGGGCTGCGCCTGATCTGCGAGCCGCCCGGCCGCCAGGCCCTCTGCGTGATCCTCTGCTCGGAATCGGGCGGTTGCATGCGCCTGGAGGCCGGAGGCATGGCCCGCATGGAGCTGGCCGAAGAAGTGGTGCCCATGGGCCATGCCACCGATGAATGGGAGATGGCCCGGCTGCTGGGCGGCGGTCACGATTCCACTAATCCCTTGCTGGCCACCGCCGCGCCCCTGGCTGCCAAACTGCTGCCCAACGCCTGACGGCCTGGGGCCTCGATGCCATGGCCTGCCTGATCGCCGCCCCCTGCAGCGGCAGCGGCAAGACCCTACTCAGCCTCTCCCTCAGCGCCCTGCTGCGCCGCTGCGGAGCCAGCGTTCAGGTCTTCAAGGTGGGTCCGGATTACCTCGACCCGCAGCTGCTGGGGCGGGTGAGCGGCCGTCCCTGCCGCAACCTCGATCGCCTGCTCTGCGGCGAGGAGTGGCTGCGGCGGGCCTTCCACTGGTGGGGCCACCAGGCCGACCACTGCCTGGTGGAGGGGGTGATGGGTCTTTTCGATGGCCGCGGGCCCAGCGCCGACGGCAGTTCCGCCGAGGTGGCCAGCCTGCTGGGGCTGCCGGTGGTGCTGGTGGTGGAAGCCAGCCGGCAGGCGGGCTCCCTGGCCGCCCTGGTGCGGGGCTTCCGCGATCACCAGCCGGGGCTGACGCTGGCCGGAGTGGTGCTCAACGGAGTGAGCACCGAGCGCCACCGGGCCCTGCTGAAAGAGGCCCTCGCCTCGATCGCCATGCCCCTGCTGGGGGCCCTGCCCCGCCACCCCGACCTGAGCCTCCCCT
>NZ_JAGQBF010000048.1 GCF_024345495.1 Synechococcus sp. RedBA-s | reverse complement strand
CCGCCGCCGCCGCCGCCGCCGTAGCCGCCGCCACCGCCGCCACGGTTGCCGCCACCGCCGCCGCCACCGCCACCGCGGGGTTCAGCTTTGTTCACCCGGATCATCCGGTTCATCCATTCGACGTTCTGAAGATCGTCGATGGCCTTCTGCTCTTCGGCGTCATTGGCCAGTTCCACAAATGCGAAACCGCGCTTGCGTCCAGTTTCCCGGTCAAGGGGCAGGCTGCACTGGCGCACTTCTCCGTACTGAGCGAAAAGGTCACGGAGATCCTCTTGCTCGGCATCGAACGAGAGGTTGCCTACGTAGATTGTCATGTAACTTTAAATAACTTGAACCGATCCGTCGACGGCTGGAAGTGTTGCTCTCACCAGTGATCGAAAAATCAACGTTCACTCTACACACTCCCCCGGCCCCAGGATCTCCACTCACTCCCGTGCTGCCATGACTCCCCGCGACCAATTGCTTGAAGGGTTGCGCGACCCCGCCGCTCTTGGTGATCAGCAGATTCGCTCCCTGATCGAGGCGCTGGAGCGGGAGTCGCCCGCTGATCTCCAGGCGCGCCCGCAGCTCCTGGAAGGGGTGTGGGAGTTGCGCTGGAGCAGCAGCCGGGCTCCGTACCTGCGGGTGGCACCGTGGCTCGACAACCTTCAGGTGCTGGCCCCGTCCCGGGGTCGGGCCATGAATCTGCTGCGTCCCGCCGGCGCCTTCTCGGGCCTGGGCGGCATTGCCGTGCTGGCGGGGATCTCGATTGGGGGGCCCCAGCGGGTGTCGGTGAGCTTCGAGCGGGGCGGCTGGATCGGCCCGGCCCTGGGACCGGTGCCGTTGCGGCTGATGCGGCAGGTAAACCAGAGCTACCCGGCCTGGCTGGACATCACCGTTCTGGATCAGGAGCTGCGGGTCTGCCGGGGACAGGCGGGCACCCTCTTCGCCCTGCGCCGGCGCAGGGAGCTGCGCTGCGATGAGCTGCTCGCCCTGGCTGAACCGATTGGCGCGGCTGGGCCGCCCATGGCACCGTGATGGCATGGATCGGTTTTCCGACTTGCCTTCCGAAGTCGTTTTGATGGAACCGCACCGCTTCGAGGACGTGCTGCAGGCGGTCCAGGCGGTGCGCGAGCGCAAGACTGTGGTGCTCAACTTCGGCTCGATGCCGCCTGAGGAGGCCCAGCGCTCGGCCGACTTCGTCTCCGGTGGGGTGTTCGCCCTCGACGGGCACCAGGAGCGCCTTGGCGAGATGGTCTTTCTGTTTGCGCCCTTCGGCGTGGACGTGAGCCGGGATACGGGCAGCAGCAGCACTGAGCCGTGAGCAACACCCCGCCGATCCTTGACCGCCTCTTAACAATCCTCAAAGGTTTGTGTTACGCTTCGCAAAGCACCTCGCTCACCACCCATGACTGACTCCACCACCTCCCGCTTCGGTTTCGTGGCCTTCGCTGAAACCTGGAATGGCCGCCTTGCCATGCTCGGCTTCGTCATCGGCCTCGCCACCGAACTCCTCACCGGCCAGGGCATCCTCGGCCAGGTGGGTCTGGGCTGATCGCCGTTTCCACCGGCGACAGTCTCCCCGTCATGACGGCCTCAGCTCCGCCCATGACCTCAAAGCTGGCGTTCACCTTCAGCCTCTCTCCTCCCCTTGATGGGGGGGATCCCAGCGGCTGGGACCAGGTGATCTCCGATCATCAGAGCTGCCTGGACGCAGCGCGGTCCCTGCGCATCCTGCGCTGCCCGCACGACTGGGCCGGTAGCCTGGATGGCCTTGTTCGCGATGGACAGGCCACAGCTGACGGCCTTGATCCCTTCGCCCGTTCACCCGGCAGTGGCCCCACGAAGGATCGACTGCTCTGTGATGCCGTCATCCCCCACTTTGATGCGGCTCGACTGTGGCTGCAGGTCCACCTGCTGGAGTTCAACGGCGCGGACCTGAGCACCGACTCTCCTGCAGGCATCCGCTGGCTTGATGCGGTGCCCCTGCAGCAGTTGAGTAACGACACCTGCTGGTTCTATCCCACCGAAGATGGTCACTACCTGGCTTCGGAGCGATCCTGCGCTGTTCGCTTCGCTGCGGGCGTTTTGGCGGAGCCGATGTCGATGGATCAGCCCTGGTCCTACGACCGCGGAGATCTGCGTCTGCTCTGGTCGCTGATGGCCGATGACGACGATCTCAGTTGTGTGGGGCTCACTTACCAGCGCCGCCGCATCGAATTTCCGCGCCAGGCCGAAGATCCAGCCCCCAGCGTGACCTGGTCGTCGTTCCGGGTCGATGGCATGGCGGATCCCTCCTTCCAGCGCCTCTCCACCATCTCCACCTACGGCTAAGGCCTTAGCTTCAACTCCTTTGAATGAAGATCAATGGTCTTCAGCGATTGGATTGCATTGGTTTGGATCGGCGGCATGCCATCAGAGACGACCCACGGCATTTGCGATACAATTCTTTTTGTGTGAAGTTGTCCCGCTGACGATTGTGATCAATGTCGCGAATTCTTCTTCGGTGGTGGCCTCACGCATCGGTCGCTCTTTGGCGGATCTCACCCCCAGTGGATTTGATCAAGCAGGGTGGAAGATCAATTGATCAAACAGTTGGTGTAACAGCTGGCGGCCCAAGGCATCCAGGGTGAAGTGTCAGCCGTGCGTGGCAGCGATTTGCACAACAAAGACCTCAAGGTGGAGCCACGTATCCAGGTGTCCCGCCATCAGATATTTTAGATCCGGGCTTGACCTGTCGTCCTGAGCATGGGGTTTGATCCGCGCAGCTGGGCCCGCGGCCCCGCCCGGGGCACCCAGGTCACCGCCAACATCGACGCCCTGCTCGCCGAAAACGAAGCCCTGCGCCGGGAGGTGGCCCTGCTGCGCCAGCAGCTCTTCCGCCGGCAGACCCCTGAGCCTGCCGTCAGGGGCACGGTCAGTGCCGAGCAGGTGCGGCTCTGGGGTGAGGCGCTTGCCCGTCACCCCCGCTGGCGGGAGCTGCGGGTGGGAGCCTCGGCGCGGCTGGGGGACAGGCTGGTTTTCAGCGGTCTGCGCGGCCTGCAGGAGCACCTGCGCAGCCAGTGGAGCGATCCGCGTGCCCAGCTGGAGGAGGAGCTGGAACGCCGCCAGCCCGGTCTGGGCAGTGCTCTGCTTCAGGCCCTGCGTGGCCCCCAGACCAAACCCCGCCTGGCGGTGCGGCTGGCCTTCGCCATCCACGGCGTGCGCGCGCCCGAATGGCTCTCGACTGCGCCCCTGCGGGTGGTCGATGACCTGCTGGAGCGCATCGCCACCCTTGAGCAGGCCGCTGAAGACCCGGCGCCGGTCGAGGACAGGCCCGACCCCGAACGGACCGCCGCCCTGGCGCTGCTGGGCCTGGAGTGGGGGGCCTCCCGCGAGGCGATCAAGCGGGCGCACCGCCGCCTAGTGAAAACCCACCATCCCGATCAGGGCGGAGCTGTTGACGACTTCCGCCGCATCCATGCCGCCTACCAGCTGCTGATGGCCTGAGGCCATCGTCATGGCGGGCCCACCCCACTCCATACGATCCAGCCACCAGACCCCACCGCGCGTTTGCACCATGGCCATCCACCTGATCACCGGAGCCAACCGTGGCATCGGCGCCGAGTATTGCCGGCAGTTGAAGGTCCGCGGCGATGAGGTGGTGGCGGTCTGCCGCACAGCTTCAGCGGAGCTGGAGGCGCTGGGGGTGCGCATCGAAGCCGGGGTGGACATCACCTCCGCCGCTGCGATCGCCTCCCTGGTGGAGCGACTGGGGGATCTGGCGATCGACGGCCTGATCCATAACGCCGGCGTCTACGAATCCACGAGCTTGGATACGCTCGATGGCCAGAGCCTGCTGCGCCAGTTCGAGGTCAATGCCGTGGCCCCGCTGCAGCTCACCCGCGCCCTGCTGAATCATCTGCATCCCGGCTCCAAGGTGAGCCTGATGAGCAGCCGCATGGGCTCGATTGCCGATAACAGCTCCGGCGGCTCTTATGGCTACCGGATGTCGAAGGTGGCGCTGTGCATGGCGGGCAAGTCGCTGGCCCTGGACCTCAAGCCGCGGGGCATCGCCGTGGCCATCCTTCATCCAGGCCTGGTGAGCACCCGCATGACGGGATTCACGGCCAACGGCATCACGCCGGAGCAGTCGGTGCGGGGCCTGTTGGAGCGCATCGACGCCCTCAGCCTGGAGACCTCAGGCAGCTTCTGGCACGCCAACGGTGAGCTGTTGCCCTGGTGATGGTGATGCCATGACGCTGCGTTGGCTGGCGGGTTCGATCACGGGCCTGGTGGTTTCGCTGGCTGCAGCCGGGGGAGGGCTGCTGGGTATGGGCGCTGCGGCCAGGGCGGAGGTGATCCTGCAGGCGTTTGATTGGTCCTATGCAGAGGTCGCCGAGAAGGCCGAAGCGATTGCGGCTGTGGGCTACAGGGCGGTGCTGGTGTCTCCCCCGCTGAAGTCAGCCAGAACAGGGGGTTGTGAGTGGTGGCAGCGGTACCAGCCCCAGGACTTCCGCGTGATTGACCACTGCGATGGCAACAGAGACACCCTGGTGCTGGCGATTGCGGCGCTCAAGGCCAGGGGCGTCAGGACCTACGCGGATGTAGTGGTCAACCACATGGCCAATGAGCGCAACGGCGCAACGGTGTTTCCGGGTGATCTCACCTTGAGGGAGTATCGGGACCGGCAGCCGTACTGGAGCCGGCAGATCCTCTATGGCAACAGCACTGGCCGGCTCGATGGCCTGTTCGGCCCCCAGGATTTCCACCCTGCCGCCTGCATCCGCGACTACGGCAATGCCGACTCGGTGAGGCGTGATCGCCTCTGCGGTCCTGAGCCTGATTCGGGTCTGCCCGATCTGCTCGATACCGATCCAGCCCAATCCTGGGTGAATGACCAGCGCAGGCAGTACGTGCAGGCGCTCTATGACCTCGGCATCCGCGGTTTCCGCATCGATGCCGCCAAGCACATGCCCACCGGCGCGATCAAGTCGTTCATTCCAGAGCAGGTGGCCAGGAACTCCCATCTCTTCGCCGAGATCATCACCTCGGCTGGGGCCAGCTCAGCCGACTATCAGCAGTTTCTCGAGCCCTACCTGCGGGACTTGCCGGAGTCTTTCGCTGCCTATGACTTCCCGCTGTTCCATGCCCTCAGGCAGTCCTTCTCGTTGGGTCGTCCCCTTTCGGATCTGGCTGACCCCTATGCCAGGGGCGATGCCCTGGCCAACAACCGTGCCGTCACGATGGTGATCAGCCACGACATGCCCTACAACGGGCCCTTCCGCTCGCTGCTCTTCGATCAGGATGCCAACTCGTCGGTGGATGAAGATCTGGCCTCTGTGTACATCATGGGTCGCGATGGCGGCACCCCCCTGGTGTTCGATGATCAGTCGGCCGGGCGCTCCAACAACGGCCGCTGGCGGAATGTGTGGAACCGTGATCGTCTGCGCCGCATGATCGCCTTCCACAACCGCATGCAGGGCAAGCCCATGCAGATGCTCGCGGCTGATGCCTGCACCCTGCTGTGGCGCCGCCAAGAGGACGGCATCGTGGCCATCAACAAATGCGCTCAGCCGCGCTCCATCACCGTGGACACGCGCTTTCGCTTCCAATGGAACCATCCCTACCGCGACATGCTCACCGACTCGCTGCTTCCGGAAATCCAGGGGCCCAGCTACACCTTCCACCTACCGCCGCGCACTGCGCGGATGTGGGTGGCGCTGGAGAAGAGATGATGGAGCTTGGTTCAGGTTGCGTTCCAGTTTTAGATCAGAGTCCATTTGACAGTGTGGCTCGTCGCTCCTGACCTCCTGAAGGCGCTGCTAACTGCAGCGCATGGCTCAGACCACGGGGGTCAGGCTGAGCCCCAGCTCGCTTCATCCAGCTCAGACCTGCAGGTTGCGGTGACCCCCATGTTTGCCGATATTCACCTTGACCGACGGACAAGGCAATGGGCTTGACGCGGTGATCTGCCGGAGCCCGGGGAGAGCCTGCAGGCCCAGCTCGACGGCCCCCGAACGCTCCTTCCAGCACCAGCACCATCACGGTTCACCTGCATCGACGAGCGCAACAGAATGACGGCTTGAGTGAAACAGCAACCCTCCCCATGGCCCTGAATACCAACGATCCAGGAGGGCTGCAGGGCATCGGTCGCCGCGAACTGCTGCTGGGCACGATCGCCGCCGGCTTTGCGGTGGCCGTGCGCCCGATCTCAGCGGCCACGATCACCACCGATGCCGCTGGCCTCACCGCCGGATTCGTGAGCATCCCGGTGGATGGCCGCACCATTCCCGCCTATCGCGCAAGGCCAGCAGCGGGCACGAAGGTTCCGGTGGTGCTGGTGGTGCAGGAGATCTTCGGGGTTCATGCCCACATCCAGGATGTCTGCCGGCGGTTGGCTCGGCTCGGCTATCTGGCCATTGCCCCCAGCCTGTTCGAGCGCCAGGGGGATGTCACCCAGCTGCCGGATCTCGCCTCGATTCGCTCTGTGGTGGTCCAGGTTCCCGATACCCAGGTGATGAGCGACCTTGATGCCACCTCCCGCCTGGGCGGCCCAGGCGGGAGGTGGAGACACCAACAGGCTTGGCATCACCGGGTTCTGCTGGGGTGGACGCATCACCTGGCTCTACGCCGCCCACAACCCCAACCTCCGGGCCGGTGTGGCCTGGTACGGGCGGCTCACTGGCAACACCACCCGGGAGCAACCCTCCGGTCCGCTGGATCTGGCGGACAGGATCAAGGCCCCGGTGCTGGGCCTGTACGGCGGCAAGGACGACGGCATCCCACTGGAGACGGTGGAGCGCATGCAAGCAGCCCTCACTGCGGCCGACAGCCGCAGTGAGATTGTCATTTATGCCGATGCACCCCATGGCTTCCACGCCGATTACCGCCCGAGCTTCAGGCCAGTAGCCGCTGCAGACGGCTGGAGCAGGCTCCAGGCCTGGTTGAGGGCCATGGGGTTGGCTGACATCAGGTCTTGCCTGGAGCTGTCACGTTGAACCCTGCGATCTCCCCCTGGGGTCAGCAGATCCTTATGGCACTTCAGCTGGCCGTGGATGCCGAGTTGGAACGATTGGCCTGTCACCGCATAGACGTGGCCATCGCCTGCGTAAGCCCTCCGCAGATGCCCGTTGCGGCGCGATGTGGCGTCGGCTATTTTTCAGGAGTCCCTAACTGCCCCCGAGCTGGGTGAGGACAACGGCGCCCAGCGTGCCCATGATGCGGAGGATGGGCTGAAATGAGAAAGTTTTGAGTACAGCCAGATGGTTGCAAGCCACCTTGGCTAGCCTGTGAAAACCTGAGGATGCTCAGGTTTTCCACCGACAAGAGACGAGATGCTTCTCTACTTTGCTCCCGGCACCTGTGCTCTAGCGCCACATATCGCCCTGGAGTGGAGCGGGGCCAATTATGCCATCGAGAAAGTTGACCTGCGCTCTGAGGCGTACCGCCAAGTTAACCCGCTTGGCATGGTTCCAGCCTTGCGGATTGCTAACGGCAGGTTGCTGACTCAGGCTGATGCCATTCTCAAGTTCATTGCGACCAGCTTTCCAGATGCAGGCTTAGGCGCTGGGGATGGGGAGCTGGCAGAGTTCAACCTGGATGAAGCCCTCGCCTTCCTCACGGGTGATGTTCATCCTGCCTTTTGGCCTTACTTTGGCCCAGGGCGTTTTACGACAAAGACCGATGATGACAGCCTCAAGGCGGTCAGGGAATCAGCCTATCCGCGGATCGAGCGGGTCATGAATCATCTCGAGCATATGCTTGAAGAAGGCCATGTCGTCAACGGAAAGCGAACCATTGCAGATCCCTATGCCTTTGCCATGATTCGCTGGACAGCAAATCTTCCAAAAACTTGGAAGGAATATCCGGTGATCGCAGATTTCATGGGACGACTGCTGAAGGATCCTGGCGTTCAAGCTGCATTGAGCGCCCAGGGTCTGACGTAGCCACCTTGATCAGCGATGCTGAAAACTGTGCTGTGAGTCGGTTTTTTTATCGTTGCTGCTTCTGCCTGTTCGCACCAATCCAACTCGAACAATCCGCCCTCCAAAAGTTTGGTACTCATGGAACAATAGGAATTTGCCAAGCAAGCAATCAAAAGGGTTGAGGCCCAGCAACTGGAGCAGGCCTGGATCGCCCATCACCGTGCTTTTCGCACAATGTTGCGCCAGGGGGGGGCAATCGGCTTGGCCCAGGGCTAAGCACCGGCGCCTCGGGTGACGACCCAAGCGGCATCGCCACCTACTCGCAGACCGGCGCCCAGTTTGGCTATGCGATGTGCTGGGTGATGCTGTTCTGCTTCCCGCTGATGGCAGCGATGCAGGAAATCAGCGCTCGCATTGGCCGAGTCACAGACCAGGGGATCGCTGGCAACATCCGCGCGCATTACCCCCGTGGGGTGCTTTATGGGATCGTCGGGATGTTGCTGCTGGCAAACACCATCAATCTGGGCGCCGATCTCGGCGCGATGGCGGCAGCCCTTAACCTGCTCACCGGCGGTCCCATCGGTTTTTATGTTGTGATCTTCGCCATCGGCAGTGCATAGCTGGAGATGGCCTCCAGCTATGCACGCTATCTCTCTTTCCTGAAATTGACCAGTTTCGTTCTGCTCTCCTATCTGGCCGTGGCACTCGTGGTGGACGTGCCCTGGGGGCAGGTTGCCTACCGTACATTCGTACCCAGTTTCTCGCTGCAGCGGGACTACGTCGTCACCGTAGTTGCGGTGCTGGGCACCACCAGCACTCCTTATTGCTTCTTCTGGTAATCCTCGCAGGAAGCGCAGGAAGCGCAGGACGAGCAGGTCGAACCCTCCGCCTACGCGCTCATCGATGCGCCAGAGCAGGCACGAGCTGAGATTTCATGGATCCGTTTCGACACCTATGTCGGGATGGGTTATTCGAACGTGATCAGTCTTTTTATTATTGTTGCCACTGCAGCAACGTTGAACGCGAACGGCATCACCCACATCGAGACATCCGCGCAAGCTGCCGAGGCGCTGAGGCCCATTGCGGGGGTGTTCACATTCGCCATGTTCTCGGCGGGCATCATCGGCATTGGCCTGCTCGCCGTGCCGGTGCTGGCTGCATCCTGCGCCTAGGCGCTCGGCGAAGCGCTCGGTTGGTCGACACGCTTCGACCGCAAACCGCTGGATGCCAAAGCCTTCTACGCCACCATCGCGGCCTCCACCCTGATCGGGATGGCATTCAACTTCGTTGGCCTTGATCCGATCAGGGGTTTGTTCTGGTCGGCGGTGATCAATGGTGTGGTCGCCGTGCCGCTGCTGATGATCATCATGCTGATGGTGATGCGGACCGATGTCATGGGGCGCTTCGTGCTGCCGCGGGGGCTATGGGCTATGGGCGATGGGGTGGCTGTGCACCGGGACGATGGCTTTGGCAGTGGAGGTCATGGTCGCAACCTGGTGAATGCCCCTGGTGGATGGGTCAGACCGAGTGGACTTCTTCCCTGACGCAGGGGGGGCGCTCTGTTCAATCCCACCATTGGTGTGCTGTACGCCACTGACGGCGGCCCGTCGGTGCCAACGGAGCAGTTTCTGCTGACTTCGTTTGGCTTTCGGCCGAACGTGACGGACGCCTGGCCTGCGGCCCGGTGCTGCGCTCTCGGCGCTGGATTCCGGAGCCTGCTTGTCGTCAAGGACCCTGATCGGCGCCACTCTGGCAGTGGCCTCTGACCTCGATCAGACCATGCCTCCAGCCCCATCCGACTCCGGAGAGTCCCAGCACCCGGCCGTCGGGATTCAGCGCCAGCCTCACCGGCGTCAGCACGAGCATCGGCCCGGCTCGGCCGCAGCCTTTCGCTGGAGCGTGATCCTCAACAGCGCTCTCTCAGGCCTGCAGCTGGTGATCGGTGTGGCCTTCGGCTCCCTGGCGCTGATCGGCGATGCCGTGCACAACATCGGCGACGTGGCGGGGCTGCTGTTCGGCTGGGGGGCCGAGCGGTTGAGCACCCGGCCGGCCACGCCCCGCTTCACCTATGGCTTCGGGCGCAGCACCCAGCTGGCGTCGCTGGTGAATGCGGTGTTGATTCTGATGGCGGCCGCTGTGGTGATCGTGGAGGGTTTCCAGCGGCTTCTTCATCCGGTGGCGGTGGCGAGCACGCCGGTGGCCTGGGCAGCGGCAGCCGGAATCGTCGTGAACCTGCTCTCGGCGCGCCTATTCGGCAACGACCACAGCCATGACCTCAACCGCCGCGCCGCGGTGGTGCATCTGCTCACCGACGCGGCCGTGTCGGCGGCGGTGCTGATCAGCGCTGTGTTGGGGGGGATCACCGGCTGGCCTTGGCTTGATCCGCTCACGGCGGTCGGCGTGGGCGTGGTGGTGGCCTGGAGCGGCTGGGAGTTGTTGCGCGAGGCCCTTGTTGTGGCCCTCGATGCGGTGCCGCGCGGCATCGACATCGCCCAGGTGGATGGCGCACTGCGCTCCCTGCCCCAGGTGGTGGATGTGCATCATCTGCATGTTTGGGCGATGAGCACCTCCCAGAACGCCCTCACTGCCCATGTCATCCGTGAGCCTGGTGCAGCGGATGACATGGAACTGCTGCATGAGGCCAAGCGCCGGCTGGCGCAGATCGGGATCGCCCACAGCACCCTGCAGCTGGAGCCACCGCCCTGACGCCCGCGCAGATGTGATACATCAGGGTCGGGCCCGTGAGCACCAGGAAGGCCGTGGTGGAACGCTTGCCATCATGATCAGTCCCGGTCACCTGGCCAGCTGGTAGCCGCCGCGGGGACCGCGCAGGCTGTGCACCAGTTCGCTGCGGCGCAGGCTGGTGAGCATCTGCTCGGGATAACGCTCGGGAATCCCCTGGCGGCGGGCGATTTCACCGGCCTGGAGCACGCCGCCGTCTGAATACACCTCGGCCAGCTCGATCAGGGCCACCAGTCCGTACTCCGTTTTGGCACTGAAACTGACGGATCACCGGATGCCTGGAGCCATTGTGACAAGGAATCCACGGTATCTGGGTGGGGTTTGCGGGAGGTGTTGGCACCTGGGGCCTCACAGCGGCGTGCGCGGCGCTGGGCTGGGGAACAGGGAGAGGAATCCCTTGCGGCGCAGGTCTTCCGCTTCGGCGGTGGCATTCCAGAGCGATTCGAAATAGAAGAACGTCACCCCCATCCCTTTCTGCCGGGCGGTCTGTACCTGAGCCTGAATCAGCTGCATCGGCGCGGGCTTGGTGCGTAGCCCCGTCATCACCCCGATCGCGGTGGGGATCTTCTTCCGGGCTTCCGCGAGCTCGGGGCGTGCCACCTCGGTCGCGAAGCTGGCCACATCAGGTCGGTAGAGCTGCACGATCACTTCATCAACGATGTTGCGCCGCACCCAGCTCAGCCAATCCTGCAGCTGCAGCTTGTAGGCGAAGTCGTAGTAGTTGGGGGAGACGGAAAAGATTGACTTCGGCTTTTTGGCGTTCACGGCCTTGTGCAGCTGAGTCATGAAGGCCGTGATCTTGTCGGCGCGCCACTTGATCCAGGACTGATCCATCGGATTGCTTGGCACCGCACGGTTGGTCTCCTTGGTGTAGAGCGCTTTGGTGTAACTGTCGTAGCCGAACTCATTGGGCAGACTCATGTGGTCATCGAACTGGATGCCATCACCGTCGTAGTTGCCCACCACCTCCAGCACCAGCTCCGTGATGAACTGCTGCACCTCCGGTCTGAATGGATTGAGCCAAACTACTTCTCCGGCAGCGCTGATCGAGGTGCGGCTGCCGTCCTGCCGCTGGGTGAGCCAGCTGGGATGTTGCAAAGCCAGTTCTGAAAACGGAGGCGCCATGAAGCCGAATTCGAACCAGGGGATCACGAGCATGCCTTTGGCATGTCCCTCGCTGATCACATCCGCCACGATGTCCTGGCCTTCCAGTCCCTTGTAGGAAAACGACTGAATCTTGCGTGCCCGGGTCACCTCACTGGTGTGAATGGCGTAGCCGGAATTCCAGACCACCGGATAGATGGTGTTGAAGTGCATCTCCTTCAACTGCTCCATCGCCGCTCGCAACTTGGTGCGATCGCGCATGGTGGTCATGTCGTTGGTGGTCATCCAGACCCCTCGGATCTCGGCGCGGGCGCCCTGGGCGGCACTCGGCGCGTTCAGCGCGGGAACCATGACCAGCAGCAAGCTGCAGAGCATCAGAACCGGCAGCAGCCAACGCGTTCGTTTCATGGCGGCGGTCGGATTAGAGGCGGCCCGACCCTAGCGGTGGTTTCCGAAGGGCTCCAGCGACCGTGCTGGGAGCGTTCAGGGAACGGAGGGGGCGGGATTCGAACCCGCGGAAGGTTTCCCTTCGCCGGTTTTCAAGACCGGAGCCATCAACCACTCGACCACCCCTCCAGGGAGTTTAGGGAGTTTAGGGAGTTTACCGCCAGGGGAAAGGGAAGAAACGAACCTTGGCCTTCCCTCATGGACCTCCTTGAAACCATCAACACGAACCTTCGCCAAAGGAAGTCCCGCGTCCGCCTGGAGCCCTCATCAGGCCGCGGCACCATCCGCTTGAGGTACAGCCAGGATGGTGTTCTCAAGAGACTCAGCCCTGGAATCCCTTTCAGTGAGGAGGGCCTAATCCGCGCCGAAGCCCTGGCCATCCTCGTGAGTGACCAGATCCAGTCGGGCACGTTCGATCCGAGTGAGTGGGTGAAATCCCAACCGAAGCCGCGCGTGACGTTTCGTGACGCGATCGAAGGGCTTTGCCGGGAACACAGTGAGCGGCGACCAGGGGCCACGAACTGGACCGAGGACTACGGCTATCCCTTGCGCCGTCTACCAGCTGAGGCGTCATATGGCCCATCCGCCCTTCGATCGCTCGTCATGGGCTTCCCTGTGGGCTCTCGGCAGCGCCTAAGGGCAGGGATCGCCTGTGGAGCACTTGCGCGGTCTCAGGGCGACCAGAAGCTCGCTGAGGAGCTTCGACACCTTGGGAAGGGGTATGTGGGTCATCGTGACGCCAAGCCGCGCACGATCCCAACAGAGCGGGAGATCCTGGATGCATGGGAGCTGATCCCTGAACCATGGAAATGGGGTTATGGGGTCATGGCCATCTATGCGACCCGGCCATCAGAGATCTTCAGGGCAAAGCAGCGCAATCAGCTGCTGTACATCGAGAGCGGGAAAACAGGTGCCAGGCTGTGCCTTCCAACAAAGCGGGGATGGATTGAGAAGCTTGGCCAGAAGATTTTGCCAGATGTTGACCTAAGGAACCCCTGAAAAACCCGCTAAAATCAGTCCAGATCTAGGACTGAGACTGGAACGGATGGCCGACCCCCTCCAGCTGGGCTTCACGGACTACGAGCAGATCTACGCCAAAAAGAGGACGCGTCGCCAGCGCTTCTTGG
>NZ_JAGQBF010000047.1 GCF_024345495.1 Synechococcus sp. RedBA-s | reverse complement strand
TGCCTGGACCGTCGGCAATGACGAAGTCCGCGTCCTGGGCGAGCACCGGCAACTCGTTCAAGATGGTGTCCGGGTTGTCCAAGCGGACGGCTTTCACTTCAGGTCGTGCCTCTCGAATCCACTCCGACGACGACTGCTGCGTATCGCAATCGGCGAGCGTGACTCGATGGCCCTGGTGAGAGAGCCACGCGGCAAGGTGAACGGCGAGTGTGGACTTGCCGACACCGCCCTTGGAGTTTGCGACGACGATGATCATGCTTCAACGGATAGCACGATTGCAGGCTTGCTGGCAAGCACTCTTTCACGCTGGCAGGACAGCTCGCTGTCCGCCTTGCTTGCTGGCGTGCTTTCCTGCTGACGTGCCAGCACGATGGGACGATGGACAGCCAGCCAGCAATCCAGACAGCAGGCTGGCAGGCTTTCAAGCTGGCATGATGGCAGGACATCCAGACGGCAAGATTTCACGGTGAAAAAACGGCCTAAGCACTGCATAGGGGAGACGTCTGAACACTTTTCGTCTTTGTCCGGTCGTTCCACGATTGGTGTGTTGAACACTCCCGGGAGCCGCGCCGAAGCGGGGCTACGGGCCGCAATGCCGCTACCGGTGAGCGGTGCTCAGGTTGAGAAATGCGAGTAGAGCGTTAGCGATGCCGACCACGGTCGTCGCCGTGTTGACTGGCGTGCTTGCCGTTGAGGTCGCGGAGGATTGGTTGGAGTACCTGCACCACGGAGGCCGCGGCCATGATGCCCATGCAGACTATCGCGACCTTGTTGAACACGGCAGCCTCCCCGCCTGAAGCGGAGCGAGCCATGCTCTGGGCGGTGTTAGCGATGTGAAGAGGGCTTGGTGTCGTCATACGTTCTCAGAGCTCCAGCCCCATACTAACTCACCTTGGTCCCTGCGAGTGTGACAGTTTCGTGACATCTCTCGGCGCCGCGGGTCGCAGACCGCTGGGATAGTGCCCGTTCGTAGAGACTGAATGCCTGGCGTCGGACGAGCTCCGGGTCGGGCCAGTTCTCAGCCTGTCGAGCCTGCTCCACGTATGCGGCAAGGGCGCACCCGTGGAACAGGTCATCGAGAATTCCGATGTCAGGCCATCGTGTAGTTTCGGCAGTAGGCATGACGCTCCCATGCCTCTTCGATGATTGCCATCATGAGGTCGAGATACTCGTTCCCCTCCGGTCCACCAATCTCCTCAAAGTTCTGGAGGCATGCGAGCGTGTCGATAAACGCAAGCCGGGCGGTAGGAGGCAGTCGGTCAATGCGTGCTTTCTGAGACGCGGTATACACAGGTTCGTAGCTTGTCTCAATCATGGTCATCCCCTCTCGAAAGTCATGCACACGTCATGGAGCATCGGGATGATGGCACCCCCGTAGACCTTGCGGCTACTGCTCGCTCCGTGGCTGAACCGGATAATGTCGGTGCAAGATTGCCGCAGCCCCGCCTCATATGCAAGCCGTTTTGTGTGGTACACCAGCGGCACGAGCCCGACCTCGCGGTCGATGTAGTCGCCCATGAGAATGACCAGCCGGCCACGGGGCAGGAGCACCTGTACCGACGCTTGAATGAAGGCGGCGTATCGCTCAAGAAACTGGATAAGCGTACTTGTCCGTGACAGGTCGCGGCAATCGGTCGCATAGAGCTTCTGTCGCCAGTATGGCGGGTGAACCCAAACGAAGTCGGCGCCGTCGCCGGCCAGCGACCGCATGGCATCGCTGCTTGTGGCATCGAACCCGGCGTGGATGTCGCCACTCCGACACTCGATAAGCAGTTCGTGGCACACGTCTTGGCATGTGCCGCTCCCCGACATCGGGTCAAGCACCATCCTCGGCCGGAAGAACGTCAACAGATCCCTGATGAGATTGCCGCCGCAGTTGCCGGGATAGCCGCGATTGCCGTAATCACCACCGTCATCGTGATGATAAAGGCTGGTCAGGTGCGGTACTGGGCTTCCGGTGCGCGGTGCCTGGGGCAGCTTTGCGTACACGGGCTCATTCGGGAGCGGAGCGTCGCTAGGTATGGCTCGGTGACGCTTGGAAAAGAACGGATTGGTGAGTGTTGAAGCGGTCATGGTGTAGTCCTTTCAGGTAGAGGCGGGCCATGCTGGCCCGCCAGGTTGTCGAGCGATTAGTCCTTCTTGTCGGTGGCGACGCGAAGCGAGATGCGTCCATCCAGAGGCACGGCCTCGATCTGGATGTTGAAGCCGTTGCCGTCCGCGTGTGCCCACGCTGACCCGATGCGGGTCCAGATCGCCTTCTTGCCCTCGCGGTCGCGGACCTGGTAGGCAATGTGGCTGGGAAGTCGGCTGTTCGCGTTGCTAGCGGTGGTGTTCGTGTCGGTCATGTGAAGTCTCCTTTGTTGTGTGCAGGACACGCCTATCGCGTCCCGATGGCACGCTCACAGAAGCCGCGACTGGCGGGGCGCAGCGCACCCGTCAAGCGAAAGGCCGAAGGCTTCCGCTCGCGGAAAGCGGCCCTTGCAGCTTGACCGGACCGACAGCGGCTTCAAAGTGCCATGACGAGGACGCGGGCAGTGTCCAGCCCACCGGGAGACACACCGCCACGTTCCACCGCGCTGCAATGTGCTGACAAACACCCTGCAACCTCGCCGAGAAACAGGACGTAGCAGTGCGAGCATCGACACGCGCAATGCGTGGGCGAAGCTGCGTTAACGGATTGGAAGTGATTTCGTGATAGGGTGAACCATGCTGCGCGTGACACAGAGCAACCGTGCGGCCCGTGCCAAGAGCTACTACAGCACGGCCGACTACTACACCGAAGGACAGGAACTCGTCGGCCTCTGGCGGGGCAGAGGGGCAGAACGTCTCACTCTCGCCGGCAGGATCGAGCGTGATGACTGGGACCTGCTCTGCGACAATCTCCAGCCCGAGACGGGAGAACCGCTCACAGTTCGGCGAAGGACCGAGCGTCGCGTCGGATATGACTTCAACTTCCATTGCCCGAAGAGCGTGTCACTCCTGTACGGGCTCACTCAGGATGAGCGCATTCTCCAGGCATTCCGCGAATCCGTGGATGCGACAATGGAAGACATCGAAGACGAGGCCAAGGCACGGGTTCGACGCGGCGGAAAGAACGAGGATCGCGGTACAGGAAATCTGATCTGGGGTGAGTTCGTTCACTTCACGGCACGTCCTGAGGACGGCGTCCCAGATCCGCATCTGCACGCACACTGCTTCGTGTTCAATGGGACGTTCGATCAGGCGGAGGACCGCTGGAAGGCCGCACAACTGGGCGATATCAAAAGGGACGCGCCGTACTTCGAAGCGGTCTTTCACTCGCGTCTTGCCCGCCGGCTTGAAGAGCTTGGTCTTGACACTCAGCGCACGGCAAAGGGCTGGGAACTGAAGGGCATCGCAACCGAGACGCTGGACAAGTTTTCCAGACGAACAGCACGAATAGAGAAGCTCGCCAAAGAACGCGGCATCACGAATCCTGACGCAAAGGCTGAACTGGGCGCACAGACTCGTTCGGGTAAAGCCAAGGAAATGACCATGCCGGAGCTTGACGGCCTCTGGCGGTCTCGGATGACGGATCAGGAAGCGGCCGGGCTGGACGGGTTGCTGCGGCGTATGGGCCGCGAATCCATCGGAGAGGATGACCGCGCCGCCGTTGATGCGGTGGAACGGGCGATAGTCCACAGTTTCGAGCGGTCTTCAGTCCTCCCTGAGCGGACACTCCTGGCGGAAGCACTGCGACAGGGCGTCGGGAAGGCTTCGCGAGAGACGATCGAACGGCTTGCTGAAAGCCAACCGCTTATTCGGGCAACACGAGAGGGCCGGCGACTGGTGACGACTGAGGAAGTGCTCCAAGAGGAAAGCCGAATGCTCGCGTTCGCTCGTGGCGGGCGCGGAACGTGCCGGCCAATCAATCCGAACGCTCGGCCTGTGCTCGACGGGCGACTCAACGCGCAGCAACGAGCCGCAGTTCGGCACGTCCTCGAATCCCGTGACCGAGTCACGTTGATCCGCGGTGCAGCCGGCGTTGGGAAAACCACGATGATGCAGGAGGCTCGCGCAGCGATTGAAGAAACCGGGCTCCATGTCTTCGCCTTCGCACCATCAGCCGGAGCCAGCCGCGGCGTGCTTCGCACGGATGGATTCGAGTCCGCTGACACGGTGACTCGACTGCTTCTCGATCAGAAGCTCCAGGCTGAAGTAGAAGGCGGCGTCATCTGGATCGATGAGGCCGGCCTGCTGGGAACCAAGACGATGCGTGAGGTCTTCGACGTGGCCGGTCGGCACCATGCTCGTATCGTGCTTTCCGGCGATAGGCGGCAGCACGGGTCGGTCGAAAGGGGTGCTGCCCTCCGGCTTCTGGAGGATGAAGCCGGCTTGAAGCCAGCCGAGATCAAAGAGATTCAGCGGCAGAGAGATCAGTACAAGCAGGCCGTCAAAGCCCTGAGCGATGGCGATGTCTCGGAGGGGCTCCACAGACTCGACACACTCGGCTGGGTCCGGGAGCTTCCGGAGGAAGAGCGAAACCGGGAACTCGCAAAGGCGTACGTCGGCTCACTCAAGTCAGGCAAGACTGCGCTCGTGATCTCACCGACCCATGCCGAAGCCGATGCAATCACGTCGGCGATTCGAGGCCAGCTTCGAGAACAGAACCTCCTGAGCAAAGAAGAGCGCGAGATCGCGCAACTCGTTCCGGCGAACCTGACGCTCGGCCAGCGGCTTGACCCCACCAGCTATCAGCCTGGGGATGTCTTGGTCTTTCACCAGAACGCGAACGGGTACAAGCGGGGGCAGCGGCTTATCGCGGGACGGGATGGGGTTCCGTTCGATCAGGCCGCTCGCTTCACGGTGTTTCACCAGCGAACACTCGGAGTCTCCGTCGGTGACCGAGTTCGGATCACTCGCAACGGCAAGAGTGCCGGTGGGCAGCGCCTCGACAACGGCGACGTATATGCGGTGCAGAGCTTTGCCGCCGACGGCGATCTCGTCCTGGAGAACGGCTGGAAACTCTCGAAGGACTACGGCCATCTTGCCCACGGCGTTGTGCTGACGAGCCATGCGAGTCAAGGAAAGACAGTGGACAGAGTCTTCATCGGACAGTCTGCACAATCGTTTCCGGCGTCGTCACGCGAACAGTTTTATGTGAGCGCTTCGCGCGGAAGAGAGCAGGTGGTGATCTTCACCGATGACAAGGCCGAACTGCTGCACGCGATAGGCCGGACCGATGAGCGTCTGAGCGGCACCGAACTCGTGGAAGGCGTTGACCCGGTTCGCCGACACGCAATTCGTGAGCAGTTAAAGCTGCAGGAGACAGCACAAACGGCCGGTGACGCTCGTCTCGGCCCGGAACGGGAGGCGATTGACTATGACCGATAGACTGCTCGATAAGTACACGAAGAGACCTTTGGCGGACGCTCCGAAGCCCGAACCGGAAACCGATGAGGCAGAGGACTGTGGCTGCTTCGGATGGCTCCGCGGCGTTCGCGAACGCTCCATCATGCTGGAGCTTCGGAAAAAGGACGGCCACATTCTCGCTGTCGGCTACTCGTGGCTGGAGCGGGTGGAGTTTGACCCGTCGGAGGGCATCACTTTGCACCTTCCCGGCCGGAAGATCAAGATCACCGGTTCGGGTCTGAATTCTGACGCTCGACCGACCGTTCGCCTGTTTGACGGCATCATCCGCCACCGAGTTCCGTGGATTCGCGAAGCGGACCGGAGCGAGGGGTTAAAGACGGGAGAGCAAGCAGCGTTGGTTGAGGGCATCCAGTGGGATGAATGACCGGCCGGCGATAAACTGCTCGCCATGGCCCATGCGAACGAACAGAACGGCAGTCCCCGGCGCAAACGCGTCAAGTTACCTCCAGCGCAGGCCGGGGTGAGCAATCCTCACGGCAAGACCCCGCGTCACAAACCAACAAAGCCGATTCTCTTGGAGCAGGCAAAGCGGCTCACCGCGAATGTCAGTCGTATGAACCAGCCCGGATTGCGAGGGCTGCTCGCAACCGCGGTTCACGAGTTGGCTCTACTTCCAAATGTCGTCAACCTGGTGTGTGACCTTCTGCGTTACGGAACTCCCGAAGAGCAGCGTCATGCCGCGCAGGCGATCGGTTTCCTTCGCTTCGATCCTTCAACGGTAGTTCCAGTACTTGAATGGGCATTGCGCAATGGCGATGTCCCCGATGCGGCCGCCTTGCCGCTCGGCAAGTGTGGGTTCCTCGGCGTTCCAGCGTTACTTAGCGGGGCACAAAGCAGCGACCCACTGCGTCGGCTCGCTGCGGTGAGGGGGTTGGAAGACTGGTCTGGCCGCAACGACGACGTTCTTGGCGTTCTCGTCGATGCACTGTCTGACGGCAATGAGGATGTACGTTCCACTGCGGTGTGTGCAATCAGAAATCTGACATGGAGCCATCGCTTGACGGCTAGCCGTCTATTGAGAAATAGGAATGTCAAAGGTGACAGCGATAAGGTCGGCGATGTACGGGAAGCGATCAACTACATGGTGACACCCGGTTCCGAGCTGCAACATGCGCTTCGCAGCGACACGGATCGGGTGCGGAAGACCGCGGCGCAGCACTTCCCGGATTCGGTCGCCTTTGATGAACGCTCGATTGCGCCGCTCAACCAAGTCGCAATAAATGACCCGTCAGAAGAGGTCCGGTTGGCCGCTCTTCTCGCGCTGGAGCAGATTGGTCTGAGTGCGGGAGAGGGCTTGTCAAAAGTGTTGGCCGCGCTAGAACAGGCTGTACGGAGCCACAAACACTCGGACGTGCGCACCCGCAGCCTGCTGGTACAGGAGAGAATCCGAGATACTCTCGCGCGTGTTGTGAGCGTACCTCGTACGTCTCTCCGGGTCACGTCACCGACGCGCCGCGCCAAATCGCCTCGCAAAACTACTGGGCTTATTGCTCCCGGAAACGGAGTACTGGCGGTATTGAACACGCTTTTGGGATGGGGGCCCGCTCCCGTATCGCAGCGAAGCTTGCGACGCTCGGAAGCGCTGAAGACTGAAAGACGAAAGCTCGGGTTGGAGCCTGACGTGAGTGCCGGCTCTATTCAGAACTACCTCACACTACTTGCCCGCATGTGCGGCGTCCCAAGCATTCTAGAGACTGACGGGAAACGCCAGAAGTCTTGGCTTCGCGATGGCGTGGTGGAGAAACTCCACACCATCTCGATTCAGTTGGTTCCGTTCGTTAAGGCAGGAGAGGCGCGCGAAGTCGGCGGCGCAGAGTTCGTCCCTTGATCGAAGAACTTGACATCCGCGGCAGCGCTGTGCTTTGGTGTATGACGGTCAATGTCGCAACACACGCAGTGCTTATGTCAACGCCCTCCGATCCGCTACCCCCAATCGACTGGACGACGATTCCATTTCCCAGCGACCGATGGTCGTTAGGCGAAGCACGGAAGCGCTCTGACGGAGATGTGGAAGGGCTCACGAATCTGATCCATACTCTCGTGAGCAATGAGCGCACTGTCGCAGCGCACGCGATGATTCACGAGCTCAGCGATAATGCTGACAGACGACGAGTAGGCGACGTGCTGCTGGACGTGGAAACGAAGACACTCGCGGCGCAGTATGTTGAACTGGGAATCGCGCGCGGCAAGCACCATGCGAAGCAATTGGTTGACGACTTGATCGCCGCGGCCCGCGCAAACGTACCGGGCAAGTCCGATCGCAGCCGCGATTGAACGCTCCCCCAGTCGGCCGTTCCATCGATGCCATACTTCTGACGACGCCGGCTCAACCCGAGGACGCGGCACGTGTTCATCTTCCTTTGAGCGCGCTGACAAACGAGCGGTCGCCGTTAAAGTGTTTGTGTGATCGCTGCGAGCAGTTCGCATGCGTATGCACTTGGGCTCCCGCATAGACGCTATGCCACTGAGCGACCTTCGTCGGCGTTCTTAGCCCTGTCTTTCAAAGGAGACTGTCTGATGCTGAACCCCCTGCAACCACTGCTCGACCGCTGCTCACGCGGCTTCACCATGCCTCAGAAACTCGGCGTTACCGCGCTCGGGCTGCTCTGGGTGATCAGTCCGCTCGACCTCGACTTCCTGCCGCTCATCGGTTGGATTGACGACGTGATGGTGCTAGACCTGCTCCGCCGCGTGTGGATGGCGCCTCTGCTGCCCCGTCCCAACGGGCACGCCACTGCGGTCATTCGGCCGGCTGTCTCGGGCACGTCATGTGGACCTCGATCTATGGTTCGCCGTGAGCATGCAGGAGGTGCCCGATGAGCGGTCAACTCCAAGTCATCGCGCTCGCGGACATCGAGCACACACCTCAAGTTCGGCAACGCTTCGACGAAGAGGCGATTCAGAGCCTTGCCGAGAGTATCGCCGAGACCGGGCTTCAAGAGCCACCAACGGTTTACAGGGAAGGGCACAAGTTTAGAATCATCGGTGGAGAACGCCGCGTTCTGGCTTTCGAGTGTCGTGGTGAGCTGAACATTGAAGCCCGCGTAGTTGACGCTCCTACCTCGGGTGCGGAACTCATTGTGCGCCAACTTGTCAGTAACTCCCAGCGAGTCGATCTCAACCCTGTCGAGCGTGCCCACGCAATTCAGGCGCTCCTCGATCATGGCCTAAGCCCTCAGGACGTGGGGCGGAAGCTTGGGTGCACTCCCAGCCAGATCACCAAGTCGCTCGCAGTACTCAAGTTGCCGCCGCAACTTCAGACGGAAATCGCTGCGGGCCGATTGTCCGCAGACTCTGCCTACCTGCTGTCGCGCGTGGAAGATCACAAACGTCAAGCTGTCCTCGCCGCTGAGGTCCTCGGCAAGACGTTGCCTCGTGACGGGCTGGCCAGAAAGCTCAAGCGGATCATTGGAAGCGAAGCGGAACGCAAGAACGGTCCGTCACGAGTAACTGCCATACTCGGCAATGGCCGCTCCGTCACGCTTGCCGGCAAGGGGCTGTCTCTCGATGCCGTCATCGAACTCTTGGAGCAATTGCTCACTCGTGCCAAGCGGGCCAAATCGCAATCCCTCTCGCTTGAAACGTTCGCCCGCGCCATGCGGGATCAAGCGACCAAGGCAGGAGCATCCACATGAACTGGTGGCGACGCAAACCCCTCAGTCAACGCGCTCGGTTGGATTTCGACCCAAACGCCGTGCTTCTGGAATGGGCGGCGGGAGCGCGTTGGACAATCCGGGATTCGTTCTCCGGAGTGCAAGTGCTGGGCGCAACCGGGTCGGGTAAGTCGAGCGGATCGTTGCCGCGCATCTTCGAGAGCTACCTCCGATCCGGCTATGGAGGCCTGTTCCTCACCGTGAAGCCGGAGGACCGATCCATCTACGAGCGCTACGTCCGCAACGCCGGCCGGTTCGATGACTTGCGGCTCTTCTCGCCGCGTGCTGACCTCCGCTTCAACTTCATCGCCTCGGAGATGGAGCAGAGCGCTGAACCGGTAGGGCTTGCTGAGAACATCATGAAGTTGATCATGACCGTGGCGGAACTCGGTGCCCGCAACAACGGGTCACGCGGCGGCTCGGACAACGCCGAGTACTTTCGCCTAGCCGCGGAACAGTTGTGCTACTACGTGCTCCTCATACTGGTGCTCTCGGGCCTCGAAGTGAGCGTTCCAAATCTCCATCGCTTTTTGCTGTCGATAGCACGGAGCCGCGAGGAGAGTCTCAGTGATGGTTGGCAACAGAACTCTTTCTGCTTTCAGTGCCTCAAAGCCGCGGACAAGGCACCCAAGAGTCCGTCACACCTGGAAGACTTCAAGATGGCGACCGGCTTTCTCATGGAAGAGTGGCCTTCCATGAACTCGCGTACCCGCACCACGGTAGAAAGCACGCTCACCACGGCCACTGGTTCTCTCGGCCGGGGGCTCGTGCGGGACATGGTGTCGGCACCGCGATCGAACTTCTCGCCGTCCATGCTGTTTGATGGCGCGATTGTCATAGCTGACTTTCCGGTGCTCCAGTATCGCGATGTGGGCCAGCAGATCCAAGTCATCCTCAAATACTGCGTCCAGCGGGCGGCCGCACGGCGCGATGTGTCGCGCAATCCGCGAGGGGTCTTCATCGGAGCCGATGAGCACCAGTATCTCGCGGTGGACGCTGACCAGGTGGCGCAGACTACGGCTCGAAGTTCCCACTTAGCAGTAGTCAACGCGACCCAGTCGCTCTCAACATATCTGGCCGCATTCGGGCCACAGTCTGAAGCGAAGGTGCATTCGCTTCTAGGCAATCTCCAGACTCAGATATTCCACCAGCAGACCGACACGGAGACGATCCGCTACATCCAGGAACTCATCGGGCGATCGCGGCAGTTCATGATGAACGGCAATAGCGCCCGCGGGGGCGACTGGCTGGCGCCGCTCTTCGGCAACAGCAGCGGCGGCTCGGCAGGATTCTCAGAGACGTACGAGTATGAACTCCAAGCGCGTGACCTTAACGGGCTCGCCAAGGGCGGACCGCCACACTTTACGACGGAGGCAATCGTGTATCAGGGCGGGCGCACGTTCCCGAACGGCCGGACGTGGCTGCCCGTGACATTCATGCAGAAGCGTTAGGCAGATCCAAAGAGAGGTCGGTGAAGGCACGGGTGTTCCGCGCCTCGCTGTCCCTCGCACTCAGCAAGGAGCATCGAAATGCAGCAACAAGAGCAACAACAACCCGGCGGATGGACTCCGATTCAGGACGCGCAGAAGGCAGCAAGCTGGTTCGTCCTGGCCGCTCGTGTGGTGGCAAGCCCGCTGGAGGTGATTCTTCGAAGGAACTTCGGCTCGAAGTATTTTGGCATTCCGTCCGCCGTCGCGCTATTCGCGGTGCCGGCGGGGACGCTCTTCTGGCCCGACGAAAGCCCGGTGGGCATCTGGGCTCTCTGGATCTTGTTCGTCCTCATGCAACTCCGTGCGCGGCTTGAAAGTGTGCGGATGGTCGCCAAGGGCGAGGTCATTCACACGCGGTACAACGGCTGGCCTCGGCTGGCATCGATCTTCAAGCGAATGCCCGAGCAGAAGATCAAGGCAGGGCTGGAGCCAGTCGTCGTGTTTGTCGCCGGCGCACTGCTCATGCAGGTAAGTCAGCCACTCGGCAGCTACCTGATGGTCGCGGCATTCTCCTTGGGATTCAACCACAGCGTGATCGAAGCTGTCGAGCGGGCTCAGGCCCTCGAAATGAACGACGCCTTGATCGAGCAGCAGGCCATGGCGGAGCGTTTCCGCCAGATGCAGCGCGATCGCTAACCAGGAAAGGACAACCCATGAACTTGCGCGAAAATCTCAGTCGGAGCAAGGAAGTGCTCGCGGGCTACTTCCGGCAGGGGCTCCATGAACTCGGAGCCGTCTTCTACGGCCCCGGAACGGCAGCACAGCCGCCCGAGTATGGCATGATCGGCACGAAAACGCCGGGACAGGTCGCGGATGGACTCCGTGGCACGCCAGACCGAGGCAGCGGCAGGGACGAGCCGGCACCATCGACTCTGGATTCGTACCTGCGGGAAGCCAAGGAACGCGGTGCGCAAACCCGTGAACCAGAGCGCGAAACTCCAGAAATGGAAAGGGAGTAGCCATGTTTTCAATTCTCGACATCATTCGATTCCCATTACTAGTAGCGATGGTGGTTGGCGTCGTCGTCTGTGTCCGATTCTGCCTTCGTCACCTCAAGGCTCTCGGTAGTCGGCAGCAGGACACTCATGCCCCGATGCCTCGCGTCCGGGTCCGCGTCATTGAGCGAGAGCCCGAGCCGTCACCCGAACCGGAGTATCTAGAGGTGATCTCGACGGTGGAAGCGCTGCCGCCGTCCACTCGAAACCTTGCGCGACGAGTGTGAAGCACCGAAAAGCCATGCCACAGAAACAGACCAATCTCGATGGTCCGCTTGCTCCGCCGGGGCAACCGGCGCTCCCTCCGGGAACACCGGAGTGGATCACCGTCGAACTGGTCCGATTGACACTGAAGGTGTGGCAGAAGCACTATAAAGAGCCGCTCTCGACCCAGGACGCCGTTACAATTCTCCTGAACGCGGGACAGTTGTTCGGCGTCTTGGCTCGGGAGTGAGCACCATGAAACGCTTCGTTGGTCTTGCACGTGTAAGCAGTCGGGAGCAGGAGCGAGAGGGCTTCTCGCTCGCAGTCCAAGAGGATGCTCTCAAGCGGTACGCTGTCTCTGCCGGCGGCGAGATCGTCCGCTTTTTTCGTATCGCGGAAACCGCGAGCAAGAGCGATGAGCGGAAGACGTACCGCGAACTGATCAACTATGCGAAACAAAACGCGGAAGAACTCGATGCCCTGCTGTTCTACAAGGTCGATCGTGCGGCCCGCAATCTCTTCGATTACGTCGAACTCGAACGGCTGGAAAGCGAGCACGGGCTCGCGTTCGTGTCCGTGTCTCAGCCGACAGAGAACAATCCTGCCGGCCGCATGATGCGGAGAACTCTCGCCAACATGGCGAGTTTCTACACCGAGCAGCAATCCGTCGATGTCCGTGAAGGTCTAGCCCGTCGTGTCCAGGAAGGCTGGTTCGTCGGGAAGGCTCCCTACGGATACCGGAACGTCCGCAAGGACGGCCGTTGCGTCACCGAAGTCGATATCGCGGCTGCCGACACGGTTCGTCATGTCTTCCACCTCTACGCCTATGAACCGCTGACTCTCGATGCTCTTCGGGACCGGCTACATGCGGACGGAAGCACCTACCGCTCCGACTCGCTCCGCTTCACCCGAAGCAAGCTGCACTCGATGCTGACGGATCGGTCGTACATCGGCGAGATTCCGTTCAAGGGGCAGTGGTACCCCGGCAAGCAGAAGCCTCTGGTCGATCGTGCAACGTGGGACCGCGTACAAGCGCTGCTGGGCGACAAGGTTTACCACGCCCACCAAATGACCTACGCCGGCGACGTGATCGCCTGCGCCCACTGCGGCCGGGCGATCACTGGGGAACGAAAGACAAAGCGGACCAAGTCTGGCGAGCAGCACTACGTCTACTACCGATGCAGCGGATACACCGCTCCCGGTCACCCTCGCGTCCGGGTCACGGAGGCCGAGTTAGACCGGCAGGTACTGGCACTATTCGGCCGGATGCGGATTGAGGACCCGGAGATTCAGGACTGGTTCCGGGCAGTCCTCGCGTCACAGACACGGGATGCCCAGTCCGATGCCCGTGCCCAGCGGGAGGAACTCCTGCGGCAGTCCTCCCTCCTGGTAGCCCAGCAGGACCGGCTCTTGAACCTGCGGCTCGGGGATGACGTGGATCAGGAGACTTTCGCCCGGAAGCACACAGAGCTTCGGGACCGGCTGTCGTCCATCAAGCTGCAACTGGACGTTCTGGACCGTTCTCACGACGAAACGGCCGAGTTGGCGGCGAAGGTGTTTGAACTCTCGCAAACACTGCAAAACACGTGGGTTTCTGCCGATTACGCCACGAAGCGGCGAATCCTCGAAATCGTCTGTTTGAACTGCCGGCTGGATGGCGCAAGTGCCGTGTTTACAACGAGAAAGCCCTTCGATGTGCTCATCGAAGGGCTTTACTCTCAAACAAGTCGGGGTGAGGGGATTTGAACCCCTGACCTCTTGACCCCCAGTCAAGCGCGCTACCAAGCTGCGCTACACCCCGTTCCCGATTTGTTCCCCGCCGGGCCGCCGCCTGGCAAGGTTGAAAGGATAGGCCGGGCCGCGGGCTTTGGAAAGG
>NZ_JAGQBF010000046.1 GCF_024345495.1 Synechococcus sp. RedBA-s | reverse complement strand
CCCAGATCGGGTAGAAGTGCAGGCCGATGGCGTTGCTGGAGGGAACAACGGCACCGGAGATGATGTTGTTGCCGTAGAGCAGTGAACCGGCAACCGGCTCACGGATGCCGTCGATGTCGACGGGGGGAGCAGCGATGAAAGCCACGATGAAGCAGATCGTGGCAGCCAGCAGGGTGGGGATCATCAGCACACCGAACCAGCCCACGTAGAGGCGGTTGTTGGTGGAGGTGACCCACTCGCAGAACTGGCTCCATGCAGACGCGCCTTGGCGCTGCTGAAGGGTTGTGGTCATGAGGACGGAAATGTGTGCTCCGAAAGGAGCGGATAAGTAGGACAAGCAACGGCTGGTGAGCCGAAAACCGCGAATACGGTTGTGCTGGTCGTTTACAGAATAGCACGAAATTGCGGTTTGTAAAGACTTCGAGGCGCATGGGCTCGCTTCAACAGTCCTTCTGCTGCAAGGCAGGAGCCGGCAGAGGGCTCAGCCGCATCCCCACGACAGCAGGGCGGAAACGGCAGAGTGTTTATGTTCCGCAACAAAAGCCATGACGGTTGGCGAGCTTTTTCTCGAGTCCATCTCGAGCGGTGTGATCACCCACAAGGAACTCTCCTGGCTCACCAGGCAGCAGGCGACTTTCACCCGCGTCGAGGAGGCCACGGCCCTGCGCCTCGGACGCCTCCTCGACCAGGGCAGCATTCAGCTGGGCTGCCGGCTGGACCCGGCGAAGCTCCGCCACGATCTGGTGCGCGAGCAATGGATTGAGCCCCTGGGCCGCCGGCGCCATCACTGAGCCCCATCACTGCGCGGCTGCAGCCCTGAGGCTGGTCTCACCAGCAGATCACGCCTGAGCGAAGGGCTTGGAATCACCCGCAGCGTCAGGTCCTGATCCGGCTCCAGGGCCAAGCTGAGCTGCTTGAGCAGGCCCACCGCCAGCAGGCTGGTTTCGTAGATATCGCCGTAGCGCTCGAAGCGTGAGCGGGCGAAATCAGGATCCCGAAAGAAGGCGAGGGCCTCGAGCAATCCGCTCAGGGCGGGAGTGCTGCGCAGCGGGCGAAGGCTGGTGGGATCAGGGATCAGGGCTGCTCAGATCAGGAAGGTGATGGAGAGGCTCACCAGGGCCAGGCCGGCCAGACCGGTGGCGGCAAGAAGGGTGACAGATTGAGCCATAGGAGCGTCTAGACCGAAACCCAAATCTAGAGCAATCCTTAAGGTTCGTAGTCAGACCGGCCTGGCGTCGCAGCAATCCGTCATGGCAACGGCACGGCGAAGACACGGCCTGCGGCACGGCTTGCAGTACTGCTTGGAATACGGATCGGGGCTCTCCTCGCTGAAGCAGGGGCGGTCGCAGGCAATCAGCCCGGCTCCAGATCCACCAGATCCAATGGCAGCATCAGCTGTAACTGATTCGATTGATCGACTGGGGGGCGTGACCCGGGGCTGCGCCGCCGCCTGCTTCCGCTGGCCGCCAGTCCGGAGCGCCGGGATCCGTGCTTCTGCTGGATCGCATCGGCCAGCTCCGGCAGCCACTGGCGGATGAACTCGCCATTGGGATCGTGATTCTGACCCTGCTTGATCGGGTTGTAGATCCGGATCGTGTTGATGCCCGTGGTGCCCGCTCTCGCGCCATGGCAGCCAGAGGTGATGGCTGGCCACCGACATCAACATCGCCCGCATGCGGAAGCTGATCCAGCCGCTGGAGATCAGGTCCCGCATGCAGGCATCCACAAAGGGCAGCCCGGTGCGGCCTTCCGCCCAGGCCGCCAGCCGCGTCGGACCGCTGCTGCGCAGGCCGGCGGTGACGGGTGAAGCTCGCGGAACTCCAGATCCGGCTGGCATTCCTGCTTTTGGATGAAGTGGCAGTGCCAGTGCAGCCGCGCCTCGAAGACCAGCGGAACGCCCCGCCGCCGCCGGCTGAGCTGCACCACCTCCCGCAGCGACAGGGTGCCCCAGGCCAGGTGCGGCGAGAGCCGCGAACAGCTCTCAAAGGCCGTGCGCGGGCTGGAGAGCTCGCGGTGATATCGAACTCCCCGACCGCTCAGAAAACTCTCGAGAACAGCCAGTTCCTGCAGTCGCCCCCCGAGCTGCCTTCCCGGGAAGGGATCAGGCGCCAGAGCGAGCTCGCTGGCCGATGGAATCGCGCCGGCTTCAAGGCCCTCCAACGGCAGCAAGGACTGCGGCGGCGGTGCCATCGGCTCGGCCATGCGCTGCTCCCAGCGGCGCGCCCAGGCGCTGCGACTGGCCATGCGGCGGATCACGCCCGCAGACGGCTGCTCGATCCAGGGGATGCCGTGGCTCTCGGCCCAACGGGCCACGCGCCGGTCGCGGGCCCGCTCCAGCACCTCCTCCGCGATGCCGGTCCGCACCACCAGCGCTTGCCCTAGCTCCGCCAGGTCGCGGCGCAACTCCTCGAGGCTCTCAGCGCAGAAGGGCCACTGCCGGGCAGAGGCATCGCCCTGCCGCCACATCTCCGGCTCCACCACCACCAGCGGTAACACCGGGCCCAGGCGGCTGGCCTGCAGAAGTGGCTGGTGATCGGCCACCCGCAGATCCCGCTTGAACCAGACGACCTGCACCGGGGACATGACTGATCAGAGGCGCCTGTGCCTCAGCGCCTGTAGAGGCCAGCACCTGGAGCGCCCAAGCCGGCGCCAGGTCGCACGCCCGCACCCGAGGCCGGGCCACCAAGCCCACCGGGGTTCGGCCGAGCCAGACCCAGGCCTGGGGCCGCCAGGGTCATCATCACTCCAACCACCACCGGCAGCACAACGACAGGGATGCTGGGCATTGAGAGGGGATTCGCACCTACCGGGCAGGCTTAGCAAAAGCTCACCGCCCTGAACAGCCCGATCAGCGGGGGCTTCTGCCGCGGCGAAAGTCCCACGGCCGGGTGATGCCGCCGGGCACCTGCCAAACTCCATAACGGCTGCGCATCGCCCGATCTTCGGCGTCGAGATATTCCTTGGCATCGCAGCTGGCCAGGTAGCGACGGAAGGCAAAGGCTTCGCCGTCTTCCACCATCGCCAGGCCGAGGTTGATGTCGCTGATCACCTCGGCCACGGTGCGACCGAAGCGATCCACGGTCTGGGGCCTGAGGATCACGCTGGAGCCGGTCTTCAGGCGCATTTGAAGGTAGCGGTGGGCCCTTGCGCCATCGGGGGCCTGATCCAGCTCAGGGGCATCGATGCAGGCCAGCCGCACCGTGACAGTGACCCGGCGGGGCCCCTGCTGCACGCGGATCGTGTCGCCGTCGCCGATCGAGAGCACCGTGGCGCGGCCGTCGGGCTCAGGTCGTTCCCCCTGGCCCTGACTCAGAGCCGATGGAGCCAGGCCCAGCAGGAGCTGCAGGCCAAGCAGCAGCCTCAAGCCCAGCCGCTGGTGAAGGATCAGGGGCATCTCAGAGGGGCCGGCCCTTGACGGGCAGGCCTGCAGGATGACTTCAGTCTGCGCCGCGGGGCCTGCTCCATCGCGACATCCTCTCGGGCCTGGTGGTGGCCTTCGCGATGATCCCGGAGGCGGTCGCCTTCTCCGGCATCGCCGGCGTCGATCAGAGCGTGGGTCTGTTCGGGGCCTTTCTGCTGGCGGTCACCCTGGCGGTGGTGGGCGGCCGCACGGCGATGATCACCTCCGCCACCGGCTCCACTGCCTTGCTGATGACCGGGCTGGTGCAGCAGGGCAATGCCCTCGGCGAAGGGATGGGCCTGCAGTACCTGCTGGCGGCGGGTCTGCTCACCAGAGTGCTGCAGATCGCCTGGGGCTACCTGCGCCAGGCCCATCAGATGCGTTTTGTGCCCCAGCCAGTGATGGCGGGATTCGTCAATGCCCTGGCGATTCTGCTTCTGCTGGCCCAGTTGCCCCAGCTCGGCCTCGACCTGTTTCATACCGATCAACTGGCTGTGCTGCCGGGCCAGCTGCCGGCGATCTGGGGGGTGACGGGCCTCACCTTGCTGATCATTTATCTGCTGCCGCGCCTGACCACAGCGGTGCCCTAGGACCTGATCGCCATCCAGGTCACCACCGGCCTCTCGATCCACTTCCAGCTGGATCTGCCCACTGTCTCGAGCCTGGGCAACCTGCCCACCGGCCCGCCCGGCTTCGGCCTGCCGCAAGTGCCGCTCAGCTTCGACACCCTCGGGCTGATCCTGCCCACGGCCCTGGCGAGCTCGTTGATGGTTCTGATGGAAACCCTCCTCAACCAGGACATCCTCGACGACCTCACCGATCAATCCAGCCACAAGAACAAGCTGGCCAGGGGCCAGGGCAGCGGCATCACCAGGATCCCCAAGTGCGACACCGCCGTGCTGCTGCTCACTGTGGCTGTGACGGTGATCACCCACAACCTGGCCATCGGCCCGCTGGCCGGTGTGGCCCTCGCTGCCATTCTCTTCAGCCGCTAAGTGGCCAAGGTGATCGATGTGGAGAGCAGCCTGGAGGCACCCGATCACCGCCTCTACAGCGCGCGCGTTCAGCTGTTCTTCGTGAGCAGCATCTACTTCCGCGCCGGATTCGAGCTGCACGGACACCTGGCCCGGGTCACGATCGATATGGCGGTGGCCCACATCTGGGATCAGAGCGATGTCACCGTGTTCGACCAGGTCATCCGCCGGCTCAAGCTCGGCGGCAGCGCCGTGGAGGTGATCAACCTGAACCGCGAGAGCACCGATCTGTTCGCCCGCATCGGCTTGTCGCCGGAAGCGGGCGGTCGGGGCGGTGAGCCAGTTGCGCTGCACTGAAGAAATCCAGCGCTCCTTTGCGGAACCTCCCTCCGGCCTCAGCCGGCTTTCTGCCGCTCCTGCTTCTGCTGCTGCCGTTCGCCGTAGCCCGCCGCCCAGACCGCCGGGGCGATGCCGGCGGGCACCAGTCGTCCGTAGGGCCCACTGGCGAGGATTTCGCGCACGGCTTCGCCCAGCAGTTCGTTGGAGCGACTGGCCGGCAGCCGGTGGCTCAGTCTCTGGTGCATGCGCAACAGATACCAGGCGCTGCCATCGAGTCCGGCGTTGAAGCGGTTCCACAGGGCCGGGTCGCGGCGCGCATCGAGCACCATGTCGCGGGCGTTGTGGGCCTTGTCGGCGGCCGTGACCCGCAGGGCACCTTTGCTCTTGTGCTCCAGTGAGGCCAGAAAGCGGGTCTTGCGCAGCAGCCAGGGCTCCTTGACGACAACGGGCTCCTGCGGCCCGAGGGTGTCGGTGCAGGCGAGCACAAGGTCTGCCACCTCCTCGCCGAAACGCTCAGCGATCGAGCTGTGGCTCTGGCCGGCATCCTCGATGGCGTCGTGCAGCAGGGCGGCGATCGCTTCGTTTTCACTACCGCCGTCTTCCCAGACCAGGGCGCTGACGCTGATCAGGTGGGAGATGTAAGGCACCGGCTTGCCCTTGCGCCCCTGGGCGATGTGCAGCTGGGCCGCCCAGCCCAGGGCCTCGGTGTAGCGCTGGCTGTGGCGCTGATTTTGTTCGCTCATGGCGACCATCCTCCTCCGTGAGATTGACATCACCCCCCGGACATCGCCTGGCTGGATGGGGCATCAAGCGCCCCTGCTCCCTGTTTGGAGCCTGGCCTATGCCGTTGCCCACCCGTCTGCCCCGCTCGCTGGTCCTTGGCCTGGGCCTGGGCCTGGCCTTTCCGCTGGTGGTGCTGAATCTGTGGATGTTCGGTTCACTTTATCGCGCCTTTGAGGGGATCGCCTCCATCTTCATCCTGGCCGGGGTGATCGCCCTGATCCTCAACCTGCCGGTGCGGCTGCTGCTGCTGCGTCTCGGCATGGCCCGCAACTGGGCGATCGGATCGGTCTTCGGGCTGTTCCTCGGCCTCGCGGGCCTGCTGACGGCCATGCTGCTCTGCCGCTGCTGGTGGTTCGCTTTTTGATGCTGACGCAGGTGCTGCCGGAGTGGATCACGGCGCCAGCGAGATCATCAGGGCCATGGCGGCCAATGTCACCACTCAGCTGGAAGCCCTGCTGCTGAACATTCCCGGCTTCATCTCAGGGTCACTGGGCGGCTTCTTCAGCCTCTTCTTTCTGCTGGTTCTCACCGTCTTCTTCCTGATCTATGGCGGTGAATTGGTGCGCAATTGCCTGGTGTCGTGGTTGCCCCGCGACAATGGGCTGAAGGTGTTGAGTGTGCTGCGGCGCAACTTCAATAGCTACATCTTCAGCCAGCTGGTGCTCTCAGCGGTGCTGATCACTGCGCTGACCCCAACACTGCTGCTGCTCGGGGCACCCTTCCCGCTGCTCTTTGGCATCTCGATCGACCTGATGGGCTTCATTCCCTCCGGCGCCATCCTCGGCATCCTGCTGGTCAGCGCCCTGTTCATGTTCAAGAGCTTCTGGCTGGGGCTGTGCATCTTCGCGGTGCTGATCGTGGTGGATCAGGTGATCAAGAACGTGCTGCCGCCGCGACTGCTGGGCAAATTCACCGGCCTCAACCGGATCGTGATTCTGTTCTCGGTGATGGTGGGCGCCCGCATGGATGATTTCTATGGCGTGATCACCGCAGTGCCGATCGCCGCCACGATCAAGGCCCTGCTGCTGACACCGAGCCCGAAAGAGAGCTTCACTCCCCCTGAGCTGAGTCCCTCCACCACAGCCTGACGCTGGGACGCACTGCGATCGGTGCGACCGATGGCCGGCAGGAAGCCTAGATCCTCGTATTAGCGCAGGTTTTTCACCCGCAGACCACTGCGGGCGGCCAGCACACCGATCTTCATGACAGGGGCCGGCTCCTGTCTCGGGGTGGCCTGCAGCACCTTGACTCTCCACTCGCATGGAGATTCTCAACTCATCTCACCGTCTTGTCCTCCCTGTCATGCCAGCGCCTGGCGTTGGGCAAACACGGGATGCCCTGGAGATCCCATGACTCAGCACCTCAGTCCAGCCAAGCCTCAGCCCAGAGCCATCACCGGGCTCATTGGGCTGGCCTTGATGACTGGCTCCATTGCCGCCCCCTGGCTCGATCCGGCTGTCGCCGGCGCCCATTCCAAGGGGATGTACAAGACGCGTCAGGAGGCGGAGCGGCGTGCCGCCCAACTGAAATGCAAGCGGGTGTTCGCCATGGGCGACGCCTGGATGCCACGCGCCAATGAGCAGGCCCTGCACAAAGCCCTTCAGAACGAATGAGAACCCGCCATCAGCTGCGCCGCCTGCACCGAGCGCTGGCTTAGGCGGCCCTGCCGATCATCCTCACAGCCCTCTCAGGCTCCCTCTACGGCCTGCTCTCGGCCCAGGGAATCGAAGCCTTCTGGTTGATGAAGCTGCACAACGGCAACACGGCTGACCAGGTGTTCGCCGGGCTGGGTGGCGCCAACCTGGTGCTCAAGGATTTCGCCAGCGGCTCCAGGCCCGAAGCCGATGGCATGGGCATGGTCTTACTGATCAATGGCCAGCCCTTCGTCCACGACCACGTCAACACCCGAGTGACCCTCGGCGTTAGCGAAGACTGGCTGATCGTCAACGGCGACCCCCGCCTCGACCATCCCTTTAAACTGCACGTCAATTCCTTTCAGGTGATCAGCCGTAACGGCCACCCCGAGCCCCAGCGGCAGTGGAAGGACACGGTGCTGGTGCGGCCGGGGGAGGAGCTGCGCCTACGCGTGGCCTTCCGGGATTTCCCGGGGCGCACCGTGTACCACTGCCACAACCTCGACCACCAGGACCTGGGGATGATGGGGGTGCTGCAGATCGAAGAGAGGACCGGCTGAGGTCCAGCCGCTCAGCGCTGGAGCTGACGCAGTTGGGCCGGGGCAGGCTTCACACTCCAAGCCATCAAGCTGGTTTCCAGTGCCGGGCCATTGGCGGCGAGCCAGTCGCCTGCGGAGTCGGCAGCCTTGGCTCCGTAGGCGCGGTGGGAGCGCACCACCACGACCCCCACGCCATCTACCAGCACCACACGGGCCAACGCCGCCTCCACCAGGCCGGGTGCCGGCAGCAGGGCCACGATCAGGTGCTCCGCCGGGCGGGCGTCCGTTCTGGGCCGCGAGGCCGTGCGGATGACCCTGCCGGCCCGGCGGTAATTGGCAAGCACCCCATTGGCCAGGCCCGCCAGCTGGTCGTCGTTGCGCACGTTCTCGTGCACGTTGAGAGTCACCATGTCTCGCCAGGTGGTCAGGTTGGTCTGCACCCCAGGGGTGAACTCATGCTGCCCGCCGTCGGAGAAGCGATGCCAATACCGCTGCCCTCCAAAGCTGAGGGAAAGCCCCCGGAAAGCGGCAGCGGCGGGACGGGGTTCGGTGGCCTGACTCCAGACGGGTCCTGGCCGCAGGCCCTGAGCGAGGGCGCTGGCCAAGACAGCCGCAAGCATCAGAGCCCCCAGGCCAGTCGTGGTCCGTGGCGCGTTCATGGGCAAGCCGCTCCCTCCGCTCTCCGTAGTGCTGGCGTGGTCCATCATCGGGGGGACGTACTGGCGCCTCAACCGACGGCCATGGCCACCGTGGTGGCCACCCGCCGCCTGGGCAGATCCCCGTAATTCTGGATCACCTTTCCCAGCAGACTTTCATTACTGATCACGATGCGTTCTCCGTTGAGACTGCGGATGGTTGTGGAGGGAATTCCAACTTCTTCTACTGTCCTCAGCACATCATCAAAGCAGATGGATTGCCCAATTTCGAACGGCTCATCGAAGAGAATGGTGAGATAGTTCAGAAAGTTGGAGATCGGCCCCTTCAGGGCCAGGGCCAGGCCCAAGCCGATGCCGCCCCCCGCCAGAGAGGCATCAATGGCACCCATCTGAACGTCCTGGTTCTGCAGAAGCACCAGCAGGCACAGGATCCACACGCCTGAGCAAATCATTGGCTCCAGCCCCCGCAGCACCGTGAGCTGGTTTTCGCGCCTGAGTCGGGGCAGGGAGCGATCGAGCAGCAACAGCAGCACCCGATTGAGCAGGCGCACGATCAGCACGATGGTCAGGGAGATCATGGCCGCTTCGAGCATGCGATCGATACCCCCGCCGAAATTGAGCACCTCGACATCAGCCACCAGCGAGCGTCACCCCCACCAGAAGGCGCTGAGGCAACCGATGGGGGCGGCCGTGGTCAGCACCGAGCGCAACAGCTGATCATCCGTTTCACCAGGAGTTCTTCTGCTCAAACGCATCAACCAACGCCCCGTCAACCGCAGCGACACGAGAACCAGGGCACTGCCCAGCAGTACTTTCACTGTGGCGATCAGCAACGAGATGCCGAATTCTGTCATAAGCAATTCTGGATAATCCGTCAGGGTAAGAAACTTTTTCCGCCAGTGCACCACACCATCCCAACGCCTCAGCAACGCCCCATACACTTCACGGGCAAGGCCTGAGGGTGATGCGGTGGTGATCAGACTCCTCAGCTTGATGGCCGCCAGCTGGCTGCTGAGCTCTTCGGCCCTGGCGCAGGAAGCCCTGAGCTGCACGCGCCTGCAGGAGCAGTACCAGATCCTTGCCGATCAGGCGTTGCAGCAGGAAATTCTTCTGCTCAAGGCCGTGCGCCAGCGGCTCTGCCCCGTCATCAGCCAGCAGGCTGAGTCGGCCCAGTCGAGCCAGCCTGGGGCGGAGCCGATCGACTTCGACGCCCTGCTCAGCTGCCGCCATCGCGCCGAAGCTGAACTGCAGGCCACACGCGTACCCCACTACCGCAACCGGCGGCAACTGGCCTTCTATACCGCCAGAGGTGCGGTCCTGGCCAGAGAGGCCGACGGCTGGCTGGAGAACAAGGATCAGGCCGGCTGTCCATGAGCTGGCACTGACACGGGCCCCATCGCCGCCAGCAACTGCTCCGCCAGCTCCTCGCCGCTGCGCAGGGCACCCTCGATCAGGCCGAAACCAGGGCCGCTGATGAAATCACCACAGAAACCGATTCGGCTCTGCGGACAGAGAATCAGCTCGCTGGCCAGGCCGGATCCCTCAGGGAAAGCCGCCCCCCAGCGCATCAGCTGAGGATCGGCGTCCTCCAGCACCAGCGGAGTGATCCACGGCTCCATCACCGCCGAGAGGGCTGAGGCCAGGGTGTCGATCAGTGCCTGCTCCCGCTCGGGTGAAGGGCTGACCCCTGGCAGCCGGGCCACCGAAGATCGCGATCCGATCACATCGGGATGGAGCCTGGCCACAGCTGCGCTGGAGTGGGCCACCACGACGCAGCGGGCGGGATCAGCAGCAACAGGGCGCAACGCGGGCTGCTGTCGATCGCGGCGCTGCCCGCTGCGGCCCGCTCCAGCTGTGGATCCCCCAGGGTGCGGGCCAGTGGCTGCAGCGGCGGCTCCGGCCAGCCCAGCATCGTCCTGCAGCGGGGGTGCACTAGCAGGGAGCCGCTGAGCACCAGCCAGTCGGCGGCCCCCAGCCGTTGCTGCTGTTGATCGAGCAACTCCCAGCCGCCATGGGCAGTAGGGGCCAGATCGCGCACCAGGCACTGACTGTGCAGCTCAACGTCGCTGCCGGCCAGCTCCAGCAGCCCGTGGCAGAGCTGATCCATGCCGCCCCTACCCCGGTACAGGTCTCCGTGCGTGAGCGGATCGGTGGAGCCAGTGATCAGCTGGCCCCCAGCATCGAGCTGGGCCAGCCCACCGCCCCAGGGCTCGATCCAGCCCCCATCCAGCAAGGGAGCTAGCACTGCTGGCGCCGGACTGCTGCTGATCGAGAGCAGTGGCGCTCCGTGATCGAGACGCACGTGGGCGTCGTGGCGGGAGCGACGCGTGCTGGCACGCCCCCCCGGCCCCCGACCGGATTCCCAGAGACTGATCGGCCCCTGCCAGCCCAGCCGCCGCATCCGAGCCGCCAGGGCGCAACCCGCCACCCTGGCACCGATCACCGCTAGGGAGGGGACAGCAGTGGCGAACATGGGCAAACCGGACGAGCAAGCATCCGATCAGATTGGCGTCCCCAGGCATAGTCCGCGAGGTGCTTCACCTCCCAGACATGAGCGTGATCACGTTGTGCGACGTGTCAGGCTTGTTGGGAGCTGCCTGCCGACCTACCTTTATCGAAGTACTTACAGATTAAAAGGATGCATGCAATCATCAGGCAAGACGACAGTCCAAAGCCCCATGGTTATCCTCTGACCAGGTGATAGACGAAAGCCATCGCATGTCTCGAAATAAACCCCCCTCCACCAAAAGCCCCGCAGAGGCGATGGTATCCACAACTCCAGTTCTGCTGATTGCCTGGAAGCGCCCTGAGCTCACAAGGCAAGTGATCAATTGCCTTCGTGAGGTGGCCCCTGAACGGATGTATGTGGCCTGCGATGGCCCAAGATCCACCGTGGATGGTGATTTGGAGAAAATCGTCGCTACCCGTCGCGTCATCGATGCTGGGATCGACTGGCCGTGCCAACTGGAACAACTCTATTTCGAGACGAACCAAGGCTGTCGAATGGGGGTGATCCAAGCCATCAACTGGTTGTTTTCGCATGAGAGCGAAGGCATCATTCTAGAAGACGACTGCTTACCCCACAAAGATTTCTTTCTCTATTGCACAGACCTGCTGGAGCGATACCGTGACGACACCAGGATCTGGAGCATCTGTGGATCCAATTTTCAGCAAGGACATCAGAGGGGAGCAGCCAGCTACTTCTTCAGTATTCACGGCGACTCCTGGGGCTGGGCCACTTGGAAACGTGCCTGGAAGCACTTTGATCAGGCCAAGGACGATTGGCCAATGTTCAAGGAATCAGCACAATTTGATCAAGTCTTTCAGATCATCGATGAGCGTGAATATTGGAGCGACATCCTCGACGAGCTTTTCATCCATGGCCGACCCGACACTTGGGATTATCAATGGTGGCTTGCTGGGTGGATGAATCATGCTCTTCATGCCTGGCCCAACACCTGTCTGGTATCGAATCTGGGCTTTGACGGTGATGGCACCCATACCTTTGGAGACAGTCCATTTGCTGCCATCCCCCTGGAACCGTTGGGAAGCCTCCAACATCCCCAATTTGTCGCTCCAGACGGTGAAGCCGATCGCTACGCCTTCCTGCACCGGCGCGGTGGACTCCAAAGAATTAAGCACCACAGGCATCGACATTGGCATGTATGGAGCGCCCGCTGGCTTAATTTCAAACAGCAAGGCCCACTACGCTATATTTCAGGAAAACTGACAGACAAACTCAACGGCCGCTTACAATTCTGATCAAGGTTAAGCCTCTCACTGGTGACCAAACTAGCCTCAATTCCAGCATGGACCCCACGAAAGACATCACGATTGTTGTGACACCCCGCGAGCGCTTTAGTTGTGCGCTGCGCTCCATGAAATCCCTTCTGGCCTCTATCTCTTCCCAGGCGCCCGTTGTGTACATCGACGCTGGCACGCCTGGGCAGGCGAGAGAAAATCTCCATGCAATTGCCAAGACTCATAACGTCACCTTCATCGAAGCAGAAGGCCTCTCTTCTCCCAATCACCTTCGCAACTTGGCGGCAGAATCGATCAAGACGACTGCGATTTGCTTTGTCGACAACGACTTGCTCTACCAACAAGGCTGGCTGGATTATCTGGCTCGCGCCGCCGATGAAGAGCATGCCGACATTGCTCACCCCATCTGCTTGATTGGGGAGTTTGAAGAAGACAGAATTCATCATGCTGGCGGCAGATTTAAGATCGATCACACCGTTTCGCCCCCTCGCTATCGCGACGAACATCTTCTTGCGAATCAATCCTATAGTCGACACAAGCCTTTCTTGAGCCGCGCTGACAGTGACTATGCAGAGTTTCATTGCCTGTTGATCCAATCCAAGACTTTATGCAAGCTTGGGTTTTTAGATGAGGACCTCCTCTCTCTTGATGAACATATCGATCTCTGCATGAAAGTGAAGCAGGCAGGAGGAAAGATTGTTGTCGAGCCATCCGCAGTTGTCACCTACACAGCTCCATCCCAGTCTTCGCCTTTCTGGATCGCCGACGCACCAATATTCAAAGAACGCTGGTCAGAACACAATAATCTACATTCTGTGCAGCGCTTTTCAAAAACCTGGGGATTTCATTATGATGAACGAGAGCCTCCGTCTTCCCTGATCTTCGGGAACTGGGCCCTACGGCAAATGGTTGACATAAGGCCACGAACCATCCCTTCCAATTTCTATAAAGCCGTCAATAAACAGAATTTATCAGCAACTAACTATCCCTACGTTCATTCTTTCCCCCGGCTGATCAGGCAATGCTGTGAGCACGGCTTCAGCCCTGAGCAACTGCAGCAGATTCGCCTCGCCTTTGACTTGGCTGCTTCAATTCATAAGGGCGCTCTACGGGGCTGCCGCCTTCCCTTCATCGACCATTGTGTTGGTGTTGCCAGTGTGTTGGTGGTCCATGGCTTCAGTAGCGATCTGGTGGTCGCCGGGCTCCTTCATGCCATTTATCTCCAAGGAGCTTCATCCCGAGAGAACATCCTGGAAGCCACCCCCTCCCACCGTGGCTTCGTGCAACGACTGGTTGGAAAGCCAATCGAAACCCTTCTGTTTCGTTATCCACAGCTGAACTTCCTGGAGGAGCAGCCCTGGGAGCATCTCTCATGCCCTCTCGAGCAGATTCCATTGGAAGTTGCAGCCGTCTTGATGCTTCGTGTGGCCAATGAGATCGAAATGTGTCTTGACGACAAGCTGGTGTTTGATGGGCAGCTCAATCTGGACGTTCGGCCTGACGAGAACGGCAGGAACGGCATAATCGACGCTTCTCTGGCTGGAATGACCTCAAGCCAGGGCGAGCAGGCTCGCGTCCAGCTGTTCCAGCGTTCAGCTCCAATTCTTGAATTCTGCGGACATTCAACGCTCTGCGATGAAGGCCTTGAGCGAATCCATAACCTAGGCAGGCGCCTGCGCGATCAAACTATTTTCCCTGGAAACCCTCTCTCCACCGAAGGGATGATCGAAACGATCGCCGCCCCCTTTAAAGAGCTTAAACCACTCACATTCCGGCAAGAGATGCTCCAGCGAAAATTGTTGATGGTCAAGCCCTGTATTCCAGCTCGGTTGCGGCGAACAGTATTGGCCCAGCGCAGCAAAAATCTGATGAATCGCCTGATCGCAAAACTTTAGCTTCGGTGAAACCAACAATCAGTTTGCTCTCTACAAAGGAGCCTCATGGATGATCCACGCTTTGGTCTTGGCTAGATCAGGTATTGGCAAGCGGTTTTCAGCATCTCCCCAGGATTGCTCGCACACAATACTCATGATGCCAAAGTCACTTTGATGAAACCTCAGCTGGAATTTTTGCTGATCAACTGTGGCTTGGCAGTGGGCCTGCCCCCGGGTTCAGGAAAGATGTCACCCCTTTGATCCTTCCATCCGGGGGCTTGAGGACATGACCAATGCGCGGATACAGCGAGGCCGTCAAGGCTGATGTGAGGAGGCGGATGAGCCCGCCGCACAGGCAGAGCGT
>NZ_JAGQBF010000045.1 GCF_024345495.1 Synechococcus sp. RedBA-s | reverse complement strand
ATCGCCTCCATGGCGACCCTGGCCTTGAACTCGGGGCTGTGTGTGCGGCGTTTACTCATGGGTGGGAGCCCCTTTCAGGGGCGGTACCCCGCCTCAGAGGTTAACGATGGGGCCTGTCCAGAAAAGCCAGTCCACCTCAGGGTGCCCAGCAGCAGCTCGCGGCGGCGGATGCCATGCGGGCCGCCTGAATCGGAGGGGGTTGAGGCCATGCGTAGGAAATGCCCTTTCACTCAGGTCGTCATTCTGTTGCGCTCCTCGAACTGGGTTGGCAGGGATGGCCCTGCTACCCCCGGTCGAGGACGAACTCTGGCTGCCGCAGTGTCGGACGTGGCGCACTTCTGCAGTCGGATGACACACGACGCTCCCCGCTCCTTCGGCAGCAGCTACTGCACCCTCAAGCGCTGGCGCAGCACCGATATCTACAAGTCCGGCATGTAATGACGGCGCAAGTTACCGAACGCCAATTCGCCAGTACTCGACTACCTAGGCCTTTGCAACCAGGTGATGTCAGAACTACTACCACCAGCCGTGATTCGATCAAGCCAGCACTGGTGTCGCTGCGGTTGGTTAAGAAAGCGAGAGCAAGCGAGGCGGCAATAGTTTCGTTTTGTGTGCGGTTGTTTGAAATGAAAATCTCTTGATATTGTTGTAACAGAGACAACGAAGGTCTCAAGGGCACCTAGAGAAATCGGCCTCCTTGCCGAGCTCATCCACGCAAAAAGCCTGACAGAGCAAGGGCTCGTGCGTCATGATTACTGTAAGAGCCGAAACTTTTATAGATGCCCTCAAATGATTCAGCAAAGGCAAATCACAACTAGAGGCACTGAACATGGCTGCTGGTGGAATGCGCGACCGTTTTTGGGTCGATATGTGTCTGGAATGTGTTCGTAGAGATCACACCGTTGGGCTCAGTCCTGGCGATCAGAGGGGTCCGTTCCTCACTGCCCGTGCCCTAGGACTAGCTTTGGCTGCACTTCATGACCTGAAGGAGCTTCGTAGTGGCGGTACAACACTGCTGAACCTCGCGGCCACTCCTGGTCTAATGGCCCTGCCAGCCTCGGATGTCGATCTGGCGGCTGCAGCTGCCTGTCATCAGGTGCTGCGATTGCGTTATCCCAACCAGAGTTCGATGATCGAACCAGCGTGGCTGAATTGGCTCGATTATTTTCAAGTCGGAAACGCAGCGGGTTCGTTTGAAACAGTTGGTCGAGCCTTTGGAACAGCCGTGCATCAAATCGGTATCAGTGATCCTGCGAACGCCGCAGCAGGGCAATACATTCCCCCGAACCCTCCGGTTCCATACGCCCACGCGCTTCCGGTCTTTGAGCCTGGTCAGGGATTCGCCGGGGGAATCTGGGGCCAATCAAACCGTCTTGCAACAGTAGCCGTACCAGCTGGAGACTTCCCACCACCTCCAGGCCGCGTCGATAGCAACACGGTGAATCCTACATCGCACTACCAACAAGACTTTGCCAAGGTAGCTCTTAAGGGAGATATCAACCGGTCGCTTGGGGTTTCCGGAGTTCGTACCTTGGAAGAAGAAGTAATCGGTATCGCCTGGGGATACGACGGTCCTCAGGAACTTGGTACGCCACCGCGCCTTTACCTACAGGTGGTTCTGAGGATTCTTGATGCTCTTGATGCTCAGAGCCCGGGCCAGCTGAGCAACGATGACGAAGTGAAGATTATTGCTGCCGTTGCAGTCGCCATGGCCGACGCAGGTATCGAAGCCTGGTTTTACAAGTACGCACTTTCTCATATGATGTGGCGCCCCGTCGTTGGCATTAGAAATGCAGTCCCCGGTAATGGCGTTGCAGATCCCAATTGGCTACCATTAGGTAGGCCAAATACCAACAGTACCGGAGCGGGATTCACACCAAACTTTCCCGCTTATCCTTCGGGACATGCCACATTCGGATGCGCAGCCTTTCAGCTTCTTCGGCTTTTTCTTGTAGAGAAAGGCCTGGCATCCTTTAACGCAGAAGGCGTAGATAACGTGCGGTTCGAGTTTATTTCTGACGAATTCGACGGTCGCAACCGCGATCCACGCACGATGCGGCCGCGTGAATTAGTGACCCTTAGCTACGAGAGTCTCTGGAAGGCGATAGTCGACAACTCAGTCAGCCGTGTTTATCTAGGAGTGCACTGGGAGTTCGATGGAATCACCACACGAGATTCTGCCAATACTGGGGATGAGTTCGGCATCCCTCCCAATCCCAAGAGGCTTGGCAAGACTGGCGGAGTCTGGCTGGGTGCGCAGATTGCCAACCAGATTGCCAAAGACAAACTCATGATTGCTTCAGCAACAGTCACAGCTTCTGGTATGAGCTGAGCAAAACATCCTGTCGAATCTGTGGAGTCGTCTCCGCGTGCCGAAACATTCGGGGACGACTTTCTTCCAGTTGGCTGCCTTTTGCCTGACTGACCGGCACAAGTCCGAGAAGCCCTGCAACAGCATGGGGCTCAAGTCACTGGGTCGGCTGTGAGCCATGAGACGTTGGGGTTGTCAGACCAAACCACCACCCAGTGGTTCCTTACGCCCGGCTCCATGCTGAGCTGATCGGCCTCATGCGTCAACACAGCCCGTTCTTCGACCAGGGTCATCTGGAGCTCTGGCACAGAAGGTGGCTGGGCAGCTACTGAGTCAGAAGGGGTCTGCTTCGCCGCTGGAAGACCGTCTTGCCTCTGGGCCATCGCCTGGCGGCCAGTTGTCAGCGACGCTGCAAGCGTTGGCGGTGCAATGCCCGCATTGATGTGGAGATGATCTGAGGTGGCAAGGGTTTTCTGGACATTCCAACCTGCAGTATGGGAATGATCAGTGGCCTTATGCTTTACATCAAAACCCATCAGATTACACTTTCTTGTCTAGGCAACAGAAGAGCAGATTGATGCTGGCTCGGTTCTTTTCTACTCTGCTCCGTTCACGCGTCCCGGAACTCAATGGCTCGTCTCGGACTGCTGCCCCAGGAGATCGAGGCAGTGCATCATGAGCGTCAGGTGCTGGGCACTGAACCTAGCGGCGCCTTGATCGCCAGTGCTCGCTCGTAGGCAACCGCAGCACCCGAGTCCGACGCCCAGGGGTAGCTGCGACAGTGCACTTCGTAGCTGTGGCCCATGTTCAGCGCCACGCTGCCCGCGTCGATCCCCAGCTGGTGACCACGCAGGCTGTAGCTGTGCCGGAAGCTGTAGGGCACCGCTCGCTCACCCCGGGCCTCCAGCCGCGCCCGGAGCGATTGCCAGCCCTGCTGCCGACCCAGGTAGGTGCCGATCGCATCCGACGCCCCAGGTCCATTGCCCAGCGGCGGCAACTCGATCAGCCCCGCCTGCCAACGCTCCAGCAGGTTCCACTGCTGGCGGCGCCCGTCCCAATCCGTCAGCGGCAGCGGCCGGATCCAGCGCGGCGCCGTCATGCCGCCCCCGCTCCGCTTGCGGTAGCTGCACCACCACAACGGCCGACCGCTGCGCGGCTCAATCCGCACCGCCAGGTGTTGCAGCTCGATCGGCCGCAGACCCAGCTCTGCCATCAACCGCAGAGCATCCGCCCAGCGCAGACCCGGGGGATCGCTGGGAAGGGAATCGATCAGCGCCAGGATCTCCAGATCCGTGAAGGCGTTGCCCTTGCGGTGGCCGGGGGCCACCTCAGCAGCCGAAACGCCGATGTGGGGCCGCAGGTCGGCCGGTGGCCGCCAGCCCTCGGGGAAGTGCTCACGCTCGACGCAGTGCCGCAGGAACTGGGCCAACGACTGCGCCCGGATCTGCCGCGTGCGGCTGCCCGGCGGCCAGTCCCGCAGGCAGGCATCGAGGAGATCCGCCGGGTTTCTCGGACCGCGCTGGCCATCTAGCAGCGCGGTGGCCATCGTCAGCACCGGCTCGTAGATCTTGGCCCAGGTGCTCGGCTTGATCGCGGCGCCGTGATCAAGCTTCTGGCGTCGGAAGTTCGTCAGGGCCTCGGCCCAGCTGGTCTGCCGCTGCGGCGCATTGCCATCAGCGATGGCCGCCGCCTGCTGCAAATTGTGGCCCTGCAGGGTGAGCACGTAGATGTTGCGGACGCGGGCCACGATCGCGCCGACCTGCTGCCGTCCCCAGTCAAACGGCAGACCAACGGTTTCCATCGGCAGGCCTTCGCGGCGCACAAGCAACCGCGCTGAGCCGCGGCTGTTGCGCACCGCCCAGCCCATCGCGGTCGACGAACGCACTGTGGCCCTCAGGCCCGACTCCCAGCTCTCACCGCTCCCGATCCGAGGCATCCAACTGTGCACATCCCGTGCACAAAAACTAAGATGTCTGCCTGCTCAGGCCTGTTCATCCCTAGTCAGGAAGCCAGTTCTGACGCGAGATTCCACTCCAGAGGCCCCCTGTGCTTCCGCTTTGGGAGCACTAGGTCGCAGGTTCGAATCCTGTCGCCCCGATTGACTTCTCCTGACGCTACAATTAATTCGGGTTGCCTGAGTGGCTACCAAGGAGTGTCACCTTCCCTGAAAGTCACCGATAGGGCGGCCACAGATTTATAGATCTTTGAAGAATTTGATTTCTGGATATCTTTTTTGATAGTAGATTAGTGCGAAATGATAAGATTCGGACATGTTGAGGAATGGGCAGCATTTTAGGGTGGGAGAGCAGATCCGTCAAAGTAGTGTTTGAAGGATCTACAAGCTTTCCCGATGAGGCATTTGGTATGGTTCGCCCAGCAGAGGGGAGCGCCCCACGTGGCCACTTGTGTATCCCAATGAACAGTTGGATATAGGGTCCGCATATTATCCGCGTTTCCCAAGGTTGCAACAATCGAGGCCCCAGTCCCTACAATCCATCTGAAGTTATTGCCCTTACCGGCAAGCAGGTTTTATGCTTACCGGAGAGAGTAACTCGGAGTAGTTGCCGGAGCCGTCCATTCAGCGTTCGAAGAATCTGATTGGCCAGCTTGCTTGTCTTGGCCTTCAATCCTGCTCAAGGCTGGCCCAGGTATCCAGAATAGGTTGTTTATCACATCGAACATGTGGATATCGGACCTGTGAACCTCGCCTATAATTGGAGGTCCATAAGCTAAAAGCACTGCACTGCAATGGTTTTGCGGGAACCTACCCAGATGCCCCAGCGTGGTTCACGGAAAGCTGGGACAGTCTGACCGTGGTTTGCGGCAACCATCTAATATGCGTTAGGCGCGGCTGCATTGAATCTTGGGTCAAATGCCAATTCAATCGTAAGGCGAGCAACAAGGAGACTTGAACCACGACGATGATCAAAGGGATGAAATCTGAGCATTACCTTGGGGCCCAATTATTCAAAAGGAGATTGATATCATGACAGATTCCTTGTGCCTACTGCCAGCTCCCCGGCAACTCATCTGGACGGAGGGGGTGTATCCCCTGGCGGACCAGCGCCTAATCTGGTTGGATGTACCCAACCCGGCAGCCTGGCGCGGGGCGGTGGCGCGCTGGCAGAAGCGGCTGCAAGCGTTGCTTGGCCTGAATTGGGAGATCACGGCGAGTGGGGCTGCGCCGGACCAGATTGGGTTAGAGGTGCGGCTGGCGACACATGCCCGGCACGCGGAAGCCTACGAGTTGGCGATTACGCCCGCGGGGATTTACCTCTCCGGCGCGGATGAAGCCGGAGGGTTTTATGGGCTCTGCACGCTGACGCAAATTCTGGAACAGGCCGGGCGGCAGTTGCCGTGCCTCCGCATTTCCGACTGGCCTGATTTCCCGGCCCGCGGTGTCATGCTCGATATCAGCCGCGACAAAGTGCCCACGCTGGAAACGGTCTGCGCGTTGGTAGATCGGCTGGCAGGATGGAAGATCAACCAGTTCCAGCTGTATACCGAGCATACCTTTGCCTATCGCCGGCATCCGGAGGTTTGGGCTGAGGCCTCCCCCTTCACCGGACAGGAGATTCTTGAGCTGGACGCCTTTTGCCGCGAGCGGCACGTTGAACTTGTGCCTAACCAGAATTCGTTCGGGCACATGACGCGCTGGCTCAAGCACCCTCGCTACCAGGCCTTGGCCGAAACCCTGGATGAGATTGCAACGCCCTGGTGGCCCAACTCACCCCGCATACCCGCCGGGGGCTTCAGCCTGTGCCCGCTGGATCCTGGCAGCCTGGCCTTGGTGACCGGGCTGTATGACGAGCTGTTGCCGCACTTTTCCAGCCGGCTGTTCAATATCGGCTGTGATGAGGCCGTGGATGTTGGGCTGGGGCGCAGCCAGAGCGAGTGCGCGCAGCGCGGCCAGGGCCGCGTCTACCTGGACTTTGTGCTCAGCCTCTATCGCGACGTCCGGGCGCGCGGGAGGCGGCTACAATTCTGGGGCGAAAGTATTATCAACCATCCTGAGCTTATTCCCGACCTGCCGCGCGACCTCATCGCGCTGGAGTGGGGCTACGAAGCCAACCATCCGTTCGATGCGCACGGCGCCCAGTTTGCGGCCGCCGGTATCCCCTTCTATGTTTGCCCGGGCACCTCGTCCTGGTGTTCCATCGCGGGCCGCACCGACAACGCCCTGGGGAACCTCCGCAGCGCCGCCGAGAATGGGCTGAAGCATGGGGCGGTGGGCTATCTCATCGCTGATTGGGGGGACGGCGGCCATTGGCAGGTGTTGCCGGTCAGTTACCTGGGATATGCGGCCGGGGCCGCCTATGCGTGGGCGTTTGAGGCGAATCGCAGCCTGGACCTGGCGCGCGCCGTGGGGATCCATGCCCTGCACGATGTTACGGGCCGGGCCGGGGAGGCCCTGTATGCCCTGGGCAATGTGTATCGGGCGATCGGCTTTGAGCCGGACAACGCGTCGGTACTGTGGCAACTCATACAGCAGACACAAACCCGGGTGCGTGAATACGCGGCGCTGCTTCAGCCCGAGGTGTTGAGCCGGACAATGGAGGCGATTGACGCTGCCGGGCAGTTGCTAGCGAGCGCGGAAATGTCAGGCCCGGAGGCCGATTTGATCCGGAGAGAGCTTGACCAGACGGCGCAACTGCTGCGCCACGCGGTCCGTCTGGCTCAATTCATGCTGGGAACGGGCGAGAGGCGTGGACCGGAATTGGACTTGGAACTGCAAGAGATCATCACGGTACATGAACAGCTCTGGCTGGCGCGCAATCGTCCGGGTGGGTTGAAGGACAGCGTAGCGCGGTTTGAAGTGGCACTCCAAGTCTATCGGGCCTGAGGGGTTTCCCATGGAGGCCGTGCGATGCCGTGTTCGGGCAAACTAGCCTGCCGAGACGGGAGTAAGCCTTTTCCTGATTAGGTAGGAAGCGCCGCTGGAGATCTCGGTGGCCTCCAGCACCAAGGCTGGAGCGAGCTTCCGCCCCTGCTCGATTGATACGAAGCGGTGCATGCGGAGCTTGATACCTAATCAAGAGCCTGTTTATGGCCAGTCTCTTGTATCAGTCTATTCAACACCAGAGGATAAGAATCTGAAAACGCTTGTTCATAAAGCACTGCAAAGAAGTTCCTCGGCATCAAGGAATGGATAACAAGCCCCTCGAGTGGACAGGCCCCCACCAGCTCACATCTACGACACCCCCTGCCCTTGCCTGCCACTCAGGGGCAGGCAAGGGCTTATGCAGGGAGCCCGCTCACTGACGACAACCATGGTTCAGGGGCCGTTGGCCTGCATAGTCTCCAGGGCGGCTTGACACTTCGCCGGTGACTGGTAGATGAAGACCTCACTCCGGGGCAAGGCGTCGCACTTGTGATACTGGGCCGGTGACTGCCAGGAAAGATGACGCCGCTGCCGCTGATCAGGCGGCCATCACCAACGTAGTCGGATTGACGTTGTTTTCCGGAGGTGGTGGATTGATCCAGACCACCTCCGGCTGACGCCAACAGCGGGTGGCTCGACGCCAGCGGCGAGGATGCTGTTGACGAGCCAGGTCATAGACCTGAGATCGTTGGCAACAAATTTCAACGGCCTGGCCGCTGTGGCGCTGATCGGGTGTGACGAACCGGATGCCGCTGTGGCGGTGCTGGTGGTTGTACCAGTCCACGAACGCCACCACCCAGGAGCAGGCCTCTTCCACGCTCTGGAATGGCCGCCGGGGGTAGTCCGGCCGGTATTTGACCGTACGGAACAGGGATTCCGAGTAGGGGTTGTCGTTGCTGACCCTCGGCCTAGAGAAGGACCTGAGCACACCCAGCTCCTCCAGCCGGCTCTCCAGCGTGGCGGCCCGCATGGCGTTGCCGTTGTCGGCATGGAGGATCAGGCGCTGGCGGCGGCCCTTGCTGATCCGCTCCCGCAGACAGGCCCGACTGACAAGATCAGCGGCGATCTGTGCGTCTTCCCGATCGGCAACATCCCAGGCCACCACCTTGCGGCTCCAGACGTCGACAACCAGGTAGAGGTACAGCCACACGCCACGCACGCTTGTGGGCAGATAGGTGATGTCCCAGCTCCAGAGCTGATTCGCTCCCCTGGCCTGCAGCCGTGGCACCGGGCGGGGCTCCTGCGGTGGCCGGGCCCGTCCGCGGTGGTGAGCCTGGCCGTGGGCATGCAGCACCCGATAGAAGCTGCGCTCTGAGCCGATGTAGACGCCCCGATCGGCCAGGGCCGGCACGATCTGCCCCGGCGGCAGTGCTGCGAATTCGCTCTGGTTGCAGGTGAGCAGGATCCGCTGGCGCTCCTCCTCGCTCAGGCGGTGAGAAATCAGACGGTGGCTGCCTTTACGGCCATCGCTGCCGTCCGCATCACCTGCGAACTGACGCCGCCAGCGCTGCAGGGTGCTCAGCCCCACGCCCAGCAGAGTGGCCAGTTCACAAGACCGTGCACCAGCCGCCATGCCGGCATCGAGGATCTCCAGAGCCCTCCGGCGATCCACTGAGGAGGTCAGTCGTCCCCGCCCTCTCCCCAGTAGGCCTGGATCTTTTTTGACGCCATCAACAGAGCCGCCGCCTCCGCCAGGGCCTTGTCCTTGCGGCGCAGTTCCTGCTGCAGGCGCTTGATCTCCCGCTGATCGGCCTGGTGCCGCTTCTGGAGGTCCTTCTGGTCGGCCATGGTCAGCAGCGGCTGTGCGTTGGAATCCTGGGCGGCCTGCCGCCAGCGGTCCACCTGCTCGGGGAACAGGCCCCGTTCGCGGCAGTAACCGCCCAGTTCGGTGGCATTTAGACCGGCGCTCTCCAGCACCACCGTGAACTTGTCGGCGGGGCCCCAACCCTCTGGATCCTTCTGGGTGGCTGGCACCACCTCCCCCTGCAGCCGCCAAGCCTTGCGCCACTTGTAGAGGGTGATCACGTGAATGCCCAGCTCCTGGGCGATCTCAGTGCAGCTCTGGCGGTGGGGAGGCCCCATCCGCCGGCGAACATCAGCCTTGACGGCCTCGCTGTAAGGACGCATCGGTCGGTTCCATCAGGCCCCCTGGTGGTTGAAATGGTCGGAATGGAGAGGCGTCAACTTTCCTGGCAGAGGGGGCTCCAGCTGCCCGATCGCGCCAGCTTCCACTCACCTGCTGCGTTCTGCGCCACCTGGGCCCATGAGCAGATCCACTCCACCGGCCACGAATCCCGCCTGAAGCGGGATCTGGGTGGTGCCTTCGGGATGGCCCGCTATGCCCGCGAGGAGCTCGTCGCCGAATTAGGGGCGGTGTCGCTGGGCAATCGGCTGGAGATCGGCAGCGAAATCGAGAGCCATGCCGCCTATCTCGGCCACTGGATCAAGCTGCTCAAGGAATCGCCCAAGGTCCTCTTTCAGGTGCTCAGCGAAGCGAGGCAGGCGGCGGATCTGATCTATCCGGAGTTGCCTTAGCAGATGCGGCCTCTGGGCCAGGCTCTCGCCGGCTGAAGGCTGCGGAGGTGTCGCCAGGGCATTCCATCGTCCGCCACGGGCACCGGCAAGTGAAACGGCCTTGCTTGCTGCCGCTGGGCATGACGGTTCTGCCAAGAGGCCCCGGTCGGAATCATTGTTCGCGGGGCTGGCTTCTGGTTCCCACGCAGCGTTGGGGGAAGGAGATGTCCAGCACCAGGCAACCTTCCTCGCTCCGGAAGGGGCCATGCACCTCCCCGGGGGGCCGACTGGCGTAGTGCCCCGACTCCAGCCAGTGCCAGTAATGGGCATGATCCTCAGCCAGCTGATTGCAATGGGGCAGCGGCTTCAATTTCAGGAGGGAGTCACCGCTTCCGGAAGCATGAGCAGCGAGCCAATCAGGAAACCCACGGCACCCAAAAGCGTGAAGATCAACGAAGTTGTCGGCAAGATGGGCCCCAGTCCGCCTGGCAGCACCGGGCTTGTGAGAGCGGCCCCCATGAATCCGACACATCCCAGCAGGTTGGAGAACGTAACCCACCACGACAGGCTGCCTGGGTTCCATGTCCAGTGGGAGTGACAGGTTTCGATGAAGGCCAGATACCCGCTCGACAGAAACAGAATCGAGCCCAGCAGGTTGGGAATCCAAACCAGACCATCCTGGCCGATCCAGTTCAGATTGGCATTGAGGTCATTGAGGGTGTTGACGTTGAACAGAATCGTGCCGGGAAACTGAAGGGCACAGCTCAGCCAACCGATCTCTTGGGGCTCCCAGCCGAACCAGTGGATTCTCTTTCGGCTCGTATCGGTGCCTGATAGGGGCGGACCGGCATTGGCGGCCTGGAATAGTTGCAGATAAGCCGCCGTGGTGAAAGGAATGGAGCCAAGAAAGAACACCCTGTTGACGGCGGTGTTGCTCATGGAGAGATGCTTGACCAGCATTGGATCCAGGCTCAGCCAGCTACCGATCAAAAACAGCAGGGAACCGAGCGCAAAAATGCTCCCAATCCACCAGTTCAACTGCTGCGGCTGCCAGAGGCAACGCAGCAGATCGATCTCCACCTTGAGAAGCGACGCGGGCTGCCTTAAGGGGAGTCCCTTGCGATGGTGGCGGGATCGCCACAGGACCAGACCATGGTGGGCGCGTTGGTACACCCTGCGGGTGATGAACCCCCAGGGTCGGCTCAATTCGATGAGTCGCGTTGTGCTGGCCCCCGACATGGTGGGCTGCCTCAGTGATGGAAGCCGCTGGCCTCTGAACTGGTGAGCACGGCATGGTCAGGGTGGCGATCGAAATAGGCCAGAGCCTGGCGGATGTCTTCGAGCAACAGTTCAGCCAGATCACGGCTGACGCCATGGCGCACCAGAATTCTCTGCACAGAAATATTTTGGCAGTGGGCAGGCAGGGTGTAGGCGGGAACCTGCCAGCCCCGAACCCGCAGACGATCGGCCAGGGAGAAGAGATTGAAGTTGGCATCGCTACCCTCTTTCATCGTCCAGCAGAGGGCTGGAATGCCAACCTTCGGATCACCTCCATAGATGATCTCGAACGGACCCAGTTTGCTGATTTCGCTGGCCAGATACTGGGCCGTGGCGTAGCAGACGGAATGCACCTTTCGATAACCTTCCGCCCCCAGGCGTAGAAAATTGAAATACTGACACACGACTTGACCACCCGGGCGCGAGAAGTTCAGGGTGATGTCGCGCATGTTTCCGCCCAGATAGTTCACCCAGAACACCATCTCCTCCGGCAGATCGCTGCTCTCACGCCAGAGCACCCAGCCAACCCCCAGGGGAGCGAGTCCGAACTTGTGCCCGGACGCATTGATCGACTTGACCCGCGGCAAGCGGAAATCCCAGACCAGATGCGGGGCGCAGAAGGGGGCCAGGAAACCGCCGCTGGCGCCGTCCACGTGGATGGGGATATCGATACCGGTGGATTTCTCATAGGCATCAAGGGCGTCAGAGAGTTGCTGCACCGGCTCGTATTGCCCCGTGAAGGTCACCCCCAGCGTGGGTACCACGCCGATGGTGTTTTCATCGCAGTACTGAAGAGCGACTTCGGGCGTCATGATCAGCCGATCCTGCTCCATCGGAATCTCCCGATGTTCGATGTCCCAATAACGGGTGAACTTGTGCCAGCAGATCTGCACGGGGCCCGTGACCAGATTGGGCTTGTCGGTGGATCGACCGGCCTTTTTCCTGGCCGTCTCCCAGCGGCGTTTCATTGCCAAGCCACCCAGCATCGCGGCCTCGCTGGAGCCGACGGTGGAGGTGCCGATGGACGTCTCGATCGATGGAGCATGCCAAAGGTCGGCCAGCATGTGGGTGCAGCGGGCTTCAAGCTCGGCAGTCTGGGGATATTCGTCCTTGTCTTCGATGTTTTTGTCGACGCAAAGATCCATCAGATCGTGGACTTCTTTCTCCACCCATGTCTGGCAGAAGGTGGCAAGATTCTGACGTGAATTCCCGTCCAGCATCAGTTCATCTCTTACCGCTGCGAAAATGGTTCTTGGGTCGCGCTCCCTGGCTGGAAAACGGAGCTTTGGTAGGCCGCTGGATAGATCCGATGACGCATAGATATCATCGTCCGAAGGCAAACTTGCAGGAGGCTTGCTCTGGAGGGCCATGGCTGAGGAGTACTATGATGGACTGACGCCCAAATGTTCCGGATTCGGAAACAGGTAACGCCTCGCAAAGCTATCCTAGCAGCACCACTCTTGCCAGATTCTGTGTGGAGCCCATGGCCCCATCTGCTGAGGCAGCGTCCCTTCGCGTGGTGTAAATCCCGAGGCCCGATTACCCTGATCTGAGGGTGAACAGGGATGAATGACGGGCTGTCCTCGCGAGGTGCATATCCACTTCGTTGTTTCACGATGAATCCAGACGATTGAATTGTCAAGTCTTTCGCCTGGATTGCCGATCGGTTGTGGGCTACGCCTGCAATCTTGGTTATGACGTCTTGTGCTCAGGCCGCTGCTTCCTGGAGGGATGGCTGCACAGGCAGCTCCTCCAGCGAGTGGATGGCGACCATGCTCTCGGCCGAGAACATGCGCCGGCCCTCGAGCTGCCAGTGCTCGTCCTGCTCCAGCAATACCGCCCCCACCAGTCGGGTGATCGCGGCGTCGTTGGGGAAGATGCCGACCACGCGGGTGCGGCGTTTGACCTCCTCATTGACGCGGTCGAGCAGGTTGGTGCTCCAGACCTTTTTCCAGTGCTGCTTTGGGAAGTGGCGGAATGCCAGCACGTCCTCCTTGGCCTCGAGCATCAGCTCTGCGGCCCTGGGAAAACGCTCGGCCAATGAAGCGGCCAGGTCATCCCAGCGCTCCCACCAGGCCAACAGCCTCCTCCTGGCTGAACACCGAGCGCAGGGCTGCGGTCACCATGCCTTGATGAGCCTTGGGCACCCGCTGCAGCAGGTTGCGAGCGAAATGGACCCTGCAGCGCTGCCAGCAACAGCCCTGGAACATGCGCCGTATGGCCTTGGTGAGGCCCACGTGGGCATCACTGATCACCAGCTTGACGCCAGTGAGGCCGCGCTCTACTGCTTCGCAGAAGCCTGTGGCTATGAGCGAGCCAATGAAGGCCTTCCAGAAGCCCTCACTTTCGCGCTCGCCCACCTGCAGGCCGAGCAGCTCACGGCGCCCATCGGCGTCCACGCCCATGGCGATCACAGCAGCCCTGGAGCAGACCTGCAGGGCCTTGCCCAGCCGGCCGTGGAGGTAGGTGGCATCGAGAAAGATGTAGGCGTAGCCGGACTCCTGTAGCGGCCGATTCAAGAAGGCCTGCACCTGCTGGTCGAACTCCTGGCAGATGCGGCTCACCTGGGATTTAGAGATGCCGCTCTGTACGCCCAGAGCGGCTACCAGGGAAATGACCTTGCGGGTGGAGATGCCGCCGATGTAGGCCTCCATCACCACGCCATAGAGGGTCTGATCGACGCGGCGGCGCGGCTCAAGGATCGAGGGAAGAAAGCCCCCGGTGTGCAGTTTGGGGATCAGCAGGTCGATGTCACCGGCCTGACTGGCCAGGGTGCGCGGCCGGCAGCCATTGCGTTAGCCGAGGCGCTCATCAGTGCGCTCATGGCGGTCGGCGCCGAGCACCGCAGCGACCTCCAGTTCGATCAGTCGCTGCAGGCCGTGGCGCACCAGCTCCGGGATCAGTTCCCCTGCAGTGCTGCCATCCAGTAGCGGCGCCAGGGCTGAGGCGCCAGAATTCGTCTTGGGCATGGTTCGTCTGGTTGAGGTAGTGCTCAAACCAGGGAAACGGGCCTGCCCACCCCTTGCAACGACAAGCGTCTGAGGAGCAGCACCGGCCTAGCCGGTGCTGCTCCTGGGAATTTAGACCAACTGAGGGGACGCCACTCTTTTCAGCAGACTCCGTCTTCGATAGTTACGACGAGCCTTCCAGAGAGGATCCGCCTCGATAGGGTCGAATCAGCCGCCGATCCTTGCCATGAAACGACACCACAGCAGGACTCTGCAGGCCCTGTTTGCCCATCCTCTGCAGCATGGCGTGCGCGCTTCACGGGTAGAGGCGTTGTTCCGCTCCCTTGGCGCGGAGTTGAGCGAACTTGATGACCGCCGCCTGAAGATCCGGATGCCCTCCGGCCAGGAAACCTGGATCCACATCGGTTCCGGTCTGCGTCAACCCGACCTGGATGCGGACGCGGTGATGAGGGTGCGTCATTTCCTGCAGGAGGCCGGTGTCACCCCCGCCCATCCTGAGGTCGACGCCCCCTCCCCCCGCGGTGATCAAGCCCACTGCCTCGTTCTGTACCTAGACCATCGCCGCACTGAAGCGTTCAGGCTCGAAGGAGACGAGGTGGAGCATGCGGTGCTTCGTCCGCACGGGATCTGGGGAACGGATCAGAACCTCACCCACCGCCATGACCGGGATCAGGCGGGTCAGCGCGCTCCGATTGATACTGACTACCTGGCTCGCATCACCGAGGCGATAGCCGACGCCGATGCCCTGCTGCTGCTCGGCCACGGTACGGGGGAAAGCGACATGCGTCAGGTGCTGCTGCACTACCTCGAAACCCATCGTCGCGACCTGATGGAGCGGATAGTGGGGGTTGAGACTCTTGACGACAGCGGCCTCAGCGACGAGCAGATGCTGGCTGTCGCCCGGGAGCACTTCGGCAACCTCCCACACCGGCGGCCCCTGGTGATTCCCGGTCAGGAAGTGGTGCGTAGCTGAAGGCTGTTCGTTTGGCTTCCTGCCTGCCTGCTGCCCCCGGGTTCAGGAAAGATGTCACCCCTTTGATCCTTCCATCCGGGGGCTTGAGGACATGACCAATGCGCGGATACAGCGAGGCCGTCAAGGCTGATGTGAGGAGGCGGATGAGCCCGCCGCACAGGCAGAGCGT
>NZ_JAGQBF010000044.1 GCF_024345495.1 Synechococcus sp. RedBA-s | reverse complement strand
GGGCTGAGGGGGCCTACTTCTTCGGAGCGGGGGGCTCCAGGCTCACTCCTTCGGGGGGAGGAGTGGGATCGGGATCGGCAATCAGCATGTGTTGCAGCACGATCTCAGGACGTTCGCTGTCGCGCCAGCGGATGCGGTAGGCCGGCATCTTGGTGCCACGGCTGGTGGTCTGCTCAACGGGCTCCATCACCCAACCGCGGCGGGAGCGACCCTGGGGATTGCGCTTGACCACCGCATCCGCGTGTTTGAAGCGGAAACCGACGCGCTCACCGCTCATGGGCTGGGGGATAGTCCAAGTAGCTTTGATTATCTCATTGCGCCGGTACAGCCATCGGCGGAGCGCCTTCCGGCCGCAACAGGGGGAAGGCGATCACGTCGCGGATGCTCGGGCTGTCGGTGAGCAGCATCGCCAGCCGGTCGATGCCGATGCCCAGCCCACCGGTGGGGGGCATGCCCACTTCAAGGGCATGGAGGAAGTCTTCGTCGACCCCGTGGGCCTCCAGATCGCCCGCTGCGCGGCGCTCCTGCTGGGCTTCCAGGCGCCGGCGCTGGTCGATCGGATCGATCAGTTCGCTGAAGGCATTGGCGGTTTCGCGGCCCACGATGAACAGCTCGAAGCGCTCCACCAGTCCGGGCTTGCTGCGGTGGGCGCGGGCGAGAGGGGAGATCTCCACCGGGTAATCGGTCACGAAGGTGGGCTGTACCAGCGTGTCCTCGACCCGTTGCTCGAAGGCTTCGTTGAGCAGTCGACCGACGCAGTCAGCCGACTCAGGCACCTCCAGGCCGGCGGCGGCCATGGCGGCGGCCGCCTGCTCGCGGCTGCTGAAGCCGTTGAAATCCAGGCCCGTGGCCTGCTCCACCAGCTCATGCATGGTGGCCCGCCGCCAGGGCGGCGTCATGTCGATGGCGGCGCCCTGATACTCGATCGTCGTGGTGCCGCACACCTGCTGGCAGACCGAGGCGATCAGCTCCTCGGTGAGAGCCATCATGTCGGTGTAGTCGGCGTAGGCCTGATAGATCTCGACGGTGGTGAACTCGGGGTTGTGGCGGGTGCTCACCCCTTCATTGCGGAAGATACGGCCCAGCTCATAGACCCGCTCGAAGCCACCCACCACCAGGCGCTTGAGGTGCAGCTCGGTGGCGATCCGCAGCACCAGGGGCAGATCGAGGGTGTTGTGGTGGGTGGTGAAGGGCCGGGCATCGGCGCCACCGGCTTCGGCGTTGAGCACCGGCGTTTCGATCTCCAGAAACTGGCGCTCATCGAGCCAGCGACGGATGCCGCTCACCAGCAGGGCCCGGCGCCTGAAGGTTTCGCGGGTGCCGGGGGACACCACCAGATCGAGATAGCGCTGGCGGTAGCGCTTCTCCACATCCGCCAGGCCGTGCCACTTGTCGGGGAGGGGCTGCAGGGCCTTGCTGAGCATCTGCCAGTCGGTCACCTTCACCGAGAGCTCGCCGCGGTCGGTGCGACGCAGGCTTCCGCTCACCCCGATCCAGTCGCCACTGTCCACCAGGGTGGTGAGCTGGGTGAAGGCCTCGGGCTGATCCGGCAGGGCAGCCGCCAGGGTGGCCTTCTCGATGAACAGCTGGATCGGGCCGGTCTCATCGAGCAGGGTGAAGAAGGCCAGCTTGCCCATCACCCGACGGGTCATCACCCGCCCGGCCACCGCCACTTGCTCGTCTCGCTCCTGGCCGTTGGCCAGATCGGCATGCAAGCGCTGCAGATCGGCGTGGCGGTGGCTGGGGTCGAAGCGCAGGCCGTAGGGCCCCTGACCCAGGCCCCTGAGGACCTCAGCCTTCTCCAGGCGGGCCTGCTCCAGGCGGTTGAAGCGCGTCTCCGGCAAGGGGACAGATTTCAGACGGGACTCCCATCCTGAAGGACCGGGGGTTTCAGGCCGTGGCCCAGGCGCTGGCTCAGGCTGTGGCCGCGACGGCCGCTTCGGCCATCCGCTGGGAGGCGTAGCCGGTGCCCCGCACCGTCAGGATCAGCTCGGGGTTGCGCGGATCGGGCTCGAGCTTGCCGCGCAGGCGGGCCACATAGACATCGACCACGCGCAGGTCGGCGGCGCGGCGGGGGGGATAGCCCCAGAGCTGCTCGAGGATCTCGGCCCGCGGCACCACCCGGCCCGGGTCGCGGAAGAGCAGCTCCAGCAGGCTGAATTCGGTGTAGGTGAGACCGATGCGCTCCCCCTCGCGGGTGACCTGACGCCGGTTGGTGTCGACCACCAGATCGCCCACGCGCATCACCCCCTGGCCGGCGGGCACATCCCGGGGTTCGGCGGTGGCGGAGCCGCGGCCCACCCGCCGCAGGATGGTGGCGATGCGGGCTTCCAGCTCCTTGGGGCTGAAGGGCTTGGGCAGGTAGTCGTCGGCACCGAGATCGAGGCCGGCCACCCGCTCGGCGATGGCATCAAGGGCCGAGAGAAAGATGATCGGTACGCAGGACTCGGCCCGCAGCCTGCGGCAAACGGCGAAGCCATCCAGCTTGGGCAGCATCACATCGAGCACCACCAGGTCGGGCTGCTCGTCGTGGAAGAGGGCCAGGGCCTGCTCGCCATCCTCGGCGCAGACCACCCGGTAACCGGCCAGCTGCAGGCGCATCACCAGCACGCGGCGCACTGTGGCTTCATCGTCGACCACCAACACGGTGGCTCGGGCTTCCGCTGAAGACTCCGGAGAAGACTCCCCCTGCTGCTGCTGGGGATCCGCTTCCAGGGGCATCGGAGTCCAGTCATGAAGAAAAGCAACTCTACCTTGTGAGGCCGTAACAGAGAGACCACGATCCAGCCTCTCCGCAGGGACTCAGCCAAGACTTAATGATTTATTCAGGAGGTTTTGGGGGCCCGGCCCGTCACGGCCAGCGGGCCTCGGCATACACGTTCCACTCACGCTCTGCTTCCGCCAGCGCCTGATCGCTCTCGATCTGGCCCAGCATCGCCCGCTGCAGCTGGCGGTACAAGATCGCCTGCAGGCGCTTCACTCCGGGGGTGGCGGGCACCAGCACCCGCGCCTGGCCGAGGGTCTCCACCGACTGCAGCCGTGCCTGGCGCACCAGCCGCTCCTGGGCATTGGCGGGCGTCTGCTGGCGCAAGCCCTGCTCGATGCGCTCCAGGGCCTGGCGCGCCGAGGGCAGCACCCTGGCCTCCTCGGCGAAGCGGGCCTGGTTGGCGGCATTGGTGAGGTACAGGGCAAAGCTGAGCGCCTGCTTCGCTTTGGTGCTCTGGCGCGAAACCGCCAGATTCATCACCGCCACGTTCGCCAGCCCGTCGGGACCCGTCAGCGGTGGCCCGGGCCGGGTGACGTCGGCAATGCCGGGGGCGTTGGTCTGAATGCTGCGCAGGAACTCGGCTCCGCTGGAGAGCAGGGCCAGTTCACCGCTCTGATAGAGCTCCACGGCCCGGCGATAGCCCTGACTCACCACCTCCCGCGGCAGCAGACCGTGGCGGTAGAGGTCGGACCAGAAGGCGAAGGCCCGGCGGCCGGCCGGACTGTTGAAGGCGGCCCGCTGGCGCTGGTCCTGCAGGGTCACCCCCATCTGCACCATCGACTCCAGCAGCTCAGCCGAGTCGTCGGGCACCGCCGTGACGAACAGGGCGTACTTGCCGGTGCGGCGCCTGACCGCCTCCGCGAAGGCCGGCACCTCCTCCCAGCGGCGCGGGGGCTGGCTGTAGCCCGCCTGGGTGAGCAGATCACTGTTGCTCAGGGAGATCCGCGCTGTGAGATACCAGGGAATGGCGAACTGGCCGCCGTCCTGGCGGCTGGCCTGCCAGATCAGGGGCAGGTAAGTGGCGGACGCCTCCGGGGGGAGGATCGGGCCAAGATCCATCAGCCCTCCCTTGCTGGCGAGGTTGGCCGAGAAGAGCGGGTTCAGATTCACCACATCCGGTGCCGTGCGAGCGAACACCGCCGCCAGCAGCTTGCGCTCCACCGACCCCCAGGGCACATCGGTCCAGCGCACCTTCAGGCCCGGATTCTCCTGTTCCCAGGCGGCGATCACCCCGCGCAGGTAGTCGTTGAACTTGGGGGACAGATCCAGGGTCCAGAACTGCAGCTCCGGTCCGCTGGATCGGCGCACCCCGCAGCCGGCCAGCAGCGCCAGCAGGGCACTGCCCAGCAGCTCACGCCGGCTCCAGCGACGACCTGGACTGAAGGCTCGATCCAGCAGCGGTTTCCTCATCCCATCACCCCCGAGCGCTGGCACTGTGCCGTCGCCAGAGCAGCAGCAGCAACGAACAGATCATCGGTGCCAGCAGGGCCGTGACCAGCACCTGGGCCAGCAGGGTGTGCAGGTTGGCCGCCGTCAGCAGCACCGACCAGTCAGCACCCGCCTGGCGCTGCAGCAACACACTCAGCCCCAGCAAGGTGCTGCCGAGCATGGCCAGGAGGCCGAGGCTGAAGCTGCGCTCGATCGGCGGCCCCCGCCGCGGCAGCCGTCCCCACCACCAGCCCAGCAGGGCCAGGGCCGGCATCTGGGTGGCACCGCCCAGGTGCAGGGAGTCGAGCAGCAGGCCCAGGGCCAGACCCGCCAGGGCACCGGAAAGGGGCCCATCCGCCAGCGCCCAAGGCAGCAACCAAAGCACCGCCCAGCTGGGGGGCACCCCGCCGATGCGCAACAGACCGGGCGCCGCCAGGGTGAGCAGCGGCACCGCCAGGGCACTGACCACAAACAGGGGGCGGCGGTGCAGGCTGGCCATCGCTCAGGATCCCGCCGGAGCGGGCCCCTGACGGGTGAGCACCTGCACCCAGTCGACCGAGGCCACAGGAGCGCTGAGCTGCACCACCGCGACCGTGGCCGGCACCGCCTTCTCATCCACCGACTGAATCACCCCCACGCTCAGCCCCGGCGGCACCAGGGTGCTGGCGGGGGAGGTGACCACCACATCACCCGGGCGCACCTGGGGATCCTTCTCGAGAAAGCGCAGCACCGGCCTGCTGCTGCCCACCCCGGTGAGCAGGCCATGGCGCTGGGTGCGCGCCACCCAGACACCCACCTTGCTGGCGGAGTCAGTGAGCAGGGCCACCCGGGCGGTGCTGGGGGTGACGCTGGCCACCCGCCCGATCAGGCCTCCGGGGGCGATCACCGAATCCCCCGCCCGGATGCCCTGGAGCCCGCCGGCCCCCAGCACCAACTGATGCCACCAGTCGCCCGGCTCACGGGAGATCACCGGCGCGGTGACCTTGCCGGGATTGGCCCGCTGCAGATCGAGCAGGCGGCGCAGGCGACGGTTGTCGAGCTCCAGTTGGCTCAGCCTGGTCTGCTGATCCAGCTGCTGGGCCGCCTGCAACCACTCCTTCTGGGCGCTGCCGGGCCAGAAGGGCCGGCTGAGCAGGGCGTAGGCATCGCTGAGCAGGGCCCCCTTGCTGAGGCGCACCGCCACCAACACAGCAGCCACCAGGGCCCAGGGCCAGGCTCCGACCACCGGCCTCAGCCAGGGGACGCGGGAGATGCGTCCGAACGGCACCGGACTCAGGCGGAGAGACGGGAGAAGTCAGGGGTGTCGAGTACCCGCTCCAGACGCTTGTAATCCTCCAGCACCTGGCCGCAGCCATTGACCACGCAGAGCAGTGGATCCTGGGCCACGTGGGTGAGGATGCCGGTCTCGTGGCTGATCAGCTCACTGATGCCGCGCACCAGGGCGCCGCCACCAGCGAGCATGATGCCGCGATCGACGATGTCGGCGGCCAGCTCGGGCGGGGTGCGCTCCAGGGTGCGTTTCACCGCTTCCACGATCACGTTGAGCGGTTCAGCCATCGCCTCGCGGATGTCACCGGCGCGAACGTTGATCGTGCGGGGCAGACCGGAGAGCAGGTGCAGGCCGCGAACATCCATCGAGGATTCGTCGTGGGCGTCGTCGGGGAAGGCGGAGCCGATCCTGATCTTGATTTCCTCAGCGGTGCGCTCGCCCACCACCAGGTTGTGGACCTTCTTGAGATACACCGTGATGGCCTCTGTGATCTCATCGCCCGCCACCCGCACCGACTCACTGACCACGGTGCCGCCGAGGCTGAGAACAGCCACTTCGGTGGTGCCACCGCCGATGTCGACAATCATGGTGCCAACGGGTTCAGTGACAGGCAGACCGGCGCCGATCGCTGCTGCCACCGGCTCATCGATCAGATGCACCTCGCGAGCACCGGCAAGACCGGCCTCCCGCACCGCCCGGCGCTCTACGCCGGTGACGCCGCTGGGGATGCCGATCACCAGTCGTGGCGCCACGATGCCGCGGCCTTCGTTGCCCTTCTGGATGAACGACTTGATCATCATCTCGGCGGCATCGAAGTCGGCGATCACCCCGTCGCGCAAGGGACGAACGGCGCGGATATTGCCGGGGGTGCGGCCCAGCATCAGCTTGGCCTCGTCGCCCACCGCCAGGGGTACTCCCTTCTCCAGATCGAGCGCTACCACCGACGGTTCCTGCAGGACGATCCCCTTGCCGGACACGTACATCAAGGTGTTGGCCGTTCCCAGATCGATGCCGATGTCACGGGAGAGCTGGAAACGACGGAAGAACACTGGTGAGCAATCAAGCGTGGCGAATCATAGGTGGACCCCCTTGGATGCCCCCAGCTGGACCCGGGGTGGGACATCCAGGCCCAAGGGTGGAACCAGCAGAGAGAAGCGCTGCAGGACGTGGCGCATCATGGGTCCAAGTGACCCCATCCCCCCCCTTTTCTGGAGACCCCCATGGGTGTGAATTCCGTGACCCTCGTCGGCCGTGCTGGCCGAGACCCCGAAGTGCGCTACTTCGAATCCGGCACCGTGGTGGCCAACTTGACGCTGGCCGTGAACCGCCGCAGCCGCGACGACGAACCCGACTGGTTCAACCTCGAGATCTGGGGCAAGCAGGCCCAGGTGGCCGCCGACTACGTCCGCAAGGGCTCGCTGCTGGGCATCATCGGCTCCTTCAAGCTCGACCGCTGGACGGACCGTGCCACCGGTGAGGAGCGCAGCAAGCCCGTGGTGCGGGTGGACCGGCTGGAGCTGCTGGGATCCAAGCGGGACGCCGAGCAGGGGGCCTATGGCGAGGGCAGCAGCGAGGGTGATTACGGCGGCGGTGCCTACGGCGGTGGCGAACCCAGCAGCGAAGAAGTGCCTTTCTGACACGGGGCCGGAAGGCCTGCCTCAGCGGCTGGCCTGGCGCTTCTTCCAGGTGCGCAGCCCCAGCCAGGCCGCGAAGGCCAGCGCGGAGAGCACCAACAGCACCTTGATCACCTGGGTCACGGGCTGCAGCCACACTTCAACGTTGGCGTAGCCCTCGCCGAGGGCCATGCCAGCCACTGTCAGCAGCAGGGTCCAGATCAGGCTGCCGGCAGTGGTCCAGATCAGAAACGGAACCATCGGCATCATCTCGATGCCGGCGGGAACGGAGATCAGTGTGCGGATACCCGGCACCAGCCGGCCCCAGAACACCAGGGCCGTGCCATGGCGGCTGAACCAGGAGCGGCTGCGCTGCAGTTCCTGGGGGCCGATGCCGATCCAGCGGCCATGGCGCTCCAGCCAGTGCTCGATCCGCTCCTCATTGACCAGGCGGCCGACGCCGTACCAGGGCAGAGCCCCCAACACCGTCCCCGCCAGCCCCGCCAGCACCACGGGCACAAGGCCCAGCTGACCCTGCTGCACATAAAACCCCCCCAGAGGCATGATCAGCTCTGAGGGGATGGGGGGGAAGAGATTCTCCAGGAACATGGCCCCGAAAATGGCCCCGTAGCCGGCGATCGGATTGGCCTCCACAGCCGCACCGATCAGCTCAGGCAACTTCTGGATCAGTTCGATCGCCATCCGGGGTCATCTGCGGTGCCGCAAGTCTCTTCCATGGGGCGACCGGCACGGCGAGCCACTCAGTAGCGGTAGTGGTCCGACTTGTAGGGGCCCTCGACAGGAACGTTGATGTAGTCGGCCTGCTCGGGGGTGAGCTCGGTAAGCCGAACGCCGATCTTGTCGAGGTGGAGGCGGGCGACCATCTCATCGAGGTGCTTGGGCAACACGTAGACCTCCTTGCCGTATTGGTCGCCTTTGCTGAACAGCTCGATCTGGGCCAGCACCTGGTTGGTGAAGGAATTGCTCATCACGAAGCTGGGGTGACCGGTGGCGCAGCCCAGGTTCACCAGCCGGCCTTCGGCCAGCAGGATGATCCTGTTGCCGCTGGGCAGCAGGACGTGATCCACCTGGGGCTTGATGTTGTCCCAGGGGTATTGCTTGAGGGAGGCCACATCGATCTCGTTGTCGAAGTGGCCGATGTTGCAGACGATCGCCTGATCGCGCATACGGAGCAGGTGATCGTGGGTGATGACGCGGAAGTTGCCGGTGGCCGTCACGAAGATGTCCACATCGCCCACCACGTCGTCGAGGCGAACCACGCGGTAGCCCTCCATGGCCGCCTGCAGAGCGCAGATCGGATCCACTTCAGCGATCATCACGCTGGCCCCCAGGCCGCGCAGCGACTGGGCCGAACCCTTGCCCACATCGCCGTAGCCCATCACCAGGGCCACCTTGCCGGCCACCATCACGTCGGTGGCGCGCTTGATCGAATCCACCAGCGATTCACGGCAGCCGTAGAGGTTATCGAACTTGCTCTTGGTGACCGAATCGTTGACGTTGATGGCCGGGAAGGGCAGCTCGCCGCTCTTCTGCATCTGGTACAAACGGGCCACGCCGGTGGTGGTTTCCTCGGTGACGCCCTGGATCTGGGCGTGGATGCGTGAGTAGAACCCGGGCTGGGCCGCCAGGCGCTGGCGGATGGAGTTGAAGAGGGCGATCTCCTCCTCACTGCCTGGGTTGTCGAGCACCGAGGGATCCTGCTCCGCCTTGGTGCCCAGCACCACCAGGCCGGTGGCATCGCCGCCGTCGTCAAGGATCATGTTGGGGGTGCCGCCGTCGGCCCACTCCATGATCCGGTGGGTGAACGCCCAGTATTCGTCGAGGTTTTCGCCCTTGTAGGCGAACACAGGGATGCCCGAGGCGGCAATAGCGGCGGCGGCGTGATCCTGGGTGGAGAAGATGTTGCAGGAAGCCCAGCGCACCTCAGCGCCGAGGGCCACCAGGGTTTCGATCAGAACAGCCGTCTGGATTGTCATGTGCAGGCTGCCGGCGATGCGAGCGCCTTTGAGGGGCTGCTCGCTGCCGAACTGCTGACGCAGGGCCATCAGGCCGGGCATCTCGGTTTCGGCGATGGCCATCTCCTTGCGGCCGAACTCCGCCAGGCCGAGATCAGCGATCACATACGACGACGTCACCTGCAGGCCCGACAGGGCACTGCTGAGCGTGGAGTCGGCCACGGCCGCGGGGGGGGAAACCACCATGGGTTGAAGACGCTCCCTCAAGGGAGGACGATGGGTTGAAATATCTGCAGAGACGCCGAGGCTTCGGGCTCGCTGGAGCTGAATCTACAGGCGCTGCCAGGGCAGGGGCGAGGGCCTAGGTGAGGGCATGGGCAAGAGTGAGCACAACAGCTGTCGGCAGGGCTGGCAGCAGTCCTTGATCGACGCCGCGGCCACCCGCCAGCTGGGGGCTGAACTGGCGGCGCTGCTGCTGGCTGAGGGGCCGCGGCTGCTGCTGTTGCAAGGTGATCTCGGTGCCGGCAAAACCTGCCTGGTGCAGGGCCTGGCCCAGGGCCTGGGCATCGGTGAACCGATCACCAGCCCCACCTTCGCCCTCGCCCAGCACTACAGCGGCCAGCTGGCCGGCCGCAGCACCCACCTGGTGCACCTCGACCTCTACCGGCTGGAGCAGCCCGAAGCAGCCGACGAGCTGTTCGCCCAGGAAGACGAGGAGGCTCTGGAGCTGGAGGCGGTGCTGGCGGTGGAGTGGCCGGAGCGGCTGGGCGTCATCCCCACTCCGGCCTGGCAGGTGCACCTCCAGATCGATGCTGACGGTCGCCGGGCCCTGGTTCAGGCACCGGACTGCTGAACAATCGATGGTGGGCCTGGGGAGGATTCCAGCCAATCCAGCAAGCCCAGTTTCGCCAGCCAGACAATGGTCAGAATGATGAATTCTGCCCTGGCCGGCGGGAAAGCCTGAAGAAGGTCAGCAGGATTCAACCCAGGCTTGTCACCCACCAACACCAGGATTCGCCGTGCTTCCTCGGGTGTTCCATGCAGGCGACTAAAGGCCCGATTCAGGGCAACCTGATTGAAACGCTCAAACCCAGTGTCAGGCGACTCACCTCGCAGCCTGAGTGAGCTCCCGGGGCGCAGGACCTGGGTAGCAAAACCAACAAAGTCAGCGAACGGCTCTCCCCGGAGCGGGTGGACGGCAATCCTGGATCGAGGCGCCTGATTCAAGGCTGCTGTCTCTCGACGCGCTGCCAACTCCTGGAACAACTCCTTGTACTGGGCGATCACCACGGGCCAGCTGAAACACTCCCGCGCTCGACGTGCCGCCGAGGCTCCCATGGCTGCCCGCATCTGGGGCGAAGTAATCAACAGACGCAAGGCCTCGGCGGCCCGACCAACATGCACGGCTGTGTGCTGTGCCACCGACCCCACATACCCCTGATACGTCTCGAGGCCCAGGGCATGCAGATCTGCCATCACACCCCCGAGTCGAGAGCCCGGGGCCGCCAGAGTAGGGATCAGAAATCCATCCAGCCCATTTCGAACTGTGGCTCGATAGCCGTCCCAGTCACTGGCGACGACGGGAAGGCCTGCAGCCATGGCTTCGACTGGCGTCAATCCGAATGTTTCCTGAATGTTATCGACCAGCGATAAAAAAATGTCTGCAGCAGCCCAGCAATCGGCGAGCAGATCTTTATCATTTCCATCCCAAAATATGACATTCACGTCCGGGGCGCAGGCTGCCGCCGCCTCAAGGTAATACTTTCGGTCTTCTTCTCCACCAGGAAACCATCCGTATAGGCCAAAGTGGACACGTTGACCTGAGGAAACTGAAGCATCCTGCAGAGCCTGAAACATGGACTGAGGGAAGGCTTTTTCATAAAATGAAAGCCGGCCAACCCAAAGCACGAGCGATTCATCTTCCGCAATTGCGTGCTTGCTCCGCAAGCGCTGGCGGGCCTGAAGGTTTGAGGCATTTTCGGCAATCGCCTCAACATCAACAGCCAAGGGAATGATCGGCAGCTGGGGGCGGGGAGAGCGGCATGCGCCAAGCCGTTCCGAGAGGTGCTCATTCCAACTGTCAAACATTTGCACCATGGACTGATGCACGGATGGGGAGGTACAGATCAACGCATCCCACTCATGCACTGGAGCAATCGCGGCGGCGCCGATGGATTCCCGAATCGCCGGTGGGGCAATGGTGTGGATCAGCCCTACAAGACTGTAGGCAGAATCGGAGCTAGCGCGGCGGCGGATCCAGGCCAGCTCGGACAGATACGGTTGCCCCCTTAAGAGCACACCACAGCGGGCGGGAATTTCCGTCGACATCAATGAGCCCCCACTGATGGCACATTGGGAATCACCAGATGGATCAAGTCCCTGGCTCAGTTGCTCATCAGTCAGACCCAGTTGATTGAGAATATGAATTCGCTTATAGCCACCATAGCTGAGTAAACCACGGTAAAGCTGAGCGTTGGCAATGTCTTTTCCGAACGGATTACTGGGACGGACTAGCTGGCCGGATGGGTGAAAGATCGACAGTTCGCTCAACTGCATTTTTCAACAACCTCCCATGCTGCCGTCATTCTGAGAACCACTATCTGCCAAAAACGCCAGCACCTGAGCCTGGGTGGGCTGGGGATCGATCGCCCCGGCACCCTGGCACGCCAGGGCGCCGCAGGCACTGGCAAAGCGCATGGCCTCCAGCACCCGCTCGGCGCTGGCGGAGGCCAGCAGTTGCGGCTCCTGGCAGAGACGGTGCAGCAGTCCTGCCAGGAAGGCATCGCCCGCACCGGTGGTATCCACCACCGGCACCTGGAAGGCCTCCAGGCGACCGACCTGCCCCCCCAGCCACCAGCTCAGGGCGCCGGGGCCATCGGTGATCAGCACCGCCGGGGCCTGGGGCAGAGAGGCACTGATCCGCTGGGGGTCACGGCTGCCGGCAATCCAGTCGGCCTCTTCAGCCGACACCTTGATCAAGGCCGCAGCGGCCAGCAGGGGCTGGAGGCTGGCCAGGGCCTGCTCGGCGGAGATCGGCCAGAAGGTGGGACGCCAGTTCACATCGAGGGCCAGGGGAATCCCGGCGGCGGCGACGCGCTCCAGGGCCAGGCGCAGGGCAGCCGCAGAGGCTTCGGAGGCCAGCGGAATGGTGCCCACCAGCAGCCAGCGGGCGGTGGCGATCAGCTCCTGCAGGGGGGCTGCCAGGGCGGCGGCCTCCACCGCCTGATCAGCGAACCCATCTCCCCGATCACCGGCGAAGCCGCCGAAGCTGCGATCCCCCGTGCGGTCGCGCCGCACCAGCACCGTGCGAGAGGGCCGCAGGGGGTCCCACTGCAGGGCTCGGGTGTCCACACCCCGCGCCTGGAACAGCTCGCGGAAGGCGGCTCCGATCGCATCCTTGCCGAGGCGACCCAGCAGGGCCGAGCCCGTTCCCAACCGCGCCAGGGCACAGGCCCCATTGGCTGGAGCGCCGCCGAGGCAGTCGTCGACGGGCCGATCGGTGGCCGGGTCACCGCCCGGGGGACCGAGCCGATCCACCAGCGCTTCCCCGAAACAGAGCACCTGGGGCTGGGGGGTCATCAGGCCAATGGCAGCTCCCCACCAGCCTCGCCTGGCATGCCCTGGCCGCCAAGCCAGGCTTGCAGTGCGGCAATGATCCGGGCGTTGGCGGCCGGGAAGGGAAACTCCGCCAGCCGCTCCGGCTCCACCCAGCGCACCTGCTGGCTGGCCAGGGGCTGGGGCTCACCGCTGCTCCAGCGGCAGAGATGGACGATGAAGCGCAGCCGCTTGTGGCTGTAGGCGTGCTCCAGGCAGATCAGCTCCTCAGCCACCTCCACCTCGATCGCCAGTTCCTCGCGCAGTTCCCGGCGGATGGTGTCGACGATCGACTCACCGGGCTCCTGCTTGCCGCCGGGGAACTCCCACAGCCCCCCCAGCAGGCCCTCCTCCAGGCGCTGATCGATCAGCACCCGGTCGGCGCCATCCAGCACCACCCCCACACCGATCACCTGAAAAGGCAGGGGCGAGCTGGCGTCTTTCACGGGGTAGCGGGTGGGATCGCCTGCAGCGTAGGCAGCGCAGTGGGGCCGCCAGGGGCACTGGCCACAGCGGGGCTGGCGGGGGGTGCAGACCGTGGCGCCCAGATCCATCAGGGCCTGGTTGAAAGCGCGCGGCCGCTGGGGATCGAGCAGCTCTTCACTCCAGCGCCAGAACTGTGCCAGCGAGCGCTGGGGCGGCTGGGGCCAGGCCTGCAGGCGCGCCAGCACTCGGCGCACGTTGCCATCGAGGATCGGCTGCGGCTGATCAAAGGCGGAGCTGAGGATGCTTCCCGCCGTGCTGCGGCCGATCCCCGGCAGGGCCTGCCAGCCCTCCAGATCCCTGGGCCAGCCCTGCGCGACCAGCAGCGCCGCCGAATGGTGCAACCGGCGGGCACGGGAGTAGTAGCCAAGCCCCTGCCACTGGAGCAGCACCTGCTGCTGGTTCGCCTCCGCCAGGGCGCTGACACTGGGGAAGGCCAGCATCCAGCGCTGCCAATAGGGGCGCATCACCGCCAGCTGAGTCTGCTGCAGCATCACCTCAGCAATCCAGACGCCATAGACGCCCAGGGACTCCCCTGGCTGGGGTTCAGAACCATCGGGCCTGAGCGTCCAGGGGATGTCCTGCCGGCCATGCAGGCTCCGCCAGGTGAGCAGATCCCGGCGCAAGGCCTGCTGATCGACGATCCTGTCCCTCAAGCCTTCAAAGCATCCGCACCAGCACGGTGCCGTCCTGAACCTCCAGGCTGTATTCAGCGCTGCAGGCCGTGCTGCCTGAAGAAGCGCAAGGCTCAGCTGGAAATGCCCCCGGCTCCAGTCGGCTGCGCTCCAGTGCCAGGCCATGGAACTTCAACTGCTCGCGTCCCCAGCTCCAGTCGTCATTGATCAGCCGGGGGATCAGGCGGTCCAGCAATGGGAACTTGGTCTGGCTGTTATGCAGCACTGGGGATTGCGGCATCCCACCTTCGAAACGGATCGCCGTGATCGTGCCCTCCGGCAGCCGTGTCTGCAGCCTGGAGATGCCGTCGATCAGCCGTGAGATCCTGCCTTCTTCATAGATCGCCTGGGCGGAGGTGGCATGGCCGTAGGCATAGGACACCACCACCAGCAACCAGGCCATAGCCGCTACCGCCCCCCGCAGAATCACCCTCCAGCGCAGCTGGGCCGTGCCCGCCACGATCTGAAGAGCCAGGGCCGAGAGCAACGGGCCCAAAAACAGCAGCAGCCGTGGCACCCGCGCCAAGGGATCCTCCAGACCCAGCAACGCGCCAGGCGACACCAGGGCGATCAGTGCCACTGCGCCCAGTACCAGGGCCGTGCAAGCCAGCCTCTGCGGGCGGCCACGGCGAGCCATCGGCCAACGCCCGACCGCAATCCAGACCACTACGGCATAAGCCAGCAGCAGCAGCAGCCAGGGGACGCCGATGGGCCAGCGGCTCCAGTCATCGAAGATGATTTGCCAGAACTCCAGGGCATGGGCCAGTATCCGGGTGGGCAGGGCTGCGTTGAGGGGGAGTATCTGACCCTGTTCGTTGGCATAGGAGGTGCGCTCAACCAGGACCAGCCTCATCAGCACCATGTAGCCGACAAGAGCAATGCCGTAGGAAGCCGCAATCCTTCCCATCCTTGAGGCCAACGGGGTCCTGATCGCTAGCGGTACCGCCAATCCGAGCCACTCACCGACCACCAACATCCCCGCGAAGGGAATGAAGCCGCTAGTCCCGGGTGGATAGATGCAAAGTGAAGTAAGCAGCAGGGCCGAACTCGCAAGCATGCCCTGCCACGACACAGCTCGGTGAATGACCACGGCGGCGCCAACGGCCAACCCCATGGCCAGAACCATTCCAAAACTGTCGAAGCCATAGGACAGATTCTCAAGGCCATAGGGCTGCCCCAGGAGTGGCAACGTGGCCACAGCGCTCCAAAATGGTGAGCGCAAGCCATAGGAACGAGCAGCAATGACGGCCGTGAGCGCCCCAATGACCACGGCTACGAGTTGATGCAGCGGGGCCACTGCCACCGCCGGTTCACCCAGGTTCAGCAAGGCATAGAAGCCATCAGCCAGTGGTCGCCCGACCTGGGTCCAGCGGAACTCCCCGTCCATGGAACGCCCGTAATCATCGATGTAGCGATGGACGAACAGAATGATCGGCAGAACGAGCAATAATCCTGCCACCAGACAAGCATAGAATTGACTCAGGGCTCCTGGCCCCAAGAGTGCAATAGAGCCAACATCTGAATCCTCAAGCCTGTCTGAGCCAGCAGGTCGCCCCATCTACAATCCCCAGATAGTCGATCACTGTAGGGCACCTCGAAAAATCTACGCCGCTCCCTGACAGACTATGAAATATGCTATAGAATTGGTTCAGTTCAACACAGCTGAATGGGACAGCGTGGATTCTGGGATGAGGAGAAGCGCATCCACAGGCTTCGGCAGAAGA
>NZ_JAGQBF010000043.1 GCF_024345495.1 Synechococcus sp. RedBA-s | reverse complement strand
GAAATGCCGGTGCGAGAAGCCCGACCGGCAGACCCGAAGGCCCTTCGTCTGTCTCAATGTAACAGAGCATTGCGAGATGTGCGGAGCCCTTAAGGTTTGCTCCGGGTTGGGGCGATCTGGTCGCCGCTGCTGCGCTTGGAGCCGCCCACTGCGGCCCACTGCCCTCCCGTCACGCTTGTTAGCGTCCGATCTGGCCAGAGGGAGCCCATGGCGCGGCCGGAGCAGCAGTTGGAACCAAATCGGCCCGCCTGCGGTGCCAGCGCTGAGCGGGTGCTGCTGATCCGTCTGCCCTGCAATCCGATCTTCCCGATCGGGCCGGTGTATCTGGCCGATCATCTGCACAAGCGCTTTCCGGGCTTGCCCCAGCGCATTCTCGATCTGGCCGCCCTGCCCCTGCTGGATGTGGAGCGGGTGCTGTTGGCCACGATCGAGGCCTTCCGCCCCAGCCTGCTGGTGTTCTCCTGGCGCGACATCCAGATCTATGCGCCGGTGGATGGCCGTGGCGGCAACCCGCTGCAGAACTCCTTTGAGGTGTTCTACGCCTCCAATCCGTTGCATCGCCTGCGCGGGGCCCTCGGTGGCCTGCGCCTGATGGGGGCGTTCTACGGCGAGCTCTGGCGGAACCTGCGCCTGGTGCGCCGCGGCCTGCGCCGGGCCCGCCGCTTCCATCCCACGGCGCGGGTGGTCATCGGTGGCGGCGCGGTGAGCGTGTTCTACGAGCAATTGGGCAAGAGCCTGCCGGCGGGCACCGTGGTGTCGGTGGGAGAAGGGGAGCCGCTGCTGGAGAAGCTGATCAGTGGCCGCTCCCTGGCCTCCGAGCGCTGCTACGTGGTGGGAGAACCGCCTCGGGGGGGGCTGATCCACGAGCAGCCGGAGGGGGTGATCAAAACCGCTTGCGACTATCCCTACATCGCCTCGATCTGGCCCCAACTCGACTGGTACCTCGATGGGGGTGATTTCTACGTGGGCGTGCAGACCAAACGCGGTTGCCCCCACAACTGCTGCTATTGCGTCTACACCGTGGTGGAAGGCAAGGCGGTGCGAGTGAATCCGGTGGAGGAGGTGGTGGCTGAGATGCGCCAGCTCTACGACCGGGGCGTGCGCGGTTTCTGGTTCACCGACGCCCAGTTCATCCCCGCCCGTCGCTACATCGACGATGCCAAGCAGCTGCTGCGGGCGATCCTGGCGGCCGGCATGGACGACATCCGCTGGGCGGCCTACATCCGCGCCGACAACATCGATGCCGAGCTGGCCGAGCTGATGGTGGCCACCGGCATGGACTACTTCGAGATCGGCATCACCTCCGGCAGCCAGGAGCTGGTGCGCAAGATGCGCATGGGCTACAACCTGCGCACCGTGTTGGAGAACTGTCGGCTGCTGGCGCGGGCCGGCTTCCGTGAGCACGTGTCGGTGAATTACTCCTTCAACGTGATCGATGAGCGCCCCGAAACGATCCGCCAGACCGTGGCCTATCACCGCGAACTGGAGCGCATCTTCGGCGCCGACAAGGTGGAGCCGGCCATCTTCTTCATCGGCCTGCAGCCCCACACCCACCTGGAGCAATACGGCTTTGAGCAGGGTCTGCTCAAGCCCGGTTACAACCCGATGAGCATGATGCCCTGGACGGCCCGCAAGCTGCTCTGGAACCCCGAGCCGATGGGGAGTGTCTTCGGGCGCATCTGCCTGGAGGCCTTCGAAACCAACCCCAGTGATTTCGGCCGTACCGTCATGGTTCTGCTGGAGCGGGACTACGGCCTCGCCCCGCTCGAGGAGGCCCTGCATGCGCCGGTGGAGGGCCGCCGGGCCTTGGCCACGGCCGTGCGTTGATGCCGGTTCACCAGTAGCGCCGCCTCACCCAGAGCAGGGCGGCCAGTCCGGCCCAGCCCAGCAGCCCACCGATCGGATTGGGATCGGCGCCGCCGGGGCCAGCCAGCCAGATCGGCACCGTGGGCTCGATCTGAAGTGGCCCGGACAGCAGGGAAAACCAGCCCCAGCAGCAGCAGGCCCACCAGCAGTCCGGCCATCGGTGCGATGCCGAGGTTGAATCGAGTGTGGGCGAGGCTGAACACAGCCGCCTGGGCAATCAGAGCCCGCTGATCGGCCTGCGCTCCCCCACCCAGGCGCTGGCTCAGCTCACCCCAGAGCCAGCCGCGGAAGACCAGTTCCTCGGCGATGCCGACTCCCAGGATCAGCAAGACGGCATTGACCATCTCGGCCGGCGTCAGGCCGCCGCTCCAGCGGGCCTGACCGCTGATCAGCAGCAGACCCGCCACGAAGAGCAGCAGCAGCAGGGCCTTGAGCAGTCCGCGCAGCAGGGAGCGCAAGCCCACAGACCAGCCCACGGCAATCCCCAGCGCCCGCCAGGGCCGCCGCTCTCCCCAGACCTGGCCCAGGCGTAGGGGCAAGGTCACCAGCAGCAAGGCAAACGCGAGCCCGGTGCCCAGCAGGTTGACCTGATCAGGCCGCCAATCGCTGAACAGGCCTGCCGCCGCAAAGGGCTGCAGCGTCAGCCAGCCGAGGCCGTAGAGCAGCGGCAGATAGAGCAGCGTGCTGATCCAGCCCAACCAGGCTCGCCTGGGCACTCAGCTCTCCGGCTCGATGGTGCTGGAGAGGCCCTTGGCTTTGAGGGTTTCGCTGTAGAACTCGGCGGGCTCCAGATCGCAGACAATCACCAAGCCCACACCGGTGTTGTGGGCTTCAAGCATCACGGCGATGGCGTCCTGCTCACTGAGGGAGGGCACCACCTGGCGCAGGGTGCCGACCACGTACTCCATCGAGTTCACCGGATCGTTGTGCAGCAGCACCTTGTAGCGGGGCGAGGGCTTGCGCACCCTCTGCTTCTCCTTCTCGATCACCGCGGTGCCGCCCGGCGAGCGGCTGGGGGTTTCTACGGCGCAGGGGAGAGCCATCAGCTGGGGGGAGAGGATCATCCGGAGGGAAGAGCTGGGGGTATGACTGGCGACGGGATCTTGAACCACGAGCATCCACACAAATTAAGCGCCGGTGCCTGCGGCCACAGGCACCAGGGAGCCCCGGGCGATCCGGGCCATGGCTTCTTCCACATGGGCCCGGCTGTTGAAGGCCGAGAGCCGGAAGTAGCCCTCGCCGGCGGCGCCGAAACCGCTTCCTGGGGTGCCCACCACATGGGCGGTGGTCAGCAGATGGTCGAAGAAGCCCCAGGAATCCATCCCCTCGGGGGTTTTCAGCCATACATAGGGGGCCTGCTCTCCGCCGTACACCTGTAGGCCGGCGGCGCTGAGCTCCCGGCGGATGATCGCCGCGTTCTCCATGTAAAAGGCCACCAGGGCCTTCACCTGGGCCTGGCCCTCAGCTGAGTACACCGCTTCGGCGCCCCGCTGCACGATGTAGCTGACCCCGTTGAACTTGGTGCTCTGGCGCCGGTTCCACAGCGCCCAGAGCTCGGCGCTCTCCCCCTCCGCGCTGGTGCCCACCAGCCCGCGGGGCACCACGGTGATGGCGCAGCGGGTGCCGGTGAAGCCGGCGTTCTTGGAGAAGGAGCGAAACTCGATCGCGCACTCCCGTGCCCCCTCGATCTCATAGATGGAGTGGGGCAGCTCGGGATCCTGGATGAAGGCCTCGTAGGCGGCGTCGAACAGGATCAGAGCGTTGTGGGCGCGGGCGTAGTCGACCCATTGCTGGAGCTGGGCCCGGCTGGCCACCGCACCGGTGGGGTTGTTGGGGAAGCAGAGGTAGATCAGATCCACCGGCTGCAGGGGCAGCGGGGCGTTGAAGCCGTTCTCGGCACTGATCGGCAGGTAGGTGAGGCCGCCGTACTGGCCGTTGGCGTCGGCCTCGCCTGTGCGCCCCGCCATCACATTGCTGTCCACGTACACCGGGTACACCGGGTCAGTCACGGCGATGCGGTTGTCCGGTCCGAGGATGTCGAGGATGTTGCTGCTGTCGCACTTGGAGCCGTCCGAGACGAAGATCTCCTCGGCGCTGATGGCGCAGCCGCGCGACTGGAAATCGTGCTGGGCGATGGCCTCACGCAGCCACAGGTAGCCCTGCTCGGGGCCATAGCCGTGGAAACCTTCCGGCGTTCCCATGGCGTCGATGGCCGTCTTCATCGCCTCGCGGCAGGCGGCCGGCAGCGGTTCGGTGACATCACCGATGCCCAGGCGGATGATCGGGGCCCCGGGGTTGGCCTCGCTGAAGGCCTTCACCCGTCGGCCGATCTCGGGGAAGAGGTACCCCGCTTTGAGCTTGAGATAGTTGCCGTTGATCTGAACCACTGCTGCGGCGCCCACTGGTGCTGTGAGGGGCATCTTCCTATGGCGCCGGCCAGGCTCGATACCATCGGCCCGTGCCCTGGCCGTGAAGCTGTGACCGTCGCCGAAGCGAGCCAGCCGATCGGGGCGTCGCCCCCCCCGCTCGACGCCCCCGTCGATTTCGAGCAGCTGGTGGACCGCAGCATCACCAAGCCGGGCCGCTACCTCGGCAATGAGCTGGGCGTCGAGCCCCGCGACTGGCCGGCCGCCGGCGTGCGCTGGGCCCTCACCTACCCCGAGATCTACGAGGTGGGCGCCAGCAATCTGGGCCACATCATTCTCTATTCGATCCTCAACGCCGTTCCCGGCCAGCTCTGCGACCGCGCCTACCTGCCGGCGCCGGATCTGGCCTTACGGCTGCGCCAGCGGCAGCAGGCCCTGTTCGCGGTGGAGAGCCGCCGGCCCCTGCCCGCCTTCGATCTCCTCGGCTTCAGCCTCAGCTATGAGCTGGGCGCCACCAACATCCTCGAGATGTTGGATCTGGCCCGCGTGCCGATCCACGCCTCAGAGCGGGGCGACCTGCCCCTGGCCGATCCCGCCGCTCCACCGCTGATCTTCGCCGGTGGCCCCACCGCCACCAGCAACCCGGAGCCCTTCGCCGCCTTCTTCGATTTCATCGCCCTCGGCGACGGCGAAGAGCTGCTGCCGGAGATCGGTCTGGTGGTGGCCGAGGGCAAAGCGGCCGGCCTCAGCCGCTCCGCCCTGCTGCGCGATCTGGCCCAGGTGCCGGGGGTCTACGTGCCCTCGCTCTACGGCCCTGGCCCTGATGGCATCAGCCTGGTGCCCCTGCAGCCCGAGGCCCCCCAGCGGGTGCTGCGGCGGGTGGCCACGCCGATGCCCCACTACGGCATGGGTCTGGTGCCCCACATCGAGACTGTCCACGACCGGCTCACGATCGAGATCCGCCGCGGCTGCACCCGTGGCTGTCGCTTCTGCCAGCCGGGCATGCTCACCCGCCCCGCCCGCGATGTGGAGCCCGAGGCGGTGATCGAGGCGGTGGAAACGGGGATGGAGCGCACCGGCTACAGCGACTTCTCCCTGCTCTCGCTCAGCTGCTCCGACTACCTGGCCCTGCCGGCGGTGGGGGTGGAGCTGCGTAACCGCCTGGCCGATCAGAACGTGAGCCTCACCCTGCCCAGTCAGCGGGTGGACCGCTTCGATCAGAACATCGCCCACATCCTCGGCGGCACCCGCAAGGCCGGGCTCACATTCGCCCCGGAGGCCGGCAGCCAGCGCCTGCGCGACATTGTCAACAAGGGCCTCAGCGACGCCGAGCTGCTGCGGGGCATCCGCACGGCCATGGAGAGCGGTTACCGCCGGGTCAAGCTCTATTTCATGATCGGCCTGCCGGGGGAAACCGATGCCGATGTGCTCGGCATCGCCGACACCTGCCGCTCGTTGCAGCAGCAGTGCCGTGATCTGGGCCGGCTGGAGCTGAATCTCACGATCAGCAACTTCACCCCCAAGCCCCACACCCCCTTCCAGTGGCACAGCGTGTCCACATCGGAGTTCCGGCGGCGCCAGGAGCTGCTGCGCCGGGAGCTGCGCACGCTCAGGGGCCTCAAGACGACTTTCACCGATCCGCGCCTCTCGGCGATGGAGGACTTCGTCGGGCGTGGTGATCGCCGCCTGGCGCCTGTGATCGAGGCCGCCTGGCGCGCCGGTGCCGGCCTCGATGCCTGGTTCGAGACGATCGAGTCCACCCATGCCGCCTGGACCGGCGCCATCGAGGCCGCGGGGCTGGGCGGCCGCTACCGGGCCCTGGAGATGGGCGACTGGAGCAGCACCGGCGCCCTCAGCAGCGCCGACCTCAAGGCCTTCTGCGCCCAGCCGCTCCCCTGGGATCACATCGACACCGGTGTCGACAAGGCCTGGCTGGCGGAAGACCTGCAGCGGGCGCTCGCCGCGGTGGTGGTGCCTGATTGCTCCTTCGACGGCTGCAGCAGCTGTGGTGTCTGCGGGCCCGAGTTCGGCCACAACGTGGTGGTGGAGGCGCCGCCGATCCCCCCGCAGCACCCCAGCCGTGCTCCGGCCAGTGAGCGGTTGCAGCGGCTGCGTTTCGGTTTCAGCAAGACCGGTGCACTGGCCCTGCTCAGCCACCTCGATCTGGCGCGGCTGATGGAGCGGGCCCTGCGCCGCAGCGGCCTGCCCGTGAGCTTCAGCGGTGGCTTCCATCCCCTGCCCCGTCTGCAGTTCGCCCTGGCGCTGCCCCTGGGGGTGGAGGCCAGCGGTGAGTGGTTCGACCTGGAGTTCGCGGCCAGAGTGGATCCCGCCGCCGCCCTCGCTCAGCTGCAGGCCACCCTGCCCGAGGGGCTGACGCTGTCGGGGGTGGAGGAGGTGCCGGTGCGGGGGGGCAGCCTGGCCCAGGAGTTGGAGGGGGCCCTGTGGAGTGTCGAGCTGGTGACGGCTGCCCCGGGCCCGGGCGCCGCCGCCTGGGGGCCTGCCCTGGAGAGCGTGCTCGCCGCGGCTGAACTCCCCTGGAGCGACACCGACAAGAAGGGACGGCCCCGCCAGCGGGACTGCCGGCCCCTGCTGGAGGAACTCAGCCTGGTGGAGGCTGGCGATGGGTCCTGCCACTGCCGCCTGGGGGCCCGCATCGACGCCCAGGGGCGGAGTCTGCGCCCGGAGCAGCTGTGTTTCTGGCTGCAACAGCGACTGGGGATCCCTGTGCAGCTGGGGCGGGTGAGCCGCCAGCTGCTGCGGCTACGGCCGCTGGAGCCCAGGGCTCAGGAACACCCGTGCTAGCCTCGCCTGAAGACGGCAGATCCGTCTGTAGCTTTCATTCTGCAGACGTCGTTCTACGGCACCTCGTTCCGTAGAACCTGTTCCGCGCTTTGGCCGGCTTCTCTCCGGCAGCATCGCCGCGAATGGAGGTTGATCCTCCTGAGGATGCTCCTCAAAAGGTTTTTCTCCTCCGTCTTCGTCCTGCTGGTTCAGCAGTTGAGCGGCTTTGCGGCGCGCTCTGCCCAGCGGGTTCGTGCTTCAGGGACCTGGTCCCATCCATGGCATGGCTCCACAGAGCCACCCCCCTATCCTCCATGCCCCAGCAGATTGTCATCGCGGAGCAACTGCGGATCGCCGCGGTGCTCAACGACGACCGTGTTGATGAACTGGTCGTAGCCCAGGGTCGCTATCAGATTGGCGACGTCTATCTTGGCCGGGTCGAGAATGTTCTCCCAGGAATTGATGCTGCTTTCGTCAACATTGGCGAAAGCGAAAAGAATGGCTTCATTCATGTCACTGATCTCGGTCCCCTGCGCCTGAGGAAGGGCGCTGCAGGCATTACCGAACTGCTCGAGCCCCGCCAGAAGGTGCTCGTGCAGGTGATGAAGGAGCCCACCGGGACCAAGGGTCCCCGCCTCACCGGCAACCTCACCCTGCCCGGCCGCTTTCTGGTGCTGCAGCCCCAGGGTCAGGGGGTGAGCATCTCGCGGCGGATCAGCGGCGAAAACGAACGCAACCGCCTGCGGGCCCTCGGGGTGCTGATCAAGCCCCCGGGTGCCGGGCTGCTGGTGCGCACCGAAGCCGAGGGGGTCAGCGAAGATCAGCTGATCGACGACCTCGAGACTCTCCTGCGGCAGTGGGAGGGCATCCAGGAAGCTGCTGAGACGGCCACCCCTCCGGTGCTGCTCAACCGCGACGAAGATTTCATCCACCGGATCCTGCGCGACCTCTACAGCCCCGAGGTCTGGCGGGTGGTGGTGGACACCCCGGCTGCGGTGGCCCGGGTGAACGCCTTCCTCGGCGCTGACCAGGCCAATCTGCTGGTGGAGCACAACGGCGACGGCACCGATGTGCTCGAGCAGTACCGGGTGAATGCCGCCATCCGTGACGCCCTCAAGCCACGGGTGGATCTGCCTTCCGGCGGTTACGTGATCATCGAGCCCACCGAGGCGCTCACGGTGATCGATGTGAACTCCGGCTCCTTCACCCGCTCCGCCAGTTCGCGCGAAACGGTGCTCTGGACCAACTGTGAGGCCGCCGCTGAGATTGCCCGTCAGCTCAAGCTGCGCAACATCGGTGGTGTGGTGATCATCGACTTCATCGACATGGAGTCGCGCCGTGATCAGTTGATGCTGTTGGAGCACTTCACCCAATCGGTGCAGGATGACGCGGCCCGTCCCCAGATCGCCCAGCTCACCGAGCTGGGTCTGGTGGAACTGACCCGTAAGCGCCAGGGTCAGAACATCTATGAACTGTTCGGTCGCGCCTGCCCCAGCTGTGGTGGTCTCGGTCATGTGGCTGTGCTGCCGGGCAAGGACACCCTCCAGCCCCTGGCCACCGTCACGGGCCTGGTGCGCTCGGCCGCCTCGGCGCGGGCGGAAGTGCCCAGCCCCAACGGCGCCGAGCCCAGCAGCGGTCGGCGCCGCGGCGGCCGCGGTGGCCGCGGCGGCCGCGGTGCCAGCGAAGCCACTGACAGCACCCCTGCGACCTTCTTTGCGGAGGAGATCCAGGATCTCGCCCCTGCCAGCGCGCCGGAGCCGGGCCATGGCTCCAGCGCCGACAGCGCTGGTGGTGGCAACCTCAGCCGCCGCCAGGATCCCGATCTGGTAGCCGTGCCGATGGACGCCGACCAGGAACTCGTCTACGGCTGGATGGGCCTGAGCCCCGCTCTGCTGCTGGATCCGCCCCCCACTGGCGAGAATCTGGTGGTGCGGGTGGTGCGGCCCGGTGAAGATGGCGATGCGGTGCTTGATGCGGCCCGTCAGCAGCTGGCGGCCTCCGGCTCCCGCCGCCGCCGCCGTGGTGGTCGTGGTGGCAGTGGCGTCGACGCCGGTGCCCCCAGCCCCCGCTCCGGCGGCGAGATTGCCGCACCCCGCCGAGAGATCGAGGCCCCCAGCCGCTATCGCCAGGACAGCCCTGACGACGACGGTCAGGCGACGTTGGTGGAGATCACCCCGCTGCCCGAGGCCTTTGGTGATCTCGAGGAGGCACCGATGACCACAGTGATCGAGTCCACGGTGATGCACATTCCCGTGTCCCAGGTGGCTTCGCCGGCATCGGGGCGGGTGGGTCGCTCCCAGCCCAGGAGCCGAAAGCAACCACTGCGCTCGGACGGCGGTGGTGGCGTCGCGGTCGCTGAACCTCCCGTTCAGGCCCCCGTTGAGGCACCCCCCCTGCCTGTGGTGGACGAGAGCGATCCCAGCGGTGAGCCTCGCCGCCGCCGCCGCCGCTCCTCCGCCAGCGTCTGAGTGCCCCAGCGGGTCCTCGCCGGTGTCGATGAAGTGGGCCGTGGTTGTCTGTTCGGCCCGGTCTTTGCCGCCGCTGTGGTCCTGCCGGGCCAGGCGAAGGCACCCCTGGCGGCCGCCGGCCTCACCGACAGCAAGGCCCTGAGCCCTCGCCATCGTCAGCGGCTGGTGCCGCTGATCACTGCCCAGGCTTCCGCCTGGGCACTCGGTCAGGCCTCCGCCGCTGACATCGATCGCCTGGGCATCCGGGCCGCCACGGAGATGGCCATGCTCAGGGCTCTGCAGCGCCTGCCCAAGGCCCCTGACCTGGTGCTGGTGGATGGCGTGCTGCCCCTGCGGATGTGGCGGGGCCGGCAGCGGACGCTGGTCCATGGCGATCGCCGCTGCCTGGCGATCGCCGCCGCCAGTGTGCTGGCCAAGCAGGCCCGTGATGCCTTGCTCGTGCGCCTGGCAGAGCGCTTTCCCGGCTATGGACTCGAGCGCCACGCCGGCTACGGCACCGCCCTTCACCGGGAGGCCCTGGTTCGCCTGGGCCCATGCTCCCTGCACCGCCTCAGCTTCCTGGGCAAGGTGCTCAGCGGCCCTCGCGCCAGCTGCTGAAGTCCTTCAGCAGCTGCTGGCTCACCCGGGTGCGGATGCCCAGAAGGACACCACCCAGCAGGGAGCGACCGGTGGCTTCGAGCACCCGGGGCGCAATCAGGCGCAGCATCGGCGGCCGGCTCACGCTCACCGCCATCTGGGCCACTCCCTCCAGCCCCTGGTCGCCCACCTCCAGCCAGGAGGTCAGGTTCAGCTGGAAGTCCTCCACCAGCCCCAGCCCCTCCAGGTGACACTCCACCGCATCGAGCTCCAGGCGCCCGGGGCGCCGCTGGGCCCGCAGCTGCACCACCGGCTTGACCTGCAGCTGAAACACCTGCAGCCCCGTCACGTCGTAGCGGTAGTGCCCATCTCCGAGCCGGGTCAGCTGGCTGGGATCCAGCAGGGCCTGAATCACCCGCTCCTCGTCGTCGAGATAGGTCACCAGCTCGTCGGAGCGCTCGTCGATGGCGAGGCTGAGCTGCTGGCTGGCACTGAAGGCCAGGGTCATCGCCTCGTCTCGCTGGCCGGGGGGGGATGATCTTATCGACCGCTGTTTCACCCCCTTCACCATGCGTGTTGCCTTCCTCGGCCCTGTCGGCACCTACGGCGAGCAGGCGACGCGGCAGCTGGCGGCCCTCGAGGGGATCGAAGCGCCGGAGTTGCTGGCCCAGAGTGGCATTCGCTCGGTGGTCAGGGCCCTGGCGGAGGGCCGCTGTGATGCTGCCGTGGTGCCCGTGGAGAACTCCGTTGAGGGCGGGGTGACCGCCTGCCTCGATGGCCTGTGGGAGCACCCCGACCTGCGCATCCGTCGCGGGCTGGTGTTGCCGATCCGCCACGCCCTGCTGGGCTCCGGGCCGATCGAGCGGATCAGTGAAGTGCTCTCCCACCCCCAGGCCCTGGCCCAGTGCAGCCTCTGGCTGAGCGAGCACCTGAGCGAAGCCCTGCAGCTGCCCACCAGCTCCACCGCCGAAGCGGCCCGGCTGGTGGCCGGCAGCCGTTTCCGCGCGGCGGTGGCCTCACCCCGCGCCGCCCAGGAGCATGGGCTCGAGGTGCTCGCCTACCCCATCAATGATGTGTCCGGCAACTGCACCCGCTTCCTGATGCTGCAGCGGCAGGTGGAAAGTCAGGCGGATGCGGCCACGCTCTGCAGCCTGGCCTTCTCGCTGCGCAGCAACAGCCCCGGTGCCCTGCTGGAGGCCCTGAGCTGCTTCGCCACCCTCCAGCTCAACATGAGCCGGATCGAGTCACGCCCCTCCAAGCGGGAGATGGGCGAGTACATCTTCTTCGTGGATCTGGAGATGCCGGCCGACCCCGGTCTGCTGGAGCAGGCGATCGAGGCCGTGCGCGGCCATTGCCAGCACCTGGCCCTGTTCGGGACCTACCCGCTCACCAACCTCTCCGAGGAGCAGTAGCGGAAGACCCCGAAACGCATCATCCCGGTGCTGAAGGCCCAGTGCATCAGCAGGATCGTCGGCGCCTCGCGCAGACCCTGAAGCAGCGCCCCGGGTCCCAGGCTGAGGATGGCGCCGGGCCGCCGCACCCCTTCGAGGATGGAGTCGATCCAGGAGGGCAGGGTGGCTGCACTCCAGTCGGCGGTGGACACCGGGGTGCCGCGCCAGTGGGGGCTGGCCTCGAGGTTGCGACGGAAGGAGGGGATGGAGGCGAATTCCGGATGGGCCCACTGGTGCAGCAACTGATCCATCACCCAGCGCTCCAGACCGTTGAGCTCACCGTCGCCAGGATCCCGCCGGTTCCAGTCGGCCACCGCCAGTTGCCCCGCCGGGGCCAGAACCCGCAGCAGTTCATCGGCATAGCGCTGCTTGTCGGGCATGTGCGGCCCCGCTTCCACGCTCCAGACGGCCTCGAAGCTGCCATCCTCCAGTTCCAGTGCCAGGGCATCCATCACCGCAAAGCGGCAGGTGAGGCCGGGGGGGGTGAGCTGGTGGGCCCGCTCCACCTGGGCCGGGCTGATGCTGATGCCCAGCACGTCGAAGCCGTAGTCGCGGGCGAGGATGCGGGCGCTGCCGCCAATGCCGCAACCCACATCCAGCAGGCGGCTGCCGGGGGGCAACTGGTCGAGACCCGACCAGCGCACCAGCTCATGCACGAACTGCTCCTTGGCGGTTCTGAAATCTCGGGATTCCGGCGGGGTGCCGTAGTGCCCCAGGTGCACGTGCTCACCCCAGAGGGTCTCCAGCAGCCGATCAGAGGTCCAGCGGTCGTAGGCCTCGGCCACGGTGGCCGTGCTCTGGAAGCGGCGGTCCCGACGCTGCCATTCCCGCACCAGGCCAAGACTGAGCAGACCGGCTCCGGCACCGATGGCCAGAGGCGGCAGCCAGGTTGGAAGCGGCATCAGCTGGGTTCCTGCCTGGGTTCCCCCAGGTCCTTGAAGGTGTCTTTCAGCACGGTGCGGGCCGCCAGTTGCCGGCGGGTCTGATCGAGCAGTGCGAATTCCTGGCGCAGGCGCTCTGAGGTGTCGGTGAGCTCCAGCAGGGCCTGCTGATGGTCAGCCACCGGACCGCCCAGGTGGGAGCCGATCCAGAAGGACAACTCACGGGGCAGATCGGGCAGATCCGCTGGCAGAGTGGTGGGCTTGCCAATCAATTTGCCGGTGAGATCCACCACATCGCGCAGGGCCTGGGTGACCTGGAGGCCGAGATCCTGGAGCACATCGTGGCTGGTGTTGGGATCGTCCTCGATCCAGCTGACCATGGCCACACGGAAGGGCGCTTCACGCACCACTTCAAGCACGCGAAATCGCTGCTGACCAAGGGTGACAATGTTGCTGCGATCGTCGTCCTGGGTCTGGCATTGGAGGATTTCAGCGCAGCAGCCCACCTGGGCCATCTCCTGCTGATTTGGATCCCAGCGCACCACGCCAAAGCGGCGGTCAGTTTCCAGCACCGTTCGCAACATCATGCGATAGCGGGGCTCAAAAATATGCAGGGGCAAGACTTCCTGCGGGAACAGCACCACATCCGGCAGGGGGAAGAGTGGGAGTTCCCTCACGGCCAGATCACTCACGGAAGGTCTGCGGGGCGGCGATGGGTGGTCAGTGGAACTGCTGGAGCGCCAAAGGGATGAGGAAAGTCTAGAAAAAAAGGACCCACCGGGAGGGAGGGTCCAGAAATTCGTCGCTTCCTGCCGACGGCTGGCTCAGAGCTTCACTTCAATGTCGACGCCACTGGGCAGATCGAGCTTCATCAGCGCGTCGATCGTCTTGGCCGTGGGGCTGTAGATGTCGATGATGCGACGGTGGGTGCGCGTCTCGAAGTGCTCACGGGAGTCCTTGTCCACGTGGGGCGAGCGCAGCACGCAATAGATCTTGCGCTTGGTGGGCAGAGGGATCGGACCGATGGCCGTGGCAGCGGTGTGATCGGCCGTTTCGATGATCTTTTCGCAGGAGAGATCCAGCATGCGGCGATCAAACGCCTTGAGACGGATGCGGATCTTCTGCTGGGCGATGGCGGCTGACATGGAAAAACTCGTGGGGACGGAGGCCTTGGTGGAGACCGAAGCCGGCTGTGGACAACTTGTCGATGTGCGAGACGAGGGGCTGAAACCAGGCTGGAATCAGCCCCTGCATCAAGGGGACGGGCTGAGCCCTCTCGGCCTCAGGCGACGATCTTGGAGACCACGCCGGCACCGATGGTGCGGCCGCCTTCGCGGATGGCGAAGCGCATGCCCTGCTCAATGGCCACTGGGCAGATCAGCTCAGCGGACATCTTGATGCGGTCACCGGGCATCACCATCTCCACATTGGTGCCGTCATCGGCGGTGAAGGCAGTGATCTGGCCGGTCACATCCGTGGTGCGGATGTAGAACTGAGGCCGGTATCCAGCGAAGAAGGGGGTGTGGCGACCACCCTCTTCTTTCTTGAGGACATACACTTCACCTTCGAACTTGGTGTGGGGCTTGATCGAGTTGGGCTTGACCAGCACCATGCCACGCTCGATGTCCTCCTTCTGCACGCCGCGCAGCAGCAGACCGACGTTGTCGCCAGCCATGCCCTCGTCGAGCAGTTTGCGGAACATCTCCACGCCAGTGACGGTGGTTTCGCGGGTGTCTTTGATGCCGACGATCTGGACTGTTTCGCCCACTTTCACCTTGCCGCGCTCGATCCGGCCGGTGGCGACGGTGCCGCGTCCGGTGATCGAGAAGACGTCTTCGACGGCCATCAGGAAGGGCTTGTCGATCTCACGCTCGGGCTCGGGGATCGATTCGTCGACGGCATCCATGAGATCGAGGATCTTGTCGACCCACTCGTTCTCACCGCGGATGCCCTTGCCGCCGCCCTGGATGTGCTCAAGGGCCTTGAGGGCGGAGCCGGCGATGATGGGGATGTCATCACCGGGGAAGTCGTAGCTGCTGAGCAGCTCACGCATCTCCAGTTCGACGAGCTCGAGGATTTCCTCGTCGTCGACCATGTCCTTCTTGTTGAGGAACACCACCAGGGCGGGGACGCCCACCTGCTTGGCCAGGAGGATGTGCTCCTTGGTCTGGGCCATGGGGCCGTCGGTGGCGGCCACCACCAGAATGGCGCCGTCCATCTGGGCGGCTCCGGTGATCATGTTCTTGACGTAGTCCGCGTGACCCGGGCAGTCGACGTGGGCGTAGTGACGGTTGCCTGTCTCGTACTCGACGTGGGCGGTATTGATCGTGATGCCCCGCTCCTTTTCTTCAGGAGCACCATCGATTTCGTCGTAGGCCTGAGCCTTGGCCTGGCCAAGGGTAGCCAGCACGTTGGTGATGGCGGCGGTGAGGGTGGTCTTGCCGTGGTCGACGTGGCCGATGGTGCCGATGTTGACGTGAGGTTTGTTCCTCTGAAACTTCTCGCGAGCCATTGAAGGAAGGAATCGGGGGGGCTGTGGTTAGGGTTGAGAGATCAGGAATTGCCCTGATTCTTGGCGATGATGGCCTCAGCAACATTGCGAGGAACTTCCTCGTAATGGCTGAACTCCATCGAGAAAATACCCCGACCCTGGGTCATGGATCGGAGTTGAGTGGCGTAGCCGAACATTTCGGCCAGGGGCACCTTGGACTGGACTTTAGACTGTCCGTTGTCGATGGATTGCCCTTCGACCTGTCCGCGACGGGAGGACAGGTCGCCGATGACCGGGCCGAGGTAATCATCGGGGATCTCGACTTCCACCTTCATCATCGGCTCAAGAAGTACTGGATTGCACTTCTTAACGCCGTCTTTGAAGGCCAAGGAGCCGGCGATCTTGAACGCCATTTCGGAGGAATCGACATCGTGGTATGAACCATCGACCATGGTGACCTTGATGTCGATCATTGGGAATCCCGCAATCACGCCGGATTGGCAGGTTTCTTTCATGCCGTTTTCGGCCGGTCCGATATATTCCTTAGGTACGATGCCGCCAACGATCTTATTGACGAATTCAAAGCCGGAACCTGGCTCGCCAGGCTCCATCTCGATCACCACGTGTCCGTATTGGCCCTTGCCACCGGTCTGACGCGCGAATTTACCTTCGCCTTTGGCGCGGGCACGGATTGTTTCGCGGTAAGACACCTGAGGGGCGCCGATGTTGGCTTCCACCTTGAATTCCCGCAACATCCGATCCACCAGGATCTCCAGGTGCAGCTCGCCCATGCCTGCGATCACCGTCTGGCTGGTTTCTGGATCTGTTGATACCCGGAAGGTTGGATCTTCTTCGGAGAGGGATTGAAGGGCCTTGGAAAGCTTCTCCATATCACCCTTGGTTTTGGGCTCAACGGCCACTGAAATCACCGGTTCAGGGATGAACAGGGATTCCAGGATGATCGGGTCGCTTTCCGGACAGAGGGTGTCACCGGTGGTGGTGTCCTTGAGGCCGAGCACAGCTCCAAGATCACCGGCACGCAGCTCATCCACCTCTTCGCGATCGTCGGCCTTGAGAAGGATCAGACGCGAAATTCTCTCTTTCTTGTCCTTTGTGCTGTTCAACACGTAGCTGCCCTTCTGGAGGACGCCGGAATACATGCGTATGAAAGTGAGTTTGCCGTAGGGGTCGGCCATTACCTTGAACGCCAGGGCGCTGAAGGGAGCGTTGTCGTCGCAGGGACGGTTGGATTCGCTGCCGTCGGGAAGCAGACCCGTGATCGGAGGCACGTCGACCGGTGCTGGCAGGTAGTCGATAACAGCGTCGAGAACCAGCTGGACCCCCTTATTCTTGAAGGCCGAACCGCAGAGCATTGGCACGAGGCCGTGCTTGACAACGCCGGTTCGGATGCCTTTGATCAGTTGCTCATTGGTGAGCTTGCCGTTCTCCAGGAAGGCTTCCACCAGCTCTTCGTCGGTCTCCGCTACCGACTCCATCAGCTTGCCGCGCCACTTGGCGGCCTCCTCCTTCATGTCATCAGGGATTTCGGCTTCGACAATGTCGGTGCCGAGGTCATTGGTATAGAGAACCGCTTTCTCATGCACCAGATCAACGATGCCCTTGAGATCACCTTCAGCGCCGATGGGCAGCTGCAGGGGAATGGCGTTGGCCTTGAGGCGATCCTTGATCTGATCGTAAACCTTGAGGAAATTTGCACCGGTGCGGTCCATCTTGTTAACGAACACGATCCGGGGCACGTTGTAGCGATCGGCTTGGCGCCAGACCGTTTCCGACTGGGGCTGCACACCACCCACCGCGCAGAAGACAGCCACGACGCCATCAAGCACACGCATCGAGCGCTCCACCTCGATGGTGAAATCGACGTGCCCTGGGGTGTCAATGATGTTGATGCGGTGATCTTTCCAGCTGGTGGAGATGGCCGCTGCCGTGATAGTGATGCCGCGCTCGCGCTCCTGCTCCATCCAGTCGGTTACAGCGGCGCCATCATGCACCTCGCCCATTTTGTGGACCACCCCTGAATAGAACAGGATCCGTTCGGTCGTGGTGGTCTTGCCCGCATCGATATGGGCGGCAATGCCGATATTTCTGACGCGGTCCAGGGGATAGGCGCGGGCCACGGGGAGGGTCTCCGGTGTTTGATCGACGAGTTTTGCGGGCGCATGTTCAAAAATTGACCTGATCCGACTGAAGGCGCCCGCCATTCAGTCAGGAAGGGTGCTCAGTAGCGGTAGTGGGCGAAGGCCTTGTTGGCCTCGGCCATCTTGTGGGTTTCTTCGCGCTTGCGCACGGCACTGCCAGCTTCGTTGGCGGCGTCCATCAGTTCACCAGCCAGCTTCTGGGCCATGCTGCGGCCGTTGCGGGCCCTGGAGAAGTTCACCAGCCAGCGCAGTGCCATGGCGGTGCCGCGTTCCTGCCGCACTTCCATGGGCACCTGGTAAGTGGCGCCGCCTACCCGGCGGGCGCGAACCTCCACCAAGGGGGTGGAGTTGCGCACAGCCGTTTCGAACACCTCTAGGGGGTCGCTGCCGGTGCGGTCGTTGATCAATCCGAAGGCGTCGGAGAGGATCCGCTGAGCGGTGGACTTCTTGCCGTGCTTCATCAGACGCGCCACAACCATGGAGGCCAGGCGGCTGTTGAACTGGGGGTCAGGAAGGACTGGGCGCTTTTCAGCAGCGTTGCGGCGGGACATAAACCTGTGGGGATCGGCGGTGCGAGGGAGTGGGAGAGAAGACAGTCAGGGCTGGGGATCAGCTCTTGGGAGTCTTGGCGCCGTACTTGGAGCGGCTCTGGCGGCGATCCTTCACACCTGAGGTGTCGAGGGTGCCGCGAATGATGTGGTAACGGACGCCCGGGAGGTCTTTGACGCGACCTCCACGGATCAGCACCACGGAGTGCTCCTGGAGGTTGTGGCCGATCCCGGGGATGTAGGCCGTGACTTCGAAGCCCGAGGTGAGGCGCACCCTTGCCACCTTGCGCAGGGCCGAATTCGGCTTCTTCGGGGTGGAGGTGTACACGCGGGTGCAGACCCCGCGACGCTCTGGGCAGGCGCGCAGAGCCGGGGATTTGGTCTTGCGGGTGAGGTGCTGCCGCTCGGTGCGGATCAGCTGCTGAATCGTGGGCATCGAGGGCCGGAGAATTAGGCCGGACGTCCGACCGTTTCGACAATCCGTCACCTTACTTTGTCGTGGTCCCCCCAGCTCCCGAGCGGCTGAAGGCGGCTCCGCAGGCACAGCAGCTCACCCCCTCGCCGGTGCGGATCAGAAAGCCCCCACCGCTGAGATCCCCGCGGTAATCGAGGCTCAACCCAGCCAGCAGCGGAATCTGGGCCAACGGAGCGTGCAGGGTGATGCCATCGGCCCTGGCCACGGGAACACCGGCGAGGTGACCCGGACGGATGCGAATCACCCATTGCTCGCAGCCCCCCTCCACCAGGTCCAGGTGCATCAGGCCGGGGGTGCCGGCCACCGCGGCCTGGCGCCCCAGCTCGGCCGCCGCCGCGGAGGACAGACGCAGGCTCAGACCCTTGGGCATGGGGCGATCGCGCCGGTGGGCGGCAGGGGCAGGGTCCAGCTTGCCAGGGCCGGGGCGGGGG
>NZ_JAGQBF010000042.1 GCF_024345495.1 Synechococcus sp. RedBA-s | reverse complement strand
CCTCCCTCCCTCCCACGCCATGGCCCGCCGTCCTCTGCTCGAGTTTGAAAAACCCCTGGTGGAACTGGAGGATCAGATCGAACAGATCCGCCAACTGGCCAGGGATTCAGAGGTAGATGTCAGTCAGCAACTGCTGCAGCTGGAAACCCTGGCGGCCCGCCGACGGGTGGAGATCTTTCAGTCACTGAGTCCAGCTCAGAAGATCCAGGTGGCCCGCCACCCCCAGCGGCCCAGCACCTTGGATTACATCCAGGTGATCACCGATGAATGGTTCGAGTTGCACGGCGATCGTCGCGGCTCCGACGATCAGGCCCTGGTAGGCGGCGTCGGCCGCATCGGTGACCAGGGGGTCGTCCTGATCGGCCACCAGAAAGGCCGCGACACCAAAGAGAACGTGGCCAGGAATTTCGGCATGGCCTCCCCGGGTGGCTACCGCAAGGCCCTGCGGCTGATGGAGCATGCCGATCGCTTCCGTCTGCCGATCCTCAGCTTCATCGACACCCCTGGTGCCTATGCCGGAGTGCTCGCTGAAGAGCAGGGGCAGGGAGAAGCGATCGCCGTGAATCTGCGCGAGATGTTCAGTCTGCGGGTTCCTGTGATCGCCACGGTGATCGGTGAAGGGGGCTCCGGCGGTGCCCTCGGCATCGGCGTCGCCGACCGTCTGCTGATGTTCGAGCACAGCGTCTATACCGTGGCCAGTCCAGAGGCCTGCGCCTCCATCCTCTGGCGGGATGCGGCCCAGGCCCCAGCTGCCGCCGCTGCCCTGCGCATCACTGCCAACGATCTGCTGCAGCTGGGAGTGATCGACTCGGTGATGATCGAACCATCCGGCGGGAACCACTGGGCACCGCTTCAGGCCGCCGAAACCCTGCGCGCCGCCCTTGTGCAGCACCTCAAGGAACTGGCTCAGCTCAGCGAAGCCGAGCTGCTGGAGCAGCGTTACGCCAAGTTCCGGCGCATGGGGCGGATCCTCGATCCAGAGGCCACGGAACCTGTGTCAAACCCTTAAGCTTCTAGTCGAGACGCATCCTTATTGGCTTCTGTATTGATCACCGGTGCCTCCAGGGGCATCGGAGCCGCCGCCGCCAGCCGTTTTGCCGCCGCTGGTTGGGACCTTCTGCTCCTGGCGCGCTCTAGCAGCGACCTTGAGACCGTGGCGGCTCCCCTCCTGACCGGCGGCAGGCGAGTGGAATGGCTAGCCGCTGATCTCACCGATGCCCAGAGACTGCCAGCCCAGCTGGCGGATCTGTTGGGTCGCGGTCTGCAGCCCACGGTGGTGATCAACAATGCCGGCGCCGCTTACACCGGTGAGCTGGCCAGCATGGAGCTCGCCTCATGGCAGTGGTTGCTTCAACTCAATCTCACCAGCGTGTTCCAGGTGTGTCAGGCGGTTCTGCCTGGATTACGCCAACATGACTCCAGCCTGATCATCAATGTGAGCAGTCATGCCGCCAGGAATGCATTCCCCGAATGGGGGGCCTACTGCACCACCAAGGCGGCCCTGGAATCGTTCAGCCGCTGTCTCGCCGCCGAAGAACGCCGCCATGGCATTCGCGTCTCCACCCTCACCCTCGGCGCGGTTGACACCCCCCTTTGGGTGACGGAAACCGTCCACAGTTCCTTCGATCGCCGTGCCATGCTTGATGCCGATCAAGCCGCGGAAGCCCTGCTGTTCCTTGCCCAGCAGCCTCCGTTCCAGGTGGTGGAGGACCTGACCCTCATGCCCGCCTCTGGCGTCTTCTGAGTTTTTCATGACATCCACCATCCCCTCCAACCCCAGCTCCAGGTCGATCACCCCCGACGCGGCCCCAGGTCCCGTCAGTGCGCGCATTCGTGAGCGCCTGGTCCAGGCTGGCGTGCCCTACTTCGCCAACGACAACGTGGCTGATCATCTGCTCGAGGGAGAACTCGATCAGCTTGAGATCGAGGTGGCCGGCAAAGTGCGCGAGATGCTGCGCAGCCTCGTCATTGATATTGACAACGATCACAACACCGAGGAGACCGCCGAACGGGTCGCCCGGATGTATCTCCATGAGGTGTTCAAGGGTCGCTATCACAAGCAACCCAAGATCGCCAGCTTCCCCAACGTCAAACACCTGGATGAGATTTACACGGTGGGGCCGATCAGCATCCGCTCGGCATGTTCCCACCACTTGGTGCCTATTCTGGGCAACTGCTGGATCGGGATCAAACCCGGTGATCGGGTGATTGGTCTCTCCAAATTCGCCCGGGTGGTTGACTGGGTCTTCTCCCGCCCGCACATCCAGGAGGAGGCCGTCATGATCCTCGCCGATGAGATCGAGCGGCTGTGCAAGCCCCAGGGTCTGGCGATCCTGGTCAAAGCCCAGCACTACTGCATGAAGTGGCGTGGGGTCAAAGAACCTCAGACCAGCATGGTCAATTCGGTGGTGCGGGGCGATTTCCGTCACGACCCCAGCCTCAAGCAGGAGTTCTTTGAACTGGTGAAGCAGCAGGAAGCGGTTCTCAGCACCTGAGTTCAGCCCCCTGTCATGCCGTGAGTTCATCCAGGTCGAGGGGCGTCTTCACCCCTCACCACCTGCATCAGAGCGCGCACCAGATCCAGATCTTTGTCGCCAGCTGAGCGCTCAACACCACTGGATACATCCAGTCCATCTGGGGCAAAGGCCTCCATCAGCTCAGCGGCATTGGTTGGTCCCACACCGCCGGCCAGCCACCAGGGCAGGCCTGGGCGAAATCCCGCCAGCCAGGCGGCAGGAATCTGCTGACCGCTGCCCCCCAGCTGGCCAGGGACCCAGGCGTCCAGCAGTACCGCCTCCACCACACCCCCATATTCGTTGACCCGCTCGAGATCCTGGGGGCGGCGAATGTGCAGGGCCTTCCAGATCGAGCAACCGGTTCGTGCCGCCAGCTCTCGGCAGCGGGCGGGGGATTCCCGCCCATGCAGCTGCAGAACCTGGTGGCCCTGACCCGGATCCAGCTGAGCGTCCAGCTCGTCGCCGGGATCCGCCAGCACCAGCACTCCCCGGCAGTCAGGCTGGCCGGATCTCATCGCCTCGAACAGCTCCAGCCGCCGATCCGGGGCAAGCCAGCGCGGAGACGAGGGCACTGCGATCACCCCGATGGCATCCACCCCCAGCTGGGCCACCGCCCGAGCCTGGGCGCTCTGGCGCAGGCCGCAGATCTTCAACAGGGGGGAGGACAGGATGGGTGGCTCAGGGCCTTCCTTTCTAGGATCAGAGGTACATCGCCCAGGACCTGCCTGGGCCTCGGCAGGACAGCAGCGCGTGGGTGAAGGTTGGCAGCTCCTCAAGATCCGTGGCATCCCACTGCGCATCCACCCCAGCTGGTTCGTGATTCTGGTGCTCGCCACCCTGGGCTTCCATCAGCAGTACGGCATGGAGCTGGCAGGACAGGCCAGCAGTGCGGGCCTCTGGCTGCTGGCACTCTCCACGGCGTTGCTGCTGTTCGTGTCCGTGCTGCTGCATGAGCTGGGGCACTCCCTGGTGGCCATCGCCCATGGGGTGAAAGTGCGCAGCATCACCCTGTTCCTGCTGGGTGGGGTGGCCAGTGTCGAGAGGGAATGCAGCACGGCGATGGCGGCCCTGCAGGTGGCCGCCGCGGGTCCCCTGGTGAGCCTGCTGCTGGCGGCACTGTTTCTGGGCAGCAGCCATGCGCTGGCCCATGCTTCACCCCTGCTGGGGGAAATGGTCAGCCAGCTGGGCTCCCTCAACCTGGTGCTGGCCCTGTTCAACCTGCTGCCGGGCCTGCCACTGGACGGGGGCCTGATCCTCAAGGCGCTGGTGTGGCAATGGACCGGCAGCCAGAGGCGTGGCGTTCAGGTGGCCGCCGCCATGGGCCGCTTCCTCTCGCTGATGGCCGTGGGCATGGGCACCCTGCTGCTGCTGCGGGGCGGCGGACTGGGCGCCTTCTGGCTGATCATGCTCGGCTGGTTCGGGCTGGGGGCCTCCAGAAATCAGATCCAGCTGCTGGCCCTGCAGAAGGCCCTCAGAGATCTCAAGGTCGCTGAGGCCTCCCGCCGCCGCTTCCGGGTGCTGGAGGGCGATGCCCCCCTGCGGGAGCTTTCGCGGATGCGGCGGGACGACGGCGAGGGTCTTCCTGACTGGGTGCTGGTCTGCGAGCGGGGGCGCTGGAAAGGGGTGATCGGTGATGACCCGCTGCAATCGCTGCCGGTTCAGCGCTGGGATCAGGAGCGGGTTCTCGACCACATCGAGCCCCTGAGCAGCCTTCCGAGCATCCAGCACGACGCGCCCCTCTGGCAGGCCGCCCTGCAGCTGGATGAGCCCGGTGTCGATCGTCTGCTGGTGCTGAGCTCGGCGGGCCTGCCCAGCGGCACCCTGGAGCGCCCTGAACTCTCGGAGGTGGTGCTGGCCCGTCTGGGCTTGCGGCTGCCGCCACCTTTGCTGGAGGCCGCCCGGCGTCAGGGCAGCTACCCCCTCGGCCTGGCCCTGGCCCAGGTGGCCCGGGGGATCGCCGAGAGCGGCGAGGGCTGATCGCCTCTCACCGGGCACCGGGCGATGCCTCAGGTGAGCCGGAAGCGGTGGCGGCGGCGATCGATCTCCGCCCATTCCCTGCTCGCCAGCGGCTCCAACAGCCATGGGCCTCCCCCCAGGCGCTTGGCCGCCGCGAGGCGCAGTTGCTGCTCCAGCACCGCCGGGGAGATCGCCTGGGCGGCGGCTGGTGCTGCCGGTGGGGAGCCCAATAACTCGCGCCAGAGGTCAACGGGTGGGTCGATCAGCACACTGCCGTGCTGCAGCAGCTTCCTCCGGCGCCAGAGCTGGGCGCTGCCCACCCGCTTCAGACCATCAGCGCCCACCAGATCAGCGGCGGTGCTGCTGGCGAAGCAGTTGGCGGAGGACTCGGTAGCGGCCTCCTGGCCCGGCGTCAGGGCAAGCCCCAGGTGCGCCAGCGCCTGCGCCAGCCAGGCAGAGACCAGGCCATAGGCCCTCTGGCGCTGGCGGGGGGCATCGGGCCAGAGCAGGGCGTAGGTGAGGCTGCCGCCATGGAGCACGGCGCCGCCACCACTGGGCCGCCGCACCAGCTCAACACGGCCAAGGCTGGCCGCCCGCCGCCAGGCGGGGGCGATGCTGCGCTGGTGATGGCCGAGGGACAGCGTCGGCCGGCTCCAGGTGTAGAGGCGCACCACCCCCTGATCAGGCTTGAGCAGCAGCTGATCCAGCAACCAGTCGTCGATCGCCATCTGCCAGTCGCCGCGCAGACACAGGGGCGGGATCCAGCGCCAGCTGCGCGGGAATTGGGGGTCAGCAGGGGATGCTGGTGCCACCGGGCGGCTGCCAATGAGACCCGATCATGCTGAGTGATCTGCTGGTGCTGGTGCCCCTCGGTGTGGTGGCCGGGCTGCTCTCGGGACTGCTGGGCATCGGCGGCGGTCTGGTGTTCTCACCGATTCTGCTGCTGGTGGGCCTTCCGCCCCATCAGGCCCTGGCCACCAGCACCCTGGCGATCGTGCCCACCACCCTGGGGGGGACCTGGTTGCACCTGCGCCAGGGTCGGGTGCAGCCGGCGGCGGGCCTGGCCATCGGCCTCAGCGCCGCCCTGAGCGGTCTGCTGTTCAGCCAACTGGGGGGACTGCTCAGCGGCTGGCAGCTGCTGGGCCTGCAGGCCCTGATGTACGCGACCATCACATTGACGATCACCCCACGTTCCGGCCCTGAGCTGGAGGGAGCGGAGGCGCCAGCTCCGCCATGGCCCGCCCTCGCCCTGGTGGGAAGCGTGGCCGGCCTTGCGGGGGGTCTGCTGGGGGTTGGGGGCGGTCTGCTGATGGTGCCCCTGATGATGGGCGTCCTGCGGCTGCCCGTGCGCGAGGCGATCCGCCTGAGCACCCTGGCAGTGCTCTGCTCGGCGACGGCCGCGTCGGTGACCTTTCTGGCCCTGGCCAAGGCCCAGGGGGCCATCGCCCTGACCCTGGGGGGAACGGCCTCCGTGGCGGCCCGCTGGTCGGCGGCCCGGCTGGATCGGGTGCCGGAGACCCTGCTGGTGCAGCTGCTGCGCGGTCTCACGGCGCTGTTGGCCCTCGATAGCGGCCGGCGGGCCCTCAGCCTGCTGCTGGGCTGATCGACTCCCAGAAGCTGGGATCGAGCTCGAAGCCCAGCACTGCGGCCATCTGGGCGAGCCCCTGGCGGCAGTTCAATCCCCGCTCCTGGCTCCAGTGATCCAGCAGGAAGAAGCGATGGGTGATCCAGAGCTCCAGGCTCTCGGGTGCGAAGCGGATCCCCTCATGGCGGCTGAAACCGTGGGGCAGAACCATCGCCACATGGCGGCAGAGCTGACCACCGCTGCGGTCGAGCACCAGCGGCAGCCAGGGGTGAAGGGCATCGGCCCGCAGACTCCAGAGGCGCAGCTCCGGCAGTTCGGAGAGCTCGCGGGGATCCTCCGGTTGAAGGGGCCAGTCGAAGGAGAGATCCAGGGCGCCGGCTGCGGCGAGCAGATCAGCTGGGGCGCACGCGCTCCAGGGCTGCAGAGGCGAGAGATCCAGGCTGCGCACGCTTTCGGCGGAAACAGAGAGGCTGGAGGGAGGTTGGGCCATCAAGAGCTGTGACAGCCCGAAGCCACGCAATGGCTTCGGGCGGAACGGAGCCGAACAATGGTGGCGACATCTGTTTCCCATCGTTGGCCATGGTCACAACACTCAGCCAGGCAGAGATTCTGATCGCCCTGGTGGTCGCCGCCCACGCCGGCATTCTGGCGATTCGTCTCTCCGTCAGCCTCTACAGGGCCTGAATCCAGAGCTCGCCCTTGGCAGCTCGTGCCTGAGCTGCTAGAAGCGGGCCATAACTTCTCCTTCTCCCCCTTGTCCGCCGCGCAGCAGCTCAGGCCCGTGCCCACCCCGAGGCGTCAGACCTCATCCAGGGGACGGACAGCCTCGCGTCCCCCGGTTGCCCAGCCCATCAGTACGGCAGCGGCGGCGGCCTTCCGCCAGGATTCCACCGCAAGGCAGGAGCTGCTGTGTAGCATGATTGGCCTCAGTGTCAAGCTGGGCATGACGTTGCTGGCGGGCCTCAGCCTGGTGCATTTGGCTGGCGCCTACCAACAGCGCCTGAGCCAGCACGACGAACTGAGTGCCATTCTTCAGATCGAGCAGGCCAAATTGCAGAAGGCCCAAAACCGCTTCGATCAACTCTTCGTCACCTCCGGCGAGCAACATCTGATCCGCGAGCAGGATCAGTGGATCGCCCCTGATCGACTGCGGGTGGTCTGGAACGACCCCACCGACTCCAAACCCGCCCCAACTTCAACCGCCAGGCCCCTGATCAGCACCAAACCGCTCCCAGCCCAGCTTCCGCGCTGATTCAACAGGGAGTTCAGCGGTTGCTTTGCTTGAACGTGACCTTGTGTTGAACTTCGCCTAGCCCTCAGCACTGGCCGCTGGCCTTGTCCTTAGGTTGAGGCCCCCTGCATCGACGCGCCCCGATGGCGTCAGCTTCCAGCGCTCCCACCCCTTCTGCAGCCCCCAGTCCCGCTGCGGGCAATGCCGCCCAGAGCGGCACCGTCCAGAGTGGCATCGTGATGATCACCGGAGCCTCCTCCGGGGTGGGCCTGTACGCCGCCAAAGCCCTGGCCCAGCGGGGCTGGCATGTGGTGATGGCCTGCCGTGATCTGAGCAAAGCCAGGGCGGCCGCCAGCTCCCTGGCGATCCCTGAGAGCTCTCTCACCCACCTGCAGGTGGATCTGGGTGACCTTGAGAGTGTGCACCAGCTGGTGCAGGCCTTCCATGCCACGGGCCGCAGCCTTGATGCGCTGGTCTGCAATGCCGCCATGTACAAACCACGGCTGAAGCAACCCGAACGCTCACCCCAGGGCTACGAGATCTCGATGGCCACCAATCATTTCGGTCATTTTCTGCTGATCCATGCCCTGCTCGACGACCTGAAGAAGTCCAGCCACCCCTCGCGCCGGCTGGTGATCCTGGGAACGGTGACGGCCAACTCCAAGGAGCTGGGCGGCAAGATTCCGATCCCAGCCCCCGCCGACCTGGGCGACCTCTCCGGCTTCGAGGCAGGCTTCAAGGCACCGATCAGCATGGCCAGCGGCAAGGTCTTCAAGCCCGGCAAGGCCTACAAGGACAGCAAGCTCTGCAACATGATCACCACCCAGGAGCTGCACCGCCGCCTGCACAGCTCCACGGGCATCATCTTCAGCTCGCTGTACCCCGGCTGCGTGGCCGACACGCCCCTGTTCCGCAATACCCCCAAGACCTTTCAGACGATCTTCCCCTGGTTCCAGAAAAACATCACCGGCGGTTATGTGACTCAGGAGCTGGCTGGTGAACGGGTGGCCCAGGTGGTGGCCGATCCAGACTTCGCCGTCTCGGGAGCGCACTGGAGCTGGGGCAATCGCCAGAAGACCAATGGTCAACAGTTCATTCAGGAACTCTCGGAGAAGGCCAGCGATCCCGAAACCGCTGCTAAAACCTGGGACCTGTCCATGAAACTCGTCGGTCTCGCCTGAGGTCCGTGTGATGGTGATGCCCCGTCCGCTTCGCTGGGTTCTCGGTTTTTTGCTCGTCGGTGGACTGCTGCTGGGGGGGGCGCTTCTGCTGCCCTTCAGCGAGTGGTTGCCCGGTGGAACGGTCGGTGATGTGCCGCTGCAGCAGGTGGTGAACGGCAGCAAGTTCAACCAGCTGTTTCCAGCTTCGGATCCTGAATTCCGCGTGACGATGTCGCAGGAGAAGCGCGGGTTCAGCGAGGCTCGTCTGAAACAGGGAGACCAGCTGATTGCCCTGCTGGCCATCTCCGACACGATCACTGCACCGGAAGCCATGGCCAAGTTCGAGCAGGCCAGGGAGCAGCTCAAGGGTTGGCCACTGGTGGAGCAGGGGCCCCATGCCAGTGCCCTGCTGGTGGCTGATCGCTTCCAGGTGAAGGTGATCGAGCAGGGCAACTGCCTGGATGCATCCCACCGCCACGACGTGCTGAGCGAATTTGATCTCCAGGGGCTGGCCTCCCTGGCCACTCCAACCATCCCCCGCAGCTGAGGCCATGGGCTCCCCCGTTCTCACCCGCCTGGAGCGCCTGCCGAGGCGGGGCTTAACCGTGCTCTCACTCCAGGGCCTGAGCCTGCTGGTTCCCGGTGGCTGGAGCAACGTCACCAGCGCTGAAGCCCTGATCGAATCGGTGATCGGCAGCAACGACCCAACCCTGATCGCCCAGGTGCGAGCCCGGGCCGACCAACTCAGCAGGGCTCGCCATGAAGGCTATGGCAGGGCCCTGAGCGTCTACGACGCCGTCAATCGCTCCCAGCACGCCACGGCTGGACTACGGGTCCTGGCGGGTTTGAGCGCCGGCGTGCCGCTGCTGAAACGCATAGCCGATCTCACACCTCCGGGGGACACGCTGCAGGCGGTGGACCTGGGGCTGAAGGTGTCTGCTGAACTGCTGGCCTTCACCCAGGTGAACGGCCTCCCCGGTGACAGCTTCGCCGACTTCGCCGCCGCCCTGGCCGACTACGGCTCAGAGGCACGGCTGCGCATGGCCGCCCTGGTCAGCTTTGATGGTCTGCTGCCCCTTGGAGATCAGGCCCTGCAGCGCCTGGATGGGCTGCTGGGGCAGGCCAGCGTCAGCCAGTTGCGCCAGCTTCCCGCCTACGGGCGCATGGCCGGCCTGATGCCGGGCCGTGGTGACCAGGCCCACATCGGCTTCATACGCCGGGGTGTGGAGCAGTGGGTGAGCTGGGCCGACGGACTGGTGTCGCAGCTAGGGCTCAGTGGCCAGCGCGCTGTTCAGGCCCTGGAAACGACCCTGGGCCCGTGGCAGGGCCGCATGGATCAACTGGCGGTGTTCCTCGATGCCTTCACTGACACCTATGCCCACACCGGTGTTCAGGCCGTGGCCCGCCGCCTGGTGGAGCGGGCCGCCGCCGAGATCTGAAACCCGGCCTCACGCAGGCCGGGCGAGGCTCAATCGAATCCGAGCAGGTCGAAGATCTCACGATCCTTGAGTGATTCGGCTTCCAGGGGCTCCACGTTGCTGAGCATCTTCTGAGCCAGGCTGAGATACTCCTGCTGAACGGCCTCCACCTCAGGGCTGGGCTCCATCTCAAAGATGGTGCATTTCTTCAGGCGGGAGAGACGGATCGCATCCACCGTTTTGAAATGGGCCATGGTGCGCAGGCCGGTGCGCTCGTTGAAGCGATCGATCTGATCGGTCTCCTCTGAGCGATTGGCAATCACACCACCGAGCCGAACCTTGTAGTTCTTGGCCTTGGCATTGATCGCCTGCATGATCCGATTCATCGCAAAGATCGAATCAAAATCGTTGGCGGTAACGATCAGGCAGTAATTGGCATGCTGCAGCGGGGCCGCAAAACCACCACAGACCACGTCACCCAGCACATCGAAAATCACCACATCGGTGTCCTCAAGCAGGTGGTGCTCCTTGAGGAGCTTCACCGTTTGGCCGGTGACATAGCCGCCGCAGCCTGTGCCCGCCGGTGGCCCACCGGATTCCACGCACATGACCCCGTTATAGCCCTCGAACACAAAATCTTCGGGGCGCAGTTCCTCGGTATGGAAATCCACGGTTTCGAGGATATCAATCACCGTGGGCACCATTTTCTTGGTGAGGGTGAAGGTGCTGTCGTGCTTGGGATCACAGCCGATCTGAAGCACCCGCTTGCCAAGCTTGGAAAACGCCGCGGACAGGTTGGAGGAGGTGGTGGACTTGCCGATCCCCCCCTTGCCATAGACAGCGATCACCAGAGCACCTTCCTCGATGTTCATCGAGGCGTCCTGATGCACCTGGAGGCTGCCTTCACCATCCTCATGGCTGCTGGCGCCCGCCTTGGCGGCGGCTGTCGTCTGCTTGGGCGGCAGAGTTGTGGTCATAACACGTCCTTGGCCGAGTCGACATCGGCAATGCTTACATCAAAGTGCAGCCAGGCAGGCAGATGCTGGCTCTGGCTCAAACCGAAACATCACGACAATCGGGATCTTGAAATGCTCACCCGAATCGCGTCAGCCCGCTCAACGGCTGAAATGGGCCTTGGCTTCGTAGAGCGTTTCCTCGGTGATCTCCGCCACACCGCGTTCGTTGGCATAGGCCTCGGTGTTGCGCCGCACTTTTCCCCGCACAAAGAAGGGAATGCGTGAGAGTTCAGCTTCCCCGGACGCCGTCCAGCGCAGGGCGCCTCCCTCCGGCGTGGCGGAGAGGGGTGTGACCTCAGGCGCCTCCCCAGCCGCCGTGGCTGGCGGCTGAAGCGCTGGGGCGGACGCACCCTCGAGATGACTGAAATGGCCATCAACGAATTCAAAATCATGGCGGAACATGCCGATCAGGTGTTCCTCCAGACCCATCATCAGTGGGTGCACCCAGGAATCAAAGATCACATTCGCCCCCTCCCAACCCATCTGGGGGGCATAGCGGGCGGGCACATCCTGCACATGCAGCGGCGCGCTGATCACCGCGCAGGGAATCCCCAGTCGCTTGGCGCTGTGGCGCTCCATCTGGGTGCCGAGCACCAGCTCCGGTGCCGCATCAGCCATGGCCTGCTCCACCGCCAGATAGTCGTCGGAGATCAGGGCCTCAAGGCCCAACTCCTGGGCGGCGGCACGCACCTCGCGGGCCTGCTCACGGCTGTAGCTGCCCAGCCCCACCACCGTGAAACCCAGCTCACGTGAGGCGATGCGGGCTGCCGCGATCGCATGCGTGGCGTCGGCGAAGATGAACACCCGCTTGCCGGTGAGGTAGGTGGAATCCACCGACTTGGAATACCAGGGCAACCTGGAGCTGCGGTCGGCCTCGCGCAGTTCCGGCGGCTCCAGGCCCAGCAGAGAGGAGAGTTCCCGCAGGAACTGAGCGGTGGCTCCGATGCCGATCGGAACCGTGCGGACCACTGGAGTGCCGAAGTTGCGCTCCAGCCAGCTGCAGAGCGGACCGGCCACCTCTGGGTAAAGGCAGAGGTTGGCGTCGGCGGCTGGCAGGCGGATCAGGTCGGCCGGCCTGGCCCCAAGCGGAGCCACCACATTCACATCGATGCCATGATCCGCCAGCAGGCTGCGCAGTTCGCGCACGTCGTCGCGGCAGCGGAAGCCCAGCAGGCTCGGGCCCAGCAGGTTCACCCGCGGACGGCGGTTCTCCTGCTTCCAGCGCTCGGGCCCCGGCTTGGCGGTGCCGGGAGGGGGGACCAGGTCCTTGAGCAGCCCGCGGCAGAGCTGGTAGAGGGTTTCAGCGGCGCCCCAGTTCTCCTTCTTGGAGTAAGCGGGCAGATCAAGGCTCACCACCGGCACCCCCAGATCCATGCCATGGGCCAGGGATCCCGGCTGGTCCTGGATCAGCTCCGCCGTGCAGCTTTCGCCCACCAGCAGGGCCTCCGGCTGAAAGCGATCCACCGCCTGCTGGATCGATCGCTTCACCAGCTCAGCGGTGTCGCCGCCCAGATCGCGAGCCTGAAAGGTGGTGTAGGTGACAGGGGGCCGTCGGTCGCGCCTCTCGATCATCGTGAACAGCAGGTCGGCGTAGGTGTCGCCCTGGGGGGCATGCAGCACGTAGTGAACGCCCTCCATCGAGGCGGCGACGCGCATCGCACCCACGTGGGGGGGGCCTTCGTAGGTCCAGAGGGTCAGTTCCATTGCAGCAACTCCCGGCGGTTGAGGGGACGGGCGAACAGTTCAGCCAGGTCAGCGGCCTGATCACAGCCGTGGATCGGGCTGAACACCAGCTCGATCGACCACTTGGTGGCGAAACCTTCCGCTTCGAGCGGATTGGCCAGACCCATGCCGCAGACCACCAGATCAGGGCGGCTGGCGCGCACGCGCTCCAGCTGCTTCTCCACATCCTGCCCTTCGCTGAGCTGGGTGCCCTCCGGCAACAGCGGCAGCTCCTCGGCCATCAGCTGGCGGTCGAGGTAGGGGGTGCCCACCTCCACCAGCTCCATGCCGCACTCCCGGTGCAGAAAACGGGCCAGGGGAATCTCCAGCTGGGAGTCGGGCAACAGGAACAGGCGCTTGCCTTCGAGTTTGCGCCGCAGGGGCTCCAGGGCGCGCCGGCCCCGCTCCGCCAAGGGGTCGAGCACCTCGGCCACCCGCTGGGGATCGATGCCGAAAGCCGCCGCTGCCGCCGCCATCCAGGCGCAGCTGCCCTCCACCCCAAGCGGGTAGGGGGCGGAGATGCGCTGGGCACCGCGGCGCTCCAGGGCCCGCACCGTGTCGGCCACGAAGGGCTGGGCCAGCAGCAGGCGGGTGCCCGGGCCCACCGGTGGCAGGTCGGTGGACTGGCGCGGTGGCAGGGTGCGCACCGACTCCAGGCCCATGCGCGCAAACAGGGTGAGGAAGCGCTCCTCCACCCCATCGGCCAGGGTGCCCACGATCAGCAACTGGGGATCAGGGCTGCTGGGCAGTAGGGGCACCAGGGATGTGAGGGCGCCGTCCTCCCCCTGGGTGAAGGTGGTTTCGATGCCACTGCCGGAGTAGTTCACCACCCGCACCCGACCCTGCATGCGGGTGTTGATGCGCTCGGCGGCCTTGGCCAGATCCAGCTTGATCACCTCCGACGGGCAGGAGCCCACCAGAAAGAGGGTGCGAATCTCGGGCCGCCGCGCCAGCAGATCACCCACCAGTCGGTCGAGTTCCTCGTTGGCATCCGCCAGTCCGGCCAGGTCGCGCTCCCCCAGGATCGCCGTGCCGAAGCGGGGTTCAGCGAAGATCATCACCCCGGCGGCCGACTGGATCAGGTGGGCACAGGTGCGCGAGCCCACCACCAGAAAAAAGGCGTCGGGCATGCGCCTATGCAGCCACACGATCGAGGTGAGGCCGCAGAACACCTCCCGCTGTCCGCTTTCACGCAGCACGGGCGGCAGGGTGGACGTCAGGGCCATGGGCGGGAACCGGTGATCCATTACTGGTTAGCCAACTGCGCTGCGGAAACCCGCGGCTGTTGACAAGTCTTCGGGATCCGAGCGCCGGCTGACCGCGGAAGCCGGCCCACAGCGGTTCGTTACACGTCTTCAAAACAAAGGCTCCTGGGATGGCCCGACCCGTGCATGAGCAGGGCTTATCAACCTCCCCAGGCACCGTGATCGTTCAAAGCCTCCAAATCGCTTGACGGGGGGGTATGCCGCCGAGCATGGTCCTTAGCGAACCTCCCCACCCTTTTCCGGAGTAGGCAATGGCGAATGAAACCATGGGCATCGCCCTCGGCATGATCGAGACGCGCGGCCTCGTGCCGGCCATCGAGGCGGCCGACGCCATGACCAAGGCCGCAGAAGTGCGTCTGATCGGCCGTGAGTTCGTGGGTGGCGGCTACGTGACCGTTCTGGTGCGTGGCGAAACCGGTGCTGTCAACGCAGCTGTGCGAGCCGGCGCGGATGCCTGTGAGCGCGTGGGCGATGGCCTCGTGGCCGCCCACATCATTGCCCGCCCCCACCGTGAAGTGGAGCCGGCCCTGAACAGCAGCTTCGGTCTGGGTTCCAAGGACTGATGTCTGACGCGCCCCTGAAGGAGCGCAGCACTCTCATCATTCCCACCCGACCAACAAGGAGATTTTCCCCATGAGCAAGAAGTACGACGCTGGGGTCAAGGAGTACAGGGACACGTACTGGACTCCCGACTACATCCCCCTCGACACCGACCTGCTGGCCTGCTTCAAGGTCACTGGTCAGGAAGGCGTTCCCAAGGAAGAAGTGGCCGCTGCCGTGGCCGCCGAATCTTCGACCGGCACCTGGTCCACCGTGTGGTCCGAGCTCCTCACCGACCTGGAGTTCTACAAGGGCCGCTGCTACCGCATCGAAGACGTCCCCGGTGACAAGGAGTCGTTTTACGCCTTCATCGCCTATCCGCTGGATCTGTTCGAGGAAGGCTCGATCACCAACGTGCTCACCTCACTGGTGGGTAACGTGTTCGGCTTCAAGGCCCTGCGCCACCTCCGTCTGGAAGATATCCGCTTCCCGATGGCCTTCATCAAGACCTGCCCCGGCCCACCGAACGGCATCTGCGTCGAGCGCGACCGGATGAACAAGTACGGCCGTCCCCTGCTGGGCTGCACGATCAAGCCGAAGCTGGGTCTCTCCGGCAAGAACTACGGCCGGGTGGTGTACGAATGCCTCCGCGGTGGTCTCGACTTCACCAAGGACGACGAGAACATCAACTCCCAGCCCTTCCAGCGCTGGCAGAACCGTTTCGAGTTCGTGGCCGAAGCCGTTCAGCTGTCCCAGGAAGAAACGGGCGAGAAGAAGGGTCACTACCTCAACTGCACCGCCGCCACTCCTGAGGAGATGTATGAGCGTGCCGAGTTTGCCAAGGAACTGGGCCAGCCCATCATCATGCACGACTACATCACCGGTGGCTTCACCGCCAACACCGGTCTGTCGAAGTGGTGCCGCAAGAACGGCATGCTGCTGCACATTCACCGCGCCATGCACGCGGTGATCGACCGTCACCCCAAGCACGGCATTCACTTCCGGGTGCTGGCCAAGTGCCTGCGCCTCTCCGGTGGTGACCAGCTGCACACCGGCACCGTGGTGGGCAAGCTCGAAGGTGATCGTCAGACCACCCTCGGCTTCATCGACCAGCTGCGTGAATCCTTTGTTCCCGAAGACCGCAGCCGCGGTAACTTCTTTGATCAGGACTGGGGTTCCATGCCCGGCGTCTTCGCCGTGGCCTCCGGCGGCATCCACGTGTGGCACATGCCCGCACTGGTGGCGATCTTCGGCGACGATTCCGTGCTGCAGTTCGGTGGTGGTACCCACGGCCACCCCTGGGGTTCCGCCGCTGGCGCCGCCGCCAACCGCGTGGCCCTCGAAGCCTGCGTCAAGGCCCGCAACGCCGGCCGCGAGATCGAGAAGGAAAGCCGCGACATCCTCTTGGAAGCCGCGAAGCACAGCCCCGAGCTCGCCATCGCGCTCGAGACCTGGAAGGAAATCAAGTTCGAGTTCGACACCGTCGACAAACTTGACGTCAACTGAATCGGGGTTGATGACCTGAGGGAACGGAGTTTCTCCCTTCCCTCTGTCACAACCATCCATCCGGTTTGCCTGCATTCACCTGATTCCCCACAAGGATCCCCATGCCCTTCAAGAGCACCGTGGGTGACTATCAAACAGTCGCCACCCTGGAGACCTTCGGCTTCCTCCCGCCGATGTCTCAGGACGAGATCTACGATCAGATTGCTTACATCATTGCCCAGGGTTGGAGCCCGCTGGTGGAGCACGTCCACCCCAGCCGTTCGATGTCGACCTACTGGTCGTACTGGAAACTGCCTTTCTTCGGTGAGAAGGATCTGGGCGTGATTGTCAGTGAGCTCGAGGCCTGCCACCGCGCCTACCCCGACCATCACGTGCGTCTGGTGGGCTACGACGCCTACACCCAGAGCCAGGGCTCCTGCTTCGTGGTTTTCGAAGCACGCTGATCCCAGCGGTTGGCAGGTTTCGGCCACCCCGGAACCTGCCGCCCTTCGTCTTCATTCCTCCAGCGGCTCAAGACAACGGTGTGAGCGGCAGGCCAGGCCCCTGGCCCTCCATTCACCAGTTCTCTGCGGCTGTCTTTGTTCAGGTTGTTTCTTCACAGGGCGGATATGGCATCTCAATCCAGTCGCGAAGCGGCCCTTGCGCGCCGAAAGGCGCTCTCCACAGCCGGAAAAACGGCGGAGAAGCGCTATTCCAACGGTGCCAACCGCACCCGCAGCGCCGCTGAGGCCCGCCCCACCCGCTCGATCACACCGGTGGCCGCTGCCGTCAGCCGTGAAGCCGAGGGGCCTACCAAGCCGCTGTTCAGTGGCAGCAGCAGTGGCCACGCACCTTCAGCCCCCTCCCGCCAGCTCAACCGTGCCGCCATCAGCAACCCCAGCCGGGATCTGGTGATGGCCCGGCGGGAAGCCCTGAGCAAGCGGGGCAAGCGGGCCGATACCAGCAGCGACCGCAGCCGTGACGCCAGCGCCTTGCGCGCTGTCGCCACGCCCACTCCTGCGCCTGTGAGCTCCCCGCCGCCAGCCGCCAGCCGCCCCGCCCTATCCCTGAGCGCCCCCCCGTCCGCTGCCCTCAGCGATTACCGCAGCAACGGCAACCGGCCCACAGCCAAGCGCTCCGCCCAGTTCAACCCCAGCCGCGCCATCGGCATGGCCCGTCGCGAAGCCCTCTCCAAGCGCGGCAAGTCGGCCTCCACCAACAGCTCCAGCGGCACCGCCGCCGTGGTGCGTCAGTCGAACCCCGACATCAGCAGCCGGGAACTTGCCCACCGCATCCGTGATCTCAAGAGCAAGAACGGCGCCGGCGCCATCAGCCGAGGTACCGGTGTGACCCGGCCCACGGGTCCGAGGCGCGGTCCCAACAAGGCGGCCGGCGCCCAGGACGCCAGCTGGAAAGTGGGCGCCAGTGAAACGGTGCGCGGTCAGGTGGTGACCGGAACCCAGGCCAACCGCTCCGAGAAGACGACCGGCAACGAGGCCAGCACCTGCCGCCCGATCACCGGCACCGAGTACATGGGAGCGGATATTTTCCGCACGTTCTGCCAGAGCGAGCCCGAAGCCCTGCAGCCCGCCAAGGTGCGCGTCACGGCCACCAGCCACGGCAACCGCGTCACCGGCAACGAAGTGGGCCGCTCGGAGAAGGTCACCGGCGATGAACCCGGCACCTGCAAGTCCATCACCGGCACCGAGTACATCTCGGCGAACCAGGCGGCGGCCTACTGCGGCACCACCTCCGTCAGCCCCCGCAAGGTGGGCCACAGCCAGACCCTGGCCGGTAGGCCGGTGTCGGGTGTGATGGTTGGTCGCTCTGAGCGGGTCACCGGTGATGAGCACGGCGCCGGCATCCAGCCCACCGGCACCCAGTACGTGGGCTCTGATTCGATCAGCACCCCCGGCATGGCCCCTCCAAAGGTGGCCAGTGTCCAGACCCTGAGGGGCACCGGCATCACCGGCACCCTGGTGGGCCGCAGCGACAAGGTGACCGGCGATGAGCCCGGCTCCTGCCGTCGCGTCACCGGCGATGAGTACATCGGCAGCCAGCAGTACCAGAACTTCTGCGGCGGCCGCCCTGAGCCCGAAGCGGCCAAGGTGGGCTTCAGCCTCACCAACAAGCAGCTGATCGTCTCGGGCACCAACACCGGACGTTCCTCCAAGGTCACCGGCGACGAGCCCGGCACCTGCAAAGCCGTCACGGGCACGCCCTACGCCGGCCTGGAGCAGGCCAGCGCCTGGTGTGATTCCTCGGCGGTGCGCGCCATCCGCCAACGCACTCCGTCCCGCGCCGGCACCCCCGGACCCCGCATGAGCGGTCTGCAACCCGGCATCGGTGGGGTGATGACCGGTGCCTCAAAGGGGGCCTGCGAACCCGTTTCCGGCACCCCCTACGTGGGCGTCGATCAGTACAACGAAGCCTGCAGTGCTGCCCAGGGCCACGAAGCCGACTTCCCCCAACCGTTGGAAACCCAGCCCTGGCAGGAGTTCAGCGTGCAGTCACCGGCACGGGCCGCCCATCAACAGCGGGAGCGAAGCTCCGCCGTCACCGGCACCCGCTACGAAACCAGCGCCAGGATCACCGGCCCTTTTGATCTGGCCGGTGGCAAGGTCACCGGCACCGAGCACGCCCGCTTCGATCGGCGCGGCCCCGAGCCCCAGCCGCTGCCTGCCGTGCGGCGCCAGACCTCCGTGCTTCCCCCCCGCCCCCAGGTGGCAGCCCCCCCTGTGCCCAGTGCCCCGATCAGCTCGATGAAGAGGCCCGGCCCACCAGCCGTGTCACCGGCGAAGGCATTTCCGCCGGGCTGAACATCACCGGCGACGACTGGGACCGGGGCAAGCGCGTCACCGGCACGGAGGGGGCCTCGGCCCGCCGCCGCAATCCCACCCGCACCGGGCCGATGACGGCGATGGCCACCATCATTCCTAAGCGCAATGAGGAGGTGATGCAACCGATCAGCCGTGTCACCGGCTCCAGCGGCAACACCGACAGGGGCTCGTTGATCACCGTCTCCGGCGGCGCCCGAGGCTGATGTTCTCCCTCCCCTCCACCCTGTCGCAGCACTGAACCTTGCCCCGCCC
>NZ_JAGQBF010000041.1 GCF_024345495.1 Synechococcus sp. RedBA-s | reverse complement strand
AGGGCTTGCCATCACCAGTTCGATCTTGATCGGCTCCTGCAGGACCCTGCCCAGAGAGGCCGCCCCGATCCCCACTGCGGCCACCAGGGCCACCGGCCAGCGCAGGGCCAGCACCCAGCCGGCCGCCCTGGGCTGGGTGCTGGCCCTGCGCTGGCCGGTGGCCCTGGTGGCCGCAGTGGGGATCGGGGCGGCCTCTCTGGGCAGGGTCCTGCAGGAGCCGATCAAGATCGAACTGGTGATGGCAAGCCCTCTGCCGGTGACAGCCCAGGTGGATGTGGGCTCGATTCGGACCCCCTTGGTAGTCGAGAGGATCGCCGAGCCGATCCGCACCGCTCCAATCAAAACGATTCCAATCACCGCAAAGGTGACAATGGCTGAAGCGATCGATCTGGCCTCACCCCTGGCGGTGAACGTACCGGAGCTGAGTCGAGGGATCGGCGTCGCCGTCAAAGGCCCCGTTGAGGCCAGGGTCACCACACCCGTGACAGCCCAGGTCAGCGGCGCGGTGAACGCCCAGGTGACCGGTGATGTGGGAGCCAGCGTTCGCGGAGATGTGGGCGCAACGGTACAGGGGGCTGTGGAGGCCAAGGTGATCAATCGGCTGGATCATCAGCGCATTCGGATTGGCTTCTGAGCAGAACTCCAAGCGCCATCGAGACTTCAACTTCCATCGATCTTGTGTGCCACCTGCCAGCCCGAGAGCAACGTGAGGGACAGTTGTCCGTCCCATTCGCTCTCAATCAGCAGGTGCAGACGCTCCAACAGGAGACTGCGCACCTTCGGGGTTAGCTGCAGATAGCCGGAGTAACTGGCGAGCAGATCCAGATAGCGTTCCGCTGAAAAGCTGAAGCGGCTGTCGACGAGCCCGCTGAGGGGAGGCGAGAAGAGTTGCGGGTCGATCAGCACCGCCTCAAGGGCGTTGAGAATCGCCACCTGGGTGGTGCGATCTTCGCGGCGATAGAGCTGCGGTGCCAGCTCGGCGTAGAGCGGGGCGCTGTGCTGGTGGAAGGCCTCGCTGGGCTGCAGTTCCTTGTTCCAGAGCAGGATCAGCGCTCCACCGGGGCGCAGGGCCGCCGCCGCCTTGGCGCAGGCCACGGCTGGCTCGATCCAGTGAAAGGAGCTGGCGGCCAGCACCGCATCGAATGCCGCTGCCTGCAGGGGCCAGGTCTCAAAAGCCAGCGGCTCGATCGTGACGTTGCTGAAGGAGCGGCAACGCTGACTGGCCAGCGCACAGAAGGCGGGATTGGGCTCAAGGGCCAGCAGCGAACAGCCAAGGGGCGCCAGTGCAGCCGTGGCGGTGCCTGGGCCACATCCCAACTCCAGGACGCGGGAGGAGGCCGTCAGGCCAGCGGCGGCCACCACCTGAGCGATCAGGGCGGGGTCGTAGGCGGGACGCCCCCGGGCATAGGCCTCGGCCGCAGGGCCATACCAGGCTCCCCGCTCCTCGAGGGAACGGCTTGAGAAGCCGGCCAGTGAGCGCCGCAACAGCTCCGGCTCCATCACAGGCTCCCTACTGTGCGGCCGAGCATCAGCATCGTGAGGCAAACAACGGCTGGGCCAGTTTGCAGGCATCTCCGGCGCCAGCGCCGCCGCCCATCGGCATCTGAGATCGGAATCAGCGATCTATCTCGGGCAGGGCACGGTGAGTTCGCACTACGGCGAGCGTTTGGAGTTTGCGGTGGTGAACCAAGCCGGGGTGCAACGACAGGATCAACGACCCACAGCTCAGGGCCGCGCTTCCAACTCCGTCACCCACACCCCCACGCTGAGCGTGGAGCCACTCGGCCCCACGAACGAGCCCGCCACCGGCGGTACGGCCTTGGGCTCTCGGGCCACGGCCACCGCCATGTGGTGAGGGCCGGCGAGGGCGCCGATGGTGGGATCAAAGCCTTTCCAGCCGGCACCCGGCAGATAGACCTCCGCCCAGGCGTGGGTGGAGCCAGCGGCGGCGGCGGCCGCCGGGTCGTGGAGATAGCCGCTCACGAAGCGGGCGGCGAAGCCCAGCAGGCGGGCGGCCCCCAGGAAAAGGGTGGCGAAGTCGCGGCAGGAGCCGGAGCCGCCCCGGAGGGTGTGCTCTGGCGTCTGCACGCCCGGTTCCTCCCGGCGCTGGTAGCGCAGGCTGGCGTGGATGCGTGCGTTGATCCGCTCCAGCAGCGCGTAGGTTTCGATCCGCTCGCCGGGCTGCACCAGTGCCGCCACCCAGTGGGTCAGCAGCGGCGCAGGACTGGCCCCGGGCCTCTGGCGGTAGGGGGCCAGCAACAGCAGGTCCTCGTCGCTGTAGCGGAAGGGGAAGTGCAGGGCCTCGTCATCCACAAGGAAATCCAGGGGCGCCTGGTGGTACTGCTGAACCACCAGCTCGCTCTCGATCAGCAGCTGGACCGTGGGCTCACTGAAGCTGGCGATCGCCACCGAGTTGTCCTCCGCGTCGCGGTGCCAGCGCAGCTGGGCCGGTGGTGTGATGCGCAGGCTGGAGGATTCGATCCGCAGTTCATGGCCCTCCCGTGGCCTCAGCCGCAGAGCATGGGCGTCAAGCCGGACGGGCGCCTCAAAGCAGTAGGTGGTGAGGTGCAGGATCCGGTAGCGCTGCATGGCCGGGGCGGTTCAGGGCGGTACGGGGTCCCTAGGGTGGGTGTTGACGCCGTCGATAGGTCAACCAGTCCATGGCGATCGCACAGATCGACACCGAAACAGTGATCTGTTTGCTCGGTGGTCATTCCTTCGTGTTTTACGGATTTGTGTTTTTCGGCATCATCCTGGCCCGCTATTTCCTGCTGGCCGGTGGGTCCTGGTGGTGGCTCTACGTCCGCTCAACCGCAGCTGAGCCTGGACCCATGCCGCCTGGATCCAAGCTAGCTGAACCAATACCCGGGCAGAGGCAGCGGCACACCGATGGCATCGGCGCCGACATCCGCCTCTCGGTGCTCTCGGCAGCCGTGTTCGCCCTGGCCACCGCAGCAGTGCTCACGCTCCAGAGCCACGGGCTCACCAGCCTCTATGCCAGGCCCGACACCTACGGCTGGTGGTACCTCGCTGTGAGCTACGCCGCCGTGCTGATCCTCCAGGACGGGCTCTACTACGCCACTCATCGCCTCTTCCACCACCGCTGGCTGTACCGCTGGTGTCACCACGGTCACCACCGCACGCGCCAGCCCACCCCCTGGACCTCCTTCGCCTTCGATCCCCCCGAGGCCGTGGTGCAGGCCCTGGTGCTGGTGCTGCTGGTGATGCTGGTGCCGCTGCACCTGATCACCCTGATGGCGGTGCTGAGCACCATGACGGTGTGGGCGATCGTGAATCACCTCGGCCTCGACCACCTGCCCAGCGGCTTCCCCCACCACTGGCTGGGCCGCTGGGTAATCGGCCCCGCCCACCATTCGCTACACCATCGCCACCCGGGCGTGCACTTCGGCCTCTACTTCACCGTCTGGGACCGGATCGGTGGCACGGAAGACACCAGCTACGCCGCCGCCGTGGAGCCCCCCAGCGATCTGGGCGCCATACATTGAACGAATGGCCCTCAGCGCAGCCCCCAGCGAAACCTTTGAGCTGATCGTGGTCGGCGGCGGCCATGCCGGCTGTGAGGCGGCTCTCACCGCGGCGCGGCTGGGGATCTCCACGGCCCTGTTCAGCCTCAACATCGACCGCATCGGCTGGCAGCCCTGCAACCCGGCGGTGGGTGGCCCGGCCAAGAGCCAGCTGGTGCATGAGGTGGATGCCCTCGGCGGCGTGATCGGCCGCCTCGCCGATGCCACCACCCTGCAGAAACGGGTGCTCAACGCCAGCCGTGGGCCGGCGGTGTGGGCCCTGCGCGCCCAGACCGACAAGCGCCAGTACGCCCGCCAGATGCTGCAGCTGCTGCAGCACACCCCCAATCTGCAGCTGCGCGAGGCGATGGTCACGGGGCTGGAGGTGGAGCCGGAGGGCCGGATCAGCGGCGTGCGCACCTTCTTCGGCAGCGTCTATGCCGCATCGGCCGTGATCCTCACCACCGGCACCTTCCTGGGCGGTCAGATCTGGGTGGGCCAGCAGTCGATGCGTGCCGGCCGCGCCGGCGAGCAGGCCGCCGAAGGGCTCACCGAAGCGCTGCAGGCCCTCGGTTTCCACACCGACCGCCTCAAGACCGGCACCCCGGCCCGGGTGGATCGCCGCAGTGTGCGCCTCGATCAGCTCGAAGAACAACCCAGCGATGCCGAGGGCCGCTACTTCTCCTTTGATCCAGCTGCCTGGGTGAGCAGTGAGCCGATGGCCTGTCACCTCACCCGCACCACCGCCGCCACCCACCAGCTCATCCGCGACAACCTCCATCTCACGCCCATATACGGCGGCTTCATCGACAGCAAGGGTCCGCGCTATTGCCCTTCGATCGAAGACAAGATCGTGCGCTTCGCCGATAAGGACAGCCACCAGATCTTCCTGGAGCCGGAGGGCCGCGACACCCCTGAGCTCTACATTCAGGGCTTCTCCACCGGCCTGCCGGAGCGGCTGCAGCTGGAGCTGCTGCGCACCCTGCCCGGCCTGGAGCAGTGCGTGATGCTGCGGCCGGCCTATGCGGTCGAGTACGACTATCTGCCGGCCACCCAGTGTCTGCCCTCGCTGATGACCAAGCGGGTGCATGGATTGTTCAGCGCCGGCCAGCTCAACGGCACCACCGGCTACGAGGAGGCCGCGGCCCAGGGCCTGGTGGCCGGCCTCAACGCCGCCCGGCTGCTGCGGGGCCAGGAGCCGGTGCATTTCCCCCGCGAGGGCAGCTACATCGGCACCTTGATCGATGATCTGGTCACCAAGGATCTGCGCGAGCCCTACCGGGTGCTCACCAGCCGCAGCGAATACCGCCTGGTGCTGCGCGGTGACAACGCCGACCGGCGCCTCACCCCCCTGGGCCGGGAGCTGGGCCTGATCGACGACCGCCGCTGGGACTTGTTCCAGGCCAAACAGGTCGCCATCACCGCGGAGAAGCAGCGGCTGGAAACGGTGCGGCTCAAGGTCAGTGATCCGGTGGCGGCGCAGGCGGAAGCCCGCTCGGGGGCGCCGATCAAGGGCTCGATCACCCTCGCCGATCTGCTGCGCCGCTCCGGCTTTCACAGCCGTGATCTGGTGGACCTGGGCCTGGCCGATGCGGGCCTGCCGGCCGGCGTGCGCGAGGGGGCGGAGATCGATCTCAAATACAGCGGCTACCTGGCCCGCCAGCAGCAGCAGATCGATCAGGTGCGCAAGCAGGATCAACGCCCGATCCCCGGCAACATCGACTACAGCGCCATTGCCACCCTCTCCAAGGAGGCCCGTGAGAAACTCGCCGCCGTGCAGCCGCTCAACCTGGGGCAGGCCTCGCGCATCCCCGGGGTGAGTCCGGCCGACACCACCGCCCTGCTGCTGTGGCTGGAACTGCGCCGCCGGCGTGAGGGCCAGGAGGAGCAATTGTCGAATCGGCAGGCCACCCCTACGATCGCGGCAATTCCCTCCTGAGCCCAGCGGCCATGGGCGGTGATCAGCGCCCCATCTCCTCATCCCGGGCGTTCTGGGAGCTGAAGGCCGAGCAGGTGATGGATCGCGTGTTTTGCGCCGATCTGCCTGGCCTGGCCTTTCGCCCTGGGGAGTGGCCCACCCATGAGGGCTACAGCCGCGACCTGCAGCAGCCCGAGCCGAGCCTGGGCCTTGAGCCTGGCTCCAGTCCCGCACCGATCGATGTGGTGGTTCATGAGCCACCACCACATCTGCGGCCCGCAAGCCGAACTGGCACTCGATCAACGGCGCGGCCCCGCAACGCCGTTGCATCCGCTTCAACAGCGACTAGGAATCAGAGCCAACGGTCCCTGCTGGTGTTGATGGCGCTCCTGTCGGTGCTGGGGGCCGGCAGCACCGTTCTGGTGTGGCGGGGCTGGACCCAGGCCAGCATCGCTCTGCAACAGGAGCGCACCCTGCAGCTGCTGGAGCGCCTGCGCTCGGTGGGTCCGCTGGGGGGAGCCGAGCCGGGAGCCACAGCCGCCGCCACGGCCCAGCCCCCAGGCCAGGCGGGCGATGGCAGCGCCAACGGCCTGCCGCCGCCGCCGGAAGAAGCCTGGGTGCAGGAACTGGAGCCGCTGGAGAGCAGCTCACGGCCCTCAGCCGCCCTGCCGCTGCGGGTTCCGGTGAGCGGCACGATCACCCGGGGGGCCAAGGACAGGAGTGGAGAAGGGCTCCCCGGAGCTGGTGGGGGTGGTGCAGGTGCCCGGTCAGAACGGCTCAGCCATTTTCCAGATGGGCGGCAGCTCCACCAGCGCATCCGTGGGCGAAGCGATCGGATCCACTGGCTGGCGTCTGCGCTCCGCCAACGGCAACTCCGTGGTGATCGAGCGCAACGGCCAACAGCAGCGGGTGAGCATCAGCGGCGGCTTCTGAGGCTCCTTAGCCTGGACCTCCAGAGCTGAGGCTGATGGCCGACTCCCTGCTCACCCGGCCATGGGTCTCCCCCACCCCGCTGTGGGAAGCGCCGATCAGCGAGGTGCTCAACGCCCGGGCCGGTGGGCAGCTCAGCGGGGCCTGGAAGCTGCTGCTGCTGGGGGATGGCAGCCCCACCCGCCATCTGCACCTGCTCACCGGCACGCCGATCACGATCGAGCTGATCGCCATGGGACCCGAGCTCAAGTCGCAGGGCCGGCCCGCCGAGGTGGCGGAACTGGCGCCTCCCCTGCTACGGCGTCAGGTGTGGCTGCGCTGCAACGGCCAGGCCCTGGGCTGGGCAGAGAGCTGGTGGAACCAGGCGGAGGCCGAGCAGTCTCTGCGTGACCGGCAGCAACCCATCTGGCTGAGCCTGACCAGTGAGCGGGCGGAGCTGTTCCGCGAAGTGGACGGCCTGGCCCAGGTGACTGCCGACTGGCTGGAGCGGGGATTTGGCGCAACCGGACCATTCTGGAGCCGTCACTACCGCTTTTTCCGGCAGGGGCGGGAACTCACGGTGATCCGGGAAGTGTTTTCCCCGGCCCTGGAGCGCTGGCTGGGGGCGAGCCGTCACGACGCAGGTCTCCATAAAGTTTGATGAAGCCACGCCGATCTGTGGCGGTTTCCACTTGACAACTTGCGCATCCGGGGGATCTGGACAGGATGGCTGCATTGGTTTCACCTGTTCGACGATGACCACCACCCTTGGAAGCCCAGGAGGGCCTTCCGCCCCCGAGGCCGGAGATCAGTGGATCTCTCTCACCGACCTGGGCCGCTCCCTCGGCCTCTCGGCCGTCAGCTGCGGCCGCCTGTTGATCCAGGCCGGGCTGCGCCAGCTCAATGGCCTCCCCACCGAACGTGCCTTCCAGCTGGGCTTAGCCCGGGACAATGGCCAGGGTCTGCAACGGGGTCGCTCCACCCTCTGGCAGCAGACCGGCTGCGCCGCCGCCCTTGGGAGCCACTCCCCCCGCCAGCAGCCGACGCTGGTGGAGCAGTGGGCGGAACTGCTCTGGGCTCTGAAGCAGGGCTCCCCCTCGATCGTCACCTCCGCCGAGCAGATGGCGGAGGAGGTGCCCCAGGAGCTGGTGGGGGCCGTGAACCGTCAGCTACAGGACAAGGGCTGGGACTTCCAGGTGAGCCACCACCCCTGCCGGCCCCAGCAGAGCGCCCCGCACCACGGCCAGGCAGCCCCTGGCCGCAGCCGGATGCACCGCAGCAGCAGCCACTGAGGCCGGGAGCCCAGGGCCCGTGGCTCCGGGCGCTCAGCCCAGGCGCAGGGCTTCGGCCTGTTTGCGGCTGCTCTCCAGCAGTTCGCTGAGCTGGGCCTCATCGGTGTGGCTGAGGCTGGTGCGCAGCAACTTGGCGTGGGGCGCGAAGCTGCGCAGTCGCTCGATCACCCGATCGGGAGTGGCATCGCGTACCAGTAAGCAGAGGGCGGCGCTGGCCTTGGGCAGGGTTTCACCGAGCTCCCTCAGGAAGCCGTCGTTGATGCCCAGATCACTGAGCGCCCCGGACGCCGCCCCCATGCCAGCGCCGACGGCGGCACCCAGCAGGGGGTTGAGGAACAGCAGCCCCACCAGGGATCCCCAGAAGCCGCCCCCCAGGGCGCCGGCGGTGGTGAGGTTGATGGCCTGGCGCAGGTGCACCTGACCATCGGCATCACGCTCCACCACCACGGCGTCTTCCAGGGAGATCAGGTGCTCCTGCTGGATGGCGACCAACTCCTTGCGTACGGCTTCGGCCTCTTCAACTTTGGGAAAACCCACCACGATCAGGTTGCTCATGGACGCTGCGGAGTGTTGGAAGCAAAGCCCAGGCTAAAGGCTTCACTCCCGGCGGGGACGACGGCTGGAGCGGGGCAGGGGCCGACCGCCTGGGGGGGATGAGTCAGGAGCGAGGGGGCCCGTGGGCTCCTGCTCCAGGGGCTCCTGCCCCGGCGCCGGCTGAACGCTGCGCCCTGCGGGCGGAGGAACCGAGGCCTGAGCGCGGGCCGGAGGCAGCAGGGGGGCCGTCCGGCGGGAGATGGCCTCCAGGGGCCGGCGGGCTCCGGCCTCAGCCGCCGATGCCCTGGGCGCTGGCTGGCGCTGGGGTGACACCGGTGGTTGCCATGGCGGTTGTGGTGGCGATGGCGATTGTCGTTCGTCCTGGGGCTGCCATGGCGAGCCGTCCTGGCGCAGCGGGGGCCTGCGGCGTTCTGGAGGCTCAGGGCGCTCCTGCCAGGGTTCCGGCCAGTCGTCGTCGCCTTCGAGGAACCAGTCGATGCGGTTCTCCACCCAGCGGCCCAGACCCTCCAGGCCCGGGCGCCCGCCGGCTCGGCGCTCGGCTCCACGGGCCTGCGGACGCGAGCCAGGGCGAGCCCCGGCCACTCCATCCACCAGCTGCCGTCCTGCCGACATCCATTGATCCAGGGAGCCGCCGCTGCGGCGACGTCCCCGGCGGGGAGGATCTCCCGAACCGTTCATGGCCCTCGCCTGTGCCATCGCAACCGATATGACCTGACCCTAACGGCCCCTCAAGGGCCGGCTGCCCGGCGCGGGCTCGTGCTCGGGCCCACCAGGCCCAGGCGATGGGCGCGTAGCCAGCGCTCCCGCCCCAGACCCAGCAGGGCGATCGAGACACCCCCTCCCTGCAGCACCCACAGAAACAGATCCACGGGTCCCGGCTCAGTGGCGGAACCCTAGGCCGCACGGGCCTCGAACACCAGGGCACAGCTGGCATCCCAGCGACCCCCATGCAGTCGCTCGCAGCAGAGCCGGCAGGCCAGGCCCCGCACCCGGCGGCGGTAGGCCGCGCTGACACCGCAGCAGGGGCAGCGGGCGATCCAGGGGGCCGACGCCAGTGGCAGCGGGTAGTGGTGGCGCAGGCTCACCTCGAACTCCCCCTGGGCGGCATTGATCCGCGCCATCGCCGCCCGGAAGTGGGGGCCGTGCACCTCGCGGGCCTGCAGCACACGATCGATCCAGGCGTGGATCATTTCGTGGCAGAGGGTGCCCAGGGTGGCGCTGGCGGGCAGGGGGGCCAGCACTGGCCGCGAGAGCACGATCTCGCAGAGGGCCGAGCCATCCCGCCGGCGGCCGCGGCGGTAGAGGCCGGCGGTGCGGCTCATGCGTCCGTCACTCCAGCGCAGCTCCAGCAGGGGCAGGCCGCCCGGGGCCAGGGCACCGCCGAAGTGCTCACGGTCGAGGCGATGGAACAGGGGCAGCAGAGGCGACAGGGGCATGTCGCAGGCAGCGGATGACGCAGGCGTGGCCCCAGTGTGGGGGGTTCACTCCCGGGCCGGCGGGGCCGTCGGTCAGACTCGGCAACCTGAACGCGCGCATGCAGACGATGGACTGGGGTCTGGCCCAAACGATCGGCACCAAGGTCCTGCTGGCCGGAGCTGGGGCTCTGCTCCTCTACTGGACCTACACCGCCGTGCGCCTGGTGATCAGCGCCCGCGGCATCAACCCGCTGCTCAAGCAGTTCTTCACCCAGGTGGCCTCCGGCCAGATCGATGGCGCCTATCTGCTCACCACCAGGAACTACCGCTCCCATGTGAACCGGCAGCAGTTCATCCGCTTCCTGGCGGGGCTGCAGCTCAACAAGTACCGCAACCTCAAATCGGGCCGGCCCCGGCTGCAGGAGGGCCAGATCATCCTCACCGTGAAGCTCAAATCGGAAGCCAAGGATGAACTGCCCCTGGATTTCACCTTCGTGAAGGTGGAAGACGCCTGGCGGGTGGAGCGGATCCAGAAACTGGCCGCGGCCTGAGACCGGGGCGCCGGCCTGCCATGCCGCCCACCGCCGCCGCCGAGTCGAGCCGGGCCGAAGAGCTCCGTCGCCTGCTCAACCGTGCCGCTCACGCCTACTACGTGCTCGATGCTCCAGAGATGGAGGATCCGGTCTACGACCGGCTCTACCGGGAGCTGCTCGACCTGGAGGCGGCCCATCCGGAGCTGGTCAGCCCCGACAGCCCCACCCGGAGGGTGGGTGGCGCCCCGGCCGACGGCTTCCGCACCGTGGAGCACAGGATCCCGCTGCTCAGCCTCGACAACGCCTTCTCCAGCGAAGAGCTCGAAGCCTGGTTTGCGCGGCTGCTGAAGGTCATGGACCGTACCCCGGAGGCCGGAGAGCCCCTGCCGCCCCTGCCGATGGTGGGGGAGCTGAAGATCGACGGCAACGCCCTGGCGCTCAGCTACGAGCAGGGGGTGCTGGTGCGAGCCGCCACCCGCGGCGACGGCGAGCGCGGCGAGGAGATCACCGCCAACGTGCGCACGATCCAGGCCGTGCCGCTGCGGCTGCAGCTGGAGCGGCCGCCGGCATGGGTGGAGGTGCGCGGCGAGGCCTTCATCCCCGACGGCACCTTCGCGGCGATCAATGCCGAACGGGAGGCCCGTGGCGAATCCCTCTTCGCCAACCCGCGCAACGCCTGCGCCGGCACCCTGCGCCAGCTCGATCCAGGCGTGGTGGCCAGCCGGCGGCTCGATTTCTTCGCCTACACACTCCACCTGCCGGACGACTGGAGTCCGGTCCGGGCCGATCCGGCACGGCCCCGCAGTCAGTGGGAATCGCTGGCATGGCTGGCCGCCGCCGGCTTCCGGGTGAATCCGAATGCCGACCTCTGCCCCGATCTGGCGGCTGTGGAAGCCTTCTTCACCGACTGGGAGACGCGGCGGGCACAGCTCCCCTATGCCACCGACGGGGTGGTGGTAAAGCTCGATGACCTGCGCCTGCAGGCCGATGCCGGCTTCACCCAGAAGGCGCCGCGCTGGGCGATTGCCCTCAAGTACGCCGCGGAGGAGGCGCCAAGCAAACTGCTGCGCCTGGTGGCCCAGGTGGGGCGTACGGGGGTGGTGACACCGGTGGCGGAGTTCGAGCCGGTGCCTCTGGCCGGCACCACGGTGAGCCGCGCCACGCTGCACAACGCCGACCGCCTGGCCGAGCTGGATCTCCGCGCCGGTGACACGATCGTGGTGCGCAAGGCCGGCGAGATCATCCCTGAGGTGGTGCGGGTGCTGAGCGAACTGCGGACGCCGGGAGCCACGCCGCTGCAGCTGCCCCCCAACTGCCCGGAGTGCAGCTCAGCGCTCGTGCGTGAGGAAGGCGAGGCCGCCACCCGCTGCGTGAACAGCAGTTGCCCGGCGATCCTGCGCGGCGCCCTGCGTCACTGGGTGAGCAAGGGGGGCCTGGATGTGGATGGGCTGGGAAGCAAGCTGATCGAGCAGTTGGTGGACCGGGGCCTGGTGGGCTCGATCGCGGGTTTATACCGCCTCGATGCCGCCCTGCTCGCCAGCCTGGAACGGATGGGGGAGACCTCGGCGCAGAAACTGGTGGCGGCCCTGGAGGCCTCGAAGCAACAGCCCTGGCATCGCCAGCTGTACGGGCTCGGGATCCACCATGTGGGGGCGGTGAACGCCAAGGCGCTGGCGAAGGCCTTCCCTTCGGCCGTGGCCCTGCACGAAGCCGCGGCGGAGCAGCCGGAGGCGATCACGGCGGTGTTCGGCATCGGCGGGGAGATCGCCGAATCCCTTCGCCAGTGGTTCGCCACCCCGGCCAACCTCGCCCTGCTGGCGGAGCTGCAGGCCCTGGGGATCTCCATGGCGGCACCCGAGGGGGAGCAGGGAGTTGGGGGAGAAAGCGACGGCCCTGGCGGGGCGGGGCACCTCAGCGGCCAGACCTTCGTGCTCACCGGCACCCTGCCGAGCCTCAGCCGCAGCCAGGCCCAGACCCTGATCGAGGCAGCCGGCGGCAAGGTGAGCGGCTCGGTGAGCAAGAAGACCAGTTACGTGGTGGCCGGCGCCGAGGCCGGCAGCAAGCTGACCAAGGCGGAGACCCTCGGGGTGGCCGTGCTCGATGAGGCGGGGTTACGGGCTTTGCTGGCCAGCGGGCCGTAGCGCTGGCGAAGGGAACGCCTTCTGCCGGAGCTGATCGGCCAGGTGGGGATTCGCAACCGCCCAATCCACCAAGCCCCGGTCCTGGAGATAGCGCTCCCATCCGCCCGCAGTGGCCATGGCAGGCGCAGGGGCTGGAGCTGAGGAGGGATCGGGGAAAGGAGCGGCAGCCGGGTCGATGGCATCGAGCCGATCAGGCAGCAGGGAGTTGGTCCCCGCAGTGGTGCCAGCCAAGCGCAGTGCATCAAGTGACCGGGTCTGCCCCATCGCCAGCCCGCTGACCAGAGGCAACGCGGCCCGCAGGCGGCCAGCCGGCTTCGGGTTCAGGAATCGGAACTGATGGGTGATCTTCTGCCCGCTGGGGCCATAACCGACGACGTTGAAGCTCAGCTCAGCGCTGTCGCCCGATCGGAAGCCGGAGAACATCCCACGCACCAGGCCGGTGATCAGGCCTACCGGGGCCGCCACATAGGTGGAGCCCAGGGCCAGCGGTGCCGCGTAGGCCGCGGACGTCATCAACAGGTTGCCGGCCCCTGCAACCGCATTCCCGACCCCGTTGCCGCGACGCTGCTCGCTGTCGTTGAACCACTGGGCAATACGGCCCGCCGGGATGAACCCCGAAGGCCCATCGATCCCGCTGGCATCGAGGCGAATCGTGCACGGCTCCTCGCCGCAGAGAGCCGCGTAGGGAGTAGCCAGCGCCGGTGCTGGCGCCAGCAGAACGACAAGAGCAGCTGAGCGGAGGTGCACCAGGAGTCGGGGCTGATTCCAGCCGCAGGCAAGTGGCCGCATCCTGCCGGAACTGCCCAGGGTCTGCTCAGAGAAGGGGTGGCGCACGCCAGAGTGGTCCAGAAGCCAGACTTCATCAAAGAGCAGGCTCTATTCACGAGTCGAATGTCCCCATGAGCGCTCCCGTCACCGAACCGGCGATTCACCGCTGGATCAAATCAGAGTGTGGCCGCGCCAAATACGCCGAACTCGCTTCCCGTCCTGGGCTGCTCGCGAAGTTGCGGCTGGCCTGGTTCGTCGGGATCGCCGCAATCCGCGACTGGTTCTAGGGCGAGCCGACGCCACTGGACTCACCTCAGCCAGCCATCCAGATCGAGGCCACGGGGTGCCCAGACAGGTGCCGTAAATGGCGCTGGGCCAGCTTGAAGTCCCTACTCCGGCAACAACAGAGTCACCCAGCGGAAGAAGAAGGGACTCAAAACTGCGATGCATGTAAGCGTGCGCATGGCGTGGAGATCACCCTGCTGGCAAGTCCAAGTCCGGCGCGGAATTCAAGGTGCCTGGAACAGCCGTTGCCGCAACGCCTCCGCCAACTGCGGGTTGCTGGCGGCCCACTCCACCAGGCCACGCTCCTGCAGGTAGGCCTGCCAGTCGCCGCTGCCGCTGGAGGCGAGGGCGTTTCCCTGGGGGGGAAGCGGTTCAGGCACCGACGAGCGGGTCTCCCCCATCGCCAGACCAGTGACCATCGCCAGGGCGATGCGCACCTGACGGGCCGGCTTCTGGTTCACGAACTCGAATCGGTGCTCGATGGTCCGCCCGTCACGGCCCTGGCCCACCACCAGGAAGCGGCGTGGTCCATCCTCCCCGTCGCGCTTGGAGCCAGCCCCGCGCAGCAGCCCACCGAGCAGACCCAGCGGTGCGCTGACGTAAACAGGCACCAGAAAAGCCGCCGCCGATTTCATCGTGTTCATGGTGCTGGCGCCGACCACTTCCCCCAGGCCCGGGGGATCTCCCCCCGCTCCAGTGGTGACCCGGTGGCTGATGCTTGCGGCCGGGATGAAGCCAGCCGGCCCGGCGATCCCGCGCTCATCCAAAACGATGGTGCAGGGTCTGTCAGCGCAGATGGCCTGGAAGCTGGTGGCCAGCACCGGGCTGGGCCCGATGGCCGGGGAGCCGGCAAGGGTGGGCGTCCCGATCAGCAGCAGGGTGAGCCCGGTGCTCAGGCCTGCGTGTGCGCCCGGGGCGCCTGGAGCATGGGAGCGATGCAACACGGAACCGGCTGTACAGCCTGTGGTTGTTGACTCCCATCCTGGCGCGTGTGACGCGATCAGCACCTAGCCCCAGCCTCAGCCGAAGGCCAGCCCCGGAGTGCCGATCAGGGTGAGCTGGCCACCCTCGGTGAGGTAGCTGGCACCACCGAGGTTGCCATCGCGCAGGCTGTGGGCCTGCACATCCCCCAGGAAGAACGAGCCGGCGGCGGATCCATACAACGACGACACATCGATGATCCCAGACGACTCCCAGTTGCCCACGTTGGCGGGATTGATGGAGGGGCTCAGGTTGGTCTGGCCGTAGGCAGCCGGAGCGGTGCTGGGATCGATCACGGCCCAGCGCTGGGCTGCCACCCCCTGGGGGTTGGTGATCGGATCGATGGTGGCCCTGGGATCGAGCTTCCAGATCGACGCCTCGACGGAGCCGAACTGACCCCCCCCGATACCTCCGGGAACCGCCCGGTCCTCCTGGGCATAGATGAATCCATCGGCCGACCAGGTGAGGTTGTCGGGATTGCGGATGCCCGCCTGGGGAGTCAGCCCCTTGTCGCCGTCGTAAATCACCCGCAGGGAGGTGGTGTTGCTCGCCGCCAGCAGGCCCTTGCGATCGAAGGCACCACTGAAATCAAGGGTGAGCAAGTTGCCGTAGCGATCAGCTGCGTCGAAATCGCTATTGCCCGTGGTGGCTACCACCGCCTGGCGGCCATTGAGGGGGTTGGTGTGGATGTCTTCGATGCGGCTGAGCTGCAGGCCACCAACGTCGATCACCTTGGCCTTGAGCTGATCCTCCGACCAGCTGGCCACCTCGCTGCCGTTGCCCACCTTCACCCACGAACCGGCCTGGGAGGATCCGATCGCCGTGGCGGCCAGATCGGCGGAATCCGGGATGCCCGAGGTCCCCGCCGCTGAGCCGATACCGCCGGCGGCAGGCTTCCAGGTGTAGAGGCTGCCGCTACTGGTATCCATGCCGTTCTGGGCGAGGAATCCATTGCCTCCCTTCGTTCCCACCCAGAGCAGCAGGCCGGCGGTGTTGTCGTCGGCCAGCAGCAAAGCCACGGTCTTGCTGTTACCGGTATCAATCAGGGTGGCGTTCTCCCAGCCGGCGCGTCCGAGGGCCGGCACCGCATGCAGCTCGGCCGTCTTCACGTCGAGGGCATACATCAGGCCTTCGGACGTTTCCTCGCCGGTGAGGTAGATATCGTCGCTAAAACCCCGGCCCTTGCCGAAGCTACGGGCCTCCAGGTAGGTGGAGGAACAGAACCGACTGAGGCCGCCGCCGAGCTGATCGGCGGCGGTAACCAGTTTGCCACTGGCATCGAAGATGCGCTCGTAAGCCAACCCACCGGCCAGCACTTTCGATTGATAGCCATTACTGGCGTCGTCGTCGATGTCTTTATCAACAATGAAGCGGCTGATTCGGGCTCCCTGGAGCTCTTCTCCGGCAGCGAAATCCTCCAGGGCGTAGCCATAGCCGGCTGTGCTGCCCAGTTCATGGTTGGCCAGCACGGTGTAAGTGCCGTCGCCGTTGTCAAAGGCGCCCAGGCCATCGAGGATTCCGGGCGGCACGTAGCTGGCCTCGGGCTGCACCTGGGGCGCCTGACCCCGGTTGGTCTTGTCATCCTTGTTCAGGGCCGCGCGGTTCTGCCCGTTCCACTTGTCGCCGGCTTCCAGCAACCTGGTGCTCTCGCCCACGGTGAACAGGGACTTAAAGCTCAGATCCACATCCCCATCGCGGAGCATCGAGGTGGAGTAGGTCCCGGCGGGGTTGCGGTCTGCGTCCTGAGCCACCAGGGCACCGGCATCGAGGATGTCGATGGTGGCGTTTACCGGGGTGGTGCCTTCATTGGCCACCACCAGCAGTGCCTGACCGGAAGGACTGCTGGCCGGATCGATGAACAGCAGGCCCTCGGGCCTGAAGCTGCCCGGCAGCACCACGCTGGTGACGAAATCGACGGCGCTGGGGTCACTGACGTCAAACACCGACACCATCGAGTTGGCGGTGCGCTCCAGACCCACAAAGGCATAGGTGCGCCCATTGAGGCGACCGAGTGTCACCATCTCCGGCTCCACGCCCTTGGCGTCGCTGCGGTTGTCGGCGTAGACCCCGGCGCCGATCGCGGAGCTCTGCAGCTGCACGCCGCTGTCCCAGATCAGCTCACCCGAGGCGCTGAACAGGCTGAGGCTGCGGCTGCCGAAGGCGGTGGAGCTGGCAGTGCCGCCTGGGGCGATGCCGTTGCGGATGGTGCTGACGTCAGGGACGTTGTTTACGGGCGGCGCGAATTCGTCGTTGAAGGTAGCGCCATAGTCGGTGCGGCCATCCCCCTCGTTGGCGGTGAGGAAAAAGGTCTGTCCGTTGGCCACGAAGCTGGCGATGCCATCCGGCATGCGCAGGCCGAGGATGTCGCTGCCGGGCGTGAAGCGGTTGCCAAAGCTGGGGGCTGTGCTGCTGTTATCGGTGAGATCAACGAACTGATCGCTGTAGTTAACGGCTCCCAGGGGCAGCAGCTGGATGATGGTTCTGGTGGCCAGGTCCACCACAGCCACCCCGTTGTTTTCCTGCAGGGTCACGTAGGCGCGATTTCCGGAAATGGCGATCGCCTCGGGCTCCAGGTCCTGGGCGAAGGTGGTGCCAGAAGGAACGCTGGAGCTGAAGCGCAGGGCCGTGCCATCCACCACGCCGCTGGGCGGCGGCGTGAAGCCCGTGAAATCGAGCAGGGCGGCATCGAGTCCCAGATTGGATCCGCCAGCATCAGCCACGTTGATCACGCTGATCGAGCCGAGCGGATCAACGGAGTAAGTGTCATTGGGCTGGCCTTCGTTGGCCACCACGAGCTTGGAGCCGTCGGCGGAGAAGGCCAGGCTGTCGGGCAGCACCCCGACCGCCTGATCCTTGAGGAAGGCCAAGCTGCCGTCGGTGGCGATCCGGTAGAAGCGCACCGTTCCTGGGGCCACCCCACTGCTGGTGGGTTGCAGCGCCACCGCCACCAGATCGCCGAACACAGCCACCGACTGGGCTGAGAACCCGCTCAGCGGCGTTTGGGCCAGCACAGCTGCACTGGCCACGTTGGTGATGGTGCTGACCGTGAGAGTGCTCCCCCCACCCACGCTCACCAGATAGGAGCCGGCGCCAACGCGCGCGAAGGCTGTGATCTCACCATCGACATTGGTGATCTTCTTGAGGAGGACGGACATTGACGGCGCAGTTCCCTGGCTGAGGCGAGCTCGCGTCCACTGTCCACATGGTTGGCCATCAATAGTTCAAGAGCCGGATAAGGCCTCGGGAAGATCGGGTCAAGATCTTGCACATCCGTTTTGGCTCAAGCCCGACCAACCGGTGTGGGCTAATCCGGATCCAGCCGCTCCAGGGCACGCCGAGCCGCACGGCTCACCAGAGCAATTGAGGCCACCGTGGCGACCAGCCCCAGGATCCGCAGCGCCCACGTGCCGGCATCCGCCTCGCCGTGGAGCACCTCCCCGAAGCGGGCCACATCGCCGGCGAGCGCGCCCAGGGCGCAGAACAGCACTGTGCCGGGAAGGATCGCGATCAGACCGATCATGTAGTCGCGCAGGCTCACCTCACTGAGGCCATAGGCGAGGTTGAGCAGGCTGAAGGGGAAGGCCGGCGAGAGGCGGGTGAGCAGCACCAGCTTCAGGCCCTCCTGGCTCACGGCCCGCTCGATCGCCAGCAGCTTCGGGAAAGCTTGCAGCCGGCGGCGAGTCCAGCCCCGCAGCCAATGGCGGCCCAGCAGAAAAGCAGCCACGGCGCCCAGCGACGCGCCAACGAACACGATCACGCTGCCCCAGAGGGTGCCGTAAAGCGCACCGGCCAGCATCGAGGCCCACACCCCCGGCAGCAGCAGCGTCACCCAGAGGGCATAGAGGGGTACGAAAGCCACGGCTCCAGCGGGGGAGCGCAGGGCAGACAGCAGCGGCTCAAGCCAGGGGGAGGGGTCCACGAGCAGGGCGGCGCTGGAGGCCCAACACTGGCAGGAGCGGCCGGGCTTCCGGGTTCAGAGACCAGCGAACCATTCGTAGCCCTGGTCTTCCCAGGTGCCGCGGCGCTCACCGAGACTCGAAACCACCCGCAGGCCCGTGACCCACTTGCTGAGCTTGTAGCCCAGCTTGATCGGAGTGGCCAGGCGCACAGGAGCACCGTTCTCCACTGGCAGTGGCGACCCGTTCATAGCCGTGGCCAGCAGGGTCTGGGGGTGGAGGGCAGAGGCCCGGTCCCAGCTCTCGAAGTACTGATCGGCCGACTCGATCTCCACGTAGCCGCCCAGGAGCGAGATTCCCGCCAGGGTGAGCACATCCGCCAGACGCACCCCCGACCAGGCCACGATCGCCGCCCAGCCCTCCACGCAGACATGGCGCATGGTGACGCTCTGCTGGGGCAGGGCGGCCAGGGCCGCCAGGTCGAGCTGGAGCGGCCGGTTCACCAGACCCTCCACCCGCAGCCGGTAGCTGCCGGGATCCAGGCGGGGCGTGCCGTTGAAGCTGTTGATCAGCAGCGCCTCAGGATCCACTTGATCGGGCCGGAACTCCGGCACCGGGCCGCGGCCCTGCAGCAGTGCTTCGAGGCGTTCGTTGATGGGCTCGCTGATCTGCCCCACCTGCTCGCTGAGGCCATTGAGGGCGCAGCCACCGAGCAGCAGGCTCGAGCCGCCCGACACTCCCAGGCCCAGAAGCCGGCGGCGGCTGAGCAGAGAACGGGGATCGGGGGAGTTGTTCATGGCAAGGCTCAAGTGAACATCGAGCGCAGCAATCGCAACCCGCCGATCCGCCATGAGAGCAGCACGTGGGCGATCAGCAGCAGGCCGATGGCGGGGATCGTGGCGAAGTGG
>NZ_JAGQBF010000040.1 GCF_024345495.1 Synechococcus sp. RedBA-s | reverse complement strand
GTTCGCGGTGGTCTCCCGACCGCTTTGGAAACTTACAACATCGTTGGTCGGCTTTCGCCTCCCTCGTTTGTGTAAGCCCTGCAGCGCTCGCCTTCCGGCTCACGCGCAGTCCAAAAACATACCACACAAGTCGCCAGCACTTCAGATCAGCCTTGAAGGAGCGCCTCTGCCCAGGGCATGAAGCGCTCGAGGGCCTCGGGGCTGCTGGCGGCAAGCACCGGAAAATCTGTGCTGCCATGGTCGTCGCCGGGGATCAGCTGCTCAGGGCTGCGCACCAGCCAGCGCAGGGGGCAGTGCAATTCACTCAGCACCAGCCAGGCCGCCGCCAGGTCCCAGATCTTGGGGGTGGCCTCCAGGGCCACCACGGTCTGACCCATGGCCACACTGACCAGGTTGAGGCTGGCCACCCCCAGAAGGCGGATCTTGCCGGGGAAGCGCTGATCAGGCAGCTTCTGCAGCACACCGATCGAGCGGCTACAGAGCGAGGCGCAGCCAGCGGCCTGGGCCTCGTTGCCCGGAGGTGTCAGTGGGTTGCCATTACGCCAGGCGCCCACGCCGCGCACCGCGATGATCCGCTGGCGCAGGGGAGGCACATCCAGCACCGCCAGCACCGGCACACCACCTTTAAAGCGGGCCATGGAGATCGCCCAGTAGGGAATCCCGGCGGCGAAGTTGGTGGTGCCATCGAGGGGGTCCACTACCCAGTAGGCGGAGGAGGAGGGCACCAACTTGCGCCCCTCTTCGCTCAGCACCCCCTCACCGGGATAGAGCTGGCCAAGCCCCTGCACCAGGGCTTCATCGCTCCAGCGGTCACAGGCGGTGATCAGGCTGCCGTCGGCCTTCGCTTCCGAAGCCATGTGGCCAAAATCCCTGCGTTGCCGCTCTGCAACGGCATCGAGCAGATCCGTGAGCCTCAGAGCCTCGGATGGAATGGCGGGAAAGGTGGCAGTCATCCGAGTTCGGTGGTCAGGACCTGGGTCAGCTGCCTGGTGGTGTCGTCACGGAAACGGTGGACATTGACGGCGACCAGCACCCGCAGGGCCGCCAGGGCGATCAACGCGGCCGTCCCGAGGACCAGGGCATAGGGAAGGAAAGGTCCCTGGCCGGGGATGATGGCACGACCCAGATCCAGCAATCCGCCGCCGATCAATTTGGCCGAAGCGCGAGCGAAGGCCTGGGCCAGGCCCCACACACCCACGAAGGTGCCTGCGGCCTCCGGCAGGGTGAGATCGAGCATCAGACATAGGGCGCTGTTGGTGCCGATTCCCGAAGCCAGTCCGAACAGCAACAGCACTGCCTGAAGTAAGGGGACCTCACCCACAAGTCCAGTGAGGATCAGCAGAACCATCGAGGCCAGGATCAACTGACAGCCGAGCCGGGCCGTGGCGAACTTTCCCAGCCTGGGCACGATCCACCAACCCGCCAGCACCAGGCCGAGCAGGGTGCCGACCCCCCAGAAGGCATTCAGAGAGGCGGTCGCGGCAATCGGCATGGCGAACACGTCGGCGCCATAGCTCTCCAGGATCGGGTCCTGGATGAACAGGGCCAGGGTGAAGAGCACCAGAAACAGGAAGAACACCGCCACCTGCCGGCTGGAGGTGATCAGGCGCCAGGCCTGAGCCATGGAGATCCCGTCCTCACGCGCCGGACTGGTGGATGCGCCTGCAGCCCTGGTGCTGGCCGTCACGGCGGGCTCGATGCCCCAGGTGGCCAGCAAGGTGAGACCCATCACCGCCAGGGCGGCCCTCACCATGAACCTGGAGAGCACCTCCTCCAGCACCAGTGGGTCGGTGACCCCATCGAGTCCTCTGAGGCTGCGGGAGATCACCACCGCCCCGACCACGATGCCCACGGTGAGCATGCACCAGATGATCCCCACGGCACGGGGGCGCTCCCGCTCATGGGTGCGGTCGATCACCAGGGCCAGGAACGGGGTGGCAGCCATCGAAACCGCCAGCCCATAGGCGGCAAACAGAGCGCACATCAAGACAGTGCCCAGAGTGATGGCGGCTTCATCCCCCAGCTCCCGGGCCGCGGCGAGCCGGAAGACCACCGGCACCACCAGCATCGCCAGCCCGCAGAAGAGTGCGGATCCCAGCCAGATGTACGGGGTCCTGTGACGGCCCGCCAGGGGTCGGGTATCAGAGAGCTGGCCGAAGAGAATCCTGGACGGGGCCACGAATTGCTCGAAAGCCAGGGCTCCACCCACCAGCAGTCCGGGAAATCCAAGCTCACTGATCATCACCCGATTCAGCATCCCGGCAAAGATCACCGCCAGAAAACCGAGGCTCCCCTGGAACAGCCCCAGCCGGACAGTGCTGACGATCGAGAGGCTGGGCTGTGAGCTGGTAAGGGCCATGGTGGAGCGCAAGATTCGAGAAACGAAGCCTTTCGATCCCCCGGGCTGATCCCCCGTCGGGCGCTCTCTAGGGGGAGAGAGGACCGCGCCCATCGGGCGTACGCACCTCAGACTGGCAGGCCGGCAGCAGCGGTTGGGGCTCGATCGGAATCTGAGTGGTCGGATCGGTGGCCGGCTTGCTGGAGGGGAGGGTGGGCCTCTGGCAGAAGGCCACCTGATCCAGGCCCGTGCGGCGTCTCAGTGCGGCCAACTGGCGGTTGTAGTCGGTGACGGCGCGGGCGTAGCTCACCTCAGCCTGGGTGAGGTCTCGCTGACTGTCGACCACCTCCCGCTGGGTGGTGACGCCCGCCTGGAAGCGCAGCCGGGCCAGCCGTAGTGCTTCGCGCGAGGACATCACCGACCGGGACGTGGTGGTGATGTCGCGATTGTTCTGGAGCAGCAGATAGAAGCTGGTTTCCACCTCCAGCCTGATCTGATCGCGGCGGTCGGCGAAGGTGAAACGCTGCTCCTCGGCCGCCTGTTTCTGCTGGCGGTACTGGGCGGAGGCCCGGCCGCCGTCAAAGAGATTCCAGCTCAGATTCAGGCCGATGGAGTTGTCGACTCCGTAGGTGTAACTGCCCATGTTGATCGACTGCTCCGACGGAACCCCGTTCTGGCCGTTGCTGCGATCCCAGCCAAAGTTATTCACGATGCTGAGAAAGGGCTGAACCGCGCCGATCGCCGCATTAGCGTTGCTGTTGGAGATGGAGATCTGCAGGATGACCTGATCGAGCTCCTCACGGAAGGCATAGGCCGCCACGATGCTTTCCTGCAACGAAGGCATCCAGCTGCCCACCACCCGGGCCGGCTCCTTGGCCGTCGGTGTGACGTTCTGGGGAAGATCGAGCAGGGAGGCCAGCGCCCGGCGTGCCACCGACTGATCCGCCAGGGAGTTGGTCAGCAACTGCTGGTCGCGGGCCAGCTGGGTTTCCGCTTGGAGCACCTCAAGCTTGGTGGAGACCCCAGCCTGAAATCTGGCTCGGGCGTCCTTGAGACTCACCAAGGACGCCCGCACCGATTCCTGACCGATGCGCACCCCCTCATCGGCGAGCTGCAGGTCGAAGTAACGCTGGGCCGCCTGAAGGCGCAGGTCGCGAAGCGCGATCAGGTATTGGTTCTGGGCCTGCTCGAACTGGTCGCGGGCCGCTGAGATCTGGGGGACGCGCTGGGGGTTGATCAGGTCCCAGTTGATGCCGATGTTCATGGTGGCCCCAAGGGTCTGCCCCTTGGTCCGCGACTCAGGCGTGGCAAAGGGACCGGTGGCGTCGGCGTCGTAGCGAAACCGATAGCTGTTGGTGAGAGCCGGGAAGGCACTCCCGGTGGAGAGATTGATATTGGGATACCAGGCGGAGATCTGGGCGCGCAGGTTGGATTTGGCCTGATCCACCTGGGAGCCCACGGCCTTGAGGCTGGGATTGTTGATCTCAGCCAGGGTCTCCACCTCCCGGAGGCCCAGGGGCCGCAGTTGCTGAATGGTGACCTGAGCTGGCCTGGTGGGCAGAGCCAGAGAGGGGGGAGAGGCCAGCGGCTGGAGTCCTGGCTCCAGTTTGGTCGCGGCCGGCGGAAGAACGGTGGGATCCGATTTCGGCCGGTTCCCGGTCACCTCCGGAGCCAGGGGAATCGGTACCGGTTCGGGCGGGCGCACAGGGGCTGACTCCGCCGGGGCAGGCACTGGGCCCGTCTCTTGGGCCAGGCTCACCGCCTGAAGAGCAGAAAAGAGCGCCACCCCTGTGAGGGCTGCCGAAGCAAGGAAGGAGCGCCGCACACCGAAACCTATTGGTTGGTTCAGAGCTTAAAGAGCCGCGGACTGGCTGCCGAGACAGGCAGCCACGAAATCATCCGCCCCCTGCACCAGACGGATCGGTACCGGCAAGCGACGCCGAAGATCCTCCAGTCTGAGATCGTCAAGGAACACCTCCTCCCCCTGGCGCAGCATCACCGAGGGGAGCAGGAGCTCGTCCCCCAGCTCCTGACCCTCCAGGCCCGCCAGCAGATCAGAGCCCGTGAGCAGGCCGGTGACCACCTGCTCCTGCCCCCAGTAGGGACTGGGCAGACCGAGCAACCGCAGGGACAGCCCTTCAACGGTATTGAGGCGATCAACCACAGGAGCAAGGGCCTCGGCCACCAGGCCCCCAACGACCCAGCTCAGGCGCCGGGGCAGCTTCAGGCGGCTGGGCAGGCGGCTGGTGGCCAGATCCAGCGCTTCGAGGAAGGCACGGATGCTGCCGACGCCATTCTCCTGCTGGGGCAGATCCTCATAGCTGGCGCGCTCCGGCAAGGGAAGGCCGGCCAGTAGATACCACTCGTCGGAGAGCCAGGCCAAGCGGCTGCCGAGGGCCGCATGGAACCGCTGCTGCAGCGGTTCCACCTGCTGGATCACCCGCCGGGCGCAGGGGCGATCGACCGCCACCAGGCCATCTCCGGGGGGACGGAAACGGGTCAGACCCACCGGGACCACGGCGGCGGAGAGTACCGCCGGCCAGTCGCCGGAGCCGAAACGGGCCAGATCCAGCAATGTGCGCTCCAGGGCCGAGCCATCGTTCACCCCTGGGCAGACCACCACCTGAGCATGGATCTGCAGCCGCCGCTCGGCAAACCAGTCCAGCTGATCGAGCAGCAGTCCGGCCCGTGGGTTCACCAGCAACCTGCCACGCAGCTCGGGGTCAGTGGCATGCACAGAGACGAACAGGGGCGAGAGCCGCTGCTGCTCGATCCGCTGCCAGTCCGCCGCCGTGAGGTTGGTGAGGGTGAGATAGGAGCCGTAAAGAAAGCTCAGTCGGTAGTCGTCGTCTTTGACATACAGGCTCTGGCGCCGGCCGGGGGGCTGCTGATCGATGAAGCAGAAGGAGCAGTGGTTGTTGCACTGGCGCAGGCCATCGAAGAGCGCCTCGGTGAAGGCCAGCCCGAGGCCGTCATCAGGGTCCTTCTCCAGCTCCACCTGATGGCGCCTGCCATCTGGGTCCTCCACCACAAGGCACAGCTCCTCCTCCCCCACCAGCACCTGCAGGTCGATCAGATCGCGGGGCCGCACACCGTTGACACTGATCAGCCGGTCCCCCGGCTGGAACCCCAGCTCCTCGCCGATCGATCCGGGCTCCACCGTGGCCACCACGGCGGGCTGGGGCTGGCGGGCTGAATCCACAGGGGCCAGAGGCAGCCCTGCGGAGGGTTCGTTCCACACGGGAGAGACTTGGAGCAGAGGTCCCCAGTGTGGGCGGCCGGGGGCTCCAGCTGGCGGCTTTAGCTGATGGCTTCAGCTGGCGGTGGGCCCCATCCGCCAGACCCAGAGCAGCAGCAGCAGCCCGAAGGCGAGCCGGTAGATCACGAAGATCCAGGTGCTGTGGTTCTGCAGGAAGCGCAGCAACCAGGCAATGGCCAGCCAGGACACCCCAGCGGCTGAGGCAATGCCGATCAGCAGGGGGATCGGGCCGAGGCTGGCACCGCTGGCAAAGGCCGACTTCAGTTCCACCAGTCCGGCCAGGGTGATCGCCGGAATGCCAAGCAGGAAGGAGAACCGGGCCGCCGCCGCCCGCTGCCAGCCATCGAAGAGCGAGGCGGTGAGGGTGCTGCCGGAGCGCGACACCCCCGGAATCACAGCCAGGGCCTGGGCGATGCCCACCAGCAGACCATCGATGGGGCGCACCTGGGGCAGATCCCGCTGGCGGCGACCGACCCGCTCGGCCAGGGCCAGCAGCAGGGCCATCACGATCGACACCAGGGCGATCGAGCTGATGCTGCGTAGGGGTGAGCTCTCGTAGGTCGGCCACAGCGTCTTGATGGCCAGTCCGGCCAGCACGATCGGCAGGGTGCCGATGGCCATGGCCACCCCCAGCCGAGCGGAGGGATCCCCCCAACTGCCATGGCGGAAGGCGCGGCTCACCCCCGCCAGCACTTCGGCAAGGTCGTGGCGGAAATACACCAGCACCGCAGCGATACTGCCCAGCTGGATCACGGCGGTGACGGCCACCCCCGGATCACCCCAGCCGAGCAACACCGGCACCACCTTGAGGTGGGCGGTGCTGCTGATCGGTAGAAATTCAGTGAGGCCCTGGAGAATGCCGAGCACCAGGGCGTGCCAGCAGGCCTCAAGGAAACCTGGAACCGGGGCGGAAAGGGGGGAGCCCATGCGTGGCTTGGCACGGCAGAGCCAGTGACCCTATGCCTGCTTGGGCCGTGGCTCCCTTACCGGCGTCCCTTAAGGTTGCATACCTTTCTTCACAGAGCCAGGTGATCGGGGCCGCCACCACTCCTGCCACTACCGCCCTGGTCCCCGAGACACTTGTCGTTCCCTGGCCCCCATCGCGGGCTACACGCAAGCCCGCTGGCACGACCACAGAACAGACCACTCGGGAGGCCTCTGGGGCTGCCCCCCTGCCTGCACTGGCTGCAGCCCTGGTGGTAGTGCCCGTGTTCCTGCAGGCCCCCTGGGTGCGTCTGCACCCCAGCAGCGCCACCCTGTTCACAGCCGTGATCCTGGCCACCGGTGTGCTGCTGGAGTGGCGGGGCCCTGGGCGCTGGCGGGGGTTCGGGCCGCTGCTGGTGGGCTTCAGTGGCAGCTGGCTGGCCGGTTGCCTGTTCTGGGGATGGTGCCGGCTGCATCCCCTCTGGCATCTGCCGATCGAAGCCTTCGCCCTGCCCCTGGCCCTGGCCGGGCTCAGCGGCCGCTGGCGCAACGCCGCTCTCTTTTATCTGGCCTCACTGCTGGGCACCGCCTGCACCGATGGGGCCATGGCCCTCACCGGGGTGATGCCGCTCTGGCCGCAGGTGCTGAGCGCACCGGTCGCTGAGGCCCCAGCTCTCTTGCATCAGGCCGCCCTGCAGGTGCTGCAGCCGGCTCCGCTGGCCCTGGTGCTGGGACTGGCCGTGGCTCTGACGCTGCTGGCGCGCCGCTGCCGTGGCTCGGGAGCAGGCGGGCGCCTGGCCGCGGCCACCCTGGTGACCACAGTGCTGGTGGACGGTCTGTTCCTGATCGCCGCCCTGCTCAGCCCCCAGCTGAGCGGTCTGGTCTGAAGGCAAGCGCTGCCAGGCCGTGGAGTGGGAATTGAAGAACTGCAAAAGCATTGGCCCAGTGGGGATTGATCCGCCATCCGGCCTGTAGCGTTGCCGCTGACCCTGCTCGGAGAGCTTCCGAGTCAAGGCCTGCATCCAACGGCGATCCTCACCGATCCACACCACGGAGAACTGCGATGAAACGGCTGGTTGCCTGGATGATGAGCGGCATGCTGCTGGCCGGCCTGCTGGTCACGCTGCTCCTGCCCCCGGCGGTTCAGGCGGAGGAACTGCGCAATGTGGCCGATGAGAAGATCGCGGCCCGCCAGGGCAAGGTGGATCTCAACAACTCCCCCGTGCGCAGCTTCCAGCAGTTCCCCGGCATGTATCCGACCCTGGCCAGCAAGATCGTGATCGGCGGTCCCTACGAGGAAATCGACGACGTTCTGGGCCTGGATCTGACTGATCGGCAGAAGGAACTGTTCGAGAAGTACAAGGACAATTTCACGGTGACGCCGCCCTCAATCGCTCTCAATGAGGGCGACGATCGCATCAACCAGGGCGTGTACCGCTGACCCCCTAAAGTCTCGACCCTCCGAAAGCCGTCGGTCTCCGGCGGCTTTTTTCGTGGCCCTGTATGCCCTCGCCCCCCCGCCCCCGACCACCCCTGGCTGCGCGCTGGGATGTGGTGGTGGTGGGGGGCGGGGCCGCAGGGCTGATGGCCTGTCTGGAGCTGCCCGGCCATCTGCAGGTGCTGCTGCTCAGCAAGGAGCGCGGTCCCCGAACCGCGAGTCGCTGGGCCCAGGGAGGCATCGCCGCGGTCACGCGGGCTGAGGACAGCCTGGAGAGCCACCGCGACGACACCCTGCGGGCGGGGGCAGGACTGTGTGATCCCGGTGCCGTTGATCTGCTGGTGCGGCAGGCTCCCGCCTGTGTGGAACGGTTGCTGGAGCTGGGCATGGCCTTCGACCGCGATGGTCCTGGCCTGAGCACCACCCTCGAGGCCGCCCACAGCCACCGGCGGGTGCTCCACGCCCAGGACCGCACTGGCGGCGCCCTGGTGGATGCCCTGGAGCGGGAGGTGCTCCGCCGCCCGGGGCTGGTGCAGCGCAAGGGGCTGATGGCCCTGAAGATCTGGGTCGAGCAGGGCCGCTGCCTCGGGCTGCAGGTGCTGGAGAACGATCAGGTGCGCTGGCTGGCGGCCGGCGCCGTGGTGCTGGCCAGCGGCGGCGGCGGCCACCTGTTCGAGAAGACCACCAATCCCTCCCAGTCCACCGGCGATGGGGTGGCGATGGCCTGGCGGGCCGGGGCCGCCATCCGTGATCTGGAGTTCGTTCAGTTCCACCCCACCGCGCTGATGCTGCCGGGGGCTCCCCACTTCCTGATCTCCGAAGCGGTGCGCGGAGAGGGGGCCCGACTGATCGACAGCCACGGCCACAGTCCGGTTGCCAACCTCGCCAGTGGCGATCTGGCTCCCCGTGATCAGGTGAGCCGTGCCTTGGTGCGCACGATGCAGACTCAGGCCGTCGACCACCTCTGGCTCGACCTGCGCCCGGTGGGACAGGAGCGGCTGAACCGTCAATTCCCCACAATCCTGCGCCGCTGCCGTGAACTGGGCCTGGAGCCCAGCGAGGGGCCGATCCCCGTGGCCCCTGCCGCCCACTACTGGATGGGTGGTGTCAACACCGACCTGAACGCCGCCACCAACCTTCCCGGCCTCTACGCCGTGGGGGAAGTGGCCTGCACGGGCGTGCATGGCGCCAATCGCCTGGCCAGCAATTCGCTGATGGAATGCCTGGTCTTTGCCGGTCAGCTGCGCCACCTCTCCGTTTCGGAGCAGCAGCCCATGCCCCACTCCTGGGAATCCCCCTCCGCGGCGGCAGCGATGGGCTGCCCCCCTCAGCTGCTTGAGGCCATGCCTCTGGAGAGCGAGTCAGTGGCCCAGAGCGAGCAGCTGCGTCATCTCTGCTGGCGGGTAGCGGGGGTTGAGCGCCAGGGACGGGAGTTGGGGGAGGCCCTGCGCCTGATCCGCCACCAGCGCCAGACCCTGGAGGATCAGCCCTGGATCCAGGCCCTGGCCCGGCTCGAGCCGGGCGATCGGCTGCCCCTGGGGCCAGGCGGCGGCGGCAGACTGCGCCCCCTCAACGATCTGCGCCAGCTGCTCACCCTGGCCGATCTGCTGGTGGAGGCCGCCCTGTTCCGACGCGAGAGCCGCGGCGGACACTACAGAACGGACTGCCCAGCCCCCCAGCCGTTCTGGCAACGCCACTCACTCCAGCGGCACGGTGAAGCGATCCGCTCAACTGAGATCAAGCTCAGATCTAGCCCTTGAACCCACTCAATTCAGCCAGTCGGGCGAGGGGCTTGACGCCGGGATCCAGCTTGCCATTGATCTCCCAGGTGGGGAATCCCTCGAGTTTCTTGCTGTCGCAGAGCGCCTTCTGATTGTTGACGCCATCGGCGGCGCATTCGATCACCTTGAGCTTGGCGGTGGCCTCCTTGCCGAACAGTTCCTTCTGCTCATGGCAGTGGGGACACCAGTAGGCGCTGTACATCACCGCTCCGGATTGGCTGAGGTGCTCCGCCAGGGCCAGGCTCGCCGGGGTGCTGGCACTGACCACGGGCGGTGGCGTGCCACGGGTGCCCAGGGCGGCTGGCCGATCCACCGAGGCGGCCCAGCCCAGACCCACCAGGCCCACCAGCAGGGCCACCAGCACCCCGCGAAACACCAGCTGGCCGCGGTCGTCCCACTGGCCGCCGATGAGGCTGAGCACGAACAGACTCAGGCTGAGCACAGCCGAGAGCACACAGAAGAAACAGAAGGCCTGGATCTTGAACACCAACAGCCCCATCAGCAGCAGGCTGAACACGGCCATGCCGCCGCTGAGCAGGAACAACCCCCACCAGCTGCGCTCGCCGATGGCCGAGCGGGCCTCGCCCTTGAGCAGCAGCGGTAGTAACGCCAGCACCAGCACAGTGGTGTAAGCAAGGAAACCGAAGAGCGAGAGCGGCTGGCCGAACAGGCTGCCCCAGGCGCTGTTGAGCACCTTGTCGCAGCCTTCGGCGCCGCCGGGGCAGCTGAGGGGGCCGATCAACCCCCAGCGCTTGAGGGTGATCGCACCGGTGTCGATGGCACCGATCGTGGCCAGAACAGCCATCACCACACAAACCCAGCGCAGTCCGGGGTCGGCGCGGCGGCGGCTGCTGAGGCGACTGCTCAAGCGGGTGGAGGTCACGGCAGGGGCTGAAGCTGGGACGATTGTGGCAGCAGCCGTTTCAGGGCACAGACCCGAACCTGGTCCACCGGCGCCGAGATGAGGCCGTTGCGCTTCAGTGCCGTGCCAGCGATCACGCCGTCGCAGGCCAGGGCAAACCGCTGCAGCGTCTGTTCACTGGCGCCGCTGCCGATCAGCACCGGCGCCCCGCCTGCCGCGGCCCTGGCCTGCTCCAGGTCCGTAGGGTCAGTGGGTCGGCCAGTGCCGGTACCCGAGACAATCACCCCATCGGCACCACCGCGCTCGAGCACGTCGCTCACCGCCTCCGCCATCGACAACGGCGCCAGGGGCGCGCCGTGCTTGACCAGCACATCCGCCAGGATCCGCACCGATTCGGCCCCCAGCAGTCGGCGCCGGCGCAGCAGCTCGGCCGCCACCCCCTCGATCAGTCCCTGGTCGGTGACGGTGGCACCGCTGAGCACATTCACCCTCAGGAAGCGGGCGCCACTGGCCTGAGCGATCGCCAGGGCCGCCAGGGCGTCGTTGCGCAGAACATTGATGCCCACCGGCCGCTGGCTGGCCCCCACCACCGCCAGGGCCAGCCGGGTCATGGCGGCCACCGTTTCCGGCGGCACCGAGCCCCGCCAGAAGGGCACATCGCCGAAGTTCTCGACGATCAGGCCATCAGCACCTCCGCTGAGGTAAGCCTCGGCATCGGCGAGGGCGGCGGCCTCCAGCGCCCCCAGATCCCCCGCCCAGCCCGGCGAGCCCGGCAGGGGACCGAGGTGGATCACCCCGATCAGCGGGCAGGGCTGGGGGAAAAGCTGCCGCCAACGGGACCCTGGGCTGAGCATGGCGGTGGCCGCGGAAGGAGAAGGTGCCAGGCCATGGCACCCGGATATCCCATAGGGTGACGGATTGGCCCCAGGGGTTCGACCCACGGCCAAGGTTTTCGGCCGCCGCACCCATGTCTCCCGTCAGCGCAGCTTTCCCCGCAGGATCGGTTCGCCCAGGGGAGCCAGGGGCCAGCCGTCCAACGGTGGCCTTCGCCCACCTGGGCTGCGAGAAGAACCGGGTCGACACCGAGCACATGCTGGGGCTGCTGGCCGAGGCTGGCTACGGCATCAGCGCGGATGAGCGCGAGGCGACGGTGGTGGTGGTGAACACCTGCAGCTTCATCCAGGACGCTCGCCAGGAATCGGTGCGCACCCTGGTGGAACTGGCGGAGCAGGGCAAGGAACTGATCATCGCCGGCTGCCTCGCCCAGCATTTCCGCGAGGAACTGCTGGAATCACTGCCGGAGGCGCGCGCGATCGTGGGCACCGGCGACTACCAGCACATCGTCGAGGTGCTGGAGAGGGTGGAGGCCGGTGAGCGGGTGAACCGGGTGAGCGATGTGCCCACCTTCGTGGGTGATGAGCACCTGCCCCGCTACCGCACCACCTCCGAAGCCATTGCCTACCTCAAGGTGGCCGAAGGCTGCGACTACCGCTGCGCCTTCTGCATCATCCCCAGGCTGCGGGGCGACCAGAGGTCCCGCACGATCGAATCGATCGTGGCCGAGGCGCATCAGCTGGCCGCCCAGGGGGTGCAGGAGCTGATCCTGATCAGCCAGATCACCACCAACTACGGTCTCGACCTCTACGGCAAGCCCCAGCTCGCCCAGCTGCTGCGGGCCCTGGGGGACGTGGAGATCCCCTGGATCCGTGTGCACTACGCCTATCCCACCGGCCTCACGCCCGAGGTACTGCGTGCCTTCCGGGAGGTGCCCAACGTGCTGCCCTATCTGGACCTGCCGCTGCAGCACAGCCATCCCGAGGTGCTGCGGGCGATGAACCGCCCCTGGCAGACCGACCTCACCACCGAACTGCTGGGCCGGATCCGCGAGCAGCTGCCCGATGCGGTGCTGCGCACCACCTTCATCGTCGGCTTTCCCGGTGAAACCGAGGAGCAGTTCGAACACCTGCTCCGGTTCGTCGAGGAGCAGCGCTTCGACCATGTGGGGGTGTTCAGCTTCTCCCCGGAAGACGGCACCGCGGCGGTGGATCTGCCGAATCCAGTGCCGGCTGAAGTGGCGATCGAGCGCCGCAACCGCCTGATGGCCGCCCAACAGCCGATCGCGGCCGAGCGCAATGCCCGCTGGGTGGGGCGGATCGTGGATGTGCTGATCGAGCAGGAGAACCCCAGCAGCGGCGAGATGATCGGCCGTTGCGCCCGCTTCGCTCCCGACGTGGACGGGGAAGTGCGGGTGAGCCCGGGCCCCGGCGGCCTCTGTGCCTCTCCCGGCACCATGGTGCCGGTGCGCCTTACAGCCTCCACCCCCTACGACCTCCAGGGCGAGGTGGTGGGTGCCCAGGCGATGGTGGAGGAGGCGCTGGCCGGCCGCGGGGGCCGCGGTTGAGGCACTGGATCCGCCGTCATCAGCGCACCACCTTTCTGATCGCTTCGGGACTGAGCACCGCCGGCTCCTTCGCCGGGCTCACCGCCAAGGGCTGGATCCTGATGAACCAGACCAGCAATCCACTGCTGCTGGCCCTGCACTTCGGCGCCCTGGCGATGCCGAGCCTGCTGGCCAGCGGCAGTGCCGGAGTGCTCACCGACCGAATCGGCTGCGAACGGGTGCTGATCCGCTCCCAGTGGGGCCTGGTGGCCGGTGCAGCCCTGGGGGCCGTGGCCATCCCCTGGCTCACCGGAGCCGCCCAGGTGAGCCTGCTGCTGCTGAGCACCCTGTTGGTGGGTCTGGCCAGCTCCTTTGAGCTCACCGCCCGCAACAAGTACTGCGCCCTGCTGGTGGATGAGCCGGCCCAGCTGACCCCCTACCTCGCCTCCTTCTCGGTGGTGTTCAACGTCGGCAAATTGGTGGGGCCACCCATCGGAGGTTTGCTGCTGGCCATGACGGGGCCAGCCACGGCCCTGAGCATCGATGCGGCCTCCTACCTGCTGCCGATCGCCACGGTGCTGTGGCTGCTGCAGCCCGACCTCAGCGCCGAGCAGCGCAGCGGCAGCGGTATCGGCTCCAGCCTGGCCAGTGCCTGGCGGGGCTGTGGCGCCAGCCTTCGCCATGTGGTGGTGTTCACCGGACTGGCCTGCCTGGCGGTGTTCTTCCACCCCGGCCTGGCCCCCTTGATCGCCGCCCAGGTGCTGGGGCCCTCTCCCCAGGCCCTGGGCTGGTTCACCAGTGTGCTTGCGGCCGGCAGCATCGGCGGTGGATTGCTGTTGCAACGCCGTAGCCAATGGCTGAGCGAGCGGCCGTCGCTGCTGCTGGGCAGTTGCGTGGTACTTACCAGCCTGGCCCAGCTGGGCATGGCCCTGACGGCACCCACGGCCTTCCGCCTGGCGATGACCTTTCTGATCGGAGCGGGTACGGCCGGTCTGCTGGCAGGCAGCAACCTGATCCTGCAGGTGGGTGCCCCCCTGGTACTGCGCGGACGCATGGCTGGGCTAGGCCAGATTGCCTTCCTCGGCGGGGGCGGCTTCAGCGGTCTGATCGCCGCCGGGCTCTGCCTGAGAGTGGGCCTGCCGGCCACGTTTGCCCTGATGGGCAGCGTGGGGCTGCTGTTGGGGCTGATGGAGCTCTGCAGCCGCTGGGGCCTGCGCCTGAATCCGGCGGACTCAGATCAGCTTGATGCCGCGTAGGACGGTGGAGAGCAGGAAGGCCGTGACCAGTCCAGCGGCCACCAGAGCCAGATACAGAACTGCCGCCATGGCCAGCACGCAAAGAGAACCAGCTCATTAGAGCAGAGCAACCCTTCAGCCGTGGGTTGCCCTTAGGCTGTCGCCCAACCAACGCTGGGGAGGTGCCAGGCGTTTCGGCCCCGTGGCTCCAACCCCGTCCATCCCAGTCCTACGAACCCGATCAGCATGCGCGCTCTGCTCGTCTACCCGGAGTTCCCCAAAACCTTCTGGAGCTACGAGAAAATTCTCGAGCTCGTCAACCGCAAGGTGCTGCTCCCGCCGCTTGGCATGGTCACCGTGGCGGCCCTGCTGCCCCAGCAGTGGGACTTCAAGCTGGTGGACCGCAATGTGCGCGAGGTCACCGAGGCCGAGTGGAACTGGGCCGAGCTGGTGATCATCTCGGGAATGATCGTGCAGAAGGCCGACATGGCCGCCCAGATCGCCAAGGCCAAGCAGCGGGGCCTTCCCGTGGCCGTGGGAGGCCCCTTTGCCAGCTCCACCCCCGATGCCCCAGAGATCGCACTGGCCGACTTCAAGGTGCTCGATGAGGGTGAGATCACCCTGCCGATGTTCATCGAGGCCCTGGAGCGCGGAGAGCGCCAGGGCCGCTTCAGCTCGGAGGGCAAAAAGCCCGATGTGACGGGCACCCCCATTCCCCGCTTCGATCTGCTCGAGCTCGACGCCTACGACTCGATGAGCGTGCAGTTCTCCCGGGGCTGTCCGTTCCAGTGCGAGTTCTGCGACATCATCGTGCTCTATGGACGCAAGCCCCGCACCAAGAATCCCGAGCAACTGATCGCTGAGTTGCAGTACCTCTACGACCTTGGCTGGCGGCGCTCCATCTTCCTGGTGGATGACAACTTCATCGGGAACAAGCGCAACGCCAAATTGCTGCTGCCGGCGCTGAAGCAATGGCAGATCGAGCATGGCTATCCCTTCAGCTTCGCCACCGAAGCCTCGGTGGATCTGGCCTCCGACGACGAAATGATGCTGATGATGGCCGAGAGCCGTTTCGACAGCGTCTTCCTCGGCATCGAAACCCCCGATGAGGCGAGCCTGGAAACAGCCCGCAAGCTGCAGAACACCCGCAGCTCCCTGGATGAATCCGTCGATCGCATCACCTCTTACGGCATCCGGGTGATGGCTGGCTTCATCATCGGCTTCGACGGCGAAAAAACCGGGGCTGGCAACCGCATCGTTGAGTTCGTGACCCGCACCGGAATTCCCGCGGCAATGATGGGCATGCTCCAGGCCCTGCCCAACACCGGCCTATGGCACCGGCTGGAGAAGGAAGGCCGACTGATCCAGGACAAGGCGGACGCCAAAGGCGTGAATCAGACGAATCTGCTCAACTTCGTGCCCACCCGGCCGATCCGCGACATCGCCAACGAATACGTGGAGGCCTTCTGCAACCTCTATGAACCCAATGCCTACATGGATCGGGTCTTCAGTTACTACCACAAGGTGGGCAAGCCCCGCTGGATCCCGTTCCTCAAGCCCGAGCATTCCGGCTTCAAGATCCCCAGCTGGACCGATGTGCGCGCCCTGCTGATCGTGATCTGGCGCCAGGGCCTGGTCCGAGACACCCGCGGCCGCTTCTGGCGTTACCTGCTGGCCATGGCCCGCACCAATCCCGCTCAGCTAGAGCAGTTCCTGGTGGTGCTCGCCCACAACGAGCACTTCATGGAGTACCGCAGCATCGTCACCGAGGAGATCCAGGAGCAGCTGCAGTCGCTACCTCCCGAGCCCCCTGCCGCCCCGTCCGAAGTGAGGGAACTGCAGCCAGCTTGAACGTCTGACCTTCAAGGGGCGGGCCGTTCAACGCTGATCAGTCCTGGATGTAGGAGTCGCCGGAGAGCAGGGAAACTTCGGCCTTCTGCAGCTCACGGCCCAGGTAAAGCGCGTGATCCAGGCGGCTGATGGGCGCCGGGCTGGCCCCCTCAGTGAACTGAATGCCCAGCTCCTTGGCTGTGCGGCCCCGAAACACCATCACGGGCCGGCGGGGTGCACCGCCACGGCAACTGAGCACTTCACCGCTGTCGGGATCGGTGGCCAGACCCCTGGCATTGATTCCGTTGCTGTAAAGCTCCGCCACCAGCTCCCCGCGCTCTCGATCCAGGCTGATCAGCACATAGCCGGCCGGATCGAGATCGATGGGGCGTTGCGACAGCCGTTCGTCGAGGGCACACCGCTCCTGCAGGGGCCACGGGCTGGGCGACGGAGAGGTTGCGGCGGGGGCTGACTGATCCATGGCCCGATCGTAAGCAGCAGCCTCAGCAGGCGCCCAGGGGCAGCTCCCGGCGGTTGAAGGGCAGCTCGGCATTCTCCGCCGCGATCTCTTCGAGCATCTGGGCATTGGCCTCGGGCAGCCAGCGGCGCAGCAGTCGATCAAAGCCGGGATCCTGCCAGCGGTGCAGGCTGGCCCGCGGCTGGGCCAGAAAACCTCGGCGCCGCTTGTGGCTGCCACCAGCACCTGGATCAAAGCCGCGGATCCCCTGAGCGATCGCCCATTCGATCGGGGCGTAATAGCAGACCTCGAAATGTAGATTCTCGATCTCCTGATCGCTGCCCCAGTAGCGCCCCCAGAGGGCATCGCCCTGGCGCACGCACAGCGACATCGCCACCGGCTCAAGCGGATCACCCCGATGGGCACTGAACAGCACCAGATGCTCCCGCAGCTCGATCGCATCCACGTGAAAGAACTCCTCACTGAGGTACTTGCTGCCCCAGGCCCCCCAACGGCTGCAGTGCTGCGCATAGAAGTGATGCATGCGCTGGAGCATGGCGGCGGGTATCTGAGCCCCCACCAGCGGAGTCACCTGCAGACCGGCCGCTGCGATCGAGCGCCGCTCCCGGCGGATGTTGCGGCGCTGGTTGGCATTGAAGCCAGCCAGATAATCCTCGAAACAGCTGAAACCAGCGTTGCTCCAGAGGCTCTGCTGGTTCAGCCAGGTGGCACAGCCGGCGGCCTCCGCCCAGGGCTGCCAGAGGGGATCCACATAGAGAAAGTTGCAGCTGAAAATCTGCTGCTCAAGGCAGAAGCGATCGATCAGCTCCAGCATCAGGGCCGTGAGTTCCGCCCCGTCTTCAGCGGGATCGATGTGAAAGCGATAGCCCTGCACCGGGCTGATCGGGCTCATGCCCACCAGCTTCGGGTAATAGCGCAGCCCCAGCTGGCCGGCGAGCTGGGCAAAGGATTGATCAAAGACGAACTCGCCGTAGCTGTGGCCTTTGAGGTAAAGCGGCGCCACGGCAATCAGCCTGTCCTGGCGCCACAGGCTCAGGTGACAGGGCTGCCAGCCCTGGCGGGGCACGATGCTGCCGGAGCGCTCCAGGGCATGGAGCCAGGGCCAGCTGTAAAAGGGCAGACCCGCGGGCCCCGTGAGCGCCTGCCAGGCTTCCTGGGGAATCTCCGTCATGGCCCGGTGCCAGCGGGCCTGCAGCTCAGCCATGGCGGAGGACCACGTGGTCGCAACAGCGAGGGGCAAAACTAACGGCATGGCGCACCGACTGCTCCGCTTGCCGCCCCTGGGCTCGGCACTCCTGACACTGGGGGCGGCGCTGGCCACCGGACTGCTCAGCCCAACCCCCGCTGCCGCCAGCCTGCTGGGGCCGGTGTTGCAGCTGATGCGGCCCCAGCTGGAGCGACGGCTCAGCGAGGTGTGCATCAGCGCGGCCGCCGGCGGCCAGGCCAGCCTGGAGCGCAGCTTGAGGGAACCCTGCCGCCGCCTGGCGGCACCGGCCAGTGCCTGCCTGATCGCGGAGGCCGAGAGCAGCGGGCGCAGCTTCGGAGTGATCAGCGAGCTGGCCCGGGGCCGTTTCGGTGACGACAGCGAGGTGGTGGTGAAGCGCTGCGTCGCCAAGCTGCTGGGGCTACCCGCAGACAGCCTCAAGGAGGTGTCGCTGGAAGACCTTCAGCGCCGCTTCAAGCTGCCCCTCTCGCCCCAGAACTAGGACAGCGGCGGTAGCGCAGCAGCAGCTCACCGCCCTCCAGGGGCCGCTGCTCCAGCGCCTGCCAGCTCTGGCCGGAGAGGTCGGGAGCCAGGGGAGTCAGCCAGCCATGAGCCCCCCCCAGCAGCAGCGGACAGAGGCTCAGCTGCAGCTCCTGCACCAAGCCCTCCGCCAGCAGGGCTGTGGCCAGCTCAGCGCCACCGAGCAGCACCAACCGCTGCAGGCCGCGCCTTCCCAGGTCGGCCAGGGAGGCCCGCCAGGGGCCCAGGGCCAGGTGAGCATCGAAGGCCGGCTGGGCTGGCCCTGGCGAGAGCAGCCAGCGCTCCAGCGGTTGGCCGAAGAACGGCAGCGACGGCTCCAGGCCCCGGCCCCGGCTCACCACCACGGCAATGGGTTGGGGGGAGCGCCCTTCGAGGCGGCGTCGCTCCAGCAGCTCGGTGCGGTGGATCAGACAGGTGCTGCGGTGCAGGCGAACCGTGGCCGCCCCCACCAGGCAGCCGTCAGCCCAGGCCAAGGCCTCCTCCAGAGCAGCGCGATCACCGGCGCCACCCAGCTGGGCGGCACCACCCTGGGCTGGAGCGAGACGGCCATCAAGGCTAATGGCCAGCACCAGCCTCAGCTGCGGCAGGCTCAAGCGCTGGCCAGGGCCTCCAGCACGGCCGGACGGGTGTCGAGCAGAGGCGTTTCAGCAAACACCTCGGCAGCGTTGTTGGGGCTCTCCTGCAGGCGCACCTTGTGCAGAGCAGCGCCGGTGGCGGCAATCGGCGCGCTGAGCAGATCAGCGATGTGCAGGGCGATGTTCTCGGCGGTGGGCACGCAGCTGGCGAAGTGGGCCACGTCCTTGTTGAGGAAGGTGTGATCGAAGGGTTCCACCACCAGCTCGTTCACCAGGCCCTGCAGCTGAGCAAGGTCGCAGACCATGCCGGTGCGGGGATCGATCGTCCCGCGCACAGTCACATCCAGCAGATAGTTGTGGCCGTGGCCGTGGGGCCGGGCGCATTTGCCGTAGATGGCTTCGTTCTCGCTCAGGGAGAGCTCCTCGCGGGCCAGGCGGTGGGCGGCGGCGAAGTGGGTGCGGATCGACAGAAAAGCTTCCATGGGGTTGCCGATGACATCGGCCCAGAGAGTGGGTTGCTCGTAGAGGCGCAGACCGACGAGCGGCAGGTGCGGGGCCAGGCGTGTCCAGATCGCCTGGAGCACGGCCTCGGTGGTGGGCAGGCGCCCCTCGGACCGGCTCAGATCGAATTCCGGCCAGCAGTCGTTGAGGAAGCGGAAATCGAGGGGATCAGTGACCTCCCGACGGATGGCGTGCTTCACATCGGAGAGGTTGAGCACCATGCCGTCACCATCGAGCGGGCCGGCCATGGCCACGATCAGCTCGTAATTGTGGCCATGGCCAGGAGCAAGACTGCAACGGCCGAAACGGCGGCTGTTCTCCTCATCATTCAGCTCCGGCAACCGATAGAGATGGCTGGCACTGAACAGGGCCCGGCGAGTGATCACGCAACCACGACCGCGGCCGTGGCGAAGGGTGCCGGCTGAGACGCCAGCGCTGGGGGTGGCGGGCATCGCCAGGGTCCCGGTGGCCATCGACTCGGCGGCATTCTGCTGAGTCATCCTAGGGATTACGTCCCTGGCAACGGCGGAGCCACCGCCTCACCCTCCCGCCCCCATGCCCCCTGAACC
>NZ_JAGQBF010000004.1 GCF_024345495.1 Synechococcus sp. RedBA-s | reverse complement strand
AGGACGACCATCGGTTCCACCGGAGCAACTGCTGCTGGCCTCGCTGCTCAGGCGTTCTATGGGATCCGCTCCGAGAGGCTGCTGCTGGAGCAGCTCCACTCCAACCTGCTGTTCCGCTGGTTTGTGGGCCTCAGCCCCGACGATCCGATCTGGCATCCCACCACATATGGCCTCCGGCCGACTGCGTCTACAGCAAGAACCGTGATCGGCTGCTCAATGACGACGTCATGGGGCTGCTTCTGGAGAAGCTGATGGGAGCTCCCGAGGTCAAACCGCTGCTCAGTGACGACCACTTCTCCGTGGACGGCACGCTGCAGCTGAAGTCTGGCTAGCGGGCACGAGACGACGCGCGGGCCTCACGCAGGAGCTGGGAGGGCCTGATATGAAAGCGCTGTTGAAAATCAACGCTGAACAAGCTCTGGGTTCGGTAACCACAGTCGGAAGAAATACTCGCCACGCTATCCCCGGGTGAAGGATTCTGCAGCTTGCGCCTGGCCACATCAAGCCGTTGATTGCGGATCCACTGCAATGGGGTACAGCCAAGCCGTTCACGGAACGTGTATTGCAGAGCTCGGCGTGAATAATGACTTTGCATCTCTAATTGTGTCAGATTCAGGGGCTCAGCAAGATTCGACTTGATGAAGTCGAGCAGCTCATCGAAGGAGTCACGCCCTGCCTCGATCCTGTGGATCAGACGCTCGAACGAGGATTCCTCCCGCAGCTCCGGGAAGATCATGGCGGCAAGCAGCCGGTAGATCAGGTCATCCAGCTGTAGCCGCTCGAGCAGACTCTGACTCGAGCCAGCTTGCAGCTCGGCCATGGCGATGACCTGCCTCAGCATGGCCTGAAGCGTGGCCAGGCCCGGTTCCCTCGATGGTTCCCAGCCAGGCGTCTCATGCACCGATTTCACCCAGGAATCTGGCGTCTGGCTGAGGCCAGCCATGCCTGTGGCCGTTTTCAGGAGGTGTTGGGTGTCGAGATGAAAGGCCAGACCACTGAACAGACTGGTCTCAATCGAGAGGGGCTTACCAGGAAGAATCAGGCAGGTGTTGGAACAGCAACTCCAATGCTGTGAACCCTGCTGAATCTCCTGTTCTCCTGCGTAGCCCAAAAAAACTGACAAGCCATACTGTTCCGCGACCACAATCTGCACCGGCGGAAGGATCCATGTCCCCAGGACGATGGAGCCAATTCGCGAGGCAATGCCGTAGTGCCACCAGGTCCTGTCAGGATCCATGGCCTTGAGCCGACTGACCGGCAGAACCCTGCGGAAGAGCTCTGCACTGGCATTGATGTCTCCAACCAGCCCTAATCGACGCTTGAAAGGATTGGCCAGGTCAACAGCCTGCTGATGAGCGTCAAACACTTGATGGACATCTGCAGACGCGACAGTGAGAGACACGGACTTTTTCAATGGATGGACTCAGGATCAGTTCAGGCTGATCGTCAGGAGGGCGGACCGGCTGGAGTCGCACAAGGGTGTGGAGTGGGCAGCGACCGACAGCCAAATAACAACACATTCAGGATTAACACATTCAATCACTCTCCTTCGCTCTACCTCTGGCGTCCGACCATGGACTATTGCTTCATTGTAGTCAAGCTGCGTCATGATGCCCCATGGCCCGGAACCTTCCGTCCATCACAGCCAGTACGTTTAAAATTTAGCCATGAATATCGGCTTGGAGATGAGTAGTTTTACTCATAAAAGTCGGAACCTTGCTCGGCGCTGGCTCTCACGGCAAGCCTCGTCTCAGGGGGAGTCAGCACGACTAGCGTTGGCCCAGGTGGACAGAGAGGATCTGATTGGTATACGGATCAAGCGATCAGCTGCCTGAGTCCTTGCCGGCCGAGCCCCAGGTGGAGAGCAGTCCCGTCAACCCAGCTTCGGCAGGCGTCGACTATGTGGTGGGAATCGGTGCCTCGGCCGGGGGGCTTGAGGCCCTGCAGGAATTGAGCAAGAACCTCACGAGCCTGGGCCGTGTCTCCTATGTGGTGGCCCAACACCTTTCTCCTGATCACCCCAGCCTGATTGTCGACCTTCTGGCTCATTCCACCAAGCTGAGGGTTGTGACAGCCGTTGATGGTGAACCGCTCCAAGCCGATGTGATCGCGATCGCACCTCCCAACCATGATGTGGTGGTTGCGGGGCATCAGCTGAAGCTCAGTGAACCAACCCCCGGGTTCGGCCCGAGTCCATGCATTGATCTGTTGTTTGAATCGATTGCCGAGCATTGGGGTGATCACGGCCTGGCCATTGTGCTCTCGGGAACAGGCGCCGATGGGGCGCGGGGCGTGCGCGCGGTTCGAGAGGCCGCCGGCCTGACCATCGCTCAATCACCGCAGAGTGCCAAGTTCGACGCCATGCCCAGTGCCGCCATCAGCCTGGGCTGCGCAGATCTGGTCCTGGAAGCGAACGCCATCGGGCCGAAGATCGGCGAATGGATCACCACCAGTGGTGGCAACTGGGTCAGCGAAGACATACCGGCACCGGCACCTGCTTTGCTCAGCAGTGTGATTACCCAGTTGAAGCATGCCACTGGAATCGATTTTTCCCAGTACAAGGAGTCGACCCTGAATCGGCAACTCCAGCGTCGCATGCTGAGCTTGGAGATCAATACCCTCGACGACTATCTTTCGCTGTTGACCGGTAATGCTGCAGAGGCTCATGCCCTTGTCCAGAACCTGCTGGTCACCGTGACCGCGTTTTTTCGCGACCGTGAGGCCTTCGCGGCCCTTGGCGAGCACTTGCAAGTCTACGTCAAGCAGCACAGCAGCACCGAACCCTTGCGGGTGTGGGTGCCTGGATGTGCAACGGGGGAGGAAGTGTTCTCGATTGCCATGCTGCTCAGCCAAGTTCTGGGGCATCCCGCCCATCTGGCCTCCCACATCAAGATCTTTGGCACCGACCTCGACGAGGTCAGCCTGTCGGTGTGTCGTCGTGGTGTTTATCCGATCTCAGAAGCCAAGGCCATCCCCGATGACCTGCGTGAACGCTTCGTGATCGAGACGGTGACGGAAATCGCGATGACGGAGGAGCTTCGTAGCTGCACCGTCTTCGCCCGTCATGATGTTGGGGCCGACCCACCATTTCCCAGACTGGATCTGGTTTCATGCCGCAACACGCTCATCTATTTCACCACTCCGATGCAGGAGCGTGTGTTGAATCTGTTTCGCTTTGGCCTGGTCCCCGGAGGCCTGCTCTTTCTGGGTTGCTCGGAGGCCCTGGCCAACCGCACACCCGGCTTCAGGGTCGTCGATGCCGAGCAGCGGATTTTCCTGCGAACTGCGGAGGGGATGCTGAAACCACGACAGGCCCTGGCCTTACCAGCGCCACGGGGTCCCATGGCCTACGCCCCTCTGGAAAGGGTGGCTGTCATACGGGAGTCAGTACCGGAGCAGCACGTGGCTCTGCTGGAGTCGCTGATCCGCATGATCAGCCAGCCCTGCCTGGTGCTGGATGAGAACCATGATCTCATCGAGGTGATCGGGAATGTCACCCCATTTTGCCGCCTCCCCCAGGGTCGTGTCAGCTCATCGGCCACTTCATTTCTCCTCCCAGAGCTTCAATCGGAAGCTCGAGCGTTGTTCCTACTGACACGGGCTGATGGCCTGTTGATCACCAGCCAGACCTTACATCTCTCAGGCCATGACAAGTCCTTCCGCATGGAAGTGAAGCCCTTTGATGTCGGTGATCGGAGACTGTGGATTCTCACGTTTCTTGAGGATGATGAGAGCTTAACTGATGCGGCCAGGGCCGATCAAGAGGGCCTTCGTGATCATATTTTTGATCGGGAAATCAAACGGCTTGAGCAGGAGCTGCTGAGCAGTCAGAACACCTTGCGTCGATCCCTCAGCGAACTCGAGCAAGCCAACGAAGAGCTGGAAGCTTCATCGGAAGAGCTCCAGGCTTCATCGGAAGAACTACAATCCTCGAATGAAGAACTGGAGGCCTCGAACGAAGAGTTGCAGGCCACCAATGAGGAACTGGGAACCCTCAACCAACAGCTACGAGCCCGCAGTGATGAACTCGAAAAACTGAACACGGATCTGGAAAACATCCAGAACTCCCTGAGTCAGGGCATGGTCATCGTTGATCGCAATCTCTGCGTCCTCAGGTTCAGCCCCTTGGCCGTCAGGGTGTTCGGACTCGTCCAGGCCGACCATGGCCAGCCACTGCTGGATGTGCCGACAACCCTCTCCCTTCTCGGCCTCCAGGAGGCGCTGATGGCGGTGATCAGGGGAGAGCTGCGTCAGACCATCGAGGCGAGCAGCGAAGAGGTGTCGTATCTGGTCCAGATCCTGCCCTATCGGGAAAAAGATGGCCGGCGTCTGGGTGCCATTATCACGCTCACGGATATCTCTGAACTGGTGGCGCTACGCAGGACAGCCGAGGCCTCACTCCATGAGTTCTCATGCCTCACTGATGCACTCGAGCAGGCCGTCTTGAAATGGGATTCAACCATGCAGCACCTGCTCTATGCCAGCCAGAGGATTCAAGCCATCACAGGATGGAGCGCGGCTGAGCTGTGCGACCAGCCCAAGTTACTGGAGGCTGCCATTCATCCAGACGATCGAGTTCATGTGAGGCTGGCCCGCGACCTCAACCAACCCCGCTGGTCCGTGCGCTACCGCCTGACCACACGCGATGGACGAAGCCTCTGGGTGGCCGAGTCATGCACGGTGGTGAATGACTCCGATGAAGGATTCATCGTTGGCACACTGTTGGATGTCAACGGCATCGAGGTCCTCGAGAACAATTCCAGGAACGCCTCTTTCATCTTCGAAACCGTCTTTGAGGCCCAAAGTCTTGGTGTGGCGGTGCTGGATGACCGCCTGCGCATCATCAGAGCCAACGCCACGTTCTGCCGCACCGCAGGCCACAACCAGGACTCCATCCTTGGGGCGCATGCCGATTGGCTCTCGCGCCAGGACGATCCCCAGTCGCTGAGTGCCCTGGCTGCGGCAGCTCTGGCAGGGTCAGGCAGCACGGGGGTGCGCTCGGCACTGCGGCTGAAGCTGGCCGATGGATCCGATCGCACCTTTGATGCCGAGATTCGCACCACCCAGGATCCCGCCGTCGGGTCTTTGGTCACGGTGATCGTGCCCGTGAGCCCGGCGGAGCAGGAGCCAAGGGCCACGCCTCAAGCCCAGACTCCACCGATCAGCTCAACTGACTGCGGAACCTCGACACGCTGATGCCCATCAGCAGCGGCGCCATCACCAGCAGGGCCAGGGCATGGGGCCAGAGGGCCTCAAGGCCGACACCCTTGAGCAGCAGCCCTCGCAGGATGGCGATGTAGTGGCGCAGGGGATTGAGCAGGGAGAGGACCTGAAAGAAGGCCGGCATGCTCTCGATCGGCGCGATCGCCCCGGAGGTCTGAACCATCGGCAGGGTGATGAAGAAGGCCGTGAGCATTACCTGCTGCTGGGAGCGGCAGACCGTGGCCAGCATGATCCCCACACCGATCCCGACGAACAGATAGAGGCCTGAAAGGGTCAGCAGCAGCAGAGGATTCCCCCGGATCGGCAGGCCGAACACCAGCCGGCCGAGCAGCAATGCCAGCAGCACGTCCCCCATCAGCAGTACGACCAGGGGCAGGATCTTGGCCAGCAGGATCTCCCAGGCGGCAGCCGGGGTCAGCAGCAGCTGCTCGAGCGTGCCGGTGTCCTTCTCGCGCACCAGCGTCACCGCCGACACCAGGGTGGCGATCAAGGTGAGCACCAGGCCGATCACCCCCGGCACGAAGAACCAACTGCTGGTGAGGCCAGGGTTGTAGAGAAAGCTCACCTGAGTGCGCAGGGGCGGCAGGGGCGGCGCCGCCCCCGTCTGCGGACGGAAGCGGCGCAGGATCTGCTGGATGTAGCCGCTGGCGATGCCGGCGCTGTTGGCATCGACCCCATCGATGAACACCTGCACCTGGACGGTGTCGCCGGCGGCCAGACGGGCGCCCTCCAGAGCGGCGCCACTGAGGTCGCTGCCCTCCAGGTCAGCTTCACGCAGGCAGGCATCGCCGAAGCGCGCCTCGCGGAAGCAGCCCGAGCTGAGGTCGCAACCGAAGAAATCGAGCTGAAGACCATCGGCATCGGGCAGGCGCAGGCCGATGAAACGGCGGCGGCCGCTGGCGAGGGCCTGGCGCAGCTCCTCGATCGAAGCGGGCAGCGGCGGTTCCTGCGACCAGGCCGGTGGCTGCGGCTGGGCCGATGGCGGTGTGGTGATCGGGGTCATCAGAAGATGGCCGCCAGATCATCGAGTTGCTGGCGGCGGGCGGCCATCAGTAGCTTTTCGGCCTGGGCCATCAGCCGGAACACCCCCTTGTCGATCACTTCATAGAACACGAGGCTGCCCTCGGGGCGGCGGCGCACCACACCGGCGATCATCAGCAGCTTGAGGTGCTTCGAGACCAGCGCCTGACTGAGGCCGGTCTTCTCCACCACCGCGGTGACATTGAGGGCTCCGGAGCGCAGGGCCTCCAGCACCGTGAGGCGGTTGGGCTCGGAGAACACCTTGAAGTAATCGGCAAGGGCTTCCATGGCGGCGTCAGGACGGAGCAGAGGCTGCAATGAAACTTTAGCGCGTTGTCGCGGCAACGCTAGAATGCAAAGACAGCTTTTCGCAGTATCATGCTGTTGTTATGCATTTCGCTTCAGAGCGCACCTCCGCCGATGACCACCGCGACTGCAGCCCCGGCCACCACCCCGCACCTGCGCGAGGACCTGCTCACGCCGCTTTTCACCACCGAGATCGAGAAGGCGGCCCGCACCGACCTCGACGGCCAGCGGCCGGCCTTTGAGGCGATGCCCAACGAAATGGAAGCCGACTACAACCGCGACCACTTCGATCGCAGGGCGCTGGCGGCCGAGGGCATCACGCTCGATCTTCCCAAGCTCAGCACCAGGCGGCCGATCACCTGGTTCCCGCTCGGCTGGGTTCTCTACAGCGTGTTTCTTTCAGAAAAAATAGGCTACTGGCGTTACATCCTGATCGATCGCCATCTCAAGGCGAGCTCAGATCATAATTTTGCGCCGCTGTTCGATTCCTTCGAGCCCTGGTGCCAGCACGAGAACCGCCACGGCGACATCTTCAACAGGCAGATCCGCCGCTGACCCGGCCTGCGCCAGGGCCTGCGCGGACGGCTGCGTTTCGGCCGGTTGCTGCTCGAGCAGTTCCTGCAACCGATGGTTCCGGCCTCGGCAGGATGAGCGCCACGGCAACGGTGCAACGCATGACGTCAGGCGTTCCTTCCAGGGGTGAGGGCATCCCGGTGCAGCCGGCGGCGCTGCGCCCGCAGTGGTCGATCGTTCTGTTCATGGCGGCGATCCATGCCCTGGCGCTGGTGGCTCTGCTGCCGCGCTTCTGGAGCCCCACCGCCGTGGGCGTACTGCTGGTGCTCTACTGGCTCACCGGCTGTGTGGGCGTGACCCTCGGGTACCACCGCCTCCTGAGCCACAGGGCGTTCCGGGTGCCCGGCTGGCTGGAGGCCGTGATCACCACCTGCGGTGCCCTGAGCTGCCAGCAGGGCCCGATCGACTGGGTGGGACTGCACCGCCATCACCATCTCCATTCCGACGATCCCGCCGATCACCACAACAGCCATCTGGGCTTCTGGTGGAGCCACATGGGCTGGATGCTGCGGGAGGTACCGGCGGCCCGCAGCGTCCACCAGCTCACACCCGACCTGCAGGGCAACCCCTACTACCAGTGGCTGAACCGCCGCTTTCTGCTGCTGCAGCTGCCCTTGGGCCTGCTCCTGTATGGGCTGGGCGAGTGGAGCGGAGCAGGCGGCTGGGCCCTGGTGCTCTGGGGCATCCCCCTGCGGCTGGTGATCGTTTATCACGCCACCTGGCTGGTGAATTCCGCCACCCACCGCTGGGGCTACGTGAGCCACCCGAGCGACGACTGCTCGCGCAACACCTGGTGGGTGGCCCTGCTCACCTTCGGTGAGGGCTGGCACAACAACCACCACGCCCAGCCGAGCAGCGCCCGCATGGGCTGGGCGTGGTGGGAGTTCGATCTCACCTGGTGGCACATCCAGCTGCTGCACCGGCTGGGACTGGCCGAGCGAATCCGTCTGGCCCGGTTCTGAGCGCAGCGACGCCCCTCCCCCCATCGCCTTTCGACCGACAGGACCCACCGATGCCCTCATACCCCACGGCTGCCAACCGGCACGAGTGCGAGCCGGGGTTGAAGTTCCAGGGCATGCCGCAGACGCCCTATGGCCGCAAGTTTTGGTCGCCGGTGATGCTGTTCAACTGCGAGCACTGCACGGCGCTCACGCCGGAGTTCGTGAACACGGCCACGGGGCTGGAGCTGCACCAGTTCCGCTGGCTGGCGGACGGGGAGATCGGCGAACTGCCGCCGGAGTGGAACGTGCTGGTGGGGGTACAGGAGCTGCCATCCGAACCCAGGGTGCTGCACTACACCCTGGGCGGCCCATGGTTCGACGACTGCCGCACCATGCCCGAATCCGGGCGCTGGCTCGAGGCCCGCGCGGCGATGAACCTGCCCCTGCCGATGGAGCAGCCCCTCAGCCCAGCATCCCCTTCACATGGCTGATGATGCCGTCGGGATCGAGGCCTTGGTGGGGGAACTGCTCCCAGAGGCCGCCGCAGCCTTCCCGGTAGGTGCCCAGGTGGCTGTAGCGGGGGGTGAAGCCCCGTTCCAGCAGCCAGGTGCCGTAGCGGCTGCCGAGGCCGGTGCGGCGGTTGAAGGATTCCACCACCAGCACGAAGGGTGAGGCGCCCGCTCTGGCGAGCATTGCCTCATCCACCACATTGAGGGTGGGTTTGTTGATCAGACCCACATCCAGTCCCTCGGCCCGCAGCCGCTCCACCGCATCAAGGGCGCGGTAGAGGCACTCACCGAAGCTCACGACATAGCCGGCGCTGCCCTCCCGCACCAGCTCATCTTTGCCGCTTTCAAAGCTGTAGCCCTCGCCGTGCAGTTCGTTGCCGGCGGCATCAAGAAGATTGGGCACCTTCGAGCGGGTGGAGAAGATGAAGCGCAGGCCGGGATCAGCGAACACGGCCTTCACGCAGGCCTTCATCTGGGCCGCATCGGCCGGAAAATAGAGGCGGGTGCTGTTCTCCTCCTCGAGGCCGTTGTCGGCGAAGCAGTTGTTGAGGCCAAAGTGGCAGGTGTTGTCCGCCATGTCGTCGATGCCGGCATGGGAGAAGTGACTCAGCACATTCGCCCCGTTCAGCCGCGCCATGGTGACCTCGGAGATGATCATCTCCAGGAAGGCGCTGAAGGTGGCGAAGATCCCCTGGCGGCCGGCCTCCATGCCGAAGCCAGCCGCCGCCGAGAAGTTGGCCCGCTCCATGATGCCGCCGCTCACGAAGATCTCCGGATGGGCCTTGCGGATCTGGGCCAGGCCGCAGGAGCCCTCCAGGTCGCTGTCCACCACCAGCACGCTCTGCTTGCGGTTCTCGGGCGTCATCGCGCCGAGGATCTCCACCACCGCATCACCGAAGACGTTGCGGTTGGCCTCCAGCTTCTGGCCTGAGCCCAGGAAGGTGGCTGGATTGGTGGGTTTGACGATGCCCTTGAGGTAGCTGGCGGCCGCGTCCTGGCCGCGCTGCTCCAGGTAGCTGATGGCCAGATCCACCGGGATCACATCGTGGCCATGGGTGCTGCCCTCCAGCCCCTGGATTCCCACCGCCATCGGCCGCTTGTTGATCACCGCCACCGGGCCGTCGCTGGCCACCGCGCGACAGAGGCGGCCATGCAGATCATCGAGATCCTCGCCGTCGCCGCACAAGATGGCCAGACCATGGCCGCCGAGGGTGCGCTCCAGGTCGTAGCCGGGCTGGTACTGCGAGGGATGACCGGCAATGGTCACGTCGTTGTCGTCGATCACCAGCTTCACGTTCAGCCCATGGGCCACCGCGAAGCGGGCCGCCTCGGCGTCGTCACCCTCCTGCTGGGCACCATCGGAGCCGAGGCAGAACATGGTTTTGCCGGGATGGGCCAGGGCGACACCGTTCACGAACGGCCAGAGGTGGCCCAGCCGGCCGGAGCTGAACTGCACGCCCGGGGTGAGGCCCAGCTCCGGATGGCCCGGCAGCCTGGAGTGGGCGGCGCGGTACTGAAGCAGCGCCTCGGCCGGCAGCTCGCCCCGCAGCACACTGATCAGGTACTGGGTGGCCACCCGGTGGCCGGCCTCATCGAAGAACACCGGCAGGAAGCGATCGGGTGCGCCGCGGAAGAAGGCATCGAGGATCATCACCTCGGGCACAGTGTCGTAGGGCCCGCCGCTGTGACCACCCACGCCCCGGGCCGCACCGGTGGCCGTGAAGAAAATGATCGCGTCGCGGCAGAGCTGGATGTTGGCGTTCAGCGCCTCCCGCTGGCTGGCACTCAGGCTGGGCTGATCCGGATCGAGGGCAAGCGGCTGGAAGGCATCCAGATCGATCGGGAATGAGTTGGTGATGGTGGCGGTCATGGCAGCGCTCAGGGAGTGGGCGCATTCCAGCACTTCTGGGCGGGCTGGTCACTGTCATGGACGAACCCGATCCAGGCCAATGACTGTGTTGCGAATCACCGGCTCGCTCGCCGCTGAGGTCAGAGGATGAAATCCTCACGCACCGGCCGGCGCTTCAGAGCATGGGATCGACAACCATCTGGAACGGCCGCAGTGCTCCCCTCGGCGCCACGGTCGGGGGAGGTGGAGTGAACTTCAGCCTCTATTCCAAATACGCCACCGCCGTCGAGCTGCTGCTGTTCGACCGGGAGGATGGGGCTGAACCATCCCGGGTGGTGCCTCTCGATTCCACTCGGCACCGCACCTACCACTACTGGCATTGCCGGGTCGATGGCATCGGCGCCGGCCAGCTCTATGGCTATCGGGTCTCGGGGCCCCAGCGGCCGGACCTGGGTCTTCGTTTCGATGAGCGCAACCTTCTGCTCGATCCCTATGGGCTGGCGGTCGTCACCCCCGCCGGTTACCGGCGCGCCCAGGGCCGCTCCAGCGCCGATGGTCATGCCACCGCCATGAAGAACGTGGTGGCCGACCCCACCCTCTACGACTGGGAGGGGGACCGGCCACTGCAGCGCTCCCATGCCGAGACGGTGATCTATGAACTGCATGTGAGGGGCTTCACCCGTCACCCCAGCTCCGGTGTGGCCCCGGAGCGGGCCGGCACTTATGCCGGTCTGGTGGAGAAGATCCCCTACCTGCTGGATCTGGGCATCACGGCGGTGGAACTGCTGCCGGTGTTTCAGTTCGATCCCCTTGATGCGCCCGAAGGGCTCAGCAACTACTGGGGCTATTCACCCGTTTCACTGCTGGCTCCCCACAGCGGCTACTGCTCCCGCCGGGATCCGCTGGCACCCCTGGACGAATTCCGCGACATGGTGAAGGCCCTGCACCGTGCCGGCATCGAGGTGATTCTCGACGTGGTGTACAACCACACTGCCGAAGGGGATGAGCGCGGGCCCAGCTTCTGCTTTCGGGGCCTGGCCAACGAGGCCTACTACCACCTGGAGGCCGACCGCAGCCGCTACGCCAACTTCAGCGGCTGCGGCAACACGCTCAACGCCAATCACCCGGTGGTTCGCCGGTTGATCCGCCACAGCCTGCGCCACTGGGTGCAGTGCATGCATGTGGATGGGTTCCGCTTCGATCTGGCTTCGGTGCTCTCCCGCGATGAAACGGGCCAGCCGCTGCGGCTGCCGCCGGTGCTGTTCGACATCGAGACCGATCCGGTGCTCGCCGGCACCAAGCTGATCGCCGAGGCCTGGGATGCGGCGGGCCTTTATCAGGTGGGCAGCTTCATCGGCGACAGCTGGCAGGAATGGAATGGCCAGTTCCGCGATGATCTGCGCCGCTTCCTCAAGGGGGATCCGGGCCAGGTGCCCAAGGCGGCCCTGCGGCTGCTGGGCAGCCCCGACCTCTACGGCCACGAGGAGCGGGAAGCGGAGCAGAGCGTCAACTTCATCACCTGCCACGACGGCTTCACCCTGGCCGATCTGGTGGCGTACAACGACAAGCACAACGAGGTGAACGGCGAGGGGAATCGCGACGGCGCGTCTGACAACTCCAGCTGGAACTGCGGTGCTGAGGGCCCCACCAGCGACCCCGCCGTTCAGGCGCTGCGCCAGCGCCAGATCCGCAACGTTCTGGCGATGCTGCTGCTGGCGATCGGGTCCCCGATGCTGGCGATGGGTGATGAGGTGTGCCGGAGCCAGTCGGGCAACAACAACGCCTACTGCCAGGACAACCCGCTCAGCTGGTTCGACTGGTCGCTGCTGGAGCGTCACGCTGACGTCCATCGCTTCGTGAAACTGCTGATCACCGCCAGGATGCAGCGGGTGGTGGTGATCGATCAGCGGCGGATGAGCCTTAACGACCTGCTGCGCGAGAGCCGGATCGACTGGCATGGGGTGGCGGTGGGCCAACCCGACTGGAGTGAGTCGTCACGGTCCCTGGCCGTGACGATCCGCAGCATTGGCAACCGCTTCTCGGTACACCTGATGGTGAATGCGTTCTGGGAAGCTCTGTGCTTCGAGCTGCCTCCCGCCGCTGGCAGCACCACTCCCTGGCGGTGCTGGATCAACACGGCCCGATCCAGCCCTGACGACATTCACGACTGGGCCTCGGCGCCTGTCCTGACGGCGACCCATCAACGGGTCGAACCGCGCTCGCTGGTGGCGGTCTTCGCCCTCCTGGATCAGACGAAACCGTGATGTGTCGTCATTCGGATCGTTCACCCAATCAAAACCATGATGGGTTTCAGTGAAAGGTTCAGGGTGGCACGATCAACCTCTATGACATTCAGGACCAACCGATCACCGTTCTGGCCCAGGGCTCATCGAAGGGGGATCCCGTGTTCGTCACTCCGGAAGGTCAGCTCAGCCTCTCGAGCCTGCGGCCCATAGCGGCCACCCCCGACCGTCCCGGCGGAACGGCAGTGTCCGGGCCTTCACCGGAAATGGCTATGACGCCATCGGCATGGACCACTTCGCCCTTTCCAGCGACAGCCTGGCGGTGGCGGCGAGCGCGACCTGTTCGGCATCGGCGTGACGACGATCAGCCAGTTCCAGAGTCTGTTCAGCCAGAACCAACGCTCACTCATTCAGAGCCTGATGTGCCACTTCGCGGTGGATTTTTACACCATCGCCCTGGAGCAACCCCTTGAGGCGAAGCGCCAGTTCGCCAGCGAGTGGGCCGATCTGCAGATCCTCGAAGCCGACGGACTGGTGCGCCTGGCGGCCAACAGCCTGGAGGTGACGGACGTGGGCCGCTGGTTGATCCGCACGATCGCGACGGTGTTCGACCCCAGCCAGCGCCGCCAGTCCAGCGGGTCGCGACTGATCTGAGCGCGATCAGTCAGGCAACTGTTTGGTCTCAACCAACACAAGATAATCGTCAAGACTGCCAGGTGCCTGCTCTTCGAACCACTCCCACTTTTCGGCAGCGGTGAGATCCTTCAAGGGAATTTCCTCAACGATGACCTCATCAAGAGCGGATCGCCAGTCTTGCAGATCTGACTCGAATTCGAACTCAATCGAGCAAGAAATTTTGTGAGTATATTTCACGAAGCAACAAAGCTATGGATGGACTGATTAACTGTAGTTAAATTATGGCACCACGTCAACTCATAGATAGAAACCCACCGTGGTCACAACACGTGTTCCCCCCCGGCGCAGGGCATTGCGCAGGAAGTAGGTGGACTGGTTGTGCAGCAGGTTCTGCCAGCGGTGCCGGGTCACGAACACCGGCAGCACCACGGTGCAGAAGTGGTCCCCATCCCTGCAGTGATCGACTTCGAACTGGTGAATGAAGTCTTTGACGGGATCGATCAACGAGCGATAGGGCGAAGGCAGGATCACCAGCTCCACCTCCGGGAGCTGGCGCTGCCATTGCTCCCCAAAAGCCTCGGCCCGTCCGTCGCCTAGATCGACGTGCACCGCCACCAGCTTGTCGGCGATGGTGCGGGCATAGCGCAGGGCCTCGAAGCTGCCCCGGTGCAGGTGTCCCACCAGCACCACCACGGGCGAGCCGCCCTCGTGCAGCGGTTTGGGTAAGCGAAGCTTCACCTCGGATGTCAACCGCAACCGACGTGCCACCAGGCGGTAGTGGCTCTTGATGGTGAGCAGGAAGGCCACCAGCAGGGGCACCGCCACCACGATCACCCAGGCACCATGGCTGAATTTGCTGAAGAGCAACACCGCGCAAACCACCGCCGTGACCAGACAACCCAGGGCATTGATCAGGGCCTTGCCCAACCAACCCGCCTACTGCTGCTTCCACCAGTGCACCACCATGCCCGCCTGGGAAAGGGTGAAGCTGGTGAACACCCCCACGGCGTAGAGAGGGATCAGGCGGGTCACGCTGCCGTCGAACAGCACCAGCAGCACCGTGGCGAATCCGCTCAGCAGGGCGATGCCATTGCTGAACACCAACCGGTCGCCAAGGGAGGCGAGCTGACGGGGCATGTAACCGTCCTGGGCCAGGAACGCCGCCAGGCGGGGAAAATCCGCATAGGCGGTGTTGGCCGCCAGCAGCAGGATCAAGAGGGTGCTGAGCTGCAGCACCGAGAGCAGCAGGCCGTTCGCGAAGATGCGCTCCCCCAGCTGATACAGCAGCGTGGGGCCGTTCTCCACATACACCAGGCCCATTTGGCTGGCAAGCACGCTGATGCCACTGAACATCACTGCCAGCACGATCACCATCCCGGTGAGTACCCGGCGGGCATTGCGCCACTCCACGGGCCGGAACACCATCACGCTGTCGCTGATGGCCTCGATGCCCGTGAGGGCCGCGCAACCGGAGCTGAAGGCACGCATCAGCAGCACCGGACCAAGAGCCGCCAACTCCCCGCCCTGAGCCTCTGCCAGCTGGCGGGCCTGGGCAGCGGCGTCGAGCGGTGGCAGCAGACCAAGCCTGAGCTTCACCAGGCCCATCACCACCAGCGTGACCACGGTGCCCATGAACAGGAAGGTGGGCAGGCTGAGCAGGCCCGCGCTGGAGCGCACGCCGCGCAGATTCACCAGCATCAACACCCCAACCGCCAGCAGGCAGAGGGGAATCCGCTCGGTGGCCAGGGCCGGCATGTACGAGGTGATGGCGGCGATGCCAGCCGCCACGCTCACCGACACGGTGAGCACATAGTCGATCGCCAGGGAGGCCCCAGCGACGAGGCCCGGCACCACCCCCAGGTTGTCGTGGGACACTCGGTAGGAGCCGCCCCCATGGGGATAGGCCTTGATCGTCTGGCGGTAGCTGATCGCCACCACCAGCATCAGCGCCACGATCAGCCCGGTGATCGGCACGGTGGCACCGAGGGCGGCTGCACCGGCCAGGCTGAGCACCAGCACGATCTCCTGGGTGGCGTAGGCCACCGAGGAGAGGGCATCGGAGCTAAGGATCGCCAGGGCTTCGCCGTTGCTGAGTCGCTCCTCGGCATGGGCGCTGGTGGGCAGGGGCTCACCAATCAACCAGCGGCGCAGGCCTGAACGGCCCGTGCTGCCCGCGGAGCCAGGGGTCACAGATGGAGAGGCCATTGGATGGCATCAACTTAGGCAGCGCTTCCGCTCAGACCACCACCTGCAACCGGGCCCGGTTGTTCTCCCGCAGGGCCTGGGGCTCGAGCACCTGGTGCTGCGGATCCGCCAGCACCAGCAGTTCATGGGCTCCGGGCGCCAGTTCGAGCGCCAGGGTGAAGGATTCCTCGGCGCCGGCGGCCAGCCAGGGCAGGCGCAGGTAATGGTGGTCGGAATAGCGGTCGTCGATCACCACCGCCACGCCCACATCGCTCACATCGAGCGAGCCACGGTTCGTGATGGTGAACCGCAGCACGCCAGCGCCGTAGCTCGCCCGCTCCACCGCCAGATCTGACCCGAGGCTACACAACTCCATGAAGGGGTAGAGGGCCAAAGTGTCGAGCCGCAAGAGCCGGGTGCCCGCATGCTCATGGTGCAGGTGGCCGCCGTGGCGCAGGTCGCTGCTACAGCCGTGCAGGTGCAGATGGGCATCCACCGCCGGCACGGTGACGCGTCCGCTCTCGGGCCGGGTGTCCCAGAAGCCGCAGCAATCCCACTCCAGGCTCCGGCCGAGGTAGTGGATCGGATCGGCCGGATCGCCGGGATCCTGCGCTGCCAGGCGGTAGTGCTGAAGGTTGGAGTAGAGGCTCGCGGCCGCGTCTGGATCCACGGTGTCCGTGTTGCGGCGTCGCTGGCCCATGCAGAGCTTGGACGCCACCGTGATCACCAGGCAGCTCCACGTGGCCCGAAGCCGGACCCCCACGATCGGCGCTGGCTCCATCCGGTCAGCCGCAATCGAGCCGGCGATCGCCTGCCCCACCAGCTCCTGCAGCGGCACCCCGGCACTGGGGCCCAGGCCGGCGAGATCCACCGGCTGGCGAAGGGCACTGGCATCGCCGCTGAAGCACACATAGGGAAAGTGGGAGGCCCCGTCTCCGGGGCGCAGCCGCCGGATGCCGCCATCGAGGGCCTGGCATTTATAGATGTGGGTGCGGGCGGCACCGGGCTGATGCAGGAAGGTGAGCTCGCCGTTGTCGAGGCTGGTGGTGGTGCCAAGACCGAGCACATCGCCCTCGAGGGGAATCCGCTCTAGGGGCAGATGCTCGTTCACATCTCCCTGGATCAGGTCGCTGACGGTGTTGGCGATCGAGAGCCTCACCATGGGACAGGAGGCTGTGATGGGCTGGGAGTCTGAGACGGAGCAACCTCCTGCATCACACCAGCCACCACCCGCCACTCGTGCATAACCCAGCTGACGCAACCGGAGCGGACCAGGGGATCGCTCAGGACGATCGCCTCGGCCTCCTGCCAGTCGCGGGCCTGGAACAGCAACATGCCACCGGCACCGTCGCCGTTCATGCCCTTGCGCTCGCGCCAGTAGCCGCTGCTGGCCTGGTGGCCGCGCCGCTGCAGATCAGCCACCCAATCAAGGTGGTCGCGCAGGTGGGCATCGAAATGGGCACGGTCCACCTGACCCTGCTCCAGCTTCACGAACCAGGGCAAGGCGAGCCCCCGAAGCAACGGACCCAACCTAGACCTGAAGGCCGCAGCCAGGCCCTGATCGGCAGCGAGCGCCATGGGGGCCAAAAAGGGGGGTAGAAATCCCACTAGGGAAATCCACGCTTCACCCGCTGGAGATGTTACATTTTGTAAGACGTTCCGAGGGGCGGGCTGTGGTAGGCCCTCCTCTTTTTTTTGGCTCACGGCTGGTCTCTCAGGGCGGGGACCACGTCTCCCCCAAGGGTCAGCCCGATGCTCTCTCCATCCGCCAGGGGCAACTCCAGCCGCAATGGAGCCACCGCGCTGGGCCTGGGATCAAGGCCGGCGACATCGAACTGGGCCGACCCAGCTAGCTGGCACCGGCACCTCACCGGCCGCATCCCCAGAGTGCACCTGCTGTGGCCGGGGCCGGGAAGCCCGGAGATCGAAGCGCAATGCAAGCTCTAATGGATAAGTTCTTACAACGAGAGCGTCATAAAGGGATTAAAGCGCAATCTGCACTGAGGAAATGCCCTAGAGCAGATCCCGGGTCCATCCGCAGCAGTGCCATTGCCTTGCTCCGCAACCTCGCACGCTAAGCAGGATCAGACAATGAGCGAACCCGTCTCAAAACAAAGATTGCTGGGCACGATGTCAACGCAGAACATGGCTGCAGAGAAGCCGATCATCCAGATCCCCTGGGATAACGATGTGGGCCAGTGGTCCTAAAGGCGGCTCAGCAGCTCGGCTTTTTTAGCGGCAAATTCCTCTTCTGTGAGGATGCCCTTCTGCATGAGGTCACCGAGACGCTCGAGGGTGGCGAAGACATCGGTGGCAGCAACGGCCGGTTCAGCTCTGGCCGGAGCAGCAGGGGGTTGCTCTGCACTGGCCGGAGCCACCGGAGTGGCGGCAGCTGGCGCTGGAGCGGCGTTTACCGATGGCAGGTGGGTGAGGCTGATGCTGCCGGCGCCGGTGCTGAACGTCAGCCCGCCGCCTGAAGACTGCTGCTGAGAGGAGAATCCGGCGATCTGGTGGCCGCTGGTGTCGTAAAGGCTGACCTTGCCGTTGACATTCACCGCCAGACGACCGGCGGCCGGGAAATAGGCGTAGCGCACCTCATTCTGGGAACCGCTGGAGCTGGGGCTGCCGAGTTCCGCGGGCCACCAGTTGTCCTGGGGATCAGGGGTGAACAGGGCCCCTGATCCGAAGTTCATCGGTGCCATCGACGTCATTGGCGCCATCGGTGTCATCGGCGCCATGCCGACGGAGCTCTGCATCTGCTGGCCGCCACCACTGGACTGCTGGAGACCGCCGCCGCCGACGTGCATCTGCTGCCCGCCGCCGCTCTGGCTCTGCGACTGAAAGCTGCCGCGGGGAAAGAGATTGGGCTGGCTGGAGATTGCCACGGCGAGCCCCTGGCAGAGCCCATCAACGCGGGCCTTGAGTCCCTGGTTGAACATGTCGCCGAGCATCATCATGCCGCCGTTCATCCACTGGCCGGAGCCGGCGAATTCCGGATGGTTGAACTGAGCCATGCCGCCACGTCCTTTGAGCATGGCGAAGGTCATGTGCAGCACGGCGTCCTGACTGAAGCCATACCGCTGGGCTAGGTCGTTGACGACCTCAAGCCCTTCGGCCGTGAGTTGTTCCATTGCTGATGTCCTGGCTGAGCCGATGCCGGTGCGAAGCCGGACTGAAAAACTGGAGCGATCTATCAAGCTACCACTATCTCCTGGCTAGAGCTGCAGGGATGCATCAACGGCTGGCGGGATTGGACGAGCCGCACGGGCCTCATGAGCCCACACGCCTAAGCCGCTTCAACGTTAATGCTGTAAAAGGATGAAGGGAAAGCATCGGACCAACGGGCCCGGCCGTCATCGCCCCATCCCTGTCCAGTCGTTGTGATCCCAGGCCCACCTCCACCCTCAGCCGCAGGCGCGGCCAGCCCTGGGAGTCCTTCATGGGACGTGAGTGGGAGCTCAGCACCCGGCTGGGGATGCGCCCCCAGATCACCGTGGCTTGCTCCGCTCCTGTGGCGGCCGCCACCGCTGTGCTGCTGATCTATGCCATCGGCCAGGGCTCCTTCTCCGATGCCATGCCGCTCGGGATTTCGGGTACCTTCAACTTCATGCTGGTGCTGCAGGCTGAGCACAACGTGCTGATGCGCCGCTTCCACATGCTCGGTGTGACGGATGTGTTTGGCGGAGCCCTGTTCGCCGCCATGCATGGTTCTCTGGTCACCAGTTCACTGGTGCGGACGACCACCGAAACCGAAAGCCAGAACCGTGGCTACAAGTTCGGCCAGGAGGAAGAGACCTACAACATCGTGGCCGCCCACCGTTACTTCGGTCGCCTGACCTTCCAGTACGCCTCCTTCAACAACAGCCGCAGCCTGCACTTCTTCCTGGCCGCCTGGCCGGTGGTGGGCCTCTGGTTCGCGGCCCTGGCGGTGGCCAGCTTCTCCTTCAACCTCAACGCCCTCAACTTCAACCAGTCGATCATCGATGGCCAAGGCCGCGTGATCAACACCTGGGCTGATGTGCTCAACCGCGGTGGTCTGGGCATCGAGGCGATGCACGAGCGCAATGTGCACAACGTCCCCCTTGTTCTGCATCGACGCTTCCTTCCCACCAGCACACCGACAGCGCGGAGATCACCATGAAGTCAGGCCCCACTCCCCTTTCAGATTGTTGCGGCCCCGCGGCGGGCCCTGATCCGTCTGCTCAGACGGCTGCTCACGATCGCCGCCGCCACTGCGGCGATCGTGATGCTCGGTGCTCTGTGCTACTCAGCGCCGCAGCCCAAACGGCCCTGGCCGAGCAGAGCGCACAAGCCGGCCTCGCCAGGGCCGTGATCGAGATGGAGGCCCTTGATCAGAAGCGGGTGTCGCTGGCCTCCACGCTCGAGGACCGAAGCGAGGATCCCACCATGGAAACGATGAAGGAGGTCTGCAAGCCGGTGGCGATGCGGGCGAGAGCCATCGGCAAGGAGAACGGCTGGCAGGTGCGCCAGATGGCCAGCAAGTACCGCAACCCCAACCACGCTCCCGCTGGACCTCAGGAGAAGCAGGTGATCGATCTGCTGGAGCTCCATCCCGAGATCACCGGCCTGTGGGAGCCGGCTGGCGCCGGGCAGAGCGCCGGCGTGAACGATTAGCGCCGCATCAACGTGGAACCCAGCTGTCTGGCCTGCCACGGCACCAAGGCCAACCGTCCGGCCTTCGTGATGGAGAACTACCCAGACGACAAGGTCTTCGACTTCAAGGTGGGCGATCTGCGCGGCATGGACGCCGTGTTCATCCCCGAACTGGAGCAGGCGCTGGCGGTGGCAGCGCCGCCTGAAGCCGCAGTCGGGCCTTGGTGGCGTCATCGAGGTTTCGGATCGTGAGACTAGCCATGGCCCCAACCCTGCTGGCAGTGCGATCGATGACAGCAGCGCTAGCGGCTGATCCATCGGTTTCACCCCGGCTGCTCCAGCCAACCCCCTGCTCCAGCCAAGCTGGTGCCGAACCCAACGCTGCCGGAGACGGCCTCACGTCGATGTGCTTCTCCAGCAGTGCCAGCTTCGTGGTGGCGGCCGCTCTGTTGCCCCTGGGAATCGGCGCCGTGCGCTATAGCCAGGCTCAGCAGCGCAGCGACCTGCTGCCCCTGGCCCTCTCGCCGTTGTTCTTCTCGACGCAACAGGCCCTGGAGGGTGTGGTCTGGCTTGGCCTGGCCCCCGGCGGCTCCGGCTGGCTGGTGCACCCTGCCGCGCTCAGTTATCTGTTCTTCGCCTATGCCTTCTGGCTGGCCTGGTTTCCCTGGTGCGTGTTGCGTCTGAACCGGCAGGCGCCGCCTGGTCTGCGGCGACGCCTCCTGCAGATCTTGCTGGTGCTGGGCCTGCTCGTGGGCGCAGGGCTCTGGTTGCCGCTGCTGCTGGATGGTTCCGTGCTCCAACCCGCCGTGGTAAACGGATCGCTCAACTACACCACCAGCTTGCTGGCGAATGGTTGGATCAACCTGGGTGTCGGCAGCACGGTGTATGGGCTGCTCATCACCGCGCCTTTGCTGCTCAGTGGCTCGGGGAGGCTGCGCTGGTTCGGCGGATGCATTCTCGGCGCCTTCCTGATCACCCACCTGGCCTACGGCTACGCCTTCACCTCGGTGTGGTGTTTGTTCAGTGCGCTGTTGTCGGGTTCTCTGTACTGGATCCTCAGGGAACCGGAACCCCTGGTGCCTTGGATGCCTGACGGCGCCCCGTTACCCATCTAACGCGCGACCAGCCTCTGCGATGAGCTGCCATGAGCGAGTCCCCCGCCCCCACCAATCCCGCCCAGCTGCGCCGCAACTACCGCCTTGCCGCCCTGCGGCGGACCGATTTGGCGGCCGATCCGGTGGCGCAGTTCCGCCGCTGGTTCGATCAGGCCGTGGCGGCGGAGCTGAGCGAGCCCAACGCCATGGTGCTGGGCACCAGCGATGGCTCCCGCCCCAGCGCCCGCACTGTGCTGCTCAAGGCCTTCGACGCGAGGGGCTTCGTGTTCTTCACCCACTACGAGAGCCGCAAGGCCAGCGAGATCGCCGCCCATCCCCAGGTGAGCCTGCTGTTTCCCTGGTATGGGCTCGAGCGGCAGGTGGCGATCCTGGGCCGTGCCGAGCGCATCAGCGCCGCCGAATCGCTCGCCTACTTCCTCTCGCGCCCGATCGGCAGCCGGCTGGGGGCCTGGGTGTCGCAGCAGAGCGCCGTGATCGGCTCCCGCTCGATCCTGGAGGCCCAGTGGCAGGCGATGCAGCGCCGCTTCGCCGGCGGTGAGGTGCCGCTGCCGCCGGCCTGGGGTGGCCTGCGGGTGGTGCCCTTCGAATTCGAGTTCTGGCAGGGCCGCGAGAACCGTCTGCACGATCGCTTCCGCTATCGGCCCAGCGCTGATGGCGAGGCAGGCCTCTGGAGCCTCGAGCGGCTGGCGCCCTGACCTCCTGGCCCTGCAGGACGGGATCTCCAGGATCGCTCCCGATTCGCCAGTGGATCTCCTGGCCAGGCTTGAGTCGATGCCGCCGTCGCGAACCTCATCCCTTGCCGAGGCGCCATGCCAGTCGCGCTGAACGGAATCATGGGACGGTTTCCCAACAATCACCCCAGCCTCTCGAGCGGCTATCGATCAGCGATGGGAGTGATGGCCCTTCAGGTTCAGGGTTTTGATCGGGTCAAGGGGTTTCCGCCTGGCTTCGCGGCCTGGAAAGCGGCCGGAGCAGCGGTGGATCGGCAGACGCGGCACGTCAATCCAGCGCCATCCGCTCAGGTCTGATCGCTGCGACGCTGCACGGATCCCATGGCGTGGAGCTCCATCACCTGCTCGGGCCTGAGGTTGAAATCCAGGACACCTTTGCTGCTGGGGACCGCCACCGGAGGCCCGCTGCGGGATCGCAGCCCGTCTGCTCGACAACCCGCCTGCTCGGCAACCCGATTGAAGTGCGCGTTCTGTCCTGAAATCTGCGCCTGACCATACTTATGCGGCTATGCTCATAGTAGTTGTCGATCAAGGCCCCATGGCCGTCGCTCCCGCCAGTTCCTTCTCCCTCGCTGCCGCTGCCGGCGGCAACACCCTGCTCTTCCGCCAGCTCTTCGATGCCGACACCGGCACCTTCACCTACCTGATCGCCGAGGTGACCAGCGGCCAGGCCCTGCTGGTCGATTCGGTCTTCGAGCAGCACGACCGTGATCTCGCCCTGGTCCAGGAGCTGGGCCTCCAACTGGTGGCCTGCCTCGACACCCACGCCCACGCCGACCACGTGACGGGCAGCTGGCTGATGCACGCCGCCACCGGCAGCTCGATCGCCCTGGCCGCCGGCGTCGGCGCCGAGAACGTGACCCTGCCCCTGCGGCAAGGCGATCGGGTGGCCTTCGGCGGCCGTGCGCTGGAGGTGCGCGCCACCCCCGGCCACACCAACGGCTGCCTCACCTTCGTGCTCGACGACCACAGCCTGGCCTTCACCGGTGATGCCCTGCTGGTGCGGGGCTGCGGCCGCTGCGATTTCCAGCAGGGCAATGCCCACACCCTGTTCCGCTCGATCACCGGGCAGATCCTCTCGCTGCCCGAGTCCTGCCTACTTTACCCCGGCCACGACTACACCGGCCGCAGCGTCACCTCCGTGACCGAGGAGAAGGCCTACAACGCCCGCCTCGGCGGAGAGGCCGATGAGCGCGACTTCGTCGGCTACATGGAGAACCTGGAGCTGCCCCATCCGCGGCGGCTTGCGGAAGCCCTGCCCGCCAATCTGCGCAGCGGCCGCCCCCTGACCAGCACTCCCGATCCCGATGACTGGGCTCCGATCCAGCGCAGCTATGCCGGCCTGCCCCAGCTGGGACCCCGATGGGTGCAGGAGCACCACAACGTCCTCTGCCTCGTGGACGTGCGCTCGGCCGAGGAATTCAACGGCCCCGATGGTCGGATCTCAGGCAGTTTGTTGATTCCGTTGCCGGAGCTGGAGCGGCGTCTGGGCGAGATCCCAGCCGAGCGCCCGGTGGTGGTGCTCTGCCATTCCGGCAGCCGCTCGGCCCTGGCCACCCAGGAGCTGATCAAGGCCGGCCGACCACAGGTGGCCAACCTGCGCGGTGGCCTGCGTGCCTGGCAGCGAGAAGGCCTTCCCCTGGAGCACAACAGTCCCAACCCTTCCTGAGCCATCACCATGACCTCCCCGACCTCAGCTCAGCTCAGCCCCTTTCGGTTGAGCCCCCTCGACCTCAGCCGCCAGCACGGCGAACACAGGCTCACGGTGATCGACGTGCGCGAGCCGATGGAATACGTAGGCGGCCACATTCCCGGCAGCCACAACATCCCCCTCTCCCGCCTCGCCAGCAGCACCCTTCCCGAGGGGCCGCTGGTGCTGGTCTGCCAGGGCGGCAACCGCAGCGAGAAGGGCCTCACCAGCCTGTTGCGCGCGGGCCATCCCTATCCCCTCTCCAGCCTCGATGGCGGCATGGGCGCCTGGCAGCAGGCAGGCCTGCCGATGGAGCGCCGCCCAGGCGCCCCCCTGCCGCTGATGCGCCAGGTGCAAATCGCCGCCGGCGGCCTGGTGCTGCTCGGGGTGATCCTCAGCCAGACCGTGGCCCCGGGCTGGATCTGGCTGGCGGGCTTCGTGGGGGCTGGCCTGACCTTTGCCGGCATCAGCGGCTTCTGCGGCATGGCCCGCCTGCTGGCGGCCATGCCCTGGAACCGGGTGCGGGCGTGATTCTCGGCATCGGCATCAGCACGATGCTGCTGCTGCTCAGCGGCGGACTGCTGATCGGCGTTCTGCTCGCCGTGCTGGGGGCCGGTGGCTCGATCCTGCTGCTGCCCCTGCTGGTGAGCGGAGCCGGCCTGCCCACTCGGGAGGCCGTTCCGCTCTCGCTCCTGGTGGTGACCCTGCTGGCCCTGGGCAATGTGGGGCCCTACATCCGCCGCGGCCAGGTGGCTCTGCGGCCGGCGCTGATCCTGGGGGTGCCGGCCCTGGCAGGTGCCTGGATCGGCGGCAGCCTGGTGAAGGCCGAGCTGATCCCCGAGGTGGTTGAACTGGGGGTGTTCTCCGTAGCGGCCCTGGTGGCCTCCTGGCTGCTAACGCGGCCGCCCAGGTCGGCCCAGGGCTGCGAAAGACCTGACAACCAGAGGCCGGGCGGATCACCCCAGGCCCTCGCGGCCCAGGGGGTACTGGTGGGTCTGCTCACCGGCATTGCCGGCGTGGGCGGCGGCTTTGCGATCGTGCCCGCCCTGGTGCTGCTGGCCGGTCTGCCGATGCACCTGGCCAGCGGCACCAGCCTGCTTTTGATCAGCACCAACAGCCTGGTGGCCCTGCTGGCGCTGGGCCACTGGCCCTCCGCCAGCCTGGCTCTGATGCTGCCCCTGCTGGCCGGCGGCGCCGTGGGTGCCGTGCTGGGCCAGCGACTGGCCCCCCACCTCAGTGAGCGCAGACTGCGGCTCGGCTTCGCCGGCCTGTTGATCGGCTCGGCCCTGCTCACCGGCTTCGAGGCCCTGCGGCGCCAGACCCATGGGCCGTTGGGGCACAGCTCAACCATCCACCGCTCAGCTCAGCCCACTGACGGGGCGGTGGGGCCGGTGCGCCAGTCGAGCCAGGGCAGGTGAGGCACGATCGCCGGGGTTGCGGTTCGGTAGGCGGTGTAATCCCCATGGACGGCGCAGAGGCCCGCCTCCTCTCGGCGAGCCTTGCTGCCCAGCACCAGGGCCAGGGCCAGCAACAGAGCCAGGTGCAGCAGGCTTCCCCGCGCCAGCGTCACGCCCAGGGAGCAGACCAGCAGTGACTGGTAAAGGGGATGGCGGCAACGGCCATAGGCCCCGGCCATCACCAGAGGCGCGCCGGGCATGGGCTCAGGCAGGGGGCTGAGGCTGTCACCCAGGTTGAGCGCTCCCTGGCCGGCCAGCAGCAGACCGGCGATGAACAGGACCAGACCCAGCACCCGCAACAAGGCCGGCCAGTTGAGGCCGAGGGAGGCAGGGCTGGGGTACGCCGGCAGCAGATGGGCCGTGATCAGTGCCATCTGGGCCATCACCCACCATTCGCCGTGGCGGTTGTCGAGCAAACCGCCCCAGCTGAACCCCCAGGCCTGGAGGCGTTGCGGCAGTGACCTCTCCATTGGTCCGGTGCTGAGGATGGAATCAGTCTGGCCACGGAAGGCGCAGGAGAACGTCGGATCAGGCCGCTTGCAGCTGCAGAAGCTGGGCCTCGAGCCGCTGCCGGAGCCGTCCCTGCACCAGGACGCAGAGCTCTTCCACCAGCTCGTCATCAGCTGAGTAGATCAGCCGGGAGCCCTCGCGTTCGCAGCTCACCAGGCCCGCCCGCTGCAACTGTCCCAACTGGCGGCTGATGTGCGACTGACTGAATCCGGTGGCCTGGATCAGGCTGGAGACATCCAGCGGCTCGGAGCGCAGCAGACAGAGCAGCTGCAGACGTGCCGGCTCGCTCAGGAGCCGGAAGAACCGGCTGATTTCCTCCATCAGCTCCGGACTGGGCCTGGCTCCATCCACAAAGGCGGCCATAACGGCAGGGGGACAATCCACTGATTATGCCGCATCACGCATGACATGGGTGCGCCCATGGCCTGCCGCCCCACCAGCTGGGCGTTGGAGCCTAGGGGCACCTAGCAGGAGGCAAACGCAGCCGACCCCCTGAGACCAGGCCTCAACGACCGCAACAGCCCGACAGATTCATCTGGGACTGGACCGCGCAGACCAGCGTGGCCACCGCTCCCGCCTCAAAGCCCACGACCTGCTCCCGGCGCGTTGACTCCGGAAGGGCATGCAGGCGTTCGCAAATATGGGCCAGAGCCGCGAGCACGGAATCCTCCTGCTGGAGCACATCGTGAGCACACCAATCGGCAAGGCGATCAGCGGCGCTTCCGACATACACCGGGCAGTCCACCGCGACCTCTTCACTATCTGAAGACAACAGTCGTGGGGATGAGCTGGCCATGGAACTGCAGCGACGGGACACGGCTCATCAACCACGCCAGGTTGGCAGGCCATGGCGACCGCGATTGCGCCAGAGAGCCTCTGCGCTCACGTTCAGACCGTGCTCGCGGGCCAAGCTGGCGGCTGCATGGGTGGAGCCGGTGCGCTTCAGGGCCCGGGCGAAGGCCGGATCACGACTGGCCAACTCCTGCAGGGCGTGGAGCGCTTCCATCGCCTCATGCACCTGACCTGATGCGGCCACCATGTCGACGGCCGGTAGGGAAGCCATAGGGATCGCATTCGTCATGGTGGCCTCTGGTGGGAGATGGATTCATGCTAATCACAAAAAGGCGTACTCAGACCAGCATTCATGCTTATTTTTGGAGCAGATCATCTCAACCCAGCCAGAATCAAAACCAGCTCAGGAGCCAAGGCATGACTTCGCTGTTCCAGGCAAGATTGTCAGTAAAACGAATGTCATGTTCTATGTTCAAATGTTAATCGAAGCGGCTTTGATCATCCCGCTGATCGGGTGATTCTTGACCTCGGGCGCCCGGCGCCTGCCAAGCCCCGGAGTCACGCCCCCTCTGGCAGCAGCTCCCGGAGTGGAGCAAGCTGGGATTCACTGGATCAGGCCTCAGCGATGACCCGTGAACGCGACCCCTTCCGCATTCCCCGCGCTGGCTGGGAAGCCGCTCCCCTGGCGGGGCTGGCCTCGATCGACCTCAACCAGAACGGCGGGGCCTTCAGCGGCAGGGAGTTCTTCTCCGAATCCACCGTGGGCGGAATCGTCTGCTACGCCGCCTACCAGGCGTTGCTCACGGCCCTACGCACCGAAGCCCTGCGCAAGCGGGGCGAACTCGACCGGCTCACCCAGCTGCGCCTGGTGCTGAGCACCAGCCTGGAATCGGCCAAGGCCGGTGTGGCCGTTGGAGCTGTGCTCTCGGTGGTGCTGCTGGTGTTCCCCTGGCTCACGGTCCCTCTTTCGCTGATGGGGGTGGTGGGCACCGCCAAGGCTTCCCTCGATCTCTTCCACGCCTTCTGGGATGGCCTCGACGACGAGCAGAAACTGCAGGTCTCGGTGGCGGCCCACGAGGCCGGCGTCAACCTCAGCGGCTTCTTTCGCAACGACGGCGAGGGCCTGGGCAGCTCCGCCGTGGGCTGAGGGGGGCTCCCGGGGAAGGAACGGAAGACTGCGTCCAGGGCTGCCGAAAGCAGGATTGTTGACCCTGCTGCTGATTTCAGGTCTGCTCCAGCTGCTTTTAGGAACCCAGCCTGCTGGTGCAACCGAACCGACGATCCCGCCTTCGGCGATGTCGCCAAGCCCCACCTGGAGGTTCTCGCTCGCGAAGCGGTGGCCTTCGGTGATTGGCGCCGCTCTCCAGTGCTGCATGCGGCTGCGATAGCCCAGCAGGCCTGCCGTCTGATCGAGTAAACCCAGATCGTCGTGCTCAAGGCAGAACCGCTGCTCGGCCGGGACTGCCACAATGGAGCAAGGGCGCCGAAAGGCCTAAGGACATACGAGATGGCCACCAACAAAGACATCATCGAAAACGCCTACGCGAGCTTCGCAGCGGGCGACGTACCCGCCGCCCTCGCCGTTATGGCTGAGGGCATTCAGTGGGCCGAGGCCGACAGATTTCCACTGGCTGGCACGTACATCGGTCCACAGGCCGTGCTCGAAGGGGTCTTCATGCGACTCGGAGAGATTGGCGATGACTTCGCCGTGGTGCCAGAGCAGTTCGTCGCCGCCGATGACACCGTCGTGGCGCTCGGGATCTACAGGTGGAAGCACAAGATCTCCGGAGCGCCGGCGGTTGTGAAGATGGCCCACGTGTGGACGTTGAAGGATGGCCAAGCCGTGGCCTTCCAGCAGCACGTCGACACCCTCAGGGTTCGCGAGCTCAGCTGATCAATCGCGCCCCGGGAGCGAAGCGATGCGTGAGCGGCTCACATAACAAAACCCGGTGCCTCGTCACCGGGTTTTGAAGGATTCGGGTTGATGGGGCGGAGTGGCTGACGCTGGCACCTGGGGCCAGGGTTCCAGTGGCAATAGGGCTTTATGCCTGTTTCAACCCCCTTGGCCAAAGCCAGGATCAGGAGTTCGGATGGGCGCCGTTCAGGCCCTGAAGCGATCCGGCCTCAACGTTCCACCATCAAGGTCAGGGTGGCGACCTTGCTGGTCTTCAGCGCCCTCACGGTGAGCAGGCCAGCGGTACTGGGCTTCCAGCCGTTCGAGCTCGATCGGGAGCGGAAAGCGAGTTTGCCTGCGGATCCAGGTGCCTCAGGCAAATTCGCTGATCAGCCGGAAATCCTCGTTTTGGGCAAGAAGCGGAGAGGGTGGGATTCGAACCCACGGAAGGTTTCCCTTCAAACGATTTCGAGTCGTTCGCTTTCGACCACTCAGCCACCTCTCCAGGACCAACCTCCCGTGTCCGCAGACACCGGTGGATGAGCCGGGACCCACTCTACGGATTCATCTGCACGGGGTCATCAGCCGGCGGCTCCCTGCAGCGAGCCATTCGCCCCGCTGGCGCTCCAACCCTGGGGCAACCCGGGGGCTGCGCCGCTGAGCCACACCCGCCGCGGGGCGGCCGCACTGAGCTGCTGCTGTTGGCGCCGGCTGGGGCGGAAGCCCAGCCACACCCCCGCCACCGGTTCGCCGCCGGCTGGGCCTTGGTGGCTCCAGGCCTCAAGCGACTGGGGGTCGGGCAGCAGCCACCAGCGATGGCGGCCGATGCCGAGGGCCAGGGCCTGGCTGTCGCCGCTGAGGGGAGCGAGGCTGAGACCGGGGCTCTCCAGGCGTTGTCCTGGCTGCAGGCTGCTGGAGCCAGCGCTGCTGGAGACCAGCAGGGAGGTCTGAGCGCTCCAGCAGGCTGGATCATCCGAGGCGACAGGGTCGAGCAGGGTGATCCAGTCGTAGCGGGCCAGACCCAGGCCACTGGCGAGCTTGCGGGCATCGGCACAGCTGGGGCCATCGGCGCGGCCACTGACCAGGGCGCCACGCCCCCTGTGACGAGCCAGCAGCAGATCCCCGCTCCAGCGGTGCACCAGTAGCAGCGCATCGCCGCCGAGCAGGGCCAGGTGCAGTGCCAGCACCAGCGCCAGCCCCGCCGCCCCCAGCCGCCGCGGCCAGGCCCCCGCGCCCGGCAACAGCCAGGGAAGCAGGGAGAGGCCGAAGAGCAGCACCAGCAGAGGGACGGGCCGCCCCAGCTGCCACTGGGCCATCGGCAGGGCCGCGAAGCCACGGGTGATCGCCACCAACAAGCCGCACAGCGGCAGCAGCGGCCAGGCCAGCAGCGGTAGCAGGGGCGGCAGCAGCACCGCCACCAGGGCCATCGCCATGGCACCCAGCGTGAGCGGAGTGAGCAAGGGCGCCACCACCAGGTTGGCGGGCACCGCATAAAGGGGCACGATGCCGAAGTGATGCACCTGCAGCGGCAGGGTCCAGAGCGAGGCGGCCACGGGCACCGCCAGCCCGGCCGCCGCCCAGGCCGGCAGGCGCTCGGCCAGGGCCGTCTCCAGGGGGCGGGCGGTGAGGATCAGCCCGGCGGTGGCCGCCACCGACAGCTGGAAGCCCACGTCCTGCAGCCACCAGGGCTGCACCAGCAGCATCAGCAACACGCTCAGCAGCAGCACCCCCAGGGGACGACTCCGTCCGCCGCTCTCCAGCACCACGAAGGCCACCCCGCCCATCAGCACCGCCCGCACCACCGAGGGCTGGGGGCCCGCCAGCAGCAGGAACAGCAGCATCGCCCCCACGGCCAGGGCGCAGCGGGGCGGCCGCGGCAGCCTCCGGCCCAAGGCCATCACCGCCCCGAGCAGCACCGAGAGGTGGAAGCCGGAGGCGGCGAGGGCGTGGGAGAGCCCGGCGGCCCGGAAGCTGGCGCCCACATCCGCCGGCAGGGGCACCACGGCGCTGCCGAGCACGAGGGCCGCCAGCACGCCACCCCGGCGCTCCCCGCCCTGCTCGATCAGTGCGGCGGCCATGCGTCGGCGCAGGTCGGCGATGGGGGTGGCTGGGCGCGCCAGCACCTTCAGATCCGTGCTGGCCCCCAGGCGCAGCTGGCTCCAGATGCCATGGCGGGCCAGGCGCTCCGCCGGACCACTCAGCAGCGGATGAGGGCCTGTGGCCGGTAGCCGCAGGGTGCCGCCGGCCTCCACCAGCCAGCCCTGGCGCAGGGGCAAGCAGGGCTCCAGCAGCAGCTCCGTGCGGCCACCCGCCATGCGCAAGGGCACCGAGCAGCCCCCCGAATCGCCGCGTTGGCGGGGATCGCTGCTGAGCTCACCACGCAGCACCAGCTCACGGCCGCCCTGGCCCTGCAGCAGCTGCATCGGATCGTTCGGGCCAGGCTGGGGCTGGCGCCAGAGCGCCCAGAGCAGCAGCGACGGGGCGATCAGCACGAGCGCCAGCGCCGGCAGCGGCCGTGCCCCCAGCCGCCGTGCCCGCCACCAGCCTGCGGCGCCCAGCAGCAGCAGGAGAGCCAACCGGGGCGCGGCGGCCAGGGGCACGGTGCCCAGGGCCAGCCCCGCCAGGGCCAGCGACACCACCAGAAAGGGCATGGGACCAACACCAGCCCCGCAAGGGTTCCCCACTCAGGGGGCCATGGTCGTCAGCCGGGCAGGTTGAGCATCAATTCACAGAGCTGGGGGCTGGGCAACTCCTGACCCAGCAGCGGAGCCACAAGTGCGGCCAGCGGCCGCAGCCGGCAGGGCCAGATCGCCCGCTCCGTGAGCCGGCCCGCCTGGAAGCTGCCGGCGATCAGCACCACCGCCAGCAGGGTGCGTTTCACCTGAGGGGCGCCGCCAGCAGGGGAAAGCCCAGGGCGCGGCGCTCCTCCAGCCAGGCCTCGGCCACCTGCCGCGCCAGATGACGGATGCGGCCGATGGTGGCGGTGCGCTCGGTCACGGAGATCACGCCGCGGGCCTCCAGCAGGTTGAAGGTGTGGCTGCACTTGAGCACGTAGTCGAGGGCCGGCGCCGGCAGGCCCGCCACCACCAGATCAGCGGCTTCCGCTTCGTAGAGGGCGAAGAGCTGCTGCAGGCGATCCGGGTTGGAGGCCTCGAAGTTGTAGGTGCACTGGCCCTTCTCGGAGGCCAGCCAGAGGTCGCCGTAGCTGCGCTGGCCATTCCAGCTCAGGTCCCAGATGCTCTCCACGTCCTGGAGGTACATGGCCAGTCGCTCGAGGCCATAGGTGATCTCGATCGACACCGGCCGGCAGTCAAGCCCGCCGCACTGCTGGAAATAGGTGAACTGGGTGACCTCCATGCCATCGAGCCACACCTCCCAGCCCACCCCCCAGGCGCCGAGGGTGGGCGACTCCCAGTTGTCTTCGACGAAACGGATATCGTGGTCGCGCTGGCGGATGCCGAGGGCTTCGAGCGAAGCCAGGTAGGTCTCCTGGATGCCGTTGGGGGAGGGCTTGATCAGTACCTGGTACTGGAAATAGTGCTGGGCGCGGTTGGGGTTGTCGCCGTAGCGGCCATCGGTGGGGCGGCGGCAGGGTTCGGGGTAGGCCACGGCCCAGGGCTCGGGGCCGATCGCCCGCAGCACTGTGTGCGGACTCATCGTGCCGGCGCCCTTTTCGGTGTCGTAGGGCTGCAGCAGCAAGCAGCCCTGGTGGGCCCAGAAGCTGTTCAAGGTGGCGATGATGTCCTGGAAATGCATGGGGGAGGAGGGGTCGCCACCGACGGCGGGCATTCTCCCGTGTGGCAGTTCCAGCTGGCGGCGCGGCGGGCCGCTGCCCTCAGGCCAGCAGCTGCAGCAGGCCCATCTGGCCGGCGGCCAGGGGCCGGTGGCGCACCCAGCTGAAGCCCGCCCGGCGCGCCAGCCGCTCCTGCTCGGCGCCGCTGGGAAAGCGCTCCAGGCTGGCTTCCAGGTAGGCGTACTGCTCGGGCAGATCGAACAGGCGGGCGGTGGGCACCACCAGCCGGCGCAGGTAGAGGCGCTGGAAGGCCGCAGCCAGCGCACCGGCCGGGGCGCTGGGGTCGGGGCGGTTGAAATCCAGCACCGCCGCCCGGCCGCCGGGGCGCAGCAGGCGACGCAACTCCCTCAGCCCCTCAGCCGGATCGGCCAGGTTGCGCAGCCCGTAGGCCATCACTGCCCCATCGAACGACTGGGACGGCAGCCCGCTGGCCAGGGCATCCCCCTGGCGCCACTGCAGCGGCAGCCAGGGCTGGCGGGCGGCGCGGGCCGCCGCCACCTGCAGGGGAGCAGCAGCGGCATCGAGGCCGAGCACCTGACCGCTGGGTCGCACCTTCCCGGCCAGAACAAGGGCGAGATCACCGGTGCCGCAGCAGAGATCGATCAGGCACTGGCCAGGCCGGGGGCGCAACCACAGGGCCGCCTGGCGCTTCCAGAGGCGGTGCAGACCGAAGGAGAGCCAGTCGTTGAGCTGGTCATAGCGAGGGGCGATGGCCTCGAACAGCTCGCGCACCGCCTGGGGATCACCGGGCTTCAACGATGGAAAGGGAGCGGGGAACGCTCAGGACAATCGCAGGTCGGGGCAGCGAGCGGGATCCACCAGGCAATCGAGGGAGCCCTCCCAGGGCAGGTTGATCGCATCGAGGCTGACGCCCGGTCCCTCGACGGGCTGGGGCAACCAGAGGGCGCGGCTGGAGATGCGGTTGGGGCCGGTGAGGGTGAGCACCATCACGGTGGCCAGGCCCACGGCGGCGGAGCAGACCATGCAGCCGGCCAGCATCAACGAGAACTCGCGGCGATCGCTGGCGGCCTGCATCAGCTGCAGGGCCCAGGCCACCAGCGCCACAACGAAAGCCACCATCAGCAGGCCGAGGGCGGTGGAGAGAGGCGGCTGCAGGGCCGGCACGGCGGGGGGAAGCGGTGGAAAGCCTGACGAAGGCCTGGTGATCAATGTAACGAGCCGTTGCGAGCGGTCGCGATCAGGGATCAGCCCGCCAACAGCGATCAGGCCGCGAGCAACGATTCAGCCTCCAGGGGCCGCAGCTCCAGGCCCCGCGCCAGCAGATCCGCCTTGATCGCCTGCACCGTCAGCACGCCGTCGTGGAGCAGGGAGGCCAGCAGCGCCGCTGAAGCCTTGCCCTGGCCGAGGGCGGCGGCGATGTGATCGATGCTGCCGGCACCGCCGGAGGCGATCACGGGCACCTCCACCGCCTCGGCCACGGCGCGGGTGAGCTCCAGGTCGTAGCCGGCCTGGGTGCCGTCGCCATCCATGGAGGTGAGCAGGATCTCGCCGGAACCGAGGGCCACCGCCCGCTTGGCCCAGGCCACGGCATCGAGGCCGGTGTTCTGGCGGCCGCCTTTGACAAACACGTCCCAGCCGAAGCCATCGCTGCGGCGGCGAGCATCGATGGCCACGACGATGCACTGGCAGCCGAAGCGGCGGGCACCCTCGCTGATCAGCTCCGGCCGCGCCACCGCCGAGGAGTTGAGGCTCACCTTGTCGGCACCGGCCCGCAGCAGCTCGGTGACACCCTCCACAGCACTGATGCCGCCGCCGACGGTGAAGGGGATGGTGACGGCCTCGGCGGTGCGGCGCACCAGATCCACCAGGGTGCCGCGGCCCTGGTGGCTGGCGGCGATGTCGAGAAAGACCAACTCATCGGCGCCGGCGGCGTCGTAGCGGCAGGCGAGCTCCACGGGATCACCGGCATCGCGCAGGCCGACGAAATTAACCCCCTTGACCACACGGCCGTCGGCCACATCGAGGCAGGGAATGATGCGCCGGGCCACCATGGTCTCGCTGTTAAGGTTGCGCCACCCGATCCAGTCGCGCCGGTCATGTCCCAGGCTGCCACCTCAGGCCCCTCGAGCGCCGTAACGATCGGTTCGAAGGTGCGGATCACGCGAGTGCGTGACCAGATCCCCGCCGAGCTGGTGGAAACCCTGCAGAGCGATGCCACCGGCACCGTCCGTGATTTCAAGATGACCGACGGCAGCGGCATCGGCGTGGTGGTGGAACTGGCCAACGGCAGCACCGGCTGGTTCTTCGACGACGAAATCGCCGCGGTCTGAATTTGAGCGACGCTCCCGACCCCAGCACCAGCGGCGGCGGCGGCGCCCGTCAGCTGCTCGGCATGAAAGGTGCCAGCGGCACCAGTTCGATGTGGAAGCTGCGCCTGCAGCTGATGAAGCCGGTCACCTGGATCCCCCTGATCTGGGGTGTGATCTGCGGCGCGGCGGCATCCGGAAACTTCCACTGGACCGTGCCCCAGGTGGGCGCCTCGCTGGCCTGCATGGTGATGAGTGGCCCGCTGCTGGCTGGCTACACCCAGACGATCAACGACTACTACGACCGCGAAATCGACGCGATCAACGAGCCCTATCGGCCGATCCCCTCCGGTGCCATCTCCCTGCCGCAGGTGAAGCTGCAGATCTGGGTGCTGCTGATCGCGGGGCTGGCGGTGGCCTGGGGGCTCGACCTCTGGGCCGGCCACAGCACGCCGGTGGTGCTGCTGCTGGCCCTGGGGGGTTCATTCGTGAGCTTCATCTATTCAGCACCGCCGCTGAAGCTGAAGCAGAACGGCTGGCTGGGCAACTACGCCCTCGGCGCCAGCTACATCGCCCTGCCCTGGTGGGCCGGTCAGGCGCTGTTCGGCCAGCTCACCTGGGCCACGGCCCTGCTCACCCTCGCCTACAGCCTGGCGGGCCTGGGTATCGCCGTGGTCAATGATTTCAAGAGCGTGGAGGGCGACCGGGCCCTGGGGCTGCAGAGCCTGCCGGTGGTGTTCGGGATCCAGAGAGCCAGCTGGATCAGTGCCGCCATGATCGACCTGTTTCAGCTGGCGATGGTGGCGGTGCTGATCGCCATCGGCCAGAACTTCGCGGCGGTGCTGCTGGTGCTGCTGATCATTCCCCAGATCACCTTCCAGGACATCTGGCTGCTGCGCGATCCGGTGGCCTTTGATGTCAAGTATCAGGCGAGCGCCCAGCCCTTTTTGGTGCTGGGGATGTTGGTCACGGCGCTGGCGATCGGCCACAGCAGCCTGACCGTGGGGATGTGAAGAAGCCGTGAACAAACGCCGGCTGCGCTTGCTGGTGCTGGTGGGCGTCACCCTGACGGCTGGGGGGGTCATGGCCCTGGGGGTCAATGCCCTGGTGAAGGGGGTGGACAGCCTGCTGCCGGACGCGCGCCGGATCAGCACCTTCAACCGTCCGGGCACGGTGACGATCCTCTCGGCCGACGGCGAGGTGCTGCAGAAGCTGGGACCGGCCACCCGCGAGAAAGTGCCCAGCGGCCAGATGCCGGAGCTGGTGAAGGAGGCCTTCGTGGCCGCCGAAGACCGCCGCTTCTATCAGCACGGCGGCGTGGACCCCACCGGCATCGCCCGGGCGATGATGCGCAACCTCAGCCGGGGCTCGGTGGAGGAGGGGGCGAGCACGATCACCCAACAGCTGGCGCGCACGGTGTTCCTCAGCCAGGACCGCACGCTGATCCGCAAGCTGAAGGAAGCGGCCCTGGCCGGAAAGCTTGAGCGCCAGCTGACCAAGCAGCAGATCCTCGAGCAATACCTCAACTATGTGTATCTGGGCTCCAGCGCCTACGGCGTGGCCGATGCCGCCTGGATCTACTTCTCCAAGACCCCCGACCAGCTGACACTGCCTGAAGCGGCCCTGATCGCGGGGCTGCCGCCGGCCCCCTCGGTGTATTCACCGCTGGTGAATCCGGAGCTGGCCCTGCAGCGCCGCAGCCTGGTGCTGGAGCGGATGAAGGAGGCCGGTTTCATCGATGCGGGGGAACTGGCCGAGGCCAAGGGCTCAGCGCTGCAGCTCAAGCCCGCCCTGCCCAAATACTGGAACAGCCGCGCCCCCTTCTTCACCGGCTGGGTGGCGCAGGAGCTGCCGAAGGTGCTGAGCGCCGAGCAGCTGGAAGTGGGCGGCCTGACGATCCGCAGCAGCCTGAACATGGCCTGGCAGGAGGAAGGCCAGAAGGTGATCGATGGCAGCGCGTACGGCGGCCTGGAGGGTGCCCTGGTGACGGTGGAGCCGGGCACGGGCCTGGTGCGGGCAATGGTGGGCGGCAAGGATTACAGCAAGAGCCAGTTCAACCGCGCCACCCAGGCCCTGCGTTCACCGGGCTCCACCTTCAAACTTTTTGTGTACCTCTCCGCCCTGAAGGCCGGCATGAAGCCGGAGGACACGGTGCTAGATGCCAAGCGCTGCTTCGCGGGCTACTGCCCCAAGAACTTCGGCGACCGCTATCTGGGGCAGGTGTCGCTGGCCACAGCCCTGCAGAACTCGCTCAACACCGTGGCAGTGAGCCTGCTGCAGCAGGTGGGCTTCGACAAGGTGATCGCCACGGCCCAGAGTCTGGGAATCACGCGGGAGCTGGGGCGCTTCTACCCGATGGCCCTCGGCGCCTACGAGCAGACGGTGCTGGACATGACCACGGCCTACGCGGCGGTGATCAACCGCGGGGTGTATGTGCCAGCCACGCCGTTCGAGGAGATCAACGGCCCCAATGGCGAGCTGCTCTGGAGCCGGCGGGTGGATGGCGACAAGGGGCGGCGGGCGGTGGACAGCCCCATCGCCGACGCCATGGTGTGGATGCTGCAGCGGGTGGTGAGTGGCGGCACCGGCGGGGCGGCCTCCCTGGGCGATCGGCCGGTGGCGGGGAAAACGGGCACCTCGGAGGGGGCCCGTGACCTCTGGTTCATTGGCGGCATTCCCCAACTCACCACCGGCATCTGGCTGGGCTACGACAACAACCGCGAGACCGGCAGTGACAGCGGCGCTGCCGCCGCGGCCTGGGGCCGCTACATGGCGGTGGTGGTGAAGGACCTGCCGGTGCTCCAGTTCCCGCCCAAGCCGGTGCTCACGGGCACGTTCAAACCCACCAAGCAGGCCAAATCCACCTTCCAGCCGGGGCGCCCCAGCGACCTGCCCACCCCTGGGGAAGACCGCAACTCGCCGGAGCCCTCTCAGGTGGCGCCGCCAAGCGAGCGCGGGCAGGATCTGCCGCCGCTGCCGGACCTGCCGAAACTGCCAGCCCCGAGCCAGGCGCCCCGTGGCGGTGAGCCCCAGGCGGCACCGGCACCGGTGACGCCACCGCCGCAGGGGAACCCCTCCTTCCCGGTGGCGCCACCGCCCGTGGCCCCTCCGCCGATGGCTCCCCCACCACCGGTGGCGCCGCCGCCGGTTCCCTGAAACCGCCCCGCTCGCCCCTTCAGGCGGGAGCCTGCAGCACCGCGGCGTAGAAGCCATCGCCACTGGGGGCCGCCGGCCAGTGCTGCTTCTGCGACAGCAGCAGCCAGCCGGGATGCTGCGCCAGGAAGCCGGCGATCAGGTCACTGTTTTCGCTGGGGTGCACGGTGCAGGTGGCGTACACCAGCCGGCCGCCGGGCACCAACAGCGGCAGCATCGCCTCCAGCAGGGAGCGCTGCAGGGCCACCAGCTCCGTGATGCTGGCGGGGGTGATGCGCCAGCGGGCATCGGGGTGGCGGGCCAGGGTGCCCAGTCCCGAGCAGGGGGCATCCAGCAGGATGCGATCAAAGGGCGGGCCAGCGCTGGCGCCGGCGAGGGCACCAGGGAGGGCGGCATCGGCGGTGAGGGGCTCAATGGCCTGCAGCCCCAGGCGCTGGGCGTTGTCGCGCAGGCGGCGCAGACGGCCTTCGGAGCGATCCACCGCCAGCACGCTGCCGGCATCACCGATCAGCTCCGCCAGATGGGTGCTCTTACCACCGGGGGCGGCACAGGCATCGAGCAGGCGCTCGCCGGGCTGGGGATCGAGCAGGGGGGCGATCGATTGGGCAGTGCGGTCCTGCACGCTCCAGTGGCCTTCGGCGTAGCCGGGCAGGGTGCGCAGATCACCGCTGCGGCCGGCGAGGCTGAGGCCCCAGGGCAGCTCTGGCAGCGGTGTGGCGCTGACGCCAGCGGCGGCGAGGGCCTCGATCACCCCCTCGCGGCTGGCGCGCAGGCGGTTGACGCGCAGATCGAGGGAGGGGGGCTGGTTGGCCGCCACAGCGAAGGCCTCGGCCCCCTCCTGGGGCAACCACTCCAGCAGGCCGGCGGCCAGCCAGGCGGGCAGGGAGCCACGCAGGGCCAGCGAGGCGATGGGATCAGCCGGCAGCGGCAGTGGCTCCCAGGGGGCGGCGCCTGCCGCCAGGGGTTGGCGGCGGCGCAAGCAGGCCCTCAGCAGGCCATTGACCACCGGCGCCAGGCGGGCGAGGCCATCGCGCTTGGCGATTTCAACGGTGGTGCTCACCGCCGCCGAGGGCGGCACCCGGGCGGTGAACAGCAGCTGGTAGAGGCCGAGGTGCAGCAGCCAGCGCAGCGGCGGCGGCTGGCGCTCGGCGCTCACCTTGCCGAGGGCATCGATCCAGCCATCCAGCAGGGCCCGCTGGCGGATGGCGCCGCAGGCCAGCTCCGTGGCCAGGCCGCGATCGGCGGGGGCCAGGGGGGAGCGGCGCAGCTCCCGCTCCAGGGCCAGGTCGGTGTAGGCGCCGGCGGCCACGGCCTGCAGCACCCGCCAGGCCACGCGCCGGGCATCGAGCCCGATAGCGGCGGGGTCTGGAGAGGGCGGGGCGGGGACAGCTGAGGTGGCGCTCAAACGGCGAGGGGCGGCGGCCTCCAGAGATAGCGCCGCAGGGGCAGGCGCCCCTGTTCATCGACGGGAATGCCTTCACTGATCAGCAGCTCCCGCTGCATCCAGTCGCTGCCTTCCCGGGAGAGGCTGAGGCTGATGCAGCCGCGGGCATTGACGATCCGGTGCCAGGGCACCTCCGAGGGCAGGGAGAGGCGGCGCAGGGCCCAGCCCACCTGACGGGCGCAGCCATAGGCACCGATCAGCTCGGCGATCTGGCCGTAGGTGGCGAGCCGGCCGGCGGGCACCAGGGCCACGGCTGCCCACACCCGCTGATCAAAGCCCGGGGAGCCATCAACCATGACAAGGGCTGACCGGGGTGAGCGACGGGAAGATCCTGTCATCAGCGGCTGCGGGCGGACGGTTGGTGCGCACGGCTGGCGGCCATAGAACGGAGTTCAAGCGTTCTTCAGCCCCCACGGGCCACCACGATGCAGAGCAACAGCAGGATCCGCCGCAGTGCCTGGGGGCTGAAGTTGGGGGCCGCCGGTCTGGCCTTCGCGCTCTCGGGCTGCGGCCTGATGCGCGCCACCGCCGAAGTGCCGGCCAACCGGGCCGCGGCCGCCACGCTGCCGGCGCCCGCAGCGAAAACCGCGACTGGGGCGGCGATTGAACCCAGCTCCTGCGCCAGCGGCCGTCAGAGCGCCGAGGAGGTGTTCCGCTCGGCCCGGGAAGGGGTGGCGGTGGTGTCCACGGGCAGCGGCATGGGCAGTGCCTTCGTGGTGGCCCAGCAGGACGGCATGACCTACCTGGCCACCAATTCCCATGTGGTGGATGGCAGCGAGGTGGTGCGGCTGAAGTGGGTGGATGGCAGCAGCGACCGGGCGCGGGTGGTGGCGCGCGGATCGGGCGAGGCGCCCACCAGCGACCTGGCGCTGCTGGCGGTGGAGGGCACCCGCGGCAAGGTGCTGCGCATGCGCGATCAGACCTCGGCGGTGGGCCAGGAGGTGTTCGTAATCGGCGCCCCGAAGGGCCTGGAGTTCAGCCTCAGCCGTGGGGTGGTGAGCAGCCTGCGCGGCAATGAGCAGATCCTGCAGATCGATGCGGCGGTGAACCCGGGCAATTCCGGCGGCCCGGTGCTGGATGCGGGCAACTGCGTGGCGGGCATCGCCACCTTCAAATACGGCGACAGCGAGGGCTTGAACTTCGCGGTGTCGTCGACGGTGGTGCGCGCGTTCCTGGCGCAGCTGCCGACTGGCGCCACAGGCGCTCAAGCGCGCCGGCCTGAGACCGACCCCACCGACGACAAGGTGTGCCTGTTCCGCGCCTCCGGCAGCGTGGAGGAGCAGATCCCCTGCCGCATCAGCCAGGTGAGCGGCCGCAGCGGCGGCACCCTTTACGACCTGGCCTGGGCCGATGGCTCCCGCAACGCCTATGCCTTCTTCAGCGATGGGCGCGTGGCAATCCGCGCCGAAGATGACAGCGGGCAGGCCCAGGAGGACGAGGGCAGTTTCCGCCGCTTCAAGGGGGGCGTGGCGGTGCGCAGCAGCGGTGACAGCCTGGCCTTCATCCCCGATCTTGATCCGGTGCTGAACTGAGGCGCAGCAGGCGGCCTACGGTCGCCCCTGCCGCGCTGCGCCCATGCCCCTGCTGCCCCGCCGCTTCGAGCGGATCCGCGCCGTGCTCGACCGGCGCATGGCCGATCTCACCGTGGTGCTGGAGGCGGTGGACAAGCCCCACAACCTCTCGGCGATCCTGCGCAGCTGCGATGCCGTGGGGGTGCTGGAGGCCCATGTGGTGAGCCTGAAGGGGAGGCCGCGCACGTTCAACAGCACCGCCCAGGGCAGCCAGAAGTGGGTGCCGCTGAGGCCGCACGGCCGGGTGGAGGAGGTGCTGGGGCAGCTCAAGCAGCAGGGCTTCCGGCTCTACGGCACCCAGCTGGGCACCAACGCCGTGGACTACCGCCAGTGCGACTTCCGTGGCCCCACGGCCTTCCTGCTGGGGGCGGAGAAGTGGGGTCTGAGCGAGGCGGCGGCGGCGATGGTGGATCAGCCGCTGTTCATCCCCACCGGCGGCATGGTGCAGTCGCTGAATGTGTCAGTGGCGGCGGCGGTGCTGCTGTTTGAAGCGCTGCGGCAGCGGCAGGCAGCGGGCCTGGTGCCCGAGGCGGGCGAAGGACTGCCGGCAGGAGCACGCCAGGGGCTGCTGTTCGAGTGGGCCTACCCCCAGGTGGCGGAGTGGTGCCGCCGCCAGGGGCGCCCCTACCCCCCGCTTACGGCAGACGGTGAGATCAGCGAGGAGCTGCCCCGCACGCTGAAGCTGCGCTACTGAAGCCAGGCTGCGCCCTGCAGCCACCCGCCCGGCCGATGGGGATCAGAGGAAGGGGATGAGTACGTCGTCGCGATTGGGCAGTGGCGGCGCCGCCTGGCCGCTGTGGGCCCGGGGCAACCACAGCGCAACGCTCACCCCGATGATCTCCAGCAGCAGGGGCCGCGCCACGAACACCACCACCGCCAGGCCGCAGAGGGCAATCAGCCGCTCCAGCAGCCCGATCACGTCGTCGCCATTGGACGTTCCCAGCAACCACAGCAGCGCCGAGGCGGGGAGCAGCAGAAGAATGACCCAGACGGGCATCACGTCACAGAGCACACACACCGTCTTACTCCGCTGCAGCAGTTCGTGTCTGTGGGATTTGAGCGAAGCGGCGCAAATCCATCAACCGTGCAGCTTCAGGCGCCATAGCCAGTGCCAGGCCTGAGCTGAGGCAGCTCACAACACCGGAGCGCAGCCAGGGGACGGCCAGACGTCGAAAAGAGAATCACTTTCCTGATAAAGTGCTAATAAATAGCCAAGAGTTTACTTAAGAATGCCTGATTATTTTACTTTTTTTCTATGGGTTTCCGGTAGACGGTCACGGCCCATCCAAGGGGCCCGCGGCCAATCAGGCTGCTGTGAGCGGAGTTTGCCATGTGCCCGTGGGATGTAATCCCTCAATTGATCAGGCGCAGCCCAACCGTCCATACCCGGCCAAGAGGGGAACGCTGATGGACGTCAACTTGAGACCTCTCGCCATGCGTACCCACACGAGCCTCGCCATCCTTCGTCAACTCAAGCAACGCCGGGCCAGTTCCAACCCGCTCACCAAGGGATTCACCTTGGTGGAGCTGATGATTGTTGTTGCAGTTATCGGCATTCTCTCCGCTGTGGCGCTCCCGCAGTACCTGCAAGCCCGCAATGCAGCCCAAGCGGGAGCGGCCATTGGCGAAGCCCTAGGCCTGGCCAAGGAATGTGCGACCTTCGCCGCTTCAGACATTGGCGGTGTACCCACTCCACCAGCTGCTGCTGGGGTTGCCAATCCAAAACCCTGTGATGCGTCTACCGGTGGCACCTACACAGCACAGTGGACAGCGGGGCCGGTGGGACTTCGCTGTCTCGCTGGAACTTCAACAGCAGCAAACAGCACAGCCACAATCACGATCGATGGGAATGGGACTATCGCCTGTGCCCTCACCTGACAGCCAGCAAGCCGTCGCGGCATCACTTGACGGACTGGCTTAATTGCCGAGAGGCGGTGGGGGACTTCATCAACTTCCACGTCCCCCATCCCCCCCGCTCACCCAGGCCTCCAGACCTTCCCCCAGGAAGGAGAGCCCCAGCACCAGCACGAACATGGCCAGGCCGGGGTAGAGCGCGGTCCACCAGATGCCGGTGGGCAGGGCGGTGAGGGCCTGCTGGAGGTCGCCGCCCCACTCGGGAATGGTTTCCGGCAGGCCGAGGCCGAGGAAACCCAGGCCGCCCAGCACCAGCACCGCATCGGCGGCGTTGAGGGTGAGCAGCACCGGCACCGAGGTGATGACGTTGCGGAACAGATAGCGGCGCAGGATCCAGACCGGACCGGCCCCCAGGGTGCGGGCGGCCTCCACGTAGAGCTCGGCCTTCACCTGGGCCGTCTGGTTGCGCACCACACGGAAGTACTGCGGGATGTAGACCACGCACAGGGCAGCGGTCGCATTGGGCAGGCCACGGCCCAGCAGGAAGGCCAGCACCACCGAGAGCAGCAGCACCGGCAGGGTGTAGAGCGTGTCCATCAGCAGCACCAGCACCCGGTCGAACCAGCCGCCCAGGTAACCGCTGAGCATCCCAAGGGGCACACCGATCACCAGGGCCACCACCAGCGCCAGTAGCACCACCTGCAGCGCCACGGCGGCGCCGGAGAGGGTCCGCACGCAGACGTCGCGCCCGAGCCTGTCGGTGCCGCACCAGTGCTGCAGCGATGGCGTGGAGTAGACGGAATTGTCGAGGCCGGCATTGGGATCCGCCAGCAGCCCCAGGTGGATCAGCAGCGGCGTCAGCAGCGCGATTAACCCGTACACCAGCACGATCACCAGGCCCCAGCGGGCCATGCGGCCGGAGAGGTCGCGGGGACGCCAGCGGCGCAGCAGCCCGGTGCTCAGCGGGGTGGTCATCGGGCGGCGGTCTGGGGCAAGCCCAGTCTGGAGCAGGGGCAGGGAGCTGAACCCTGATTCCTCTCGGCCGAGCAGCCGCTGAAAAGAACCGAGACATGCCATGGCCTCAGCTCAGGAGCTTCAACCGCATCGCCTTGCAAGCCCCTATTTCAGACGTGGTTCTTGGCCTACCTGCCTCTAGTCTGAGTGCAGCGAGCCACTGCCTCTCTCGATCGAAAAAGGACAAAGGACAGCCAGGCTACGGGTAAAGCCTCAACCTGTGCCGTATCCAGGCATTCTGGAAACAACCTAAAGAAGCTCCATGACCCACCAATACAGGGTGCTGGTCGTTGACGACGACCCCGAGCTGCGCCGGTTTCTCGCCGGTGAATTGGCGGTGGAGAACTATGTGGTGGGAGCAGTGGGCACAGGCCAGCAGGCACTGATCAGGCTGCGCGATGCTCCCTGGGACCTGGTGCTGCTCGACTGGACCCTGCCTGATTTCAGCGGTGTGGAGGTGTGCAGACGATTGAGAGCCAGTGAGCTCACTATCCCAGTGCTGATGCTCACGTCAAGAGATGCGGTGGCCGAGCGAGTGCAAGCCTTGGACGCCGGTGCCGATGACTATCTTATCAAGCCCTTCTCGATCGAGGAACTGCTGGCGCGGATACGGGCCAGGCTGCGGCGCAGTGGGTCCAGCAACAACAACGAGACTGTGCTGAGCTTCGCTGACCTGCGGGTGAACACCGCCAGCCACGAAGTGAGCCGTGGCGGAGAAGAAATCCAGCTCACAGTGCGGGAGTACAACCTGCTGTTGGCCTTGCTCAAAGACCCCAGTAGGGTACAGGAACGTCAAGCACTTCTTCACAACGTGTGGGGTGAGCACTTTGTAGGCGACGCCAACCTGCTCGATGTATATATCCGCTATTTGCGTAAGAAGATCGAACGTAGTGGTTTTCCTACCTTGATCCAGACCGTACGCGGCGTGGGCTTCATTCTCAGGGAGGGGGATCCGAAGATCTGAGCGTCATCCGCTCGAGCACCAGCTGAAAGTCGGCACCGCCGCCGGGGGTTGGGGCCACGCGCACATCACCGCCCATCCGCCGCATCAGCAAGCGCACCATCGCCAGTCCGATGTCACTCCCACTGGTGTCGGACTGAGATGTACCAAGAACAAAGAGCTCAAAGATGCGCTCCTATTCCGCCAGAGGTACCCCCGGCCCATGGTCGTCCACGTGGACCCACCTCAGTGGCGCCAACCGAACTGAGCAGTTCGATAGTGGAGTCCTACGGTTTGTATTTTAGGGCGTTGTCCACCAGGTTTGTCAGGCACTGCTGAAGACTCTCGCCATCTCCCAGACCCACGGGCTGAGCACCGTCCTGGGGCAAGCGCAGCCGCAGGCGAGAGGCGGCGATGGGCTCGAGCCTTTCAAAGGCCACGAGCAGAACATCATCAAAATCCAGTGAGTCACGGCCCAGTTCTAAGCGGCCCGCCTCCTCCCTGGCGATGTCGAGCAGTTCGCTGACCATCAGGCCCATCTGTTCAGCCTCCCTGGCGATGCACTGCAGCTCTGCGCTGGAAGACCATCCACCGGACCGGCGCTGCAAACTCTGGGAATAGACACTAATCAAGGTGATCGGGGTATGTAATTCGGGACTCCTGAAAACCAGCCGACGCCACATCGCGCCGCAACGGGCATCTGCGGAGGGCTTACGCAGGCCATGGTCACGTCTATGCGATGACAGGCCAATCGTTCCATCTTTTGTCAGTAATTGTCCAGGCCTTCCCTGGTGAGACATGAAGCCGGAGAAGGCTGCAGAGACAGGCAAAAATGAACACAAAAAAGAGGCAGAGAAACCTCAGGATCTTCTCGGCACACATCACCAGGAAACTCATGAAGATTGAGGTTGCAGCGCCGTGGGCGAGCCTCGCCATGATCAGCCTCAGTGAATACTTTCGCTTGCCAGAGCCAAAGACTCCCTCCACTTCAGTACCCATTCAGGGGTCGGGACAGCTCGGAGCGAACATCGCTACGGCTAAGCCCTTGACGGCGGCGTGATTCCCGATTGCATCTCAGGCAGAGACTGCCTGAGATGACTACTCCTCCTGACGGGATTTCAGATGCGGACTGGTTGGCATGGCCGACCAGTGCCCGTTCTCTAATCCTGCATCAACAGCAGGAGATTCATGTGCTGCACCAGGAGAACGAACAGCTCCGAACGCAACTCACCACACTGGCCACCGAACTGGCCCAATTGCGTGAGCGGATCCGGCCGCAGCTCTCGCAACTCCTCCAAACCACCCTCCAGCGATGGCCCTGGGTTTAAGCCGCCTGAGCGGCGCAAGGGCAGTGACCGCAAGCGGGGCGGCCAGCCGGGCCATCCAGGATCCGGTCCGGAATTGCTGCCGATCTAGCGGGTGGATGAGGTGGTGGAGCACCACCCCCAAGCCTGCCACCGCTGCGGTCAGCTGCTGGACGGTGTTGATCCAGAGCCGTTGCGCCATCAGGTGATCGAGATTCCGCCGATCACACCGCTGGTGATTGCACACCGGCTGCACCGCTTGGTCTGTCCCTGCTGCTCCACCAGCACCTGCGCCACCCTGCCGGCAGATGTGGGAGCGGCCCGTTACGGACCCCGGCTCAGCACCCTTGTGGGTCTGCTGGGCAGTGCCTTCCCGTTGAGCATCAGCAAGACCCAGGAACTGCTCCATCACCTGGGGGTGGTGATCAGCCGCGCAGGGATTGCTGGGATCCGCCAGCGGCTGAGCGCCACACTGGCCCAACCGATGGCAGAAGCGTTGGATGCCGCTCGGCAGCAGCCGGTGGCCTACGTCGATGAAACCGGCGCCCCCACCGGCAATGTCGACGGCAACAATCCGGCTGGCCGCCGCGGCTGGCAGTGGGTCATGGTCACCCCAGTGGCGACGGTGTTCCTGCAGGGCCTCAGCCGCTCAACTGCAGCGGCCAAGGAGCTGCTGGGGAACGCCTTTGGCGGGATCGTGGTGAGCGATCGCTTCTCCGCTTACAACCACCTGCCAATTGAGCAGCGCCAGCTGTGCTGGGCGCACCTGATCCGCGATCTCACTGCCATCGCCCAGCGCCCTGGTGCCAGCGCCAAGTTCGGAGCAGAGCTGCTGGACCTGCAGCAGCAACTGTTTGCCCAGTGGTACAGATGGAAGGAGGGAGCGAACGACTGGCCCACGTTGCAGCAGGGCTGCCGGCCAATCCGCCGCTCCTTTGAGGCCACACTGCAGCAGGTGGTGGAGCTGGGTTACCAGCGCGGTGAGCGAACACCCTGGGCCAAGACGGTACGCACTTGTCAGCAGGTACTGCAACGCAGCGATGCCCTCTGGACGTTTCTGGAGATCCAAGGCGTCGATCCCACCAACAACGCCGCTGAGCGAGCGCTGCGCCAGCCGGTGATTCAGCGCAAGATCAGTTACTGCGTCCAATCAACCAGCGGTGTAATCTGCCGCAGTCGTCTGCTCACTGCCACCACCACCCTCAGGCAACAGGACCGCGATGTCTGGCAGTTCCTGGAGCAGGCCTGGATTGCCCATCATCGCGTTGGCGTGATGCCATCGCTGCTCCCGAATTCATGAACTTCTCAACACACGTTGTCTCTTCCTTGGACCCTCAGCACTGAGCGATCAGGGGTGGATTGGCGCGGTGGGCATCCCGCCCTCTGAACGGATACAATCAGGGAAACCCAAGCTGTTAACAAGATCGACGTAGGACGATGGGCCAAGGAAAGCCCTGCAAAATGAATGGAATAGCCCTCAATACATCAAAATTGCACGAGTCGATCTTGATCGTGAAAATGTATTCAGAATAGTTTGCCATCGTCCGCGTGACCTCATACTGAGTGACCTGGATCCTTACCCTGCCCCAGCGACTCCTTCACTGCGCACCCACTGAAGCGGGCCGCCGCCATCGCTGAAGCTCTGAACTAATCGCATACTCACCAACTGGGTCGCCGGATCCAGGCATGCAGAGAACGCTACGTTTTCAGACTTATTCAATACCCTGGCATCGCTCAAACCGCCGCAGGTGGCCCAGGTGGGGGGCTTCGCCGCCAGGCCATCCAGCACCACATGGCTTTGGGCTGTGGTGCCGGGGTTGACGCGTCCTTCCAGTCCATAGGCAGGTCCGCAGCGCGCCAGCACCTGGCCGCGCCAGATCCCGCTCGGGGCTGCCCCAACGGAATAGGTGATCACCCCGTCGCCCCTCTTGATCTGCAGAACCACCTTGCGGCTGGCCACTCCACAGTCGACGGAGAGGGGAGTGGCGGCATCCACCACCTCGCTGCCCCCCTCCAGATCAGCCCGGATCAGCGCAAGGGCCCGCCGCTGGTAGGCGCGCTCCCGCACCAGCCGGGAGAAGTTCTGTGCCGAGCGCCCCTCCCCCAGCAGCACCTGCACCACCACGCCGCACACCATCAGGCCCAGGCCCATGGCCACCAGCAGCTCCACCAGGCCAAAGCCGGCACTGGCCGGGCTGCCCCTGGTCTGGGATCTGAGGATCGGCGCTGTCTTCATCACGCTGGTGGCTTGCTCCGGCTCAGAGGGTCGGATCAGGGCGGCAGGAGTCGCTGTCGGGGCGGCCCCCGGGCGCGCCGCCATAGCGGCCAAGGCGCACCACCCCCAGCGGCGGGGCCATCACCAGGCAGCGGCGCAGCTCGGTGCCTGCGCTGGTGAGCACCACCGTGCCGCCATCCAGCACCAAACCAATGCTGCTGAAGCGCAGAGTGTCGGGCAGGTTGTGGCTCAGCTGAATGGAGCCGTTTTCCACCCCCTCAGCCAAGGGCATCGCCGCCCGCTCGCAGCCGGCCAGCGAGCCCTTCAACGGCTCCTGCCATCCCTCCGGCGTCAAGCTCAGGCCACAGGGCCGCCCCAGCCGCTCTGCCGCGGCACGACCCCGCTCAAGGCCCAGCACCAGCCGCCGGGTGGCCACCTCCAACCGCTGTCTGGCTATCGATTCGGCACCCACATAGATCGCCAGCCCTGCGAGCAGCAAGAGCACCGACACCCCCGCCAGCATCTCAGTGAGCGAATAGCCCTGGGAGAAATCCCGGGAAATCGTGCGTGCTCTGGTCATAGTCGGCAGACCCCATGGGCCGCCGGAGCAAACAGCCGCCGGCGCTCGATTCCCTCCCCTGAGGCTCTCAGCCAGAGGGCGACGGGCTCTTCCGCAGTGGTCAGAGCCGAGTCACTGGCCAGGGTGATTTGTTCCGGCAGCTGGGAGCTGACGAGGGCCAACTGTCCCTCCATCCAAGCCATTGCGTCGACACAGCTCATCGGCACCTCCACCCCCACTTCCCGCGCCGACTTCACCTGTGCCGCGGCCGCCACCCGCAGTGCCCGCTCCCGCTTCAGCAACTCCATGTCGATGCGGTTCAACACCTCCTGGCGCTCCACGGCGCGGTGGTTCCAGGTCAGGGCAGATCCCCACAATTGCGCTGAGGAATTTGCCGCCAGGGCGAACACCAAAGTTGACACCAACACTTCAATCAGTGTCATCGCCCAATCCCGCGCAAAGCCACCACATGCAGGGGCATTGGGGCTGCACCGGCCACTTCAAGGGCAAACAACCGCTGCACTTTCCCTTGGCTCAGTTCCAGACGCAGCTCACCCGGATGGCCTGCAGAGCCGGGCACCCCTGGCGTCCATGAGACCAGCCGATAGGCGACCGCTTCCACCTGACCGCTCAGGACAGGTGCCGCGCTCAGTCCTGCCGCGCAACCCTTGATGGGCGACTGCCAAGACCCCGAAGCCAGTGGCAACAGGCAGGCATGGGAGCCGCTGAGTCTTGCAGCCACCTGCTCCGCCGCCGAAACCAGGGAGTCGTCGAGCCTGCGCTGCTCCAGCTCCGCCGCCGCCAGCCGACTTCCCTGGAGCGCCATCGTCTGCATCGAGAGCGCACTCAACAGCAGCACCAGCGACACACCAAACGAGAGTGGCAGCAGAAAACCCGCTTCAGCCCCTCGGCTGGATACAGGCAGAACACGTGGCAGTGCCATCGGCGGCTATCTGGGACATCACGCCCTCAGCGTTCCCAGAAAAGGCGAGATGTAGCCCTGTATCGAGTTGAAGCTGGCCACAATCTTCAACAACCGTTGCAGATGCGCCCTCAGGAGCCAGTCAACGTCGTCGCTTCCCAGCGGCTGACAGACTGACTCTTGTGAAACACCGTGGCTGAATCGGGCATGCGCACCACCCTCACCCTCGACGACGATCTGCTCGCTCAGGCCGGAAAACTCAGCGGCATCAAGGAGCGCACCCAGCTGATCCGCGAGGCCCTCAAGGCCCTGATCGAGCGGGAACACTCACGCCGGGTGGTCGTCATGGGCGGCTCCGAGACCCAGATCGGACCACCCCCGCGCCACCGCCAGCCCTACTGATTCAGCTTCAGCACCGCCATGAAGGCTTCCTGGGGCACGTCCACCTTGCCCATCGCCTTCATGCGCTTCTTGCCCTTCGCCTGTTTCTTCAGCAGCTTTTTCTTGCGGGAGATATCGCCGCCGTAGCACTTGGCCAGCACATCCTTGCGGATGGCGCTGATGCTTTCGCTGGCGATGATGCGGCTGCCGATCGAGGCCTGGATCGGAATCTTGAACTGCTGCCTCGGGATCAGCTCCTTCAGCTTCTCCACCAGCCCCTTGCCCACGTTGTAGGCCTTGTCGCGGTGCACGATCGTGGTGAGCGGGTCGGCCTTCTCGCTGTTGATCAGCACATCGAGGCGCACCAGTTCGTTCTTGCGATAGCCGATCAGGCTGTATTCCATCGAGGCGTAGCCCTTGGTGCGGCTCTTCATCTGATCGAAGAAATCCGTCACCACTTCCGCCAGCGGCATCTCGTAGTGCAGCGTCACCCGGTCGGTGGTGATGAACTTCATGTCGATGAATTCACCGCGCCGCTCCTGGCAGAGCTCCATCAGGGCGCCGTTGTAGGTGTTGGGGGTGTAGATCTCCAGCTTCACATAGGGCTCCTCAATCGATTCCCGCTTCTGTGGATCGGGCAGGGTGGCGGGATTGTCCACCATCATGGTGCTGCCGTCGATCATGTTCACCTGATAGATGACTGACGGCGCCGTCACGATCAGGTCAAGGTCGTATTCGCGCTCCAGCCGTTCCTGCACGATCTCCATGTGCAGCAGGCCCAGGAAGCCGCAGCGGAAGCCGAAGCCCATGGCGCTGCTGGTTTCCGGCTCATACTTCAGCGCCGCATCAGAGAGCTGCAGCTTGTCGAGCGCGTCGCGCAGATCGGGATACTGATCGGCGTCGGTGGGAAACAGGCCGCAGAACACCATCGGCTTGGCTTCGGCGTAACCCGGCAGCGGCTCCGCCGCCGGATTGGCGGCCAGGGTGATCGTGTCGCCCACCCGTGCATCAGCCACCGCCTTGATCGAGGCCGCCATGTAGCCCACCTCACCGGCATGCAGGCTGTCCACCTGGCGCTGGTCGGGCGCCATCACGCCCACCTCATCAAGCTCCACCACCTTGCCACTGGCCATCAGCAGCACCTTGTCCTTGCGGGCGATCACGCCGCTGATCACCCGGAAGTAGACGATCACGCCCCGATAGGGGTCGTAATAGGAGTCGAAGATCAGCGCCCGCAGGGGCTCGTCGACCCGATCCGCCGGCGGCGGCACCCGCTCCACCACCGCTTCGAGGATCTCGGGAATGCCCAGGCCGGTCTTGGCGGAGCAGGCGATCGCCTTGGTGGTGTCGAGGCCGATGATCGCTTCGATCTCCTCCTTGATGCGCTCGGGGTCGGCCCCGGGCAGATCGATCTTGTTCAGCACCGGAATGATCTCCAGATCATTGCCCAGCGCCAGGTACACATTTGCCAGCGTCTGCGCCTCCACCCCCTGGCTGGCATCCACCACCAGCAGCGCGCCCTCACAGGCCTGCAGGCTGCGGCTCACCTCATAGGAGAAATCCACATGGCCCGGTGTGTCGATCAGGTTGAGGATGTAGGTCTCGCCGTCGGCGGCCGTGTACTCCATCCGCGCGGCCTGGAGCTTGATCGTGATCCCCCGCTCCCGCTCCAGCTCCATGTTGTCGAGGAACTGGGCCTGCATGTCGCGGGCCGCCACGGTTCCGGTGTCCTGCAGCAACCGATCGGCCAGGGTCGATTTGCCGTGGTCGATGTGGGCAATGATGCAGAAGTTGCGGATCCGCGAGGCGGGAACGTCGGTCATCGCGGCTCTGCTGGGACTCATGCGGGGCGGAGGGCTGCAAGCCCATTGGCCGTGATCCTAGGCGGGCAGGCCGATCAAGGCCCTCCGGGAGCCGCTCCAGCCACCCCAGCCAGGACCAGTGGCATCACCGGGCCAACAACGTCCCAAACGCAGCCTTGCCGGTCCTGTTAAGATTAGGCATTAACACCTAGTTAAGTTATTGTGACATTTGTGGCTAGTCACAAAGCAGCCTTACAAAAGGTGCTCGGCAAACTGCAACGCGCCTACTTCCTCCCAGTCGCACAGTTCACGGTGACGGGGCTCGCGGTCGGGGGCATTGCCTTGCTGCCACTGGAAGCTCAGGCGCTCACCTACACCTTCCAGAATGCCGCATTCAGCGTGGCTAGTCCTGGTGGCGGAACCGGAACCATCACCGGCAGCTTTGCTTACAACGGCTCAGCGATCACTAATTTCGCCAACATTCAAATCTCAAGATGGCTATTTAACTCTGCAGCAACGCCTGTATCTGCCGGCTACACCGGGACGACATCAACAGCAGGCATTCTCAGCTTCACAGGAATTACTGGCTCCAGTGGCCAATCCCCTCCCGAATCCCTAAGTATCCAGAACATCAAGCTTGCCAACTCTCCCGAATCCATCAGTCTCACTGCCTTGAACAGCGGGATCGATGGGCAGATCAGATTCTGTGACAACAACGGCTGTCCAAGCTCCCAGACAACATTGTCAAATATCACGTTCACCAGTGGCTCCCTCGTCGCCGTGCCCCTCCCCCTGTCTGCCGGAGCCCTGGCACCCCTGGCCCTCACCATGGTCCGCCTGCGAAGGCGTTACAAGCGCACCTCCGCTGCCCCGAAGCATCCTTCACCAGCCGTCATCGCCGGATGAAGACGGAATTGCCGCAGGCTTCGTAGGCTCAAACTCCCTTCATCCCTCCGCATGACCACCGACACCGCCACCCCAGACACCAGCGCCAGCGGCGAGGCCCCGATCAGCGACCCCCGCGCCCTCACGATCGAGAACGTCGAGCGGGTGCTCGATGAACTGCGGCCCTACCTGATGGCAGACGGCGGCAACGTCGAGATCGTTGAGATCGACGGCCCGGTCGTCAAGGTGCGCCTGCAGGGCGCCTGCGGCAGCTGCCCCAGCAGCACCATGACCCTGAAGATGGGCATCGAGCGCAAGATGCGCGAAGCCATCCCCGAAGTGAGCGAAGTGGTGCAGGTGCTCTGAGGCCCTTCCACGCGGCCTGCTCCAGCACCAGTCCGTAGGCTGCACGCGCCTTTGCACCTGGAGCCGTGCTGGATCAGCGCCTGCTGCGCGACAACCCCGAGCTGATCGTCGAGCAGCTCGGGCGGCGGGGCATGACGCTCGATCTCACGGCCCTGCAGCTGATCGCCCGCCAAGAGCGTGATCTTGAGCAGCAACGCAGTGATCTGCAGGCCGAGGGCAACCGCATCGGCCGCCAGGTGGGCGAGCTGATCCGCGGCGGCGAAGCACCCCACAGCCCCGAGGTCCAGGCCCTGCGCAACCGGGGTAACACCATCAAGCAGCAGGTGGCGGTGCTGGAGGAGGAGGAGAAAGCCCTCGAAACCCGCCTGCGCGAGCAGCTGCTCGCCTTCCCCAACCTGCCCTCCTCACTCTGCCCCGATGGGGCCGGCGAAGCCGAGAACGTGGAGCGGCGGCGCTGGGGCACGCCCCGAGAGCCGATGGAGGGTGAACCCGCCCTCGAAGAGCACTGGCAGATCGCCGAACGCCTCGGCCTGATCGATAGCGAGCGCTCGGTGCGCATCGCCCAGAGCCGCTTCGTGACCCTGCTCGGAGCGGGCGCCCGGCTGGAGCGCGCCCTGATCAGCTTCATGCTCGATCAGCACGCCAGCCGTGGCTACCGCGAGGTGCTGCCGCCGATCCTGGTGAACAGCGCCAGCCTCACCGCCTCCGGCCAGCTGCCCAAGTTCGCCGAGGAGAGCTTTCGCTGCGCCGACGACGACCTCTGGCTCACCCCCACCGCCGAGGTGCCGATCACCTCGTTCCACCGCGACGAGCTGATTCCCGCCGAGCGCCTGCCCCTGCGCTATGCCGCCTACACCCCCTGCTTCCGCCGCGAGGCCGGCTCCTACGGCCGCGACACCCGCGGCTTGATCCGCCTGCACCAGTTCAACAAAGTCGAGTTGTACTGGTTCTGCCACCCGGAGGAATCAGAAGCAGCCCACGCCCAGCTCACCGCCGACGCCGAAGCGGTGCTGCAGGCCCTCGACCTGCCCTACCGGGTGCTGGATCTCTGCACCGGTGACCTCGGCTTCTCCGCCGCCCGCACCTTTGATCTGGAGGTGTGGCTGCCCGGCGCCGGGGCGTACCGCGAGATCTCCAGTTGCAGTACCTGCGCTGACTTCCAGGCACGGCGCGCCTCGATCCGCTTCAAGGACGGCAAGAGAACCCGTCTGCTGCACACCCTCAACGGCAGCGGTCTGGCAGTGGGTCGCACCATGGCCGCCCTGCTCGAAACCGGCCAGCACGCCGACGGCAGCGTGCGCCTGCCGCGGGCCCTCGTGCCCTACATGGGCTGCGATCGCCTCGTGCCCGAAGCCTGAAGGGAACAAACCACGGCTGAAACCCCCAGAATGAGTGTCTTGCGCAACATTGCCTGAATGGGCGTTCTCACGGCACTGGCGATCCTGGCGGGCCTGATCGTGGTGCATGAAGCCGGCCATTTCTTTGCCGCCACCTGGCAGGGCATCCGCGTCAGCGGCTTCTCAATCGGCTTCGGTCCGGCCCTGCTGCAGCGGCAGCGCCGCGGCGTGCAGTTCGCCCTGCGGGCCATACCCCTGGGTGGCTATGTCGCCTTCCCCGACGACGAGGAGGACAGCGAGATCCCCAGCGATGACCCCGACCTGCTGCGCAACCGCCCCCTGCCCCAGCGGGCCCTGGTGATCGCCGCCGGCGTGATCGCCAACCTGCTGCTGGCCTGGGCCGTGCTCCTCGGTCAGGGGCTGCTGGTGGGTGTGCCCGCCGGCTTCAGCGCCACCCCTGGCGTGCTGGTGGCGGCGGTGCAGCCGGGCCAGCCCGCCGCCGCCTCGGGCCTGATGGCCGGGGATCGCATCCTCAGCCTCGGAGGGGTGGCCGTGGGTGGTGGCTCCAAGGCCGTGGTGGATCTGGTGGCCGACATCCAGGGGGCGCCCGAGCGCAGCCTGCAGATCCAGGCCGAGCGCAACGGTGAAACCCTCAGCCTGCGGCTCACCCCCAGCGATCGCGATGGCCTCGGCCGCATCGGCGCCCAGCTCCAGCCCAACGGCAGTGAGGTGTTCCGTCCCGCCAAGGGGCCGCTGGAGCTGCTCGGCCAGACCAACCGCGTCTTCGTTCAGCTGATCCGCCGCACCGTCGATGGCTTCGTGGCCCTGGTCACCCACTTCGGCGAAACCGCTCCCCAGGTGTCGGGGCCGGTGAAGATCGTCGAGATGGGCGCCAGCCTGGCCCGCCAGGGCGGCGGCAGCCTGTTCGTGTTCGCCGCGCTGATCTCCATCAACCTGGCGGTGCTCAACGCCCTGCCCCTGCCCCTGCTCGATGGTGGCCAGTTCGCCCTGCTGCTGCTGGAGGGCCTGCGCGGCAAGCCCCTGCCCGATCGGCTGCAGATGGCCTTCATGCAGTCGGGCTTCCTGCTGCTGGTGGGGCTGAGCGTGGTGCTGATCGTCAAGGACACCAGCCAGCTTTCGGTGGTGCAGCAACTCCTCGGCCGCTGAGGTGCCCCGCTTTGCCACGGCCCGGCAGCGGGCGCCGCTGATCCAGGAGCGCCTGGCGCTCCACTACCCCCATGCCACCTGCTCCCTCGATTGGCGCACGCCCTGGGAGTTGCTGGTGGCCACCATGCTCTCGGCCCAGTGCACCGACGAGCGGGTGAACCTCGTCACCCCGGCCCTGTTCGAGCGCTTCGCCGATGCGGCCGCCGCTGCTGCGGTGAACTCCAGCGAGGTGGAGCCCTATGTGAAGTCCACCGGCTTTTACCGCAACAAGGCCAAGCACATCGTGGCCGCCTCCCAGCTGCTGATGGAGCGCCACGGCGGTGCGGTGCCGGCCTCGATGGAGGAGTTGCTGGAGCTGCCGGGGGTGGCGCGCAAGACCGCCAACGTGGTGCTAGCCCATGCCTTCGGCATCAATGCCGGTTTCACCGTCGACACCCACGTGCGGCGGCTGAGCAACCGGCTCGGGCTCACCCGCCAGAGCGATCCGCCACGGATCGAGCCCGATCTGATGAAGCTCTTCCCTCAGCCGGAATGGGAGAACCTCTCGATCCGGCTGATCTTCCATGGCCGCGCCGTCTGCAACGCCCGCAAGCCCCTCTGCGCCGGCTGCCCCCTCGCCGATCTCTGCCCCAGCCACCCCGACCACGGCCCCAGCGGCCGCCGGGTTCAGCAGCAGGCCACGCGCTAGGCTCGGCCTCCACTGAACGAATTGCAGCAGCCGCATGGCGAAGAAGTCGATGATTGCGCGCGATGTCAAGCGCAAGAAAATTGTGGAACGCTTCGCCGTCAAGCGCGCCGAGCTGAAGGCTTCGTTTGAGGCGGCCGCTGATCCGATGCAGCGCCTGGAGATCCACCGCAAGATCCAGAACCTCCCCCGCAACAGCGCCCCCAACCGGGTGCGCAACCGCTGCTGGGCCACCGGCAAGCCCCGCGGCTACTACCGCGATTTCGGTCTCTGCCGCAACCAGCTGCGCGAGCGTGCCCACAAGGGTCTGCTGCCCGGCGTCGTCAAGTCGAGCTGGTAAGCGGCTTCAGGCTCTGGCTGTTCATCGGCGGCAGGGCGCCAATCAAGAGCGTGAGGGTGGCCAGGTGCCACCCTTTTTTGCGTCGTCAAGCCCTCGCAGGTCCGAATGCGAGAATGGTGCGTGAATAAAAACGGACATAAGACGACGTGCCAGCAAAGATTCAGACGGTCTCCTTCGATGGTCGGGAGATCCGGCTGACCACGGGCTTGTATGCGCCCCAGGCCGGGGGTTCAGTGTTGATCGAATGCGGGGACACCGCCGTGCTGGTCACGGCCACCCGCGCCAAGGGCCGCGAAGGGATCGATTTTCTGCCGCTCACCTGTGATTACGAGGAGCGCCTCTACGCCGCCGGGCGCATCCCCGGCAGCTTCTTCCGCCGTGAAGGCCGCCCCCCCGAGCGCGCGATTCTCACCACCCGCCTGATCGATCGGCCCCTGCGGCCCCTGTTCCCCTCCTGGCTGCGCGACGACCTGCAGGTGGTGGCCACCTGCCTGTCACTGGATGAGCGGGTGCCGCCCGATGTGCTGGCGGTCACCGGCGCCTCGATCGCCACCCTGCTGGCGAAAATCCCCTTCAGCGGCCCGATGGCGGCCGTGCGCGTCGGCCTGCTGGGCGACGACTTCGTGCTCAACCCCAGCTACCGCGAGATTGAGCGCAGCGAGCTGGATCTGATCGTGGCCGGCACCCCCTCCGGTGTGGTGATGGTGGAAGCGGGCGCCAACCAGCTGCCCGAACAAGACGTGATCGAGGCGATCGACTTCGGCTACGAAGCCGTGGGCGAACTGATCAAGGCCCAGCAGACCCTGCTCAGCGAACTCGGCATCGAGCAGGTGTTCCCCGAACCCCAGGTTCAGGACCCCGCCCTGCCGGCTTTCCTGGAGCAGGAATGCGGCGCCGGCATCGGTGAAGTGCTCAAGCAGTTCAGCCTCACCAAGGCCGAGCGCGACGCCCAGCTTGATGGCATCAAGGCGGGCGTGGCCCAGAAGATCGCCGGCCTCTCCGACGACGATCCGATCCGTGTGGCCGCTGCGGGCAAGGCCCTCGGCAACACCTACAAGGGCATCACCAAGAAGCTGATGCGCGCCCAGATCCTCAGCGAGGGCAAGCGGGTCGATGGCCGCAACCTCGATGAGGTGCGCCCGATCAGCGCCGCCGTGGGCGTGCTGCCCAAGCGGGTTCACGGCTCGGGCCTGTTCCAGCGCGGGCTCACCCAGGTGCTCTCCACCGCCACCCTGGGCACCCCCAGTGATGCCCAGGAGATGGACGACCTCAACCCCATGGGTGAGAAGACCTACCTGCACCACTACAACTTCCCCCCCTATTCGGTGGGCGAAACCCGGCCGATGCGCTCCCCCGGCCGCCGCGAGGTGGGCCATGGCGCCCTGGCCGAGCGGGCAATCATTCCCGTGCTTCCCCCCAAGGAGAGCTTCCCCTACGTGCTGCGGGTGGTCTCGGAGTGCCTCAGCTCCAACGGCTCCACCTCCATGGGCTCGGTCTGCGGCAGCACCCTCGCCCTGATGGATGCCGGCGTGCCCCTCAAGGCGCCCGTGAGCGGCGCCGCCATGGGCCTGATCAAGGAGGGCGATGAGGTGCGCATCCTCACCGACATCCAGGGCATCGAGGATTTCCTCGGCGACATGGACTTCAAGGTGGCCGGCACCGAGAAGGGCATCACCGCCCTGCAGATGGACATGAAGATCAGCGGTCTGGCGGTGAGCACCATCGCTGAAGCCGTCAACCAGGCCCGCCCGGCCCGGCTGCACATCCTCGAGAAGATGCTCGAAGCGATCGCCAAGCCCCGCGATGTGCTCTCCCCCCATGCCCCGCGACTGCTCAGCTTCCGCATCGACCCGGAACTGATCGGCACCGTGATTGGCCCCGGTGGCCGCACGATCAAGGGCATCACCGAGCGCACCAACACCAAGATCGACATCGAAGACGGTGGCATCGTCACGATCGCCAGCCACGACGGCGCCGCCGCTGAGGAAGCCCAGCGGATCATCGAAGGTCTCACCCGCCGCATCAGCGAAGGGGAGATGTTCAACGGCTCCGTCACCAGGATCATCCCGATCGGCGCCTTCGTGGAGATCCTCCCCGGCAAGGAGGGCATGATCCACATCTCCCAACTCTCCGAAGCACGGGTGGAGAAAGTGGAAGATGTGATCAAGGTGGGCGATGCCGTCACCGTGCGGGTGCGCGAAATCGACAACCGTGGCCGCATCAACCTCACTCTGCGGGGCGTAGCTCAGGAGCAGGTGCCGGTGCCGGTGGACTGATCAGAACTGGTGGTGGGAGTCAGGCAGAAGCCGTGCTCCTGCCCATCGGATCAATTCAAAGCCCTTCAACCGCTTTCAGCTCAGATGAAGGCGGTTTTTTTATGGGCAGAACCGCCGCTCGAACTGCAATCAGCGCAACGGCAGCTCAGCGGCATCTCAACGGCATCAGCTGTTCAGATCAGTAAGCCACCGCCAACGCTGGCGAGGTCGGCCGAGGCGCTGAAGATCTGCAAGCTGGGGTCAAAGCGTGGATCCTGCAGGGTGCGCTCGATGAAAGGATCCCATAAGTAGATATCAGCACCGACCACGGTGGTCACACCAAGGACGTCGCCCTGCACGATCAGTCCGTCAATGTCCCTGATGAAGCGTCCATTGCTGTCAATGGAAGGCTCATAGCGGGTGATCGCCACCCCATCAGCCACTTCGTCGTACTCGATCAGATTGCCGTAATCGAGAAAGCTGCCGAAGCCGAAGATCAGAACCTTGTCGCCTTCGGCGGCGTTGAAATCCTCGATGCGATCGTTGCCGCGCGAGAGGGCGAAGCGATCAGCTCCAATGTCACCGAAGAGCCGATCATCGCCGCGGTTGCCATTGAGGAAATCATCACCTTCGCCGCCGTAGAGCCAGTCGTTGCCCTGGCCTCCGGAGAGGGAATCGAAACCGCCACCCCCGCGCAGGGTGTCGTTGCCAAGGTTGCCCCGCAGCACGTCATCGAGCTGACGGCCCAGCAGCAGGTCGTCGCCGCCCAGGCCACGGATCGTGTCCATGCCCTCGGTGCCGGTGAGGGTGTCGTTGCCCTCAGTGCCGGTGATCTCCTGACCCACCAGGAAATTCTCGGACAGGGCCGGATCCACAAAGGCCGGCTGCCCCTGCTCAGCCAGAAACTGATTGAGGATCTGCTGGGCCTGGAGAACCTCGAGGGCAGGGTCGACCATCGGCTTGGTGACACAAACCCAAAGCTAGCGAGCGGCCAGGCAGGGTTCAAGCCGGGCCGCCAGGGGCTCAATTGGTGGAGGCGATCAGCCCCGAACAGGCCTCCGGCTCGGCCTGATGGAAGCCAGCTTGCACCTGCACCGCTCCGGAGGATGTCCGCAGACATCCCACCAGGGTCCTGCCAGAGAAAGTCCTGGACGGCAGCCCTACCGGCATCACCCTGTAGCCATCTGCCGTGGTTTCGATCAGGTAAGAGAACGGACCGGCTGGGGCGCTGATCAGCGAGGTGCCACCGTTGATCAACGCCAGCTGCAGCTGCTGACGAATATTGGAACGAACGAGCGCTTCGGCAGCCTGCTCCCGTAGGGCGCTGGCCCCCTGCAAGCCAGCGATGAGTACCACCATCAAGCCCAGCCCATAAAGCAACACACCCTGCACAAAGCCGGAGTCGGCATCGGGGTGGAGGTGATGGGGTCTGGAGCCCTCGACGTGGCAAGCCATGGCAACCCTCGGGTCAGCAATCGAACCGTAATAACTCGGTTGCGAAACGGCAGTGTTACCTGCGACCTGAGAAAAACAACTTCACCGGCTGGATCATCTCTTGATCCGAGCGTGTCCGCCCGACCGCGAGATCGGAGTGCTTGAACGGAGTTCGAGAACGACCGTGGTCGCGCACGAGGCTGAGCTGGGAGACCTCAAACCACGAAGCCCGGATCGATTCGCGCCATGGCGGCGGCGGCACGCTCACACAGTTCGGCATGGGCCAGGCCATGGCTGGCGATCAGACAACCGGCCTGCAGTCCATCGCCGTTGTTGTAGCTGAGGGGACGGCCATCGGCGTGGCTGAAGGCCCCGCCCGCTGCCCGCAGCACCGCCTCCGGCGCCGCCATGTCCCAGTCCTTGGGGGCACTGTGGCCTGAGAGGGAGAGGTAAAGGTCGGTTTCGCCGCGCAGGATCGTGGCCACCTTGCAGCCCACGCTGCCCACCGCCAGTGACGATCCCAGCCCCAGGGCCCCCACCAGCTGCTCCAGCCGCTGGTCGCGGTGGTTGCGGCTGGCCACCAGCACCAGCTCCGCCGGCTCGCGTCGCTCGCTCAGCTGGGGCGCAAAACGCTGGCCGGCCGGATTCTCCCGCCAGGCACCCCCGATCAACTCCTCAGCCGCCGCCCCTACCAGACCGAACCAGAGCTCATGCTTCTCCGGCAGCAGCACCACCCCGAGCACCGGCTGGCCCTGATGCACCAGCGCCAGATGCACCGCGTACTCACCGCTGCCCTGAAGGAAATCCTTGGTGCCATCGAGGGGATCAAGGATCCAGAGCCAGTCGGCCTCCAGGGGCACACCGGCGCTGAGCTGCTCCTTGGCGGTCTCCTCGCTCAGCAGGGTCCATGGGGCGTTGGGGAAGGCCCCGGCGAGGCCCTCCAGCAGGTGCTGGTTCACCGCCAGATCAGCCGCCGTCACCGGACCCTCACCGCCCTCATCCACGCTCAGGGCCTCCCCATAGCCAAAGGGGGGTTGCACGCCGCGGGCGTAGGCCCTCAGAATCGCTGCCGACTCCCAACACAGGCGCCGCAGCAGTACCAGCAGCTCCTCGAGATCAAGGCCGGCGGGCAGGCAGGGGGCAGCCATCATGGACACGGTCAGGGTCGGACAGAGCCGCATTGTGGAGCAAGCCAGCGAACCCGCCGCCGGGGTGCTGTATCTGGTGGGAACACCGATCGGCAACCTGGGCGATCTCTCCCCCCGGGCCCGGCGGGTGCTGGAGGGGGTGGATCGCATCGCCTGCGAGGACACCCGCCACAGCGGCCAGCTGCTGGCCGGCCTGGGCATCCGCAGCCGTCTGCTCAGCTTTCACCAGCACAACCAGACCGCCCGCATCCCCGAACTGCTCGCGGCCCTCACGGCGGGCGAAAGCCTGGCGGTGATCAGCGACGCGGGCCTGCCGGGCATCTCCGATCCCGGCGAGGCGCTGGTGGCGGCCGCCCGCGCCGGCGGCCATCCGGTGATCTGCGTGCCCGGCCCCTGCGCCGTAACCACGGCACTCGTGAGCAGTGGTCTGCCCTGTGCTCGCTTCTGCTTCGAAGGGTTCCTGCCGGCCAAGGCCAGCCTGCGCCGCCAGCGACTGCAGGAGCTGGCCGCCGAGGAGCGCACCCTGGTGCTCTTCGAGGCGCCCCACCGGCTGATCGAGCTGCTCGACGACCTGCTCACCACCCTCGGTGAGCGGCCGCTGCAGGTGACGCGGGAGCTGACCAAACGCCATGAGCAGCAGATCGGGCCCAGCGTGGGCGCCGCCCTGGAGCACTTCCGGCGGGTGCCGCCCCGGGGGGAGTTCACCCTGGTGCTCGGCGGTGCCACGCCGGAGCAGGCGCCCCTGCGCAGCGACGCTGATCTGACCGAGGAGCTGCGCCAGAAGGTGGCCTCAGGTCTGAGCGCCAGTGATGCGGCCCGCCAGCTGGCAGCCGAGACCGGCCTCTCCCGCCGCAGCCTTTACGCCCTGCTGCACCAACCGAAGTGAGGGCCTCCCCACTGGATGGGCCATGCTGAGGACCGAACGGCTCCCCTCCCCTCCGCCTCGGCCATGCTGCTGCGCCTGCGCCTGTTGCTCACCAGCCTCGGCGGCGGCCTGCTGCTGCTGGTGATCCTCTGCCTCGGCGCCCAGAACCTGGAGGAGCGTCCCAGCCTGCGACTGGGGATCGGCCGCAGCGCACCCCTGCCCAGCGGCTTCCTGGTGGGGCTGGCCCTGGCGGCGGGGGTGATCAGCGGCGGCAGCGCCACGGCCCTGCTGCTGCCCCGCCGGGACTGACCGACAGGATCAGCTGCCGGGAAGGGCGTACAACGCCCCCTCCAGCACCAGCCGGGTGATGCCCTGGCCCACCAGATAGGTGGCGGTGCGCTGGATCACCTGGCTGTCGGGCATCTTGATCACCCGCTGGGTGCGACCGCACTGGCGCTTGGCCTGGCGCGGATTGGCGAACACCACCAGAGCTTGGCGCGCCTGCTCGTCGTCGGGGAGGGCACCGAGTTCGGGGAAGTCACTCAGGGGCCTGGTCTGCAGCTCCACCGTCTTATCCACCAGCATGTAAAGGCTGGCGGGCAGGGGAGCGCTCTCCAGGGGCTGGCAGACCACCGCCGAGCGCTCCTGCAGTCCCGCAGCCGCAGCGCTGAAGTGGGCACCCGCCACCACCGGCACCATCGTGAAGACATTGCCCTCAGCGTCGGTGTCATCACCATCGTCGCTGCCGTCGCCCTCGCTGTCATCTCCGTCGACGTCCTCGCCGAAGTCATCGGCGTCATCAATCGCCAGCACACCCGGGCCGGTGCCGTCATCGTCGTCGATGGCTGGATCGAGTTCGTTCACCACCTCGAGTTCGTTCACCGCCTCGAGATCGAGATCGCCCGCAGGATCGGATTTGGATTCGAGATCGGGTTCGCCTGCCGGACCGGGAACACCGTCGGCAATCCTTCCGGCGGCAAGCTCCTGCGTGGCCGCCGGGCTGGGAGCTGTTGCCGGGGGGGCTTCCAGCTGAGCCACGGGGCGGCCGCGTTCCTTTTTGAGCTGCTCGTAGAGCTCGGGAGCGAGGGCGAGTTTCACCACCCGCGTCACGGTGTTGGGGCTGCAGCCGAAGCTGTCGGCAAGGGCCGCGCTGGATTCACCGGCTCGCCACCGCTGCACCAGCTCCTGTTTCTGGGCATCACTGAGCCGGGAGGCCACCATCGAGCAAGTTGCGCAGCATCCCAATCTAGGCTGAGGCGATGGGCCGTTAGCTCAGCTGGATAGAGCATGCGACTTCTAATCGCACGGTCGCTGGTTCGAATCCAGCACGGCCCGTTCCCCCATCCCCCGGCTGCTGGTGCCCTGCAGCCCCACCAGCATTCCCTCACCTGCGCGCCATTCGGTAGCCGAAGCGCCGACCGCTCCGGTGATTTGTCAACAACGTTGACAAATCTTGTAACTCCGAGTGGTCCATCCCATGGCCCTGACACGGCGCGTCGAGCTGCTGCCCTGGAGCGCACCGCCTCAGGCAATGCCCTGTTCAGCCACGCCCAGCCCAGCGACGAAACCCTGGTCGCCGATCTCGCCCCCCCATCAGCCCGTCTCCCTCTTCTGCCACCGCCGCCAGACCGATCAACTGATCCTGCTGCGCGGCTCCCTCGAGCTGGTGGTGCTGGAGGACGGCCGGCTGGTGCGCATTCCTCCCGGCGTTCCCTACGGGGCGATCAACACAAGCCGCCACTACGCCACGGTGGTGAATGCCGTGCTGCGCCATGGTCCCCCTGACCCCCGCGATTACCAGCCGCGGCCGCTCCCCCACAGCCTGAGGGCCCAGTGGCAGGAGCTCATGGGCGAGCCCGCTCCAGCAGATCCTCCGCGGCCGGCAGGCGCAGGCGATCAGCCCAGCCACAGCGCTCCAGGCCGCGGATGAAGGCATAGGTGGGATCGGGCAGCCGCAGCACGCGTCCCTCGCGCACCCCGAAGCCCTGCCGCACCGACCACTGGAAGGCGTGGTGCAGGTTGTGCCAGCCCTCGCCGAGGGTGATCAGCGCCACCCAGCCGTTGTTGCGGCTCCTGTCGTCAGTGAGAAACGGCCGCTCACCGGACAGGTGGGCCACGGAATTCACCGTGGCCACCCCGTGGAAGAGAAGGGTGGTGCTGAGGAAGAACGCCGCCAGCCACTCCAGGCCTCCCAGGGCATACGACAACCCGCCCAGTGCCAGCAGCGGCAAGAAATGCAGCCGATCGATCAGGCGCATCACCGGATCGGCCTCCACATCGGCCGGCAGCCGCTCCGGGAAAAACGAAGGCACCAGCAGCCAGCCCACCTGTGAGTGCCAGAACCCGCTCAGGCCCGCCTGGGGCGCCAGGGGGGAGTGGGGGTCGAGGCCGGTGTCGACGTGGCGGTGGTGGGCCAGGTGGTGGGCCTTCCACCAGCTCGGGCCCATCTGCCCCGACGAAGCCCCCACCAATGAGCCGATCCAGTGCACCGGCCTGGGGGCCCGGTAGCTGCCATGGGTGATCAGGCGGTGATAGATCGCGGTGGTGGCCAGCATCCGGATCAGGTAGAGGGCCAGGGCCCAGCCGGCGGCCGCCAGGCTCAGGCCGGTGACCAGCAGCAGCAGGCAACCGATGTGGGACAACAGGATGAAGACCGGCCCCAGGGAATAGAGAAATCGAGTGAGACCGGTGTTCAGGGGGAACCGCTGTAAAGAGAAGTTCACGTTAAGTGCTGCTCCTGGGGGGGCGAGCCCGCCCTTCCTAGTTTTGAGGTCTGGGTTCGGGTCCCCATGGCCACTGCCAGTGCCCCCTTTGCGGCCCTTGAGCCCCTGCTGCTGCGTCACCACAGCCGGGCCGATGCCCTGATCGAGGTGCTCCATGGCGCCCAGCAGTGCTACGGCCACCTCAGCGATCCGCTGCTGCGTCACGTGGCGGAGCGTCTGCAGCTGCCCCTCAGCCGGGTGAAGGGGACCGCCAGCTTCTATCACCTCTTCCGTTTCCAGCCGCCGGCCCGCCACCGCTGCGTGGTCTGCACCGGCACCGCCTGCCAGATCCAGGGGGCCCCGGCCCTGATCGCCGCCATGGAGGAGGACCTGGGGCTGAAGCTGGGCGCCAGGCGCGGGGATGGCTGGGTGAGTCTCTCGGAGGTGCGCTGCCTGGGCACCTGCAGCGACGCGCCCCTGGTGCAGATCGACGACAGCATCGGCCGTCAGCAGACCGTCGCCGGCCTGCGCCGCTGGCTGCAGGAGCTGGAGCCATGAGCGGCCTGCGCTACTGCGCTTCGGCGGGCTGCCTGGCCAGGGGCTCCGGCGCCCTGATGGAGGCCCTGAACACGGCCATCTCCAGGGGCGAACTGGGGGACCAGATCCAGCTGCGACCGGTGGGCTGCCTGGGCCCCTGCAGCCAGGGCCCGCTGCTTGCCCTCGATCCCGATGGCGATCTCTATGCCGGTGTGGACCCGCAGGACGCCGAAACCCTGGTGGCCGCTCTGGCCCGGCGGCTGCATCAGAGCTCTGACCAGGCGACGCCGCTGGAGTGGGCCCCCGCCAGGGGCCAGCGCCTGGATCTCAGCGAGCCGTTCTTCCAGCGCCAACGGCGGATCGTGCTGGAGCACTGCGGCCTGATCGATCCCACCGACCTGGAGCAGGCGATCGCCGTGGGGGCCTACGGCCAGCTGGAGCGGGTGCTGCAGGGCTGGAGCCCGGAGCAGGTGGTGACGGAACTGCAGCGCAGCGGCCTGCGCGGCCGTGGCGGCGCCGGCTATCCCACCGGCCTCAAGTGGGCCACCGTGGCCCGCATGCCTGGGGCCCGCAAGGTGGTGGTCTGCAACGCCGATGAAGGCGATCCCGGCGCCTTCATGGACCGCGCCGTGCTGGAGGGCGATCCCCATCGGGTGCTGGAGGGAATGGCGATCGCCGCTTATGCGGTGGGGGCCGACCACGGATTCATCTACATCCGCGCCGAATACGAGCTGGCGATCGAGCGGCTGCGCCTGGCGATCGAGCAGGCCGTGGATCGGGGCCGGCTCGGGGCGGGGCTGTTCGGCACGGGTTTCGGCTTCACGCTGGAGCTGCGGGTGGGGGCCGGCGCCTATGTCTGCGGCGAGGAAACGGCGCTGATCGCCTCGATCGAGGGCAAACGCGGCACGCCGCGCCCCAGACCCCCCTATCCCGCTGAGCGCGGCGTGGGCGGGAGACCCACCCTGATCAACAACGTCGAAACCTTCGCCAACGTGGCGCCGATCCTGCGGGAAGGCGCCGACTGGTTCGCCGCCATCGGCAGCGCCGGCAGCAGCGGCACCAAGGTGTTCAGCCTCACCGGCCACGTGCGCCGCGGCGGCCTGGTGGAAGTGCCGATGGGCACCAGCCTGGCCACGGTCGTGCTGGAGATGGGCGAGGGCAGCCCGCACGGCTCCGCCGTCAAAGCGGTGCAGACCGGCGGACCTTCCGGTGGCTGCGTGCCGGCCGATCAGCTCGACACCCCACTCGACTACGAAAGCCTCCAGGCCCTGGGCACGATCATGGGCTCCGGCGGCATGGTGGTGCTGGATCAGAGCACCGACATGGTGGCTTTGGCCGCCTATTTCATGGCCTTCTGCCGTGAGGAGTCGTGCGGCAAGTGCGTGCCCTGCCGCGCCGGCACCGTGCAACTGCATGGGCTGCTGGAGAAGATCCTGGCTGGCCAGGCCAGCCACGCCGACCTCGATCAGCTCGAAACGCTCGGGGCCATGGTGATGGACACCAGCCTCTGCGGCCTGGGCCAGAGCGCCCCAAAACCGATGCTGAGCACCCTGCGCTACTTCCGCGGCGAGTACCTCGCACGGCTGGAGGCGCCATGAGCGTGCGCACCCTGCGCATCGACGGCCGCGATGTGGCCAGCGCCGACGACGCCACCGTGCTGGAGGCCGCGCGCGACGCCGGCGTGGTCATCCCCACCCTCTGCCACCTGGAGGGCCTCTCGCCGGTGGCCGCCTGCCGGCTGTGCCTGGTGGAGATTGAGGGCAGCGCCAAACTCCAGCCGGCCTGCATCACCCCGGTGAGCGAAGGCATGGTGGTGCATACCGCCACTCCCCGCCTCCAGGAGATCCGGCGAACGGTGATCGAGCTGCTGTTCACCGAGGGCAACCACGTCTGCGCCGTGTGCGTGGCCAACGGCCATTGCGAACTGCAGGACCGCGCCGTAGAGGTGGGCATGGACCACGCCCGCCTGCCCTACCGCTTCCCTGATCGCCCCGTCGACCTCTCCCACCCGCGATTCGGGCTCGACCACAACCGCTGCATCCTCTGCAGCCGCTGCGTGCGCGTCTGCGACGAGGTGGAGGGCGCCCACGTCTGGGATGTGGCCTGGCGGGGGGAGCACTGCCGGATCATCGCCGGGCTCGATCAGCCCTGGGGCGCCGTCGACGCCTGCACCGACTGCGGCAAGTGCGTCATGGTCTGCCCCACCGGCGCCCTGTTCCACAAGGGCGACAGCGAGGGGGAGAAGCACGAGGATCCCAGCCGGCTGGCGGCCCTGCTGCGGGCCCGCCATGCCCGCCAGGAGGCCCCATGAGCCTGGCCGCAAAGCTGCCGAAGCTGCGTCTGGCCACGGTCTGGCTGGCGGGCTGCTCCGGCTGCCACATGTCGTTCCTGGATCTCGACGAGTGGCTGATCGAGCTGGCGCCGCGCATCGAGATGGTCTTCTCGCCGATCGCCTCCGACACCAAGACCTACCCCGAGGCCGTGGATGTGGCCCTGGTGGAGGGGGGCGTGGGCAACAGCGACAACCTGGCCCTGATCTATCAGGTGCGCCAGCGCAGCCGCCTGCTGGTGTCCTTCGGCGACTGCGCCATCACCGCCAACGTGCCTGGCCTGCGCAACCCGCTCGCAGGTCCCGCCGCCGTACTCGATCGCTCCTACCTGGAGCTGGCCGACGGCAGCGCCCAGTGGCCCCACGCCCCGGGCCTGGTGCCCGAGCTGCTGGAGCGGGTGCTGCCAGTGCATGAGTTGGTGCCGGTGGATCTGTTCCTGCCGGGTTGCCCCCCGCCAGCCGAGCGCATCCGCGCCGTTCTCGACGCCCTGCTGCGGGGCGAGCAGCCGCTGATGGAGGGCCCGGAGATGATCCGCTTCGGCTGAGGGGGCTCAGGCCGCCAGGGCCGCGGCCACCTCGGGGTTGCTGTACCAGCTGCGCACGCCTTCGCGCACCGGCGTGATGCCCAGCTCAGCGCGCAGCTCCTCGAGGTCCTGTCCCATGCGCTGCTCCCAGATCACCGGAAACAGCCGCTTGGCGGCGGCGCCGGTATCGAGCCCATCCACGATCAGCCGCAGGATCGCCCTGGCCGTGCGGGCCTGATCCTCAACGCTGCTGAGTTCGCTGGCGGGTGTGCTGCCCATCAGCCAGCTCAGCATCAGTGAGATCAGATCGGTGAAGCCCAGGCCGGGATGGTTGAACTGACCCACGCTGATGCTGATCACCCCGATTTCACCGTAATTGTCGAGGCTGTAGCCGCTGAGGATGTGGTGAAGATCATGGGTGGCGAACACCCGGTAGTTGATGTAATCAGCGTCAGTTTCCAGATTGTTGTAAAAGGCCGGATCAGGGAAGAAGTTGATGTCGTAGCCGTGGGTGTTCAGCACCGTGGCGTAGGTGTGGCCGAGGCTGCCCTTGGGCAGGGCGGCGAGGGCCTCCACGTCGTAGGGGCCGCAGAGGCGGCGTTCCTTGATCAGGGCGGCGGAGGCCGGGTCCTTCTCCAGGATCCGGGTGCACAGCTTCATCGGATTCGAGTCCCTCAGCCGATGGGAGAGCAGGAACACGTTGCCCGCATCCTTACCGCCCCCCACCGCCAGATCGGCGAGCTCTAGAAAATCCTGCAGGTTGTGCTGGGCGGCGATCGTGTTGAGGTAGCGGAAACCCATGAATGGAGGCGCGGTGAACAGCGGTTGGACAGGCAGACGGAGCCAGGGAGCGCTTCTAGCCTGGTGGTGACGGCCTGATCCGCCATGACCCGCACGATCCTGATCGATCCGGTCACCCGTATCGAAGGCCACGCCAAAATTTCGATTCATCTCGACGCCAGCGGCGCCGTGATCAGCGCCCACTTCCATGTGGGTGAATTCCGCGGCTTCGAGGCCTTTTGCGTCGGGCGGCCCTTCAGCGAGATGGCGTCGATCACAGCGCGCATCTGTGGCATCTGCCCGGTGAGCCACCTGCTGGCGGCCGCCAAGACCGGCGACCAGCTGCTGGTGGTCACGATTCCGCCGGCGGCCGAGCGGCTGCGGAGGCTGATGAACCTGGCCCAGATCATCCAGTCGCACGCGCTCTCCTTCTTTCACCTCAGCAGCCCCGATTTCCTGCTCGGCTGGGACAGCGACCCGGCTCAGCGCAATGTGTTCGGGCTGATCGCCGCCGATCCCGAACTGGCCCGCGGTGGCATCCGTCTGCGCCAGTTCGGCCAGGCGGTGATCGAGCGGCTGGGTGGACGCAAGATCCATCCGGCCTGGGCGGTGCCCGGAGGCGTGCGCAGCCCGCTGCAGCCGGCCGACCGCGACTGGATCCGCTCACGCCTGAGCGAGGCCGTCGCCACCACCCGCGGCGCCCTCGATCTGTTCAAACGCCTGCTGGATGGGCCGCTGGTGACGGAAGCCGCTGTGTTCGGCGACTTTCCCTCCCTGTTCATGGGGCTGGTGGGGCCGGATGGCCGGTGGGAGCATTACGGCGGCCGCCTGCGTCTGATCGACAGCACGGGCGCACTGGTGACGGCCGAGCTGCCGACCGATGGCCTCAGCGCCGTGCAGCTGGGCGGCCTGCTGGCCGAAGCAGTGGACCCCTCCACCTACCTGAAGTTCCCCTATTACAAACCGCTGGGCCCTGAAGCGGGCAGCTACCGGGTGGGTCCGCTGGCCCGCCTCAACGTCTGCGAGCGCATCGGCCACGAGCAGGCCGACCGGGAGCTGCTGGAGCTGCGCCAGCGCGGCGGCCGGGTGGTCACCAGCTCTTTCCTGTATCACCTGGCCCGGCTGATCGAGATCCTCGCCGCCCTGGAGGCGATCGAGGCGCTGCTCGATGATCCCGCCCTGTGCGACACCCACGTGCGCGCCCATGCCGGGGTGAATGCCCGCGAGGCGGTGGGCGTGAGCGAAGCGCCCCGCGGCACCCTCTTTCACCACTACCGCGTCGACTCAGACGGACTGATCGAGGCGGTGAATCTGATCATCGCCACCGGCCAGAACAACCGGGCGATGAACCGCACGATCACCCAGATTGCCCGCCAATACATCCAGGCAGGCCCGGCCGTTGCCGGCGTGCCGGAGATCGCCGAGGGCCTGCTCAACCGGGTGGAGGCCGGCATCCGCTGCTTTGATCCCTGCCTCTCGTGCTCCACCCACGCCGCCGGCCAGATGCCGTTGCATGTGCAGCTGATCGGCCCCGAGGGGGAGCTGCTGCGCGAACGGTGGCGGGAGTGAGCACAGGTGAGTGGCAGCGGCGCCACGATCTGCTGATCGGCTGGGGCAATGGCCTCCGCCAGGACGACGGCGTCGGCCTCCTGATCGCCGAGCGGGTGGAGGGCTGGAGCCGACCGGGGCTCGAGGTGCTGGCGATCCCCCAGCTCACCCCCGAGCTGGCACCACGCTTGGCGGAAGCGGCACGGGTCTTGTTCGTGGACGCAGCTCTGGCGGCGGCCTGTCCGGACCCCGGCTGGACACTGGCGCAGCTGCCGCGGTGGTCTCCAGGCCCCCAACCCCTGAGCCACCACGCCAGCCCAGGCGCCCTGCTGCAGCTGGCCTGCAGCCTCTATGGCCGCACCCCGCCCGCCTGGCAGTTGTTGGTGCGCGCCCACAGCTTCGAGCTGGGCACGGAGCTCACAGCCGCCACCGCCGCCCTGCTGCCCGAGGCCCTGGCGGCTGTGGGGCGCTGGTGCGGCGATGCATGAGCTGGCTCTGATGGAGGAGGTGCAGCGAATCGCCCTGGAGGCGGCGGCGGCCGAGGGCGCCCAGCGGATTCACAGCCTGCGGCTCAGGCTGGGACGGCTCTGCGGGGTGGACCCCGACGCGCTCCGCTTCGCCTTTGAGGTGGTGATGGCCGAAGAGGTGGCTGCCGGTGCCCGGTTGGAGCTGGAGGTGGTGCCCACCCTCTGCCGCTGCGGGCTTTGCGGAGTGCCATTCGAGCCCGAAGACGTGATCCTGGCCTGCCCGCACTGCGGCTCCCTGGCGGCGGAAGTGCTGGCGGGGCGGGAGCTGGAGCTGATCGGGCTGGAGGTGTCCTGAGGGGGAGGTATCGAGACCCTCATGCCGCAGAGCTGCTGGATCTTCGAGTCCAGTCCTCTCATCCACACCTCCACTTCTTACATTCAGCCAACATGACATCCTTGTTTGATCAACTCGGCGGAGCCGCTACCGTGGATCTGGCCGCGGACAAGTTCTACGAGCGAGTGCTGAGCGACGATCGAAACAAGCACTTTTTTTGCGGGCGTTGACATGATCAAGCATCGGGCCCATCAAAAATCTTTCCTGACTTATGCTTATGGCGATATTGATCAATACGATGGCCGCCACATGCGGGAAGCCCACAAAGAATTGGTTGCCCAGCAAGGCTTGAACCCCCAACACTTTGATGCCGTTGCCGAAGACCTGATGCTCACCCTGGAGGACATGGATGTTTCCTCAGAGCTCAGGGCCAAGGTGGCCGCCATCGCCGCCGCACCTCAGCACAAGAAAGATGTGCTCAATCAGTGAAATCCAGCCCCGAGCCCTCTCCCATCCTTGAGGGCTGTCCGCACCTTCAACCGGAGGATGCGGGGATCAACTCGTGGATCAGCGGCCCCCGGTGAACTGGCGCTTCATCTGCCCCAGCCAGTCGCGCGGTTGGTCGCCGGGCCGGTGGCGCAGGCTGAACATCGAGCGGGCCAGGGGGATGCCGCCCGTGCCCACCACCCCCGCCAGGTGGCCGAGTACCGCAGCGCTGATCACCAGCCAGGCCAGCAGGTGCAGGCCGTACACCAGGTGGTGGAGTTGGCCCTGCCGCAGCCAGTCTTCCTGCATCAGCTTGCCACTGCCGACCGCCAGAGCCAGGGCCAGCAGGGCAGCGGCGTTGGCTGGCCGCCGCAAGCGGCGGGCGCCGATGGTGAAGCTGTAAAGGGCGAACAGCAGCGCCAGGGGCCAGAGCGCCACGCCGACGCTGCCGTGGAGATCGATCCAGTCGCCGCCAGGCTCGAACGGCAGACGGCCCCAGCGGCCGTCGTAGCGGCTGTACACCAGCAGTCCACTGCCCGAGCAGGCCAGCACCAGCAGCGCCGTGGTGCCGTGCAGGCTGCGCAGCAGCGATGGTTGGTAAGGCCGGGCCATGGCAGCGGGACGGACAACGGGGCGGCCCCATCCAGGGGTGTGTCGCTCCTAGCAGGACCGAGAGCTGAGGAGTGAGAACTGACGCTGCGGATCATTCAACGATCCGGTCACGGGCGTCCTCTATCTCCAGACTGAGCACAACGCATCCGGCCCCGCCATGTGCTCCCACTGCTCCTGCGGTCAGCCCAGCCGCACCCTCCAGCTGCGCCACAACCTGCTGGAGCGCAACGACGGCAATGCCGAGCGCAACCGGGAGCGCTTCGCCGCCACCGGGCTGCTGGTGGTGAACGTGCTCTCAGGGCCCGGCGCCGGCAAGACCGCCCTGCTGGAGCGCCTCGCCCGCCAGTGGGCCCATGGCCCGGTGGGGGTGATCGTGGGTGATCTGGCCACCGACAACGACGCCCGCCGCCTGCGCTCCGCCGGCGCCCGCGCCATTCAGATCCAGACCGGTGACCTCTGCCATCTGGAGGCCTCGCTGGTGGATCGAGCCTTCGACCAGCTCGACACAGGCGGGATGGAGCTGCTGCTGATCGAGAACGTCGGCAATCTGGTCTGCCCCACCGCCTTCGACCTGGGCGAACGCCTTCGCCTGGTGCTGCTCTCGGTCACCGAAGGAGAGGACAAGCCGCTCAAGTACCCGGCCCTGTTCCAGTCGGCCGATGGGGTGGTGATCAACAAAGTTGACCTGGCTGAAGCCGTGGGCTTCGATCGCCCCCAGGCCCTGGCGGCCATTGCCGGGGTGGCGCCCCAGGCGCGCATCTTCGAGCTCTCGGCCCGCAGCGGCGAGGGGATGGAGCCATTGCTGCACTGGCTGAGCCACCAGCGCCAGGGGGCGCTGGTGTGATCCGCCGCCAGCGGCTGGAGATCGAGGGGCTGGTGCAGGGGGTGGGCTTCCGGCCCCTGGTGGCGCGGCTGGCACAGGAGCTGGGCCTCTCCGGCCAGGTCTGCAACACCGGCGCCGGGGTGCGGCTGGAGCTGCAGGGGCCCGCTGAGGCCCTCGGCACCCTGCTGCAACGGCTGCAGCAGCAGCTGCCCCCCCAGGGCCGCATCGACCGGATCAGCCGCCAGGAGCTGGCCCCCGAGCAAGGGGCGGCGGGCTTCGCCATCCAGCCGGCTCCTGCGGCGGAGCCGGCTGGAAAGGGTGATCAAGGCCCGGTGCGCTGGGCGCTGATCCAGCCGGATCTGGCCCCCTGTGCCGCCTGCCGCGCCGAGCTGCGCGACCCCGTCGACCGCCGCTGTGGCTACCCCTTCATCAGCTGCGTGAGCTGCGGCCCGCGCTACAGCCTGCTGGGGGCGCTGCCCTTCGAGCGGCAGAACACCAGCCTGGCGCCCTTCCCGCTCTGCCCCGCCTGCCAGGGCGACTACGACGATCCAGCCAATCGCCGCTGCCACGGCCAGACCATCGCCTGCCCCCGCTGCGGACCGCGGCTGAGCTGGTGGGCCAGGGGCGGCCTCGAGACCTTGAGCGATCCCCGTGAGCCGGACCCAAGGCGACTCAGCCCCTGCCTGCGGGCGGCCGCTGCCGCGCTGATGGCGGATCAGATCGTTGCCCTCAAGGGCGTCGGTGGCTTCCAGCTGCTGGCGCGGGCCCGCTCAAAGGCGGCAGTGGCGGAACTGCGGCGGCGCAAGGGCCGCCCCGAGAAGCCCCTGGCGCTGATGGCCCCGGGCCTGGCCTGGGTGCGGCGCCACTGCCTACTGAGTCCGGCGGAAGCCCAGCTGCTGGATTCAGCAGCGGCGCCGATCCTGCTGCTGCGCCGCCGTGGCCAGGGGGGAGTGTGCGCCGCTGTGGCCCCGGCCAACCCCTGGCTGGGCGTGATGCTGCCCAGCAGTCCCCTGCACCTGCTGCTGCTGGAGCTGCTGGCTGAACCGCTGGTGGCCACCAGCGGCAACCGAAGCGGGAACCCGCTCTGCCACGACGACAGCACCGCCCTGCGCGAACTGGCGGACCTGGCCGATGGCGTCTTACTGCACGACAGAGCGATCCTCAACCCCGTGGATGACTCCATCGCCCAGGTGGTCTGCGGCGAGGCGATGCTGCTGCGCCATGCCCGTGGCTACGCCCCCAGCGCCGTCGAGCTGCCGGGCCCCGCCACGGCGGTGGCCATGGGCGGCCAGCTCAAGGGGGCCCTGGCCATCGGCTGGGGCCGGCGGGCCTTGCTCGGCCCCCATCTCGGTGATCTCGGCACCGAGGCCGGCGAGCGCCACTACCGCCGCAGCCTGGCGGCCGCCCTGGGGCGCCACCGGCTGGATCCCGCCAGCTACGCCGTGGATCTGCACCCCGGCTACCTCTCCCAGCGGATCGGCCTGGAGCTAGCTGCGGCCGGCGGTCACGCCGCGCCGCTGGGGGTGCAGCACCACCACGCCCACCTGCTGGCCTGCCTGGCGGAGCACGGGCTCACACCACCCCAGGTGGGGGCCGCCTGGGACGGGGCCGGCCAGGGCAGCGACGGCACGGTCTGGGGCGGCGAAGTGCTGCGCCTGGAGCAGGCCGGCTTCAGCGTGGTGGCGCGGCTGCGGCCCTTTCCCCTGCCGGGGGCGGAGCGGGCGATGCGGGAACCGCGGCGGGCGGCCCTGGGCCTGCTCTTCGCCGCCGGGGGAGCGGCGGGTCTGGATCAGGCGGCGGAACTGGCGCCGCTGGGGGCCTTCACGGCCGAGGAGCGGCGGGTGCTCACGCGCCTGCTGGAGCGGGGCCTGCAGAGCCCGTGGTGCTCCAGCGTCGGTCGTCTGTTCGATGCCGTGGCCTCCCTGCTGGGTCTGCAGCAGCGCTGCAGCTTCGAGGGCCAGGCGGCCCTGGCCCTGGAGGCCGCCGCCAGCCAGGCCGCCGAGCGCTCCACGCCCCCCAGGCCCTACGTCCTGCCCCTGCTGGACGGAGTGCGGGACGGAGGCGAGCCCTGGCTGCTCGACTGGCAGCCCCTGCTGCTGCACCTGCTCGACGATCTGCGCCGGGGGGTGGCCGCAGGGCCCATCGCCCTGGGCTTCCACCACGCCCTCGCCGAGGCGCTGGTGGCCCTCGCCGAGCGTCTGGAGCTGGAGCGGCTGCTGCTGGGCGGCGGCTGCTTCCAGAACCGCCTGCTGCTCAGCCTGACGGTGGACGGCCTGCGCCGCGCCGGCATCGAGCCGCTCTGGCCCCGGCGGATTCCCTGCAACGACGGCGGCCTCGCCCTCGGCCAGCTGATGGCGGTCAGCCTCGGCGCCTCTGGCTAGAACCGAGGCAGGCCCGGCAGGGCCCTGCTGGCGTGAGGTGGGCTGCGATGTGTCTGGCCATGGCTGGGGAACTGATCGGGATCGAGGATCGCCGCCCGGCGGATTGCCCCGAGGAGGATCCGGCCCTCTGGCGCATGGGCCTGGTGGAGTTCTCGGGCGTGCGCCGGGAGGTGAGCCTGGCCTGCGTGCCCGACGCGGTGATCGGCGATCGGCTGCTGGTGCACGTGGGCTTTGCCCTGAGCATCGTCCAACCCTGAGGAGGTTCCGGCCATGACGGAGAGGAGCGCATGACCCGGGCAACGCTTGATGGCAACGAGGCGGTGGCGCGGGTCGCCTACCGGCTGAACGAGGTGATGGCGATCTACCCGATCACGCCGGCCTCGCCGATGGGGGAATGGGCCGATGGCTGGGCCGGCGAGGGCCGCCCCAACCTCTGGGGAACGGTGCCCCGGGTGGTGGAGATGCAGAGCGAGGGTGGGGCAGCGGGGGTGCTGCACGGCGCCCTGCAGGCCGGTGCGCTCACCACCACCTTCACCGCCTCCCAGGGCTTGCTGCTGATGCTCCCCAACCTCTACAAGATCGCCGGCGAACTCACCGCCACGGTGGTGCACGTGGCCTCCCGCGCCCTCGCCGGCCAGGCCCTCTCGATCTTCGGGGACCACAGCGACATGATGGCCGTGCGCGGCACAGGCTGCGTCCTGCTCTGTTCCTCCTCGGTGCAGGAGACAGGTGATTTCGCCGCCATCGCCAGCCTGGCCAGCCTGCGCAGCCGCCTGCCCGTGGTGCACTTCTTCGACGGCTTCCGCACCTCCCACGAACTGCAGACCGTGGAGCTGATCGAGGATGACCTGTTGCGTGCGCTGATCCCCGCAGAGCTGATCGCCGCCCACCGCGGGCGGGGGCTCAGCCCCGACCACCCGGTGATCCGCGGCACCAGCCAGAACCCCGATGTGGCCTTCCAGGCCCGTGAGGCCGCCAATCCGTTCCACGACGCCGCAGCCGGCCTGGTGCAGGAGGCGATGGACGCCTTCGCCGGCCTGAGCGGCCGTGCCTATCAGCTCTACGAGTACCACGGTCACCCACAGGCCGAGCGGGTGCTGGTGCTGATGGGCTCAGGCTGCGAAACGGCCCATGAAACCGTTGATGCCCTCATCGGCGGCGGCGCCCGGGTGGGAGTGCTGAAGGTACGGCTCTATCGGCCCTTCGCGGCCGAGCGCCTGCTGCGGGCCCTGCCGGTCACCACCCGGGCGATCGCGGTGCTCGATCGCTGCAAGGAGCCGGGCAGCGGCGGCGAACCTCTCTACCTCGATGTCTCCAACGCCCTGCGTGAGGGATGGGCCGCACGGGTGGCCGCGGATGAGGTCGGCGGGGTCGCCCCCCTGCCGCGCTTGCTGGGCGGCCGCTACGGCCTGGCCTCCAAGGAGTTCACCCCTTCCATGGTGCGGGCTGTGTTCGCGGCCTTGGAGCGACCCGGCACCCCCAACCCCTTCACCGTCGGCATCGACGACGACGTGACCCACCGCTCCCTGCCGCTGGAGGACGCGCGCGACGCGGGCGAGGGCCCCGATCCCGGAGCGGCCTTTGCCGCGATCCTCTACGGCCTCGGCTCCGACGGCACGGTGGGGGCCTGCAAGAACACCATCAAGATCATCGGGGCGGCCACTGCGCTGCACGCCCAGGGCTATTTCGTCTACGACTCCAAGAAGTCGGGGGCGGTCACGGTCTCCCACCTGCGCTTCGGACCGGAGCCGATCCGCTCCACCTACCTGGTGCGCCAGGCCCGCCTAGTGGCTTGCCACCACTGGGACTTCTTTGAGCACTTCGATCTGCTGGCTGAAGCCCTGCCAGGGGCCACCCTATTGCTGAACAGTCCATGGCCGGCAGAGCAGTTGTGGCCTCGGCTGCCCCGCGCGGTGCAGGAGCAGATCGTCGAGCGCGATCTCAAGGTGCTGGCGATCGAGGCCTCGGCGATCGCCCAGGAACTCGGTCTGGGCGAACGGATCAACACCGTGATGCAGGTGGCCTTCTTCGCCGCCGCCGGGGTGTTGCCGCTGGAGCAGGCCCTCGAGGGGATCCGCGGCGCGATCCGCCACAGCTACGGCGGCAAGGGCGAGCGGGTGGTGCGCAGCAACCTGTTGGCCGTCGACATGGCCCTGAGCCGCCTGCGGCCGATGCCGATCGGAACGGTGGGCGAGAGCGCGTTGGGGGCCGAGCGGGAGGCGCTGCCGCCCCCCCTGGCCTCTGCGCCGGCCTGGGTGCGTGAGTTGATCGGGCCGCAGCTGGCACGCCAGGGGGATCGCCTGCCCGTGAGTGCCCTGCCTCCGGATGGCACCTTCGCCTCCGGCACGGCCCGCTGGGAGAAGCGCAACATCGCCGAATCTGTCCCTGTCTGGGAAGCCGACCTCTGCGTGCAATGCGGCAAGTGCGTGATGGTCTGTCCCCACGCCGCGATCCGGGCCAAGGTGGTGGAGCCGTCGACCCTGGCTGACGCGCCAGAGGGCTTCGTGAGCACGGCCGCCCGCGACCCCCATTGGAGCGGCCTCAGCTTCAGCCTGCAGGTGGCCGGCGAAGACTGCACCGGCTGTGGCCTCTGTGTGGAGGTCTGCCCGGCCCGCGACCGCACCGAGCCCCGGCGCAAGGCGATCAACATGGCCCCCCAACGCCCCCTGCGCCAGAAGCTTCGCCACCACTGGGACTACGCCCTGGGCCTGCCCAGCCCCGACCGCCGCGACCTCGACCTGCGCCACATCCGTCAGCAGCAGCTCCAGGAGCCCCTGTTCGAGTTCTCCGGAGCCTGCGCCGGCTGCGGTGAAACCCCCTACATCAAGCTCGCCAGCCAGCTCTTCGGCGACCGCATGGTGGTGGCCAACGCCACCGGATGCTCCTCGATCTACGGCGGCAACCTGCCCACCACCCCCTGGAGCGCCAATGGCGAAGGCCGCGGCCCCGCCTGGAGCAACTCCCTGTTCGAAGACAACGCCGAGTTCGGCCTCGGCTTCCGCCTCGCCTTCGACCAGCGCCGGACCATCGCCGAGCACCAGCTGCGGCAGCTCGCCGCCCCAGCCGCTGCCTGGCTGCCAGCGCCCCTCGTCGAGGCCCTGATCGGCGCGGATCAGACGGACGAGGCGGGCATCCACGAACAGCGGCAGCGGGTGCTGGAGCTGCGCGCGCTGCTGCAGCAGCGCCTCGAAGTGGACGGCTCAGCCCGCGCCCAGTGCCCTGACACCGAGGCCGCCCGCACCCTGCTCTCCCTCGCCGACGATCTGGTGAAACGGAGCGTCTGGCTGATCGGCGGCGACGGCTGGGCCTACGACATCGGCTCCGCCGGCATCGACCATGTTCTGGCCAGCGGCGCCGACGTCAACATCCTGGTGCTCGACACCGAGGTGTACTCCAACACCGGCGGCCAGATGTCGAAGGCCACCCCAATGGGAGCCGTGGCCAAGTTCGCCAGCGGCGGCAAGGCCACCTCCAAGAAGGACCTGGGGCTGATGGCGATGTCGTATGGCCACGTCTACGTGGCCAGCGTGGCGATGGGTGCCCGCGACGAACAAACCCTCAGGGCATTCCTGGAGGCGGAATCCTTCCCCGGTCCTTCGCTGATCCTGGCCTACTCCCACTGCATCGCCCATGGCATCGACATGGCGCAGGGCATGACGCAGCAGAAGCGGGCCGTGGACTCGGGGCGCTGGCTGCTCTACCGCCACGACCCGCGCCGCGCCGAGCGGGGTGAAAACCCCCTGGTCCTGGATTCGCGGGCCCCATCGCTGCCGATGGCGGAGGCGATGGCCAGCGAGAACCGCTTCCGGATGCTGACCTACAGCCATCCGCAGCAGGCACGGGACCTGACCCGTCAGGCTCAGCAAGAGGCGCGCCAGCGCTGGGAGCGCTACCAGCGGATGGCGGAACCATGAGCGGACCCGACCTCAGCAGCGACTACCTCGGCCTGCCCCTGGACTCGCCGCTGGTGGTGGGGGCGGCCGCCCCCCTGAGCGCTGACCCTGATCGGATCCCCCGCCTGGCCGAGGCCGGGGCCGCGGCGGTGGTGCTCCACTCCCTCTTCCTGGAGCAGATCGAGCGCGACTGGCAAAACTGGGACCACCATCGGCATCTGGGCAGCGAGAGCTACGCCGAAGCCCTCAGCTACCTGCCCAGCCTCGAGCCGCGCCACCTGGGAATCGAGGGCTACCTCCACGAGATCGAAACCGCCTGTCGGCGGGTCGACATTCCGATCATCGCCAGCCTCAACGGCACGGAGGAGGGCCACTGGGAAGCGATCGCCCAGGCCGTGGAACAGGCCGGTGCCGCCGCGATCGAGCTCAACCTCTATGCGGTCCCCACCGACCGGACGATTGACGCCAACGCCATGGAAGCGGCCCAGGTGGCGATCGTGCGCAGCGTCTGCGCGGCCACAAGCCTGCCCGTGGCGGTGAAGCTCAGCCCCTATTACACCAATCTCAGCCACCTGGCCCACGCCCTGAAGGCCGCCGGCGCCAGCGCCCTGGTGCTGTTCAACCGCTTCTACCAGCCCGACATCGACATCGAGACCCTGGAGCCCTGCTCAAACCTGCTGCTCAGTTCAGCGGCAGATCAGCGGCTCCCCCTGCGCTGGATCGCTCTCCTGCACGGTCGGGTTCCCCTTCAGTTCGCCGCCAGCGGCGGCATCAGCCACGGCACCGATGTGGTGCGAATGCTGATGGTGGGCGCCAGCGCGACGCTGGTGGTCTCGGCACTGCTGCGCCATGGCCCGCAGCACCTCCAGACGCTCCGCGCCGAGTTGAGTCACTGGCTTGAGGAGCATGGCCATGGCTCCGCCCGCGAGCTGCTGGGCTGCATGAGCCAGCGGCGCTGCCCCGACCCCGCCAGCTACGAGCGGGCCCAGTATCTGCAGGCCATCTCCGTTGAGCCGCCGGGCATGGCCTGGGAACCATGAGCCCCAGCGACACCCACTCGTCTAGTGCGAGCAAGCGGGTGCACCACCTGCTCGACGCCCTACACGCCGAGATCAGCCGCAGCTGGACCCTGATGGAAGTGTGCGGCGGCCAGACCCACGCGATCCTGCGCCACGGGCTCGATCAGCTCATCCCGCCGCAGCTGGAGCTGATCCACGGGCCAGGTTGTCCGGTCTGTGTCACCGCTGCGGAAACGATCGATCGGGCCCTGCAGCTGGCAGCCCTTCAGGACGTGATCCTCTGCTCTTACGGCGACATGCTGCGGGTGCCGGGCACGGGGCCCGCCCACCTGCTCCAGGCCCGCGCCGCTGGCGCCGATGTCCGCCTGGTGACCGCCCCCCTCGATGCGCTGACCCTGGCGAGGGCCCATCCCGAGCGGCAGGTGGTGTTCTTCGCGGTGGGCTTTGAGACCACGGCCCCTGCCACGGCGCTGCTGGCCCACCAGGCCTGGAGCAGCGGCACGCAGAACCTCAGCCTGCTGGTGGCCCACGTGCGCGTGCCGCCGGCGATGGAGGCAATCCTGGCCGCCCCCGGCTGCCGGGTGCAGGGCTTTCTGGCGGCGGGCCATGTCTGCACCGTGATGGGCCGCCAGGAGTACGAGCCGATCGCGGCACGCCTGCGATTGCCGATCGTGATCACCGGCTTCGAGCCCGTCGATCTGCTGGAGGGGATCCTGCGGGCCGTGCGTCAGCTGGAGCGGGGCGAGGGCCGGGTGGAGGACGCCTACCCACAGGCCGGAGCCGGCGAGGGCAATGCCGCGGCCCGGGCCCTGATCGAGCGGGTGTTCTGCCGCAGCGACCGACACTGGCGCGGCCTGGGGGTGCTGCCAGCCAGCGGCCTCAGCCTGCGCCCCCCCTACGACGCCCTCGACGCGGAGCGCCGCTTCCCGACCGCCGCCCCACCGGCCCCTGCCGGCAACGGCAACGGCGACCAAGGCTGCATCAGCGGCCAGGTGCTGCAGGGCCTGGTCCGTCCGGACGCCTGTCCCCGCTTTGGCCGTGGCTGCAGCCCCGAGCGGCCCCTGGGGGCGCCGATGGTGTCGGCGGAGGGGGCCTGCGCCGCCTACTGGCGTTACCGCCAGCGGGCCTGAACCATGGCCACACCGCTGCAGTTCCCATGTCCGATCAGCCCCGACGACGGCGAAGTCGTGCTGCTCGGCCACGGCGGCGGCGGTCTGCTCAGCCAGCGGTTGCTGGAGCAGCTGATCCTGCCGGCCCTCGGCAGCGCGGGCGGTGTGCTGCTCGATGCCGCCACCCTGCCAGCCGAGGCCGGCGAGCTGGCCTTCAGCACCGACGGCCATGTGGTGCAGCCGCTGGAGTTTCCCGGCGGCGACATCGGCTCCCTGGCAGTGATCGGCACCGTCAACGACCTGGCGATGGTGGGGGCCACGCCCCTGGCCCTCAGCCTCAGCCTGATCCTGGAGGAGGGGCTGCCCCTGGACACCCTCAGCCGGGTGCTGCGCTCGGCCGCCGCCGCCGCCGGGCGCTGCGGCGTGTCGATCGTCACCGGCGACACCAAGGTGGTGGAGCGGGGCAAGGCCGATGGCCTCTTCATGACCACCGCCGGCATGGGCCGCATCCCCCCGGGAGTGGCGATCGGGCCGGCGGCCATCCGCCCTGGCGACGCGATCCTGGTGAGTGGCGACCTGGGCCGCCACGGCGTGGCCATCCTGGCGGCCCGGGAGGAGCTGGGCTTCAGCACCAGCCTGGAGAGCGATTTGGCCCCGCTTCACGGCAGCGTCCAGGCGTTGCTGGCGGCCGGCCTGGAGATTCATGCCCTGCGCGATCTCACCCGCGGCGGACTGGCATCGGCCTTGCATGAACTCTGCCGCGATGCCGGCCTGGGGGCCCTGGTGCAGGAGCCGCTGGTGCCGGTCCATGGCGCCGTGGCCGCAGCCTGCGATCTGCTGGGCCTCGATTCGCTCACCATGGCCAGCGAGGGGCGCTTCGTGCTGATGCTGCCGGCGGCTCAGGCGCAGGAGGCCCTGAAGCTGCTGAGCCGAGAGCAACCCAGCGCCGCGCTCATCGGCCGAATCGGCGGCGAGGCCGTGCTGCTGGAAACCTCCCTGGGAGTGCTCCGCCCGCTGGAACTGGGCCGAGGTGAGTTACTGCCCCGGATCTGCTGAGGGCCCGAGCCCCTGGGGGCTGGGATGATGAGATCTTCTCTTCCCTTGAGCAGCCATGTACACCGACTGGACCGCCGTGATCCTGCTGCTGCTCACCGCCGTGCCCCTGGGGGTGGTCGTGGCCACGACGGTCTTCTTTATCTGGCGCCAGAAGAAACTCAAGCAGCGCTGATGTCGCGAGGGGCGGCCAGATGATCAGCAAGGCTGCCCTGGCCGAGGCAGTCGAGGCAGGTGCGGAAGCTGCGCCCCCCCAGACGCAACACACCACTGCCACCGCAGTGGCTGCAGCGCTGGCTGGCCCTCTGTGCTGAGCCCCTCACCGAGGGAGATGGATGGGCTGGATGGGTGCCACCGTGGGAGAACGGTTCAGTGGCCGCGAGTTCAGAAGCTGTTTCAAAGGCGCCGGGGAACGACACCACCACCCGTGAAACGGTTCCATCACGAGCCAAATATTCCGGACTGACAAGGCGTTCCGGACTGGAGCTGGACACGAGCAAAGGCTCCGGTGCTTCGTTCAACAGTCTGGGATCAAAGGTCGGCCTTTGATCCCGAAACCTTCCTTAAGAGTTCCCAGCCCTCAGATCCTGCGCCGCAGTTGGGCCTTCAGGCGCGACAAATTCAGGTCCTGCAGCAGTTCCACCGCACTCAGGCGGCTGCCGGCCGGCACCAGATCCAGGCTTGCCGCCATCCTGCCGATCACCCCAGCCGCATCGAGGCCCTCCTGGCGCAGTGGCTCCAGCCCCGGAGCCCCCTGCCGCTTGGCCAGCCGCTCGCCGGCCTCATCCAGCCAGAGGGGCCCATGCCAGGTGGTGGCAAACGGCCGCCCCAGGCACTCGCTCACCGCCACCTGCGGCGCCGTCGAACGCCAGAGGTCAGCGCCGCGCACCACCGTGGTCACCGCCAGCAGCAGATCATCCACGGCTGAGGTGAGGTGATAAGCGAGGACACCATCGGCGCGGCGCAGCACCACATCGCCCACCTCGGTGGCCGCCTCCAGGCAACCCCTGGCACCGATCTCCTCCCTCCAGCGCAGGGGCCCCGGCTCCAGCCTCAACCGCCAGCTGGGCAGCCTGCCATCGACGGGGCCCCAGCCCACCTCCCGATCCCGGCAGGTGCCCGGATAGAGCGGCCAGCCGCCATGGGGCGCCGCTCCATCCGCCAGCATCCGGCGGCTGCAGCGGCAGGGATAGAGGGCGCCGCCTCGGCGCAACGCCGAGAGCACGGAGGCATAGAGCCCCGTGCGCTCGCTCTGGCGCACGGGAGGACCATCCCAGCTGATCCCCAGCCAGCTGAGATCGGCCTCGATCGACTCGATCGCTCCAGGGCGCTGGCGCGGGCGATCGAGGTCGTCATGGCGCAACAGAAAACGCCCCCCACTGAGCCGGGCCTGCAACCAGGCCAGCAGGGCCGTGCGCAGGTTGCCCAGATGCAGAGGGCCGCTCGGAGAGGGGGCGAATCGCCCGGTGGGGCCCTGGAGGCGGCGCTGGTCTGCCGCCTCGATCAGGGCCTCGAGCCGGGAGGGGAGATCAAGCCCCAGAGCTCAGCTCTGGACCTTGTCCTTGAACTGCTTACCGGCGGTGAAGGCCGGCACCCGCTTGGCCGGGATCTTGATCTTTTCGCCGGTCTTGGGGTTGAGCCCCTGGCGGGCGGAGCGCTCGCGGGCTTCAAAGGAACCGAAACCCAGAATCGAGACCTTCTTCCCTTCCACAACGGAATCGACGATCGTCTCGATCGCGGCGTCGACGATCTTGGACACTTCGGTCTTGGTCAGTTCGGTGCGAACCGCAACGAGGTTGACGAGATCAGCTTTGTTCATCGGAGGCGAAAACCTTCAGGAGAGTGCGGGAGCTGGGCGGAGCGGAAAAACACCCTCTCGCCGGCGCCGGAACGGTACAGCGCGCCAATCGTATGGGGGAAGGGCGGTCTGGGCAACCAAAAAGCCCGTCGGACCGACGATCTTGCACCACAGCAGCCTCGAACCCGGCCGTTCCGCCCTCCGGCCCGCTCAGTCCTCCAGCTCGCGATCCAGCAGTCGATCCAGCAGAGCGCGGCCACCAGCAATCAATTTCTCTCCCTGAAGGGCCCCAAGGCCGGCACCGCTGGCGATCCAGCGGGGGGAGGCCGGCGGCAGCCAGTCGCGCAGTGCCTCGAGGCTGCGCTGCTGCCGTCGCCAGTGAAAGGTGCGGGACGTGCGCAGTGGGCGGGCCTCCCCCGGGGCGGTCGGCACCAGCAGGCGACCGCAGAAGAGCAGATCGAGATCCCCGGCCGCATGGACCACGCAGGCCCCCGGTGTGGTCCCCGGCGTCCAGAGCGCCCGCACGCCTCCGCCCAGATCCAGGGCCTCAGCGAAGGGGACCAGGCCCGCCACCCCAGGTAGCAGATAGGCCTCCTGCTCCTGAAGCCGCACCGGCCAGCCCAGCGCCTGCTGAAAGCGGCGGCAACGCCCATGGCCCTCGCGGCTGGTGAGCAGGATCGTGCCGGCGGCGTCACCGGCAGAGCTCAGGGCCGCCAGGTTGGCGGCGGTGTAGGCCGGCAGATCGATCAGCAGCGGCGGCAGCCCCGGGGGGGCCAGCAGCCAGGAGGTGCCTCCGAGGCTGTCGCGGTTGGGGGCGAACACCCACAGACCGGGAAGCACAGGCGTAGGCGGCCGCCCCGCCTCCATGGCCGCCTCGGTGGTCAGCGGAATGGCCGCCTCGCCGCTGTCCTGATCCGCCATGGACGCCCCCCGGGGGCCATCGCCCCTGCACAGCACTAGCTTGAGACGTCAGGTCACCCGGGTCTTTGTCTTCGATACAGCTCGGACATCCCTGGCCCCTCGGGGCGGCGCTCACCGCCCGGGGGGTGAACTTCTCCCTGGTGGCCCCATCGGCCACCAGGGTGGAGTTGCTGCTGTTCGCACGCGGCAGCTCGCCCGAGCCCTTCCGGATCGTTCCCCTGGATCTGCGCCATCGCTCCGGCGACCACTGGCATGTGGAGGTGGAGGGGATCGGCGTCGGCACCTGCTACGGCTACCGCGTCTATGGGCCCCTGCTGCCGGGGGGGCACGGCTTCAACCCATCGAAGGTGCTGCTGGATCCCTGCGCCCGGGCGATCAGCGGCTGGGATGTCTACCGCCGCGGTGACGCCATCGGCGCCATCCCCAACACCGCCACCTGCCTGAAAGGCGTGGTGACGGAGCGGGATCACTTCGATTTCGTGGCCGCGCCGAGGCCCCGCCACAGCTGGCAGACCACGGTGATCTACGAGCTGCATGTGGGCGGGCTCAGCCGGGGCCAGGGCAGTCCCGTGCCCCCCGAGCGTCAGGGCAGCCTGCTGGGCGTGATCGACTCCCTGCCCTACCTGCGCAGCCTGGGCGTCACCGCCCTGGAGTTGCTGCCGGTGATGGCCTTCGATCCCCAGGATGCCCCCCACGGACGCCAGAACTACTGGGGCTACAGCCCACTGAGCTGGATGGCGCCCCACCAGGGCTATCTGGTGGGCGACGACCCGCTGGCGGGGCGCCAGCAGGTGCGTCAGCTGGTCACCGCCTGCCACCAGGCCGGGATGGAGGTGCTGCTCGACGTGGTCTACAACCACACCAGCGAAGGCAACCAGGACGGGCCCACTCTGAGCTGGCGTGGACTGGCGGACCGCCTCTACTACCACCAGAACAGCCGGTGCGACTACATGGACGTCACCGGCTGCGGTAACACCATTGCCGCCAACCGTCCCCTGGCGCGGCGGCTGCTGCTGGAATCCATGCGCTGCTGGGCCCTGGAGCTGGGCATCGACGGCTTCCGCTTCGATCTCGGCATCGCCCTCAGCCGCGGCGAAGAGCTGGCCCCGCTCGACCAACCGCCCCTGTTCGAGGAGATCGAGGCCGACCCCGAGCTGAGCGACCTCAAGCTGGTGAGCGAACCGTGGGATTGCGGTGGCCTTTACCGGCTCAATGACTTCCCGGCACGGCGGATGGGCACCTGGAACGGCCGCTTCCGCGACGACGTGCGCCGCTTCTGGAAAGGGGACGACAGCGGCAGCTGGTTGATGGCCCAGCGTCTCTCCGGCAGCCCTGATCTCTACGGCGGCAGGCCGGCCACGGCGGGCCGCAGCATCACCTTCATCACAGCCCACGACGGCTTCACCCTCGCCGATCTGGTCAGCTACGACCGCAAGCACAACCTGGCCAACGGCGAGGACAACCGCGACGGCGACAACCACAACAACAGCTGGAACCACGGCGTTGAGGGGCCCTGCAGCGATTCGCAGGTCAACGAACTGCGCAACCGCCAGATCCGCAACCTGCTGGGCACCCTGCTGCTGGCACCCGGGGTGCCGATGCTGCTGATGGGCGACGAGGTGCGCCGCAGCCAGGGGGGCAACAACAACACCTGGTGCCAGAACAACCCCCTGGGCTGGATGCACTGGCGCCCCGACGAGGAGGACCAGCGCCTGCATCGCTACGTAAGCCGTCTGGTGCGCCTACGCCGCCGGCTCGAGGGCCTGCTCAACCCCGAGACCCCCCACGCCGACAGCCCCCCCTCCAGGCCCGGCGAACGGGATCTCATCTGGCGCGAGTGGCACGGGGTGGAGCTGCTCCAACCCGACTGGGGCAGCTGGTCCCACAGCCTGGCCTGGAGCCTGCACGACCTGCGCCACGGCCCCCTGCTCTGGTGCGGCATGAATGCCTACTACCAGCCGATGGTCTTCAAGCTGCCCGAGGCCAGCGGAGGCTGGTTGCGGGTGATCGACACCGGCGAGATCGATGGCGATCGGCTGGCCGAAAACCCCCAGCCCTGGGGCTCCGCCAGCGAGGCCCCGCTCATGGGCCGCAGCCTGATGCTGCTGCTGGCCCCCCACCTGATTGAGGCGACGGGGCTCTGAAGAAACAAGCGGGCGGCGGGAATCGAACCCGCATCATCAGATTGGAAAGCTGATCCATAGATCACCCAGTCTCATTGCACTGCCTGACTTCTCAACAAGAAAAACGCGCTATGTGAAATTTTTTGGTGAGCTGTTTTGCCTCCAAAAGCCCTTGGCGCCACAGGGGCGGGCGAAACACCGATCGACATCCGACAAGCCACCGAGACGGCGACGGGACAGGCGAGACTGCTGGCCGGGGATCCACGAGTCACCCGGGCCTTATTCAAGTAATTCAGCTCAGTCTTGAATAAGCTCAAGGTGTATTCAAGGTTCGCCCCAGGGAGGCTCCATGCGGCGCGACACCACCGGGCGCTACGAGATCACCAGCACCGCCGGAGAAGCGGTGCGGGCCTTCGTGCCGGCGCCGCTGCCACCGAAGCCGCCTGTGGTGCTGGAAGGACCGCTGCAGACCCTGCATGAGCAGGCCCTTCTGGCCTGCGGTCGCCTGGATGGGGTCTCATCCCTGCTCCCCGATCCAGAGCTGTTTCTCTACGCCTACGTGCGGCGGGAAGCCTTGCTTTCCTCCCAGATCGAAGGCACCCAGTCATCCCTTTCCGATCTGCTGCTGTTTGAACTGGAGGGAGCACCCGGCCTTCCGTTCGATGACGTGGTGGAGGTCTCCAGTTACGTGGCAGGGCTAGAGCATGGCCTGACCAGGCATGCGGAAGGATTCCCGCTGTCCTCACGGCTGCTGCGGGAAATCCACGCCCGGCTGCTGGCCCGGGGCCGTGGCGCCGATCGGCTGCCTGGCGAGTTCCGACGCAGCCAGAACTGGATCGGCGGCACCCGGCCAGGCAACGCCAGCTTCGTGCCTCCGCCGCCGGGACTGGTGGAGGACTGCATGGCCGCGTTGGAGCAGTTCATTCACGGCGGGCCCGAGGGCGAGCACACCCTGCCGGTGCTGGTGCGCGCCGCCCTGGCCCACGTGCAGTTCGAGACGATCCACCCGTTCCTCGACGGCAACGGCCGCCTTGGCCGACTGCTGATCGTGCTGATGCTGATTGAGGCAGGCGTACTGGGGCAACCGCTGCTCTACCTGAGCCTGTTCTTCAAGCAGCACCGAAGCCGCTACTACGAGCTGCTGGACGGCGTGCGTCAGAACGGCGACTGGGAGGCATGGATCGATTTTTTTCTCGAGGGGGTCGAGAGCACGGCATCGGGCGCCGTGGCGACGGCCCAGCGGTTGCTGGAGCTGTTCCGCGTCGATCAGGCACGACTGATGGGGCTCGGCCGCTCCGGGGTGAGTGTGCAGCAGTGCTACAGGACCCTGCGACGACGACCGCTCACCAGCGTCAACCAGCTCAGGGAGTTGAGTGGTCTGAGTTTTCCAACAGCCAGCAAGGCGATCGAAACCCTGGTGGGCCTCGGCATCGCCCGGGAAATCACTGGAGGGCGTCGAAATCGGCTGTTCGCCTATGACGCCTACCTGGCGATCCTCAGTGAAGGCACCGAACCGCTCTGATCACTCTGCCTAACCCCCCGATCTGAATTCAGGCACTGTCTCAGGCCTGAGCAGGCACCGCAGGGCTCCGGTCGGCAGCGGGGCCGGTGTTGGGGGTGGTGGCGGGCAGGGCCGCTCTCCCGCGGCAGTCAGTGGCGGCACCCCAGCAGAAGAGCGCAGGCACTTGATCGCCGGGCTAGGCACCGGCGAGGTGGAGGTGCTCACCAGCTGCATGATCATTTCCGAGGGCACCGACATCCCCTCAGTCGGCGGGGCGATCCTGATGCGCCCCACCCCAGCCTGAGCCTTTACCTGCAGATGGTCGGCCGGGCCAACTTGTCACTGGCCTCGGAGTCCTGCTGTGGTCTTGGGCTTGTGACGAGGCGGCCTCAGGAGGCAAGCAGGCGCTGCTCCGCCTTGGCGAAGGCGTCATCCACCACGTCGTCGCCGCACCAGCGGCTGTAAGCGGCCAGGTGGGTCTGCACGCTGTGGCCCATCGCCGCGTCCACCACCTTCGGGGGCAGGTCGCAGATCACGTGAGCACGGTGGGCGTAGCCATGTCTGCAGGAATAAGGCACGAGCTTCTCCCCCTTGGCCTCGTACTCGCGCCGCAGCTCCTTCCAGAGGGGTCGGCTCATCAGGTAGTGGCCTACATAACCACCACCGAGGCCAGGCGGCATCGGCCAGCACCCGCGGCAATGTTCAGCCGCGGGTGGCCACGGTGATTCAGAACCGTCCAGCCCCTCCGGCACCCCCGCTGAGACAGCGCGTGAAACACCACGGTCCTGATCGTCACCTCCCAGTCACGGGCCGCCGGCTTGTGAGATGTTTCGTCTCACAGCCTGGCACGGGCGATCAGGGGCTGGCTGCGGCAGGCGGGCTGAAAGCCTGTGACAGCAAGGACTTTCAGCCGAAAACCCTTATTGAGAATAGGAAGCGGGCGGCGGGAATCGAACCCGCATCATCAGCTTGGAAGGCTGAGGTTTTACCACTAAACTACGCCCGCAGCAGTACATGCGTACCGTTGCTGGTTGCCCATCCCGGCCCCGTGGCCGCGCTGAGTGCTGGGTTGCAGCATTATGACCTGCGCCTGGGACAGCCTTCTTGACCTCCCCCGAGACCACGCTGAGCCCCCAGGGCACCAGGCCCGTCAGCGATGCATCCAGCCTCAGCGGCGCAGCCCGCCAGCGGATGCTCTGGTCCTACAGCCTCGGCGACGCCGGCACCGGCATGGCGGCTACCCTGCTCGGATTCTACCTGTTCGTCTTCTACACCGGGGTGGCGGGGCTGCCGGCCTGGATGGCGGGCCTGGTGCTGATGGTGATCAAGCTCTGGGACGGCATCAACGACCCGATCGTCGGCTTCCTCAGCGACCACACCAAGAGCCGCTGGGGACCACGCATTCCCTGGATCGCCTTCAGCGCCGTGCCCCTCGGGCTGAGCATGGCGGCGTTGTGGTGGGTGCCCCCCGGCAACGACTGGCAGAAGTTCGTCGTCTTCGTGCTGATCCAGCTGGTGGCGATGGGGCTGTACACCTGCGTCAACCTGCCCTACTCGGCCCTGGCCTGTGAGCTCACCACTGACACGCCCCTGCGCACCCGGCTCAACGCCCTGCGCTTCACCGGATCGATCATCGCCGGCCTGAGCGGGCTGGTGCTGGGAGCCCTGCTGGTAGGGGGCGGCGCCGAGGGATACCTGCGCATGGGCCTGATCTCAGGGGTGCTGATCACCGTCACCAGCCTGATCTGCGCCTGGGGGCTGGCCCCCTTCGCCCGCCACTGCCAACGCCCCAGCGGCCATCCCGAACCGATCCGAAAGCAGCTGAGGCGAATCAGCCGCAATGGCCGCTTCTTGCGGGTGCTGGCGCTCTACCTGCTGCTCTGGTGCGCACTGCAACTGATGCAACCGGTGTCGCTGATCTTCCTCACGGTGGTGATGCGCATCCCCGAGACCTGGAGCACCTGGATCCTGATTCCCTTCCAGCTCAGTGCCCTGGCGGGCCTGCAGCTCTGGAGCTGGGTGGCCTACTGGCACGGCCGGGTGCATGCCCTGCGCTGGGGCGTGGGCCTCTGGGTGCTGGGCTGCATGGCGGCAATGGTGCTGGTGCCGCTCAATCCGCAGGTCTCACCGATCGGCTCGGCCGGCAATCTGTTGAATCTGACCCTGCTGGTGGCCACGATCATGCTGGTGGGCCTGGGTGCCGCCACCGCCTACCTGATCCCCTGGGCTCTGCTGCCCGATGCCATTGATGCTGATCCCGACAAACCCGCCGGCCTCTACACCGCCTGGATGGTGATCACCCAGAAGCTGGGCATCGGCGTGGCGGTGTTCGTGCTGGGCAACGTCCTCAGCGTCAGCGGTTACAAGGCTGCCCAGGGGCTGCTCCAGCCCGACTCGGCCCTGCTCACGATCCGGCTGTGCATGGGCATCATCCCGGTGGTGCTGATCATGGTGGGGCTGGTGGTGATGCGCCGCTGGCCGGAGCGGCAGCGGCGGCCAGCGCTCAGTCCATGAGGATTCCCCGTTACATCAGGCGGCTGGGCAGCAGTGCCCTGATCGGCGGCCAGGCCATCTCCGCCCTGGCCAAGGGCCGCATCAATCTCAACGACCTCTTCGAACAGATGCTCGAGGCCGGACCCGGCAGCTTCCTGATCGTGTTCATCACCGCCCTGGCCGTGGGCACGGTGTTCAACATCCAGGTGGCAGCAGAGCTGACCCGCCAAGGGGCCGGCTTCTCGGTGGGCGGCATCCTCGCCCTAGGGCTGGCTCGGGAGATCGCGCCGCTTCTCACCGCCACCCTGCTCACCGGAAAAGTGGCCACGGCCTATGCCGCCCAGCTGGGCACCATGCAGGTGACCGAGCAGATCGATGCGATCACGATGCTGCGCACCGATCCGGTGGAATATCTGGTGGTGCCCCGGGTACTGGCGCTGGTGATCATGGCGCCGGTGCAGTGCCTGATGTTTTTCGTGGTGGGGATCTGGTCGGGCCAAGTGAGCAGCACCCTCCTCTATTCGATTCCCCCCTCGGTGTTCTGGAACTCGGTGCGCACCTGGATGGAGCCCTCCGACCTGCCCTCGATGCTGGTGAAGGCCCTGGTGTTCGGCCTGCAGATCGCCGTGATCGCCTGTGGCTGGGGCCTCACCACCCGGGGAGGGCCCAAGGAGGTGGGCACCAGCACCACCGGCGCCGTGGTGATGATCCTGGTGACGGTGAGCCTGGTGGATGTGGTGCTCACCCAGGTGCTCTTCGGGACCTGAGCTGGTCAACGGGGGGGCAGGCGCTGCAGCATGGGGCGATGACACCTTCAACAAGTCCAGGGTCGAGCGGTCCTGATCCGGCCGCCGGGGTGATCCTGGCGCCGCGGCCCTGGCTGCCCCTGGGGATCCTTGCCCTGGGGCTGGCGCTGCTACCCCTTCAGCGCGTCTGGAATGGGGCACCGATCGCCGCCGGGGTGGTGGGCGTGCTGGGGCTGTTCCTGTTGCTGCAGACCCTGCTGCTGCGCCTGCAGTTCAGCGACGAGGCCCTGCTGGTGTGGAGCCGCTCCAGGCTGCTGCGCCGCTTCCCCTACAGCGACTGGCTCGGCTGGACGGTGTTCTGGGGGCCCCTGCCGGTGCTGTTTTATTTCCGTGAACGCCAGAGTCCCCACCTGCTGCCGGTGATCTTTGATGCCACCGCCCTGCGTCAACAGCTGGAGCTCCACCTCAGCGCCCTGCCATGAGCGACCCCACCCCCCCCACAGAGCCCAGCCCTGAGCACCATCCCGAGCCCGCCACTCGCGAGGAGCTGCTGGAGCTGGCTCTCCTCGACTTGCGTGAGCGCCGGGCGACGCTGCTGGGGGAGATCGAGGCCCTGGAGCAGCGGCGGCAGCAGCTGGACGCCGATCTCAACGGCAGCCCCAGCGGCCGCGCCGATGGCATCGCCCGCCGGCTCAAGGGCTTCCAGGACTACCTGGTGGTGGCCCTGCAGGACCTGGCCAGCCAGGCGGAGCTGATGGAGCTGGTGGTGCAGCCCCTGCAGTTGCAGCCCTCCCCCCTCGACCCTCCCCCCTCGGCGCCGGCGGCGTCCGCTGCTGCGGCTGCGGCCGCAGTTCAGCCGATGCCGCCGGCGGCGGCGGGCCAGTTCAGCCAGGACGCCGAGCTGATCCGCGATCGCCTCTCCAGCTTCCAGGGCCAGCCCGATTTCTATGCCGATCCCTGGAAGCTGCGGCGCAGCCTGGAGCCCGCCGCCGCCGCCCTGCTCGACGACTGGTTCCTCAGCCAGGGCGGGCGGGGGGCCCAGGCCAGCAGCGGCAGCCGCAACCGCAATGCCCTGATCACCGCCGGAGCCGTGGCGATCCTGGGCGACCTCTACGGCGAGCGCTTCCAGACCCTGGTGCTGGCCGGAGAGCCCGAGCGGCTCGGGGAGTGGCGCCGCGGCCTGCAGGATTGCCTGGGCCTGGCCCGGGAAGACTTCGGCCCCAACAGCGGCATCGTGCTGTTCGAGCGGCCTGATGCCCTGATCGAGCGGGCCGACCGACTGGAGGAGCGCGGCGAGCTGCCCTTCATCGTCGTGGATGCCGCCGAGCAGGTGGTCGACATCCCGGTGCTGCAGTTTCCCCTCTGGCTGGCCTTCGCCGCCACCGCCAACGAGCTGGCCCTGGAGCAGGACCTGCCATGAGCCAGACGCTCCTGCCCCTGCTGCTGCTGGCGGCGGGATACTTGCTGGGTTCGCTGCCCACGGGCTGGCTGGCCGGCCGCTGGCTGGCTGGCATCGACCTGCGCCAGCTGGGCTCCGGCTCCACCGGGGCCACGAACGTGCTGCGCCAGCTGGGCAAGGGCCCCGCCCTGGTGGTGTTCCTGGTGGATGTGCTCAAGGGCACTGCCGCGGTGCTGCTGGCCAAGGCCCTGCTGCAGCCCAGCGGCTTCACCCCTCTCACCGACTGGTGGGTGGTGGGAGCCGGCCTGGCGGCCCTGGCGGGTCACATCTGGCCGGTGTGGCTGGGCGGCCAAGGGGGCAAGGCCGTGGCCACGGGGCTGGGGATGCTGCTGGGCCTGGTGCCGGCGGTGGGCCTGGCCTGCTTCGGCACCTTTCTGGCCTGCCTCACCATCAGCCGCATCGTCTCTCTCTCCAGCATCGTGGCGGCCCTGAGCCTGCCGCTGTTGATGCTGGGGGCCTTTGCCGGAGCCGGCACCGGCCTGAGGCCCGCCTACCTGGCCCTGGCGGTGCTCACCACCGTGCTGGTGGTGTGGCGACACCGCAGCAACCTGAAGCGGTTGCTGGCGGGCGAGGAGCCGCGCCTGGGGAAGAAGCAGAAGGCCTGAGAACGCCGAACCAGATCAGCTGGCTGGTGGGCTCACTGCAGGCCCTAGCCGGCGTTCAGCGCTCGGCTGCGTTCCGCCGCCGCAAGCACCGCCTCGATCAGGGCACTGCGCACCCCCGCCTGCTCCAGCTGACGCAGGGCCGCGATCGTGGTGCCCGCCGGGCTGGTCACCATGTCCTTCAACTCGGCGGGATGCAGGCCCTGTTCCTCCAGCAGCTTGATCGACCCCTTCATCATTCCCAGGGCCAGCTCCAAGGCCAGGGGCCGGGGCAAGCCTGCGGCCACGCCACCATCGGCAAACGCCTCCAGCAGCACCGCCGCCAGGGCCGGGCCGGAGGAGGCCACAGCCAGCAGGCCATCCAGCTGGCCCTCGGGCAACTCCTTGACCACACCGACGCGGGCGAAGAGATCCAGCACCCACTGGCGCTGCTCGGCGGGCAGATCGTCGCCCCAGGCCAGGCCGGTGATGCCCGCTCCCACCAGGCAGGGGGTGTTGGGCACGGTCCGCACGCAACGCCAGCCCGGGAAGGAGCGCTGCAGCCGCTCCAGGCTGACCCCGGCCAGCACTGAAATCAGCAGGGGGGGATCAGCCGCGGCGGGCGGTGGAGGCGCTGCAGCGGAAACCTTGTCCAGCAGCTGGGGCTTCACCGCCAGCAGCACCACCGGGGCCGCCCAGGCGGGGGCCGCATCAAGGCCCACGGCCACACCCAGTTCAGCCTGAAGGCGGTGGGCCGACTCCTCGCTGGCCACCACCGCCTGCACCTGATCGCGGGCAATCACCCCCTGATCCAGCAGCGGCAGCAGAAGTGCCCGGGCCATACGACCCAGACCGATCACACCCAGACGGGAGGGATTCAGAGGCTGAAGCCGGTGGCGGAATCCTGGCGGCCCCAGGCCGGGCTGGGGGCAGCTGGATCGCTCTCGCCGGAAGCGGGCTCGCGGCTGGAGACGATCGTGGGCGAGGAGGGCTCTTCACCGCTGGCGGTGGTGACCGTGACACAGCTGGGGGCGAACAGGAAGATGCTCTCGCCCACCCGCTCCTGGTGGCCATCGATGGCGAAGGTGCCACCCGCCACGAAATCCACCGCCCGCTGGGCCTGGTCGGGCTCCATCATCGTGAGGTTGAGGATCACGGTCTTGCGGTCCCGCAGGGCCTGGATCGCCCGAGGCATCTCATCGAAGCTCCTCGGCTCCATCAAGGTGACCTCCGCCGCGGAGGAGGACAGCCCCGGCATGCCGATGACGTTGCTGGAGGAACCCACGGAGCCGAAGGGATCGTCGCTGCTGAAGTCGCTGGTCAGGGCCAGGGCACTGCCGCTGGAGAGGGCGGGGCGACTGGAGGACGCCGTGCTTGCGGGCGCATCGCCAGGGTCGTAGTCCAGCTCGTCGTCGTAGTCACCCTCTAGGTAGTCGTCTCCGGAAACGACGGCACGCAGGCGGGAAAACAACGACACCGTTGGAACCTTCGGATGGAGATGTACTTACATAGCGTCCCACGCCTTTGGTTGCAACTGGACACAACCTCGATACCAATTTCCGAAACAGAGATCAGGCCCTCGGGCCGAACAGGGCCGAGCCGATCCGCACCCAGGTGCTGCCCGCCCGCACCGCCTCGGACCAGTCGTTGCTCATGCCCATCGAAAGCTCCCCAAGGCCCAGGCTCGCCGCCAGCTCCGCGCAGTCGCGGAAGAGCCTGAAGCGCTGGTCGGCCTCCAGCCCCAGGGGCGCGATCGTCATCAGACCCACGGGCAGAAGCGGCTCCAGCGCCAGCAGCCGGGGCCAGAGGCGCTCCAGCTCAAGGGGCTCGAATCCCGTCTTGCCGGGATCTGGCCGCAGCTTCACCTGGAAGAACAGCCGGGGGCTGAGCTGCTCCTCGGCGGCGATACGCTGCAAGCGCTCTGCGAGGGCAAAACTGTCCACGGAATGGATCGTGCCGAAGTGGCGCAGCACCCCCCGAGCCTTGTTGGCCTGCAGCCGGCCGATGAAATGCCAGTCGAGCGGTTCGAGGTCGGCCAGCTCCGCCTGTTTGGCCTGGGCCTCCTGCAGCCGGCTTTCGCCAAAGCTGCGCAGCCCCAGGCCCACCGCCTCCCGCAGGCGGAGCGCCGGTTGCCCCTTGCTGACCGCCAGCAGGCGGGCCCGCGGCGGCAACTGCCCCTGCAGGTCCTCTAGCCGCTGGGCGAGGCCGTCAGCGGATGTGGCCATGCTCATCCCATCAAGCTCAAAGCCACGGCGGGATCAGATGAAGGTCTGATCGAACAGCTGGCGCCAGCGGGGCAGATGGGCACTGCCATCCCGCCGGGCCCGGGCTAGGTTCTGCTCCGCCACGTGGCGGGCATCCATCAGCGGAATCACCTCGAACTGGGCCCCCCTTGGCTGCAAGGTCACCAGAAAGAACATCCGCTGGGCGTAGAGAGTGGCGAACAGATCGCGATCTTCACCGGCAGGAGCCACCCGATAGAGCAGCCCGAAAGTCGGATGATTGAGGTATCGCTCGGTGGTCGCGTTGACGCTCACTCGCGGCTGAAATGGCTACCAATTACAGCGCACCGTACTGCCAGCGCAGCCCAAGAAAGAGAAAAAGTGCGCTTGCTGCCACCAGATTCAGCCAGCGGGCGGCCTGCCGGACCAGGCGCATCTGCGCCGGAGGCACCCAGTGCCCCCCGCGGGCCATCAGCGCTTCGGCCCCCTGCTCCGAGCGCAGCAGCAGGTTGGCGAGCAGGCGCTCCGCCACCGAAAGCATCAGGCCGAGCCCCCCCTTCCAGCCCAGACTCTTGAGGTTCACCGCCCGGGTGGCGATCGAGCGCAGCAGGTTCTGGAACTCCTCCTGCACCAGCGGCAGGAAGCGCAGGGAGAGCAGCAGCGTGAAGCCCAGCCGCTCCACCGGCAGCCCCAGGGCTCCGAGCGGCGTGATCACCCAGCTCAGAGCCCACACCAGCTCCTCCGGCGGGGTGGAGAGCAGCAGCAGGTTGGCGCTGTGCAGCAGGGTGAACAGCAGCGTGGCGCTGTTCAGACCCAGCTCAGCGGAGCGGCGGTTCACCACCAGCGGGCCGATCGGCAGGGGTCCGAGCTGGATGGGTCCCCAGCGCAGCACCTCCCAGGGCAGGCCGAGGCGCCGGGGTGCCGACTGGCCGGCTGGGGCCGGAGCCAGCTGCAGTTCCTGCGGGGAGCGCATGGTGCTGGCGGAGGCCACCACCCCCACCGGCACCAGCGACGCCAGCAGGCCCACCAGCAGGCAGAGGACCAGCAACAGCGGCAGGTTGCGCCGCCACAGGCGCCAGGGCAGACCACAGACCGCTGTGATCAGCAGCAACAGCGCCACCAGAGACAGACGCCACTGGGGGCCGGCCAGCACCGGAGTGACCAGGAAGGCGAGGGTCCAGGCCAGCTTGAGGCGGGCATCCAGCCGCCGCAGCCATCCCCGCTGACCATCGACGTACTGGCCGATCGGCAGCTGGCGCAGCCAGTCCATCAGGGGCGCACCAGCAAGAGGCTGCGCATCAGGAGGCTGAGCGGCTCTGCTGCCGGGACAGTTCCTTCTCGGCGTCGCGTTGCTGCTTGCCGCGCCAGAACAGCCGGATCGGTGAGCCGTCGAAGCCCAGACCTTCGCGGATCTGGCGCTCCACATAACGGCGGTAGGTTTCGCCGAACAGCTTCGGGTCGTTGACGAACAGGGTGAAGCTGGGGGGCCGAGTGGCCACCTGGGTGCCGTAGTAGATGCGGCCCTGGCGGCCGCCGCGGCTGGTGGGGGGCGAACGCCAGCTCACCGCCTCCTGCAGCACCTCATTCACCACCGAGGTGGTGACGCGGCGGCGGTGCTGCTCCACCGCCAGCATCGCCAGGGCAAAGATGCTCTCGACCCGCTGGCCGGTGAGGGCGGAGGTGAACAGCATCGGCGCCCAGTCGAGGAAGTAGAGCTTGGCGCGCAGCTCCTTCTCCATCGCCGCCATGGTGTGGCTGTCCTTCTCGATCGCGTCCCACTTGTTCACCACGATCACGCAGGCGCGGCCGTCCTCTTCGATGCGACCCGCCACCCGTTGATCCTGTTCGGTGACGCCATCAAGGGCATCGATCACCATCACGCAGACATCGCTGCGCTCCACCGCCTTGAAGCTGCGGTTGATGCCGAAGTATTCCGGGCCGTAGCTGACGCTGCGGCGACGACGGATGCCGGCGGTGTCAAGCAGCTTCCAGGTCTTGCCTTCCCGCTCGATCGTGGTGTCGATCGTGTCGCGGGTGGTGCCGCGGATCGGACTGACGATCGCCCGCGCTTCACCGCAGATGGAGTTGAGCAGGCTGGATTTGCCCACGTTGGGGCGGCCGATAATCGCCAGCTGGATCGGCTCTTCCGTGTCCTCTTCGGGGGTGGTGGGCAGGAAGCCGATCACCTGATCAAGCAGATCACCGGTGCCGGCACCGTGGATGGCCGAGACGGGATGAGGCTCCCCCAAACCCAGACCCCAGAAGTCGGCGGCCATGGCCAGACCCTGGTCGGGCGATTCGCATTTGTTCACCGCCACCAGCACCGGCACCTTCTGGCCGCGCAACCAGTCTGCGATGGCCTGATCAGCCGCGGTGAGGCCCTGCTGGCCATCGACGATCACCACCGCCACCGAGGCTTCGGCCAAAGCCAGGCTGGCCTGCTCGCGGATCTCCGGCAGGAATTCGCTGTCGTCATCGAAGACGAGGCCGCCGGTGTCCACCACCCGAAAGCGACGATCCCCCCAGAAGCCTTCCTGGTAGGTGCGATCACGGGTGACGCCCGGCTGATCGTGCACGATCGCCTCACGGCTGCGGCAGAGCCGATTCACCAGGGTGGATTTCCCCACATTGGGCCGCCCAATGATGGCGACGACTGGAAGCGCCAAGAACTTTTATCTCAACAACGATGTCTTGCTTCAACCCTACAGAGTGAAGCTGCTTCCATCACAGTCTTTAATCCGCGGGCGACATCGCCTCCTGGGGCTCCGGCAACGGCCCCTGAGGAGGCAGCTCCTCGCCGCGGCTGGCCAGATCGGCCAGCAGCCAGCTCACGGCCGTGGCCCGGCGGGTGCGGCGCGGCACCAGCTCATCGATGCGGTAGCCGGCGAAACCCAGCTGGGTTTTGAGCAGCTGCTTGTGCTCGGCGGGGATGGAGCGGGTGAGGCGCACGCTGGGGGGGCGCTCGGCGATCAACTCCGGTGCCCGGGGGAAGGCTTCGGCCCAGGCGGGCGGCGTGGTGGGCCCCGCCAGCCAGATCGCCTCCTCCTCCTGGGGCCCGTAGCCCAGCCGCCGCCAGATCAGCTCACAGACGAAACGATCGCTGAGGCGATCGTCGAGGATCATCATCAAAAGGGCCCGGCTGAGTGGCTGGGGATCCGCTGCGCCCTGCGGCTGCGACGCTGACGACGCTGACGACGCTGACATGGTCATGGCTTCCAGCTCCCTCCACGATGCACCCCTGAGCCTGCCGGGTCGCGGCACGCCGAGGAGCCTGCGCTGCCGCGTGCTGCAGTCACCCCTGGCCGGAGTGAGCGACCGGATTTTTCGTGGCTTCGTGCGCCGCTGGGCACCCGATGCCCTGCTCTTCACCGAGATGGTGAATGCCACCAGCCTGGAGCTGGGTCACGGCGGCGACAAGCTGGCGGGCCTGGAGGCCGAGCGCGGCCCGATCGCCGTTCAGCTCTTCGACCACCGGCCCCTGGCGATGGCCGAGGCCGCCCGACGGGCCGAGGCGGCCGGCGCCTTCCTGATCGACATCAACATGGGCTGCCCGGTGCGCAAGATCGCCCGCAAGGGCGGCGGCAGCGGCCTGCTGCGCGACCCGGCCCTGGCCTGCCGCATCGTCGAGGCCGTGAGTGGGGCTGTGTCGCTGCCGGTCACCGTCAAGACGCGGCTGGGCTGGTGCGGCGACTCCTCCGATCCGGTGGGCTTCGCCCTGGCCTTGCAGGGGGCCGGAGCCCAGGCCCTCACCCTGCATGGCCGCACCCGTGAGCAGGGCTTCTCCGGTTCAGCCGACTGGGACGCCATCGCCCGGGTGAAGCGGGCCCTCTCCATTCCCCTGATCGCCAACGGCGACATCAGCGGCCCCGAGCAGGCCATCGAGTGCCTGGAGCGCACCGGCGCCGACGGCGTGATGGTGGGCCGGGGCACGCTGGGAGCCCCCTGGCTGGTGGGCCGCATCGATGCCGCCCTCAGCGGCCGGCCGATCCCGCCGCTGCCCGGTACACCCGAGCGGCTGGCCCTGGCGCGGGAGCACCTGGAGGCCCTGGTGGCGGCCCGGGGCGAGCAGGGGCTGCTGATCGCCCGCAAACACCTGGGCTGGACCTGCCAGGGGTTTGCGGGCGCCGCCAGCCTGCGCCATCAGCTGATGCGGGCCCCCAGCCCTGAGGCGGCGCTGGCGCTTTTAGCCGGGGCCGGGCAGACGCGCTTCTCGAAGTCGCAGGAGTAGATCGCCGGCTTCTGCCAGCTCACCGGGATCTCCAGCAGGTCGCGGCTGCCGGTGATCCCCTGAACCGCCAGCAGCACCGCCACCAGGATGTTCACGCTCACATGCAGGCGGCGCATCTTCAGGGAACGGAAGATCTCCGGCTTGGCCGACATCGAGAACAGCATCAGGCCGGTGAGCAGCACACCGCTCCAGTAATGAGACGCCCAGAACGACCCCTCGAAGGGGTTGTCGCTCAGACGCCAGATCTCCGGCTGGCTGCCCAGCCCCAGCAGACCCACCCAGGTGAGCAGCGCGAAGCTGGCCCGCAGGCTGCTGGTCTTCACCCGCCAGAGGGCCACCAGGCTGGCGAAGGTGCCCGTGCTCACCAGCAGCAGCAGGGCCAGGCGCTGGACGCCCCCCTCGAAGGCGGGCTCGGGGTTGATGAATTTATTGGTGAAGGAATAGATCAGGGCCACCAGCACCGCCACCACCATCCCGCCGGTGAGCCAGCGGCCGTGGTCGGCATGTTCCACCCCCACCGTGGGCGGCTGGGGGTGAATCTTCAGCCGACGCTCCCGGGCCAGGATTCCCAGTCGAATGGTCGCCCCCACCACCGGGTACACGAACAGGATCACCAGCACCGGGTGAAGCAGGGCGAACCAGTCGATTGGATTCATGGACCTCCAGGCGGTTCCTTCAGGCAAGCATCCTGACCCTGCTCCGCGCAGGCCGCCGCCGGCTCGGGGAGCACCTCAGGCCAGCCGCAGCGCACCAGCAGCAGCGAGAAGTAGGTGGCAGAGCCATCGCCATCCGGCGGCAGCGCCGAGGCGGGCGCCAGCAGCTGGTCGGGCCAGCCCACGCGCCGGGCAAAGAGGGCCCCCTCCAGCAGCCCGAGGCGCTCCAGCAGGGGCCGCACCCAGCTCCAGCGCTCGCCCAGCTTGAGCAGGGCCAGCACCGGCCTCTGGCCCTCCGGACAGGCCAGGGCCGTGTGCAGCAGCGCCTCCAGCTCGGCGGGCTGATCGGGGGTGGGCAGCACCTGCAGGGTCTGGCGCTGCAGGGCCAGGGGCCAGGTGCCCGCCGCCGCCGCCGCCGAGGCCGCCGTGATCCCGGGGATCAGGCGCAGCGGGCAGTGGGGATGGTGCTCCTGCAGGGCCAGCAGCACATAGGAGGCACTGGCGAACAGCGACACATCGCCCTCACAGAGCAGCACCACCCGCCGACCGGCGGCCACCTCCAGGGCCAGGGCGTCGGCGGCCAGGCGCCAGGCCAGGCGCCGCGGTGGCGCCTCGGCCACCATCGGGAAGAGCAAGGGCAGCCGCCGCTGCTGCGGCCTCAGCCAGGGAGCGGCGATCCTGGCGGCCATCCCCTCCGCCTCCAGCCGTGCCACCGGGTAAGCCACCACCTCAGCCGCCTGGATCGCCCTCACCGCCGCCACGGTGAGCAGATCGGGATCCCCGGGGCCCACCCCCACCAGCACCAGGCCCGCTGCGGAGGCGGACTCCTGCGGCGGGGTTGCATCAACGCGATCGATCACTGGGGTGCTTCCGGCGGCGCCTGCCAGCACGCTTTCTAAGCTGGGGCCAGATCCCATCGCCGCTGCGCCGCCGTGAGCCGCCTGCAGATCCACTCCGTTCATTCACCCGCGCCGGGCCCGCTCGCCCTGTCCGAGCCCCTGCTCAGCAGCGACGACGTCGCGGTGATCGCCGCCGAGCTGGCCGCCCGCGGCCTGAGTTTCGAGCGCTGGCCGGTCAAAAACGAGCTGACGGAGGACGCCGACCAGGAGTCCATCCTCAGGGCCTACGCCAGCGAGATCGTCCGCATCCAGGGCCAGGGCCGCTACCCCAGCGTCGATGCGATCCGGCTGGGCCCGGACCACCCGGATCGCCAGGCCCTGCGATTGAAGTTCCTGGCCGAGCACACCCACGCCGAAGACGAGGTGCGCTTCTTCGTGGAGGGGCAGGGCCTGTTCTGCCTGCACATCGGCGAGGAGGTGCTGCAGGTGCTCTGCACCAGGGGCGATCTGATCGCTGTTCCTGCCGGCACCCGCCACTGGTTCGACATGGGCGTTGCGCCCCGGTTCACGGCCCTGCGCTTCTTCGAGAATCCCGAGGGCTGGGTGGCCCACTTCACTGGCGACAGCATCGCCAGCCGCTTCCCCCTGCTCGACCCGCTCAGCTGTGCATCCGCGGCTGGGGGTGCAACCGGGCCAGCAGCTGGGCTTCCTCAGCGGCCAGCTGCTCCAGCCGCTCGCTGACCACGGGGCGAGGCCAGCGCCGCTCACAGAGCACCCAGTAGAGGCCGAAATGACGGGCCTCACTGGCCAGCAGATCCCCATAGAGCTCCTGCAGCTCCGGATCGGGGCTGTGGGCGGCCAGCAAGGCCATGCGCTCGTGGCTGCGGGCCTCGATCAGGCCGGCCACCAGAAAACTGTCGAGCATGCGCCCGGGTTCCTGGCGCCGCACCAGCTTGGCGAGAGCGGCGCCGTAGGGGGGAGCCGCCAGAGGGCACAGGGCCTGGCCCCGCCGCCCCAACAGAGCCAGCACTCGCTCGAAATGCTCCAGCTCCTCCCGCGCCAGGGGGCTGAGGGCCTCCGCCAGTGCCTCGTCGGAGGGGTAGCGGAACATCAGCTGCAGGGCCGCTCCGGCCGCCTTGCGCTCGCAATGGGCGTGATCAATCAGCAGCTCCAGCGGATGGGCCAGGGCCTGCTCCAGCCACTGGGGACCGCTGGGCGCCGCCAGCCAGCGCACCCGGGCCACCGGCGTTGCCATCGCCGCAGCTGGGGTGCTCACGAGCGGCTGCGCAGGTGATCCACCAGGCCTTCGAGCGCCAGCCGGTAGCTGGTGGCCCCGAAGCCACAGATCACGCCCACGGCCCGGTCGGCGAGAAGGGAGTGGTGGCGGAAGGGTTCGCGGGCATGGGTGTTGCTCAGGTGCAGTTCCACGTAGGGGATGGCCACGGCCAGCAGGGCATCGCGCAGGGCAATGGAGGTATGGGTGTAGGCGGCGGCATTGATCAGGATGCCGGAACTCTGGCCGCGGGCCGCCTGGATGCGGTCTACCAGCGCGCCCTCATGGTTGCTCTGGCACCAGGCCAGCTCCACGCCCAGGGCGACGGAGCGCTCGCTGAGGTCGTGGTGGATGGCCTCCAGGGTCCAGCTGCCGTAGAGCCCGGGCTCGCGGATGCCCAGCAGGTTCAGGTTGGGGCCATTGATGGCGAGCAGCTGCATGAGGGGGGTCGGCTGGTAAATTGTCGAGGTGTGGTTCGGGTCGGTGCCCGAGTGGTTAATGGGGGCGGACTGTAAATCCGCTGGCTCTGCCTACGTTGGTTCAAATCCAACCCGGCCCACCTTTCCACATGCCCTTGTAGCTCAGTGGTAGAGCACTCCCTTGGTAAGGGAGAGGTCACGAGTTCAAATCTCGTCAAGGGCTTTTCAACTCACCCTTTTCCATATTTTCTCCTCAGCTGATTCTTGCTGGCTGGTGGGGCAGCAGATGGCTCTCGTTTTTGCTGCCTAACACGGCTGATTCAGCCGTATCTGCTGAGTTCCAGCCTGGCCAAATCTCTCGATCAGCCTCTGTTTATGGCCACAATTGGTTTGGCTGACAGCATCAGTCTGTCCCTGCCGCCCTCGCCACCCCGTCGATGAGTCCGACCTCCCTCTCGATCGCTGCCCTGCGCGAAGCGGTGACCTCGGGCGCCACCCGCCCGATCGCCTGGCGGAGGGCCCAGCTCCAGCGCCTCGACACCCTGCTGGCCGAGAACGAGCCCGCCATCCTCGAAGCGCTGGCTGCAGATCTAGGCAAGCCGCCGGTGGAGGCCTACTTCGAGGTGGTGGCGGTGCGCCAGGAGCTCCGCCTGGCGCAGCAGATGCTGAAGCGCTGGATGGCGCCGCGGCCCGTTCCCCTGCCCCTCTCCCAGCGCCCCGGCCGCGCCGAGCTGGTGGCTGAACCGCTCGGTTGCGCGCTGATCATCGGTCCCTGGAACTATCCCTTCTCGCTCACCCTCCAGCCTTTGGTGAGCGCCCTGGCCGCAGGCAACACCGCTGTGCTCAAGCCCTCGGAGCAGGCGCCCCACACCTCCGCCCTGATCGCCCGGCTGGTGACCCTCCACCTGGATCCCAAGGTGGTGCTGGTGCGCGAAGGCGCCGCCGAGGTGGCCAGCGAGCTGCTGGAGATCCCCTTCGATCTCATCTTCTTCACCGGCGGCGGCCGCGTCGGCCGACTGGTGATGGCGGCAGCGGCCCGGCATCTCACCCCCGTCACCCTGGAGCTGGGGGGGCGCAGCCCCGCGATCGTGCTGGCTGATGCCGATCTAAGGGTCTCCGCCCGGCGGCTGGCCTGGGGCAAGGGGCTCAATGCCGGGCAGACCTGCATCGCCCCGGACCACCTGCTGGTGGAGGAGACGGTGCGGCCAGCCCTGATCGAGCGCCTGCGGGGCGAGTTCCAGAGGGCCTACGGCGACGATCCTCTCGCCTCCCCCGACCTCGCCCGCATCGTCAACCAGGCCCAGTTCGAGCGCCTGCTGGCCCTGCTGGAGGGCGCCCGACGGGATGGCCGGGTGCTCAGCGGCGGCCAGGTGGATCCCCAGACCCGCCGGATCGCGCCCACCCTGATCGCCTGCCACTCGGCCAGCGAACTGCTCAGTGGCCGCAGCAGCGATGATCCGCTCCTGGCCGGCGAGCTGTTCGGCCCTTTACTGCCGGTGGTCGGCATATCCGGCCTGGCCCAGGCGATTGAACTCATCCGCCAAGGGCCCAAGCCGCTGGCCCTCTACCTGTTCAGCCGCAGCCAGGCGGCCCAGGAGCAGGTGCTGGCCGGCACCAGTTCCGGCGGCGTCTGCATGAACGATGTGGTCATGCAGGTGGGGGTGCCGCAGCTGCCCTTCGGTGGCGTCGGCGAGAGTGGCATGGGCCGCTACCACGGCCAGGCCGGCTTTGACACCTTCTCGCACCTGCGCAGCGTGTTGAGCAGGCCCTTCCGCCTCGACCTTCCCTTCCGCTACCCGCCCTATGGCGAGCGGCTGGGCCTGATCAAACGGCTGCTGGGCTGACTTCCAGGGAACGGCGACTGGTGGGGGCTGGCGTTCTGAGGGGTTCTCCGTAAGGTTCACCCAGCCGAACGCGCCATCCATGCACAGCCCGCAGCCCTTGCGCCGTGCCCTGGCCGCCCTGGCCCTGTCCCTGGCTCTGATCCAGCCACTGCCCGGGTTGGCCGCCGGTCAGCACGTGGTGCAGTCGGGAGAGACCCTCTCGGAGATCGCCGATCGCTACGGCGTATCGGTGCAGAAGCTGATGCAACTCAACGGCATCAAGGATGCCGATCTGGTCGAGGCCGGCACCAAGCTCAAGCTTCCCGATGGGGCCAAGACAGCGCCGCGGGCCGGTTCGGGTTCCTCCGGGGCCGGCAGTCACACCGTGAGCGCCGGTGAAACCCTCTCGGAGATCGCTGATCGCTATGGGCTGTCGGTGCAGAAGCTGATGGAGCTCAATGGCCTCAAGGACGCCGACCTGCTGCAGGTGGGGCAACTCCTCAAGGTGCCCCAGGCGAAGAGCGCGTCAAAACCAGCCAAGCCAGCCAAGCCAGCGACCCCAGCCAAGCCTGCGGCCCCCGCTGCGGCGCGCGCGAAGGCCGGAGGAGTGCACGTGGTCAAAGCTGGTGAGACCCTCTCGGAGATCGCCGAGCGCTACGACGTGCCGGTGGCCCGGCTGGTGAGCCTGAACAAGCTGGAGAGCCCCGACAACCTGCAGGTGGGCACCAAGCTCAGCCTGGGCCCAGCCAGCGGGACCCCAGCCGCCAAGCCGGCAGCAGCCAAACCAACGGCCGCCAAACCAGCAGCTGCCAAACCAGCCGCCGCCAAGCCAGCCCAGGCCAAACCTGAGCCAAAACCAGCGCCGAATCCTCCCGAGCAAGCCGAGCAGCCCGCCCCAACCGTTGTCGCGCCTGCGGCCCAGGCCACGCCTGAACCCGAAGCCAAACCGGCCGTCACCCCTGCAGCAGCCGCTCCCAAACCAGTGGCGGCAGCACCGAAACCAGCCGCGGCCCCCGCCAAACCCCAACCCAAACCAGACCCCAACAACACCGCCCCCCCGGACTGGCGCACCTACGGCCCCCTGCAGGTGGATTTCTCCAACTGGCGGCCCATGGGCGGCAGCCAGGTGGCTCCAGCCCTCAACAGCAGCGGCCAGCCGGTGTTCGTGTCCGTCAACTGCGCCGCCCGCAAGATCAACGCCACCGGCGAAGCGGGCGGCTGGGGCAGCTGGGAGGACCCCAGCGCCGACTACGAGGAGCAGCTGATCAAAGACACCTGCAAGCTCAAAGCGGGTTGAGCCACGCCGCAGGCTGAAGTCAGGCCGCCCAGCGCAGGGGCCAGGGCTGGTTGAGGTAGTGGCGTCCGGCGCTGCGCAGCCAGAGCCTCTGGCTGCCGTCGTCGCTTTCGCTGATCAGCTCCTCCTGCACCAGGCGGCGGGTCAGCCAGCCCCAGCGCTGGCCATCGCCGGCATGGGCCTGCTCCAGGGCCTCGGCCAGGCGGCGCAGATCCACCCCGTCCTTCTGCGCCAGGACCTCCAGCACCCGCGCAGCGTCCAGCGACCAGTCGCTGATGGTGCAGGGCCGCTTGCAGACATCGCAGCGGCCGCAGGGCGGCACCAGTTCCCCCACTGCCAGCAGCAGGGCCTGCTCGCGGCAACCACTGCCCTCCGCCACCGCCTCCATCCGCCGCAGCTGCTGCTGGGCGATGTCGCGGCGCGGCCGCTCCTGGTCCTGCAGTTCCGGGCTCATCTGCCGGGCCGAGGCCCGCATCGCCCACCCCAGGGAAAGCCGATCGGCCGGATCGAACAGCACCTGGCAGCGGGCCGGCAGCCCGTCCCGGCCGGCCCGCCCCGACTCCTGCAGATAACCCTCGGCGCTGGCGGGCAGGTCGAGGTGCAGCACCAGGCCCACATCCGCACGGTCCACCCCCATCCCGAAGGCCACGGTGGCCACCAGCACCGGCTGAGGACTGTCCTGGAAATGCTCCAGGGCCAGGCGACGGCTCTCCGGGTCCATGCCCGCGTGATAGGCGATCGCCTCACGACCCGTGGCCGTGAGGCGGGCGGCCCAGTGCTCCACCGAGCGGCGGGTGCGCGCGTAGATCAGCACCGCCCCCCGGGCCTGCTCCAGCGCCCCCAGCACCAGGTCCAGGGGGTCCTCAGGGCGCCGCTGCATGGCATAAGTGAGGTTGGAGCGGCGGGCCGAGCGCACCTGCACCAACGGGCGGCGCAACTGCAGCAGGCGGATGATGTCGGCCCGCACCCGGGGGGCCGCCGTGGCGCTGAGGGCCACCAGGGGCACTCCGGGGCAGAGGCTGCGCAACTGTCCCAGCCGCCGGTAATCGGGGCGGAAGTCGTGGCCCCAGGCGCTGATGCAATGGGCTTCATCCACCGCCAGGGCCACCAGGCGCCCCTGCTCCAGCACCTCCTCCAGCAACTGGCGGGTGGCCTCGGCCTGCAGCCGCTCCGGCGCCAGGTAGAGCAGCCGCAGGCGATTCTCCTCCAATCGGCGCAGCAGGGCGCGGCGACTGGGCAGGTCCAGTCCCTGGTGCAGGCTGGCCGCCGGGATGCCCCGCCGCTGCAGCTGGATCACCTGGTCCTGCATCAGGGCCACCAAGGGCGACACCACCAGCACCAGGCCCTGCCGCACCAGTGCCGGCAACTGAAAGCACAACGACTTGCCGGCGCCGGTGGGCATCACCGCCAGACAGTCTTGGCCGGCCAGCAGCGCCTCCACCACCGGCCGCTGGCCGGGGCGGAAGGCGGTCCAACCGAAATGGCGGTGCAGCTCTGCTTCGAGCGGGTCCGTCATGGCGCTCAGGGCAGGGGCGGAGGCATCAGCTGGTCGGGGCTCTCCTCCACCAGTTGCAGGCGGATGCGCTTCCCCCCCGAAAGCTCCCCCAGGGAAACCCGCAAGGTGGTGCCGCTGAGGCTCTGTAAGGCGGTGAGCAGCTCGCGCAGATGGGGGGTGCTGCTGCCGCTCTCCACCCAGAGGCGCTCCTGCAACCCACCCAGGCGCCGCCAGCTGGTGTGCAGCTTGAGCACGGCGCTCTCCAACTGCTGGGCCTGGGCCACGGCATCGGCAAACAGGCCGAGGGCATCGAGCCGCTGGGCCTCCTGCAGGGCCTTCTCCAGGTTGAGGTCCCCATGCTGGAAGGCGCGCACGGCGAGGCCGGCCTCGGCCGCCTTGCTCAGCCAGCGGGCGGTGCTGGTCACATCCTTGATCCGCTCCAGCTCCGGTTCCTCGCGCAGGGCGCGGCGCAGATCGTCCTGCTGGGGTTCAGGCAGCTTGGCCAGCTCCCGCACCAGGGGGGCCACCACCCGGGGGGGGAGCAGATTCTCCTGGGTGCGCTGGCGGATCTCCTCGGGCAACAGCGGGCTGGTGGCGGCCGTGAATTCATCGCTGAGGCGCCGCACCTGCTTGCGGCTGATCTGCTGGCCCTCATTGGCGGCTTCGCTGATCATCAGCTGCACCTCGGGATCAGCCAGGGCAGTGTCGAGGAAGGCGCGTTTGGAGAAGTTGTTGACGCTCCCCTGCTCCAGCAGCCCGTCACCCACCAGGTTGTCGGCGGAATCGGCGAGCTGGATCAGGCTGTAGGCGCGGGTCTTGCTGATCTCTCGCTCCCGAAGCCACTGCAGGAAACCGGTGCCTCGGCCCTCTCCCCCCCGCTTCTCCCGGTCGCGCACCGCCCGCAGGATGCGCCCCCGCCAAATCTCCGTCTGCAGATCGAAACGGTCGCAGACAGCCCAGGCCTCCTCCAGGCGGGAGAGGAACTCCATGGTGCTGATGTCGTCGCGCTCCGGATCGGGCAGCTCCAGGCTGAGGACGGGTGCCTCCATCAACGATCCGTGGCGCAATCGCCGATGCTGCCACGCAGGGCCATGGCGGCGAACGACGAAACGTGACGCCCGTGGTTCAGCCCCCCTCCGGAGAAGGTATCTTCCGTCTGACAGTCACCCCACAACAGCGCAGCGATGGCGATCTCCCGCGGCGACAAGGTGCGCATCAAGCGGCCTGAGTCCTACTGGTTCAACGAAGTCGGCACCGTGGCGTCAGTCGACACCTCGGGCATCCGCTACCCCGTGGTGGTGCGCTTCGAGAAGGTCAACTACAGCGGCTACAGCGGCTCCGAAGGCGGCATCAACACCAACAATTTCGCCGAACGCGAACTCGAGACGGCCTGATCTCCAAAGCGATCCGCCATCCGCCTGGAGCTCAGCTTCGGGCGGATTTTTTTGTCTGCCTGAGCGCCGGCCCCTGCCTGCCAGGCTGCCTAGACCTGGATCGATGCTGAGCGGATGCCCGAGCTGCCTGAGGTGGAAACAGTGCGGCGCGGCCTGGAGCGCCAGCTCACGGCCTTCGAGATCGAGCAGGTCGAGGTACTCAGGCCACGGGCCATCGCCGCTCCAGAGGATGTGGATCAGTTCCAGGCCGGCCTGATCGGTTGCCGGGTGGGGAGCTGGAGCCGCCGGGGCAAATACCTGATGGCTGAGCTCAGCCGCGGCGGCCAGGGGGCAGGCCACTGGGGAGTGCATCTGCGCATGACCGGGCAGTTCCTCTGGCTGGAGGAGCCCCGTGACCCCTGCCCCTACACGCGGGTGCGCTGCTGGAGCGGTCAGGGTCAAGAACTGCGCTTCATCGATGTGCGCAGCTTCGGGCAGATGTGGTTCGTACCCCCAGGGGTTGCTTGCTCCAGTGTGATGACAGGCCTGCAGAAGCTGGGCCCTGAACCCTTCAGCGCGGCCTTCAGCGCCACCCACCTGCAGCAGAAACTGAAGGGCTCCGTGCGGCCGATCAAAACGGCTCTGCTGGATCAGGCGCTGGTGGCTGGGGTCGGCAACATCTACGCCGACGAATCTCTGTTCACCGCCGGTGTGGCCCCGCGGCGCCGCAGCGGCAGCCTCAGCCTCGCTGAGCTGGAGCGTCTGCGCGAGGCACTGATCGAGGTGCTCGAGATCAGCATCGGAGCGGGCGGCACCACCTTCAGCGACTTCCGCGATCTCAGCGGCACCAACGGCAACTACGGAGGCGTCGCCTCGGTGTACCGCCGTGGTGGTCAGCCCTGCCGGCGCTGCGGCCAACCGATCCAGCGCGAACGCCTGGGCGGCCGCAGCAGCCACTGGTGCCCCACCTGCCAGCACTGAACCTGCGAGGTGTGTCATCGCAGGGTAGTGATGGGCAAAGCGGTCGTGGAGGCGGTCGTGGAGGTGCGGGAAGATGGAACGATGTCGTTGATGGATCCGTTGGCCACATCCACGCCCGGAGAGCTGGCCAGGGCCCTGAGCGGCGTCATCGCAGCGATCCATGCCAGGGGATGGTGCGACGGCACGGGCGGAAATTTCAGCTGCGTGAGAGGCAGGGAGCCCCTGGAGCTGCTGATGGCCCCCAGCGGCGTTGACAAGGGCTCGATCCAGCCCCACGACCTGATCCTGGTGAATGGTGAAGCCGAGGTGATCGAGGGCAGTGGAGCCGCCAGCGCCGAAACCCTGTTGCACCTGGAAATTGTGAAGCGCACCGGGGCCGCAGCCGTGCTGCACACCCACTCCCAGGCCGCCACCCTGCTCTCCCGTCGTGCCCTGCAGGGTGCTGAAGCCTTGGACACGGACGCAGCCGTGCGGATTGAAGGATTGGAGATGCTTAAAGGCCTCGCGGGTCTGCGCAGCCACGACAGCTCCATCGCCATTCCCGTGCTGGCCAACGACCAGGATCTGAAACGGCTCAGCCAGGCCGCCTCACCACGCCTCGCAGAGGCACCCCACGGCCTACTTGTAGCCGGCCACGGGCTCTATGCCTGGGGCGACGATCTCTTCAGCGCCCGCCGCCATCTGGAAATTCTCGAATTCCTGCTGGAGCAGAGCTGGCGAGAGCTACTGCTGGCAACACGTCCCACCGGTCTATGACGCACCCAGCATCCACACCAGAAGCGGCCGCTGAAGAGGTCGGCGCTGAACTCAGCCATCTGACACTTGATGCAGATGTCAGCCATGTCCTGCTGGATATCGAAGGCACCACGTGCCCGGTGAGCTTCGTCGCCGACACACTTTTTCCCTATGCCAGAGCGCGACTGGAATCCTTCCTGCTGGAACATAGGCAGGATCCCCACCTCCAGCCATTGCTGGGTGAACTCAACAATGCCTGGCGTAACGACTGTCACAACGGTGACGGCGAGGCCATCGAGCCCGAGCCCCCCGACCTCCATCAACTCAGCGGTTTTCTGCGGCGTCTGATTGATGAAGACCGCAAGCTCACGGCCCTCAAGGATCTACAGGGTTTGATCTGGAAGGAGGGCTATCGCTCGGGGAGTCTGCAGTCTCCCCTATTTGCCGATGTGGCTCCCGCCCTAAAGCGTTGGCACGCGGCTGGACTTCGCCTGGCGGTCTACTCCTCAGGGTCGGTCGCTGCTCAGAAACTCCTCTATGGCCACAGCACGGCCGGAGACCTGCGAGAGCTGTTCTGTGGCTGGTTTGACACCCGCATCGGCCGCAAACAGGATCCAGCCAGTTACCTGAAGATCGCAGAATCCCTTGTCTCTCCACCAGCCAGAATCCTGTTCGTGAGCGACTCCCTCGCCGAACTGGATGCCGCCCATAGCAGCGGCCTCGCCGTGATCTTCAGCAACAGACCAGGCAATCCCGAGGAGGACCCGGGACTCCATTCCCAGCTCACCTCCTTAGAGCAGATTCAGTTCCCAGCCTGAGCGCAGCACGGCAGATGTACCAACCGGGCCGTGGAGCAGAACACAAGTTCCAGAGCACAAAAGGTCAGACCATAGGCACAAAAAAAGCCACCCAAAGGTGGCTTTTTCGGCTCTTCCCAACAGCGTTAGGATGAGGCTTGAGCGTTCAGATTGTTTTATCCTGGCATCGAGCTATTTTTGCAGGAAGCTACCCTCCAACTATCGTCGCCGCTACTGCGTTTCACAACCGAGTTCGAGATGGATCGGTGTGGGTCCACAGTGCCATGAACACC
>NZ_JAGQBF010000039.1 GCF_024345495.1 Synechococcus sp. RedBA-s | reverse complement strand
GGTGTTCATGGCACTGTGGACCCACACCGATCCATCTCGAACTCGGTTGTGAAACGCAGTAGCGGCGACGATAGTTGGAGGGTAGCTTCCTGCAAAAATAGCTCGATGCCAGGATAAAACAATCTGAACGCTCAAGCCTTATCCTAACGCTGTTGGGAAAAGCCGAAAAAGCCACCTTTGGGTGGCTTTTTTTGTGCCTATGGTCTGACCTTTTGTGCTCTGGAACTTGTGTTCTGCTCCACGGCCCGGTTGGTGCATCTGCCGTGCTGCGCTCAGGATCGGTGCCCTGCGAGCTGGGACGATAGGGACAGCTTGGAACCGTTTAAACTGAACTTGGTTTTTTCTCTGTAGGCACAACGACGTGGACGCCCCAGAGGCCGATCAGTCCGTTGATCGTGCTGAGACGTTCAGAAGCAGGATGCTCAGACCAAGGGAGTTCCACGCTAACCGTGCTAGTCAGCACATAAATCGATTTGTGCGTCGGTTGTGGTGGTCCTACCGACTCTGGGATCACTTTGACTGTGTAGATCTGAGCGCTGCGTTCGCTTATCACACACTTCAGTCAATCTTCCCAATTCTCTTGATCATACTGGCCCTTGCCAGTTGGATTCTTGGCCGTGATGATGGCTTGACTAGTCAGATTCTGGACTGGACCTCTCAGCTCCTGCCGGAATCGGCCCAGAGGGTTGTGCAATCAACCCTGATTCAGCTCTACAGGCAACGGGGTGGCGCAGGCTTCCTGGGTGTGGCTGTGTTGTTGATCACGGCCAGCAATGCCTATCTGAGCCTGCAACGCGGCACAGACCATCTCTGGTCTCTGCAGTATGTGCGAGAGCCCCGTGACCGGCTTGTTGAGGTGCAACTGCCAGTTGTTCAGAACTTGAGCAGAGCGGTAAGACGCTTTTTGCTGTTGCGGCTGAAGGCATCGCTCTTCCTGGTGGCAGTGGGAACTCTGTTTGTTATGGATCAGCTCACCATCAACCTCCGCCTGATGGGCTTTGAAACCTGGCGGGGATTGACGGCAGCACCGCTGGCCTGGGCCTACCGCTACCTGTTCCCCGTATCAGCACTGGCTGATCTGCTCGCCTCTCTTGTCCTTGCTTCCCTCGTGGCGCTGGGTCTGCTGCAGCTTTTGCCTTCTCGGCGTATCCGATGGCAGTTCCTTTTGCCTGGTTCGGTTCTTATGGGCTTTGCTTATACACTGCTGAACCTGGCCGTCGGACGCAGCATCGTGTCTCTGGGGGCGAGGTTTCAGGCCTATGGACTGATCGGTGGGGTCCTAGTGCTGACCCTTTGGGTGTGGCTGTTGGGCTTGATCTACTACTTCGGTGTCGCCTACAGCGTGGTTTTAGCCACCCCGGGATCCCGGACAGCCGAACGTTTTGACCTTACTCTTGGCTTGATTCAGCCCCTTGCGACTGACGCGGAGCTGCGACGGTCACCCCCATCAGCGACCTTCGGGGATCCGCACCCGCCTGTGCTTGGTGATTCCCCAGGGTTGGACGACGATGATGAGAGCTGAAGTTCCCGTGGTGCTCAAAACAAGCCTGTCCTTGCGCCCTCTGCCTACAGCGCTTTTGCTGGTGTGCGCCGGAGTCGGTGCCTGCGTCGTGGGAACGTTTTTCACTCTGACACTGGTGCCGCTGCTTGTGGCCGCCGGCTTCCTTGCCGCGCTTCTGATCGGTGGTGTGGTCTGTGCCTGGGCTGGGGTGGAGGCGCTAGCCGCCCTTGAGCGTTGGCTGGAGCGCGATTCCCGCTTCCAACGCTGATGAACCGCCAGCTGCCCTGGTTCTGGATCATCCTGGCTGGTGTTCTGCTGGCCGCTCCTACTCCGCTGGGTCGTCTTCTGCTGGACCTGCTGGGAGGACTCACCTTGGCGGTGCTCCTCTTGCCGTTGCTGCTGGCGGGTGCTGGAGCCCTTGCCTTTCAGATCCTCAGGAGGCGTGTGCGCACCTGCACGGTCTGTGGTCTGAGCAGTCTGTCCTCAACCTCCTGCCCCGCCTGCGGCTCACCATTACCCAATGCCAATGCTAAAAGCAGTGCTTCAGATCCCAACTCACCAGCTGAGTCGGTCAGTCAAGCTGGTGCTGAGGACTTGATTGGCGTATTATTTCAGCGGGGCAGTCGATCATCTGATGATCCGCTCAGTGATGGCAACCTGGATGTGAGTGACGTCACTATTGATGTGGAGTCAAGGGATGCGTGATTTCTAGTCACGAGATACGTGATCGGCAAACAATGGTTTGCCGATTGCTTGTCGGCTGATCTCCAGGAGGCGGCGTTCTCTCAGAAACAGAAAGAATGGAGCTGCAAAAGCGAAGGCGATCGTCACACTGCCCAGCAGAACAATCCAGAGACCGCGCATCTTCAGGCGGCGGGCTTCGGTGATGATCCAGATCGTCACCGCAGTCGCACCGATCAACAGATCCCGTGACAATGAGCGAGCCGCAGGATTGGCGTTGGCCAACTCGATGAACTGAGACAGATCGAAAGTCTGGCCGTACTCGCGAATGAACTCCGCATTGGCCAGCCAAGGAAAGATCGCACCGGCCACGGCCAGAGCGAGGTAGATCCATTGCATCCAGGGGGATGGCTGAGTCCATGGGCTCAGCTCAGTGGGGGCCGCGGCCTCCTTGTTCGCTGGCGTCATGGCTGGGGCTCCAGGGAGTTCAGGTCTAGCTCCTCCACCTGCTGTTGCACCTGTTGCAGCACCTGCTCGCAGCGATCGGCATAAGCCACGGCTCGTCTGTACAGACCGGCCATCGCTTCCACCTCCAGCTCCTCCGACTGCAGCGCCGCCAGGGTGAGCTCAAGGGCCGTGCGGCTCTGGGCGAAGGTCAGCTGCTGGGTCTCCTCCCACCAGTCGTTGTCAGCAGGCTTGTTGGAGGGCGTCTGACGCTTGCGGCTGCTCATGGCTCTGCTTGCTCCTGACGGCGCTCGGTGACGCGCGCGTCGGCCGCTCCATCCAACCACTGGACCTGCAGGACCTGTCCCACGTCCACCTGCTCGATTGAGCGCAGCAGTTGGCCGGCTTCGCCGCGCACCAGACAGAAGCCGCGCTTGAGCAGTTGCCTGGGTGAAAGAGCCTCCAGCAGTTGGCGCCGCTGCTGCAGTTCTGCGTTGTGGCGCTGCAACTGCACCTGGGGTTGGAGTTGCAGCAGGCGCTGGCGCTGAGCGCCCAGCCGTTGCTGCTCCCGATCCACTCTCCAGCGCAGGGTCTGGCGCAATTGCTGTTGCCGTTGTCGCAGCTCCTGGCGCAGGGTGCGCTGGTCGGGCAGCAGGGCCACAATCGCCGCCGTGGGCGTGGCGGCCCGGTAATCGGCCACCAGGTCGGCGATTGTGGTGTCGTCTTCGTGCCCCAGACCTGTCACCACCGGCAGCCGCAGGGCCGCCAGGGCCAGGGCCACGGCTTCACTGTCAAACACCGCGAGATCTTCGCGGCTGCCCCCGCCCCGGGCCAGCACCAGGGCTTCGATGCCCAGGCGGCCGGCGGCCTCGCCCACCAGCTGCAGGGCGCGGCAGATGCTGGCCTGAACGGCTCCCTGCACTGGAATCGCCACCACCAGCACCTTGGTGGCTGGCCAGCGTTCGGCTGCGGTGCGCAGCATGTCCGCCAGGGCAGAGCTGGGGTTGCTGGTGAGCAGCGCGATCACCGCGGGGCACTCCGGCAGCGGCTGCTTGCGGGAGGGATCAAACAGACCGCTGCCTTCGAGTTGCTCTCTGACCCGCTCAAACTGGCGCAGGACACTGCTGAGGCTGGGGCGGATGTCGAGGGCCTGGACGCAGAGACTGGCGCGAGCTCCCCAGAAATTGAGCTTGCCGACCACGATCACCCCATCGCCATCGGCAGGGGTGAAACTCAGGCGCGACAGCTGTGAGGCCCAGACCACCGCCGAGATCGAGGCTGTCTCGTCCAGAAGCGTCAACCAGAGGTGCCCCTTTTTCAGCTGGGGCCTCGAGACGGTGGCCTCCAGCAGGAAACGGGGGGCGAAGCCTCGCTCCAGCAGGGTGCCGATCGAGCGGTTCAGGTCGCTGACGCTGTAGCGGGGCAGGGACTGGCCGCTGATGTCTGCCGACAGTTCTGGGGCTCCGCTGGAGGTGACGCGGCTCAATGCTCCAGCCGCCCGTAGCAGTACCCCCAGTAGAGGCTGATAGCCGAGGCCGTTAGGAAGAGCATGCGGCCGATTGGGTGGTCGAAACGAATCAGCCCTGTCGTGGCGATCACCAGGACCGTGCTCAACAGGCGTGAGCCGTCACGCCGATTCTTGACGAAGAACGGAGCCAAAGGCACGAACCGCCGGGGGAATCGATGAGTCTGGCTGACGGCTCAGGCCCTGCGGGCCTTGAGGGCAGCCCTGGTTCGTCCTCTGCAACTGCAGCGGAAGGCTCAATGGTCGTTAAAAACCCCACCGACTCCACCTGACGGAGACGATGGGGGTCTACGAGGCTGGGCCGGGGATGACCGGAGGGGGGCCTTGGCCGCTCAACCCAGACCGATCTGGGAGAGAATGCCCTGGCCGGTGAGCAGTTCGGTGGCCAGGCCGATCACGAAACCGAGCATGGCCAGGCGGCCGTTCCAGGTTTCGGCGAAGTTGACGAAGCCAAAGCGGGGTTGGGTGGAGTCAGACATGGGCGGATCCAGTGGGCCTGATTAATGTAACGAATCTTGGAGTCGACTTGACGCTGGGCTGCGGCCGATTTCCGTGTTCGGATTCCCGGGCTGTCGCTCTGGTGCGCTGCCATGACACCGGCGGCAGCTGGTGCTGGTCACGGATCTCGATGGCACCCTGCTGGAAGGATCCATCGCCAGCCGCCTGCGGCTCTACAGCTGGTTGCGCTCGCGCCGGCAGCGGGTGTTGCACGTGTTCTGCATGGCCGCGACCTGGAATCGGTGGCCCGCTTGCTGAAGCAGGCACTAGGGCTGGGGCTGCCCCCCTCACCTGGTGATCGGTGATGTGGGCTGCACGGTGGCCTACGACTACGAACCGGAGCGCTTCGACCACAGACTGATCCCCCGCCTGGAGGCCGAGGGCGTCGATTGCCTGCACTCGGGCGGCCGCTGCGACGGCATCGTCGAGGGGCTGCACCACTGCGGCTTCGCCCACCTTTTCGAGTGAGCCAGGGCTTCGCCGGGGCTCACTCAGGGCGCTTCGGCTGATTCCTTGCGGCTGCGGGCCTGGGCGCGGCTGGTGCCGGCGGTGGGCAGCGCCTGAGCCGGATCCTCGGGCCAGGGGTGCCTGGGATAGCGGCCCCGCAGCTCCCGGCGCACCTCGGCGTAGCTGCCCCGCCAGAACCCGCCCAGATCCTGGGTGATCTGCACCGGACGTCGGGCCGGGGAGAGCAGGTGCAGGCTCACGGGCAGGTCGCCGTCTAGCACCCTTGGCCCCTCGCTGAGCCCGAACAATTCCTGGAGTTTCACGGCCAGCACAGGCTCGCCACTGCCGTACTCCAGTCGGGCCCTGCGCCCGGTTGGAAGCGTGATCTGGCTGGGGAGCAGCCGCTCCAGCTCCTGGCGATGCTCCCAGGCCAGCCCGCTCCAGAGGCCCTCCATCAGGTCGAGCTGGCGCAGCTCGTCCTGGGAGCGCAGGCCCAGCAGCTGATCCCCGAGCCACTGCTCCAGTTCTTGCTCCAGTGCCGCCTCGCTGCGGTCGGGCCAGGGCTCGCCGCGGCGGGCATGGGCCAGGTTGAGGCGGTGTTGCAGCTCACGGCTGTCACGGCTCCAGGGCAGCACCGCCAGTCCTAGCGAACGCAGGCCGTCCAGCAGCGCCGCCTGCACGGCCGCCGGCGCTGGGTCGTCCCAGGGGCGGCGCTCCAGCACTAGGGCCCCCAGCCGCCGCTCGATCACGGCCCGCACTCGGCGCTCGGCCGGCTCCCAGCTCACCAGCGGCCGTTGCTCCCCCTGCTGGGCCTGCAGCCTCTCCAGGCTTTGGCGCTGCAGGGGCAGGGCCAGGAGGATCCGCCCATCGCTGCCGCTGTCATCCACCGCGGCCACCGCCAGCACGCTCTGGCCCGCCAGTGGATCGTGGGCCGGCAGTTGGGCGCCGCGGCCACTGCGCATCAAAAAGCGACCCTGACCCTCCAGGCGTGCCAGGGCGATCCGCTCGGGATAGGCGCAGCTCAGCAGCACCGCGGCCAGCTCCGCCTCCTGTTCAGTCCCTGCACCAGCGGCGCCTGAGCGGTCCGTTGGCAACCGAGTCGCCTGCAATTGCTGCTGGAGCTGCCGGCAGAGTTGCTTCAGCGGCCCCCGCCGGGGGTCTCGCCCGTGTTGACGCAGCCAGTCGAGACGGGCCATCAGATCGCTGCCCACCCCCAGGCCCGCCAGGGGGTCCCGCTCATTGAGCAGGGTCGCTAGCTCGCAGGCCAGCTGCGGCCTCCCCAGGCGCTGGCCCTCCAGCAGCATGTGAGCCAAGCGCGGATGCAGTCCCAGCTGGGCCATGGCCCGGCCATGGGCGCTGAGCACCCCGTGCGGGTCGATCGCCCCCAGCTGCTTGAGCAACTCCAGTCCCTGGCGCAGGGAGGCCTGCGGCGGTGGATCCAGCCAGGGGAGTGATTCCCCCAGGCCGGCGCCCCAACGGGCGAGCTGCAGCACCAAGGGCAGGGGGTCGGCGTCGAGCAGCTCGGGCGGGTCGTAGGCCGGCCGTCGCTGCTGCTCCGCCGGCGACCACAGCCTGACGCAGTGACCGGGCCCCAGGCGGCCGGCCCGGCCCCGCCGCTGCTCGGCGCTGGCCTGGCTGGCGGGCAGAGTAATGAGCCCGTCCATGCCGGTGCGTGGATCGAAGCGGCTGCGCCGGCTCAGGCCGCTGTCGACCACCAGGCGAACGCCCTCGATGGTGAGCGAGCTCTCAGCGATGGCGGTGGTGAGCACCACCTTGCCTCCGGGGTGGCGGCTGGCGGCGATGGCGCGGCCCTGGGCCTCCAGCGACAGGCCTCCGTGCAGGCTATGGAGTTCCGCCCGCTGGCCCCAACCGGTGGCTTCGATCGCCCGCAGCGCCTGCTGGATCTCCCGCTGGCCGGGCAGGAACACCAGGGCCGTTCCGGCTTCCCCCTCATCCTCCTGCAGCCAGTGAGCTTCGAGGGCTCGCACCACCTGGGCCCTCAGGGGCTCCCGCTCCCGCGCCGGTTGATGGTGCAGCTGCACCGGATGACTGCGCCCCTCGCTGCAGAGCACCACCGCTTCGGGCAGTTGCTGGCTGAGGGGTTGCAGGTTGAGGGTGGCCGACATCACCAGCAGCCGCAGCTGGGGGTTCAGCAGGGGGCGGGCTTCGCGCAACAGGGCCAGGGCGAGATCGGCGTCGCTGCGGCGCTCGTGAAACTCATCGAAGATCACCGCCACCACGCCCTCCAGGGCGGGATCGTCCTGGAGGCGGCGCAGGAACAATCCGTCGGTGAGCAGCTCCAGGCGCGTGGACCTGGAGACGCGCTGCTCCAGCCTGACGCGATAGCCCACCCTGGCGCCCACCGGCTCGCCCAAGGCTTCAGCCAGGCGGGTGGCTGCGGCTTTGGCCGCCAGCCGCCGGGGCTCGAGCATCAGGATCGTGCCCAGCTCGCCGTTGGCGCTGCAGAGGTGCTGCAGCAGGGCCAGGGGAACGCGGGTGGTTTTGCCGGCCCCGGGCGGGGCCTGAAGAAGAAGGGTGCCGCCGGAGGGAAGGTGTTGCAGGATCTCCGGCAATAGCGGATCGATCGGCAACGCTTCCCCGTGGCGGCTGCAGGGGAAGCCCATGGGGTTAAGCGGGGGGATGGGACCCCGCAGGCGTAGGCATCGGCAGCGGGACTTGGCCCCCTTATCCGATCAGCCGCAGGACAAGGGCCAGCAGGGCGGTGCTGAGCAATCCCAGGGAGGCCAGCAAGCGCACCAGTGGCCCGACGGACAGGCCCAGAGAGGACATGAAGAAAATCGGAAGATGTGGATGCCGCAGTTTTAACGCCGCTCAATGGGGTGAGCGGTGTTGATGGCCACGTTTCGTCGCCACACGTTGGAATGACCACAGGACCGATGCGCCGTCCGACCCTTCAACTGTCGCCTGGGTTCAGCGCACGTGACGAGCCCCATCCACCGGGTGGTAGGCCTCCCCGGTGGTTTCTTCGTAGACGATCGCCGGCAGGCCTGTTTCGAACATGGTCTGCAGGGCCTCCTTGAGATAGGGGTTCCAGCCGCCGGTGCTCACCTTGCCGTGGCGCACGGTCCAGTCCCAGGTGCCCTGCAGGTCGCGGGGAATGCGGCCTTCCCGGTCGCGGCGGGCCACCAGATCCTGGGATTCCACTAGTCCCACCAGGATGGGGTCTTTGCCGTAGGCAGGGGTGAGGCTCAACTCCAGTCGAATCGGATCATCCTTGATCAGATGAAGGCGGAAGCGAGGCGGCAGCTTCAAGCCACGCAGCACTGCCGCCACGATGCGGGTTTTTTGATCCAATTCTCGGCCTCCGCCAGAACTCGGGTTCGCCCACCGGTTGTACCAGCCGGGAGGCACGCACCAAGATATGCAGAAGCCGGATCAGTCGTGCTGGGCCGATTGCCTGGGGGAGTCGTTGTCGCCACCAAAGCGAACCGTGAGCAGATCCTCTGAGGTGATCTGCCCATCGGCGTCGAGCAACTCGGGGTGGATGGTGAGCCTGCCCGTGCGATCTCCCCTCGGATCTGGATCGCTGAGTGAACTGGGAGCAGCTGGGGCGGATGTCCCTGGATCGCCGGGGCGAGGAACGGCTGAAAACCCCTTGGCCATCACCTTGAAGGCCTGATACAGCAGCAGCAGCATGCAGGCGCCGTAGAGGATCGGGAAGATCTGAGACAAGAACGGTGTCATCGGCACCTCAACGGTGCGGGAGTGATCCCGCTCAGGCCCCCATCATTGCCTGGATGAGGCTGCCTGGCCCAGCTTCCAGGCCCAAAGGCTGCTGCAAGCTGCACCAAAAGAAAGAAAAATCAGGAGGACAGTGCTGGTATCCATGGTCCGTTTACAAATCTTCGTTAACTCTAGGTGGCTTCGGGACCATTTGTGCGTGGCTCCATGCCGCACTTCGTCACACCTTGGCGGGTGACCGGCCTTACCTGCAGCCAGCCACTGCCGTTACGGTCCAAAAACCCGTGTGCTCCGCTGACGTGATGATGATCCCTTCCCTCTGGCAGCGGTCCCTGCGCCCTGTGCTTCCCCTGGCCCTGCTGCTGGGATCTCCGCTGCTGCCAGTCGTGCCCCAGGCGGCCCTGGCCAGGCCCGCAGCGGCAGCGTCCCTCTCCCGCCAGTCGTTTGTGGCCGATGCGGTGCGGCGCTCAGGCCCTGCCGTGGTCACGATCGACACCGAGCGCATAGTTGTTGCCCCGGGCAGTGGCGGACTGCCACCGGGAATGATGCTGGACCCCTTCTTCCGGCGCTTCTTTCCCCAGGCCCAGCAGCCGAGTCAGCGCACCGAGCGGGGCCAGGGCAGCGGCGTGATCTTTCAGGCCGATGGGCTGATCCTCACCAATGCCCATGTGGTCGAGAAGACCGACCGGGTCTTCGTGGGGCTCAAGGATGGCCGGCGCACGGAAGGCAAGGTGATCGGCCTCGACAACGTCACTGATCTGGCCCTGGTGCGGCTGATGGAGCCTGGTCCCTGGCCGGTGGCCCCCCTGGGCAATTCCGATGCTCTGCAGGTGGGTGACTGGGCCATCGCTGTGGGCAACCCCTACGGGCTCGACAACACCGTGACCATGGGCATCATCAGCAACCTCAACCGCAACGTCGCCAAGCTGGGCATCACCGACAAGCGGCTGGATCTGATCCAGACCGATGCGGCGATCAATCCGGGCAATTCCGGCGGGCCCCTGCTCAATGCCGATGGAGAAGTGGTGGGCATCAACACGCTGGTGCGCTCCGGTCCCGGGGCGGGACTGGGCTTCGCCATCCCGATAAACCGGGCTCGGGAGATCGCCAAGCAATTGCTGGCCACGGGCCGCGTCAGCCACCCGATGATCGGTGTGGGGCTCGACAATCTCCCACCTGAGCTGAAGGGCAGCCTGAGCGGCGGGGCACTGGTGCGTTCGGTGATGCCCGGTGGACCTGCCTCCAGGGCCGGTCTGCGCAGCGGCGATGTGATCGTGGCGGCGGCTGGCAAGCCGGTGGCCGGTCCGTCTGAGATGGTGGAGGCCGTGGAGGCCAACGGTGTGGGCCGGCCGATGGCCCTCAGGGTGCTCCGGGCCGGGACCCAGGTGCAACTGGAGGTGGTGCCCACGGGCATGCAGAGCGGGGCTGGCCGGGGCCGCTGAGCGCTGAGGTGATGGGAGCACCATGGCGACCATGGGCTCCCCTGAGGACATGACTCAAGGCAGTCCTCGGTTCAGAGGACATCCATCAAGCCGTTGACGTTCGGCTGGGAGGAGCTGTCACGGGAAGGACCAGTGGCGGCTTTGGCGAGGCCACCGAACTGGCTGGGGGTTCCCAGCTGTTGGCGCATGACCCATTCCGTGGCTGCTTTCTGGCTGTGCCAGGCCTGCAGCAGCTGCTTGGCCAGACCACGCAGCGACTGGGTGTCTCCAGTGGAATCGATAATGCGTGTCATGCGCTCCAGCTCAAACTTTTGGCCGAGGCTGAGGGCGAGCGGTTCGGACATTCGAGGCATCGCGACGGGGCAGTGAAGCCACGCCAATGCTACGAAGTGTTTCGAGTGCTCGCGTAGCGACAGGTACAGAGTTACCGATTTTTTGTCAGGGTCTGCCCATGGCGGGATTGCTCAGTGGTGCTCCCGGAGCTGCTCCACGCAATGGGTGATGCACTCGCCGTCGTCGAGGGAGCAGGTGGTGATGCACTCGAAGTAGCTCTCCACCGAATCACCGTTGTCGTCGTGGCTGAGGCTGGTGCCTGTGGCCACCACCGCCATGCCCGCAACAGTCTGGGGAGTGCCTGCGCCGCGTTGGCTGGACAGGGGTTGGCCGAAGGAATGGGTCATGAACCGGACTTGAGAATGAGGATATGGTCAGGATATGCAGACCATTTCGGCAGGTCCAGACAAATGAGTCTTCTTGCCTACGGAAGGATGAAGTTGTCTGTGCTTGCTTGAGAGAATCTGTTGATCCGCGTCCCCAAGGCCCTGCGGGTCATTCGGATTCAGCTGCCGCCGCGGGCGCGGCGCGACTGGCTTTTGTCTTTCTGCTTCTGGCGGTTGGCCACCTGACGGGCCTGCTGCTGCTGCTCCTGCTGGGCAAGCAGCGCCGCTTCGGCCTCCTCGGCTTTCTTCTCCAGGTAATAGGCGTAGTCGCCCTGGTAGAGCACCAGGTCGCCGTCGCGGAGTTCCACGATGCGGTTGGCCACCTGGGAGATGAAAAAGCGGTCGTGGGAGACGATCAGCGCGGCTCCGTCGTAGTCCTTCAGGGCCGACTCCAGCATCTGCTTGGCGGGAATGTCCAGGTGGTTGGTGGGCTCGTCGAGCACCAGCAGGTTGCAGGGAGTGAGCAGCATCAGCGCCAGGGCCAGGCGGGCCTTCTCGCCGCCGCTGAGCTGGCCCACCGCTTTGAACACGTCGTCGTTGCTGAAGCCGAAGTTGCCCAGCAGCGAGCGCACCTGGGTCTGAGTCCAGTCGGGCACGGCCTCGAACAGGGTGTCGACGACGCTGCGCTCGAGATTGAGGGCTTCGGCCTGGTTCTGCTCGAAGTAGCCCGCCACGACGTTGTGCTCCCCCAGGCCGGCCTGGCCCGCGTCAGCGGCCTCCAGCCCCATCACCAACCGCAGCAGGGTGGATTTGCCGGCCCCGTTCGGGCCGACGAAGGCGATGCGATCCCCCCGCTCCACCTCCAGATGGGCGCCAAGAAAGAGGATTTTGTCGCCGTAGCTGTGGGTGAGGTCGTCGATCAGGGCCACCTGGCGGCCGGAACGCGGAGCGGGAGGGAACTGAAAGCGGGGGCCTGAGAGTCCCTCCAGCGGGGCCTCGATCCTCTCCACTTTCTCCAGCAGCTTCTCGCGGCTCTTGGCCTGGGTGCTGCGGGTGGCGCTGGCCCGGAAGCGGTCGATGTAGGCCTGCTGGCTGGCGAGATCCTTCTGCTGGCGCTCGAAGGCGGCCTGGCTGGCCTCCCGCTCCAGGGCCTTCTGCTCCAGATGCTGGCTGTAGTTGCCCAGGTAGGTGCGCGAGACGCCCCGCTCCGTTTCAACGATCAGGTTGCAAACCCGATCGAGGAAAGCGCGGTCGTGGCTGACCACCACCATCGGTACCTCCTGCTGCAGCAGATACCCTTCCAGCCACTGGATGGTTTCCACATCCAGGTGGTTGGTGGGCTCATCGAGCAGCAGCAGATCCGGATCCTGCAGCAGGATCTTGCCCAGGGCGATGCGCATCTGCCAGCCGCCTGAATAGGCCCCCACCGGTTCTTCGGCCCCCTCTGGGGTGAAGCCCAGGGTGGGCAGCAGTTTGTCGATGCGGGCATCAAGCTCATAGCCGTGCAGCGCTTCGAAGCGGCTGTGCAGCCGCCCCAGTTCATGGATCAGCTCATCGAGGTGGTGGGGGTCGGTGGCCGCCTGATCGCTGGCCATCTCATGCTCCACCCGGTGCTGGCGAATCAGCACCTCGGCCGCCTCGCCGAAGGCCTGGAACAGCTCCTCGCGCACGCTGCGCTCCAGATCCACATCGAATTCCTGGCGCAAATAGACGATGCGGGGATTGCCCTGGCGCACCACCTGGCCCGTACTCGGTTCCTCCAGGCCGGCGATCAGCCGCAACTGGGTGGACTTACCGGCCCCATTGACCCCCACCAGGCCCACCCGGTCCCCGGTCTTGACCTCCCAGGTGACATCCCGCAGCACCTCGCCGGTGGGATAGATCTTCGAGACACGTTCCAGACGGAGCACGGTTTGGGCGGATCGGCGGTGAAACGTCATCATCCCCGCTGGCCCCGTTCAGCTGCGGGGCAGACTGCAGGCCGTCCTTCGCCAGCGCCCGTGATGGTGAAACGTCTGGAGCAGGTGGCGGCGCTGGTGGTGGCGGCCGGACTGGCGATCGTGAGCTACTGGCTGTTCTTCAGCTGGGCCCAGGGGGGGCGGGAGCTGCGTCAACCCCCGCCCCCCCTGGGCCAGGGCCAGTCGAATCAGGCCGAACCATCCGCCGCCACCCAGCGGCAGGGCTTGCGCTGAGTGCAGCCAGAGAGGCCTCTTCTGAATCAGAGCCAGAGGGCCGAGAAAGGCCTGAGCAGGGCTCCTGCCTGGATCAGAGACCGCCGCGGGCCTTGATCAGCCACTGCTTGCTGTCGAGATCGTCGAGGGAGGCCAGGTGCTCTCGAATTGAGGCCTCGGTGACCGGGAGGTTGAAGTCGACTCCCATGGCGATGATCCGTCCGATCGTGCCCTTGGGGTCCTGCAGCGCTTGGCGGAACAAGGATTGGGTCAGGGCCTCATCGGAGCGGATCCGCTCGTAGAGCGCGGCGGCATTGGCCGCGGCGGCCGGTTCGGGCGGGTGCTCGGTCATGGGGGCAGGTCTGGCGGGTGCAGCCGGAGCTCTCTGATGGGCACCCTATGGCCGCTCACCAGCTGGGTCCAGCATTTGTTGGCTGTTGTTTTGGGCGGGCTCACCACGACCGGTGCCGGCTCAGGCAGCTGGCATAGCCCCAGAGATGACTGAGCAGGTTCAAGGGGATGTAGAAGAACGGCCTGAGGCTCAGCTCAATCAGGGAGCCCAGCACCGAAACTTCCCCACGATCGAAGGCCCTGCGGTAGACCTCCAGCGACAGGCCCGTGAGCAGCAGCCCCACCAGGGCGGAGATCAGGGCCAGCAGGCCAAGGCCCCCCAGCCCTCCGGCGGGTGGGTGCGCCAGCAGGGCCAGACCGGCCAGAAACCAGGCCAGGGGGTAGAGGAAACTGGCCACGGTGAAGGTGTTGTGGCTGAGGTAAAGGAGCCCCAGCACGCCGTAGCGGCGGTTTCCCACCATGCTTCGGTAACGGATCAGTGTTTCCAGGAACCCTCCGGCCCAGCGACGGCGTTGGCGCAGGAACACCCCCATGTGGCCCGGGGCTTCGGTGCGCACGGCCAGCGACGGCTCGACCCTGACCCGGCAGGGCTCGCCGCGGTCGCGACGGTGGCGCTGCAGCCGGTGGAGGATTTCGTAGTCCTCGACCCAGCTGGAGGGATCGAAGCCGCCGATATCGAGCAGGGTCTGGCGCCGGAAGGCCGAGCAGGCCCCGGAGATGATCAAGGTGGCGTCTATCTGGCTCCAGGCCAGGCGCCAGAGGTGGTTACGGGCGTATTCGTAGCGCTGGAAGCTGGCGAACAGGCGCCCCTGAAGGCTGGGGGGGCAGTGGGGCAACAGAGTGCCGCTCACCGCATCGAGGCCCGGCTCCAGGGCGAACCGGTGCTCCAGGGCGGCGAGGGCGCCGGGTAGCAGTTCGGTGTCGGCATCGAGGATCAGCACCACCTCGGCGTAGCTGACGGCAACGGCCTGGTTGATCGAGTCCCCTTTGCCCCCGTGCTCCTTGGCCAGCAGCCCCAGCCTGGGATGGCTCCGGGATCGGCGTAGCCGTCCCTCGCCCTCGAAGCCATAGCCCTTGGCCAGTCGCACCAGGGTGTCATCGCTGGAGCCGTCATCGCAGACGATCACCTGCTCGGGCTGGGGAACCTGGGCCAGCACGCTCTCCAGGGTGGCTCCCAGGGTGGCCGCCTCGTTCCAGGCCGGAATGATCACGGCAATCGTCGGGGCCCCAGGCAGCCGTTGATCCGTTGGGGCCATGGCCGTGCCCATCGCCGGGGCTTTCGCCGCAACGGCCGCCCCTGAGATCCGCAGCCGCCGCAGGCCGCTGTGGGCCAGCAGCAGGATTCCTGCGGCCTGGAGGCTGTCGTAGAGCGCCACCAGTAGCGACAGGGCCAGGAACAGATCGAGCCTGCGCAGCAGGCCTGCCGCCAAGATCCCAGCTGGAATCAGCCAGGAAAGGGAGAGCAAGGTCAGAAAGAAGGCCGCCGGCCTGCCGACAGAGATGGGTCCACGTCCTGGTCTTGGCATGCTGCCGCTGAACCCAGAACCGGGAGAGGAGTCAGGCTAGAAGAACCTTCAGGCGGCCTGGGACGGCTCGACGGAGTCGCCGGATTCAGTGCCGAAGGAAGCGCTCTCCAGGCTGCGGGCCTCCAGGCAGAGCAGCTGACGCAACTGGGCGTAGTTGGCGGCTAGGGGCTGGCGGCCCTCCTGCAGGGCGTTGAACTCGGCACGCTGCAGCACGTGATGGAGATGGGTGAGCAGGTAGGTGCTGATCACCGCTGAAACTTCCACGTCGCTGGAGCTGGCCCCGCTGGAACCGGATCCCCCTGGGGAGGCCTGACGCTCCTTGCTGCGTCGGGGCTTCGGGGGCTGTCCCGCCGCCGATTGGACCGCGCTGTTTGGCATGGCTCGTGCTCGGAGCGCCTTGATCTTAGTGCCGGATACTATCCGTTGGCATCTCTGTACACTGGTGTGTAACCCGTGGGATCTGTTCCGCTGTGGCCACTCGCCAGACCTCCACGAGCGGCCGCCCCAAGTCCCCGCGCATTCAGGTGGTGCTTCCCGAAGAGCTCTGTGATCGCCTCACAGCGGCTGCTGAGGCCGAGTCGCGCACGGTGAGCAACATGGCCAAGGTGCTGATCCAGCGCGGCCTCGACAGCCTGGAGCAGGCCGAGGCCCAGCTGCCCCCCCCCGTGATGGGCCGGCACACCAGCGTTGGCGCCAGGCCCACCGAGCGCTTCCGTGAAGTGCTGGAACAGCAGGAGCGCCGAGGGTCCCCCCGACTGCGGGGGTTGCCGCGGCGCCTGCGCCTGCCCCGCTCCAGCGGCTGAGGTGCTCCCCTCGGGCTCAGAGGGTGGGATCAGCCCTGACCCCCATCACCGCCGCCAGGCGAGCTCCGGTCACCGAGGGCAGACAGCCGGCATGGCCATGGTGCTGCCACCAGGCGAAGAGGGCAAAGCCCAGGGCCTCGCGGGCGGCCTCGTCGAGGCCCAGCTCCGCTAGCGGCCGCACCCACAGCCCCCGGCAGCGTCGCCTGAGCTGATCCATCAGCATCCCGTTGCGGGCTCCGCCCCCGGCCACCACCAACTCCAGTGGCCGCGGCCCATGGCGCAGATCGGCCGCCACCACCGCCGCAGTGAGGGCCGTGAGGGTGGCCATGGCATCGGCGGGCTCCAGGGGGGCTCCAGCGGCGGCCGCCCGCTGCTCCAGCTGCTGCAGGCGCCGCTCCAGATCCGGCAGGCCGAAATCTTCCCGGCCGGTGGATTTAGGCGGCGGCAGCTGGAAGAAGGGCTCCCGCAGCCACCCCTGGATCAGGTCCTCCTGCACCACGCCCCGGCTGGCCCAGGCGCCGCCCTCGTCGTAGCTGAGGCGGCCCTGGCTGAAGCGGCTCACGGCCAGGTCGATCAGGCTGTTGGCCGGGCCGCAGTCCCAGCCACGCACCGGTCGATGGCGTTCCGGACCCCGGGCCGGTGGCAGCAGGCTGAGGTTGGCGATTCCCCCCAGATTGAGCACGGCGCGCCAACCGTCGATCGGCTCCAGCAGGGCCGCATCGGCCGCGGGCACCAGCGGAGCCCCCTGCCCCCCCACGGCCAGATCGTGGGCGCGCAGATCGAACACCACCGGCCGCTCCAGTAGCTGCGCGAGCAGTGGCCCCTGCAGCAGCTGCCAGCTGGCGCCGCGTCGACCCCCCTGGGGGGGGCGGTGCCAGATGGTCTGGCCGTGGCAGCCCACCAGCTCAGCGCGGCCGCCTGGATCGCAGTGTCGGGCGCACTCGGCCTGGGCTTCGCTCACGGCTTCGGCCAGATCCAGCAGCACCGATGCCGCCAGGGGCTCCCCCTGCCCCACAGCGATCAGTCGGGCGCGCAGATCGCTGGGATAAGGAGTGAAGCAGTGGTTGAGCATCCGCCAGCGGGGATGCGCCAGCGGGGGCTGGAAGCTGGCCAGCACCGCATCCACCCCATCGGCGCTGGTGCCGCTCATCAGCCCGAGCACCAACTGGTGCCGCCCCGGGAGTCTCACAGCTGGGGCAGGCCTTTGAGCGCCTGAACGGTTCCCATCACCACCTGCAGATCCCCTTCGCTGAGCACATGGGAGGCCGGGGGGTTCATCGAGAGGCGGTTCTCCGGGCCGGCGGCCAGAACGCTCACCTCATAGTTCTTGCGCAGGTTCAGATCGCGCAGGGAGCGGCCGATGAAGGCCTGGGGCACCTTGATCTGCTCGATGCTGTTGCGGTCGTCGAGCCTGAGCCGCTCCAGCAGGTTGGGGCGCTCCAGCTGACGGGCCAGCTGCTCCCCCTGCATGAGTGAGGGGAAGACCACCTTGTCGGCCCCGACCCAGCGCATCATCTTCTCGTGCAGGTCACTGGTGGCCCGGGCGATCATCTGTTTCACCCGGCTGCCCTCACTGTCCTTGACGATCAAGGTGGCGGCGATCGGTTCGCTGATGCCCACCACAACCGTGGTGAGATCGAGCACGCCCGCTTCCCGCAGGGCCTCCTCATCGGTGCAATCGAGGGCGCGAGCCTCGATGGCTGGATCCACCTGACGCAGGACGTCGATGGCGTGTTGATCCCTGTCGATTGCCAGCACTTCGGCGCCGCAGTGCACCAGTTCCTTGCAGACGGCGGTGTCGAAACGCCCCACCCCGATCACCGCGAAGCTTCCCGGTGCAGCCGTTCCGGCTCCCTGCCAGCGCCACCAGTTGGTCATCGAGGCTCATCCGTGTGCGGCGCCATTCTGTGACCAGCGCCCACCGGATGCCGCTCGACCCAGATCCTGGCTGGGGTCGGGCAAAAAAAATCCCGCCTCAGGCGGGAGTGAAGGGGGCAGGGCCGCAGCAGCCGGGCCGATCAGGCCGGCTGGAGGCTCACTTGTTCGGCTGGGGGGTCATGCGCAGGTAGGGCTTGATCTCGGTCACGCCCTTGGGGAATTTGACGCGGGCGTCCTCGGTGGCGATCGAGGGCACCACCACGCAGTCTTCCCCGTCTGTCCAGTTCACCGGGGTGGCCACCTGGTGGTGGTCGGTGAGCTGGAGGGAATCGATCACCCGCAGGATTTCCGTGAAATTGCGGCCGGTGCTGGCGGGATAGGTGATCTGCAGGCGCAGCTTCTTGCTGGGATCGATGATGAAGACCGAGCGCACCGTCAGGTTGTTGAGGGCCTTCGGGTGGATCATCCCGTAGAGGTCGCTGACCGTCTTGTCGGAATCGGCCAGGATCGGGTAATCAACGACCGTGCACTGGGTTTCGTTGATGTCGGAGATCCAGCCCTTGTGGCTTTCGGCCGAATCCACGCTCAGGGCGATCGTTTTGACGTTGCGCTTCTCCCACTCGGGGCGCAGGCGTGAGACCTCGCCCAGCTCGGTGGTGCAGACCGGGGTGTAGTCGGCGGGGTGGGAGAAGAGCACGACCCAGCTCTCGCCGGCGAAGTCGTAGAGGTTGATCGGACCCAGCTGAGATTCCTGGGTGAAATCGGGCACGGTGTCGCCGAGTTGCAGCGTCATGGAAAAAAGGTGTGTGGGGGGGGAGGAAGAGGGTCGTGGCGGGCAGGGACGCCCTTCCGCATCCCAGGCACCGGCCAGGTTAGGCAACGAAGGGGCTAGATCCCGAACTGCCTGCAGACCAGCAAGGGCACCAGAAGCGTCATCACCACGGTGAGGGGAAATCCGTAGCGGGCCACATCGAGGAAGCGATAGCGGCCTGGACCGAACACCATCAGGTTGGTCTGGTAGCCCACCGGGCTGAGGAAGCTCTGGCTGGCGCCGAACAGCACCGTGAAGATGAAGGCCATCGGCGGCATGCCGAGGCCGATGGCGACTTTGGCCGCAATTGGAATCACCATTGCCACTGTGGCCGCGTTGCTCATCACCTCCGTCAGCAGGGTGGTGAAGAGGAACACCCCGGCGAGGGCCCAGAAGATCGGCCAATGCTGCAGGCCGATCAGCAGGGACTTGGCCATGGCTTCGGCCAGACCGGTCTTCTCCAGCGCAACACTGAAGCTGCCCAGCGATCCGAGCAGAAGGATCACATCCAACCGGATCGAGCGCAACAGTTCCCCCGTGCGGAGGCAACCGGTGGCCACCATCGCCACGGTGCCCAGCAGCACCGCCGCCACCAGGGGCAACACCTTCAAGGCGGGCAACACGATCACCAGGACGGCGATGACCATGGCGATGCCCTTGCGACTCACGGTGGGCAGATCGTCTTCGATCTGCTCGAGAACCACCAGGTCATTGTTGGCCTGAAGGCCGCGGATGGCATCCTGGGGTCCTTGCAGCAGCAGCACGTCGCCCTCCCTGAGGGTTGCCCTGCCAAGCCGCTCGCGCAATACCTGATTGCCGCGGCGCAGGGCCAGAACGGTGGTGTTGTAACGCTGGCGAAAGCGCAGATCGCGCAGGCTTTCCCCGGCCAGGGTTGAGCCGGCGGGCAGGAGCACCTCGACCATACGCAGATTGGCCAAGGCCTGGGAGGCTAATTCGGCCTCTTCGGATTCAGGAACAGGAGCAAGAACGATGGTGTGTTCCTGCTGCAGCCTGAGCAGGTCGTCCCGGGTGCAACGCAGAACCAGGCGATCCCCCTGCAGCAAGCTGCGGTCGGCCAGCGGTGGGGTGAAGCGCTCCTCATTGCGGTGGATTTCGAGCACGTCGACGTCGAAACGCCGTTGCAGGCGCGTGCCATGCAGGGATTTCCCCACCAGCTCCGAGCGCGCCGGGATCATCACTTCGGTGAGGTAACCACTGCCGCTGAAGCTGCGGGCCAGGTCGCGATCGTCGCTGCCGCGATCAGGAAGGAAACGGTCGGAGAGCAGCACCATCACCAGGCTCCCCACCAGCCAAACCCCGATCCCGATCGGGGTGAAGCTGAACAGATCGAAGGTGCCGTAACCCAGCTTGTTGCTGACCTCGCTGGCCAGCAGGTTCACCGAACTACCGATCAGCGTCATCGTGCCGCCCAGCACGGTGGCGAACGACAGCGGCAGCAGCACCTTCGAGGGGGAGATTCCTCGCCGGCGACACCAGCCCTCGACCACGGGCAGCAGCGAGGCCACGATTGGGGTGTTGGGCACAAAGGCGGAGACCGGTGCCACCAGGGTGGTGAGCAGCACGATCATGCGCTTTGGCGTTCGTACCGCATCGGAGCCGATCAGTCCCCTGAGTCGATCGAGGCCGCCAGAGCGAAACAGACCGGCCGAGAGGGCGAACAGACCCAGCACGGTGAGCAGAGCCGGACTGCCCAAGCCCACAAAGGCGTAGGCCGGCTGGGGGACACCAGTGG
>NZ_JAGQBF010000038.1 GCF_024345495.1 Synechococcus sp. RedBA-s | reverse complement strand
CCCTTCCCCTTCGCCCCGCCCCCATGACCGACGCTCCGCCCAGCCAGCTGAGGCTGCCGACGCCAGGCTGCTTTGCCGATCCTGATCGCAGCGGCCTTACGGCCGATGGTGTCTTCGACGGGATGACCGAGCACCTGTTTTACACACTGGGCAAGCTCGCCCCCACCGCCAGCCACCACGACCTCTACGTCGCCCTGAGCTATGCGGTGCGCGACCGGCTGATGACTCGCTATCTGGCGGGGATCGAGGCGATCTCGGCCACACCCACCCGCGTGGTGGCCTACCTCTCCGCTGAATTCCTGATCGGCCCCCAGCTGGGCAACAACCTGCTGATGCTCGGCATCCAGGACGAAGCCGCCGAGGCCCTGCGCCGTTTCGGGATCGACTCGCTCGACGAGATCCTCGGGGTGGAGGAGGAACCGGGCCTGGGCAATGGGGGCCTCGGCCGTCTGGCGGCCTGCTACCTGGAATCGCTGGCCAGCCTGGAAATCCCAGCCACCGGCTATGGCATCCGCTACGAGTTCGGGATCTTCGACCAGCTGATCCGTGACGGCTGGCAGGTGGAGATCACCGATAAGTGGCTCAAGAACGGCTGGCCCTGGGAACTGCCCCGCCCCGACCAGTCCTGCTTCGTCGGTTTCGGCGGCCGCACCGAGAGCTACCGCGACACCAACGGGGACTACCGCGTGCGCTGGATCCCCGCCGAACACGCCATCGGCATCCCCCACGATGTGCCGGTGCTGGGCTACCGGGTCAACACCTGCAACCGCCTGCGGCTCTGGCAGGCCGAAGCGTCCGAGAGCTTCGATTTCTACGCCTTCAACATCGGCGACTACTACGGCGCCGTGGAGGAGAAGGTGGGTTCCGAGACCCTCTCAAAGGTGCTCTACCCCAACGACGGCACCGATGAGGGTCGGCGCCTGCGCCTCAAGCAACAGCACTTCTTCGTGAGCTGCTCCCTGCAGGACATGCTGCGCAACCTGGAGCTACGGGACCTGCCGATCACCGACTTCCCGGAGCACTGGTCGGTGCAGCTGAACGACACCCACCCCGCCATCGCCGTGGCCGAGCTGATGCGGCTGCTGATTGATCACAAGCACCTCAGCTGGGATGCCGCCTGGGATATCACCACCCGTTCTCTGGCTTACACCAACCACACGCTTCTGCCCGAAGCCCTGGAGAAATGGGGCCTGGATCTGTTCGACTCGCTGCTGCCGCGGCACCTTGAGCTGATCTTCGAGATCAACCGCCGCTTCCTGCAGATGGTGCGGCTGAAACATCCGGGCAACGACACGATGCTGCGGCGGGTGTCGATCATCGATGAAGGCGACGGCAAGGCTGTGCGGATGGCCCATCTGGCCACCGTGGCCTCCCACCACGTCAACGGTGTGGCGGCCCTGCACAGCGAGCTGGTGCGAACACAGCTCTTCCCTGAATTCGCGTCTCTCTGGCCCGAGAAGTTCACGAACGTCACCAACGGCGTCACCCCGAGGCGTTGGATCGCCCTAGCCAACCCGATGCTGCGGCAGCTGCTCGATGAGGTGATCGGCCAGGACTGGGTGCGCAACCTCGATGACCTGCGCAAGCTGGAGGCCTTCCAGAACGATGCCGGCTTCCTGGAGCGCTGGGGCCAGACCAAGTTGGCGGTGAAGCGTCAGCTGGCCCAGTACATCCACCGCCAGAGCGGCCAACTGGTGGATCACTCCTCGCTGTTCGACGTGCAGGTGAAGCGCATCCACGAATACAAGCGCCAGCACCTGAATGCCCTGCAGGTGATCGCCCAGTACCTGCGCATCAAGAACGGTCTCGGCGACCATCTCGCCCCGCGCACCGTGATCTTCGGCGGCAAGGCAGCACCTGGCTACTACATGGCCAAACTTATTATTCGTTTTATCAACGGCATCGCCGAAACGGTCAACGCCGACCCCGACATGGACGGGCGCCTGCGGGTGGTGTTCCTACCCGACTACAACGTCAGCCTGGGGCAGCGGGTCTATCCCGCTTCTGACCTCTCCGAGCAGATCTCCACCGCCGGCCTGGAGGCCTCCGGCACCGGCAACATGAAATTCGCCATGAACGGCGCACTCACCATCGGCACCCTCGATGGCGCCAACGTGGAGATCCGTGAGCAGGTGGGCGCCGAGAACTTCTTCCTCTTCGGCCACACCACTGACGGCATCGAGGCCCTGCGAGCGGGGGGATACCGCCCCTGGGAGCTGATCCACTCCATCCCGGAACTGCCCGAGGCACTGCAGCTGGTGGAGCAGGGTCACTTCAGCAATGGCGACACGGAGCTGTTCAAGCCCCTGCTGGCGAACCTCACCGGCAAGGATCCCTACTACGTGCTCGCCGATTTCACGGACTACATGCGCGCCCAAGACGCGGTCAGCACCACCTGGGCTGATCGCACCACCTGGAATCGCATGTCACTGCTGAACACAGCGCGCACCGGCTTCTTCAGCAGCGACCGCTCCATCCGTGAGTACGCCAAACGCATCTGGCGGGCGGAGCCGTTCCCAGTGACGATCAGCTGCGAGATCGACTGAGGGAGCGGCCAGACCTCAGGGCCGGTGGTCCGGCAAGTCGGGGGTCTGGTGCAGCAGGCGGTTCAACCGCAGGCGATCGGCATTGAGGGGGTCGGGGGCCAGCTCCCCGGCCACCTCCCGGAATTTCTGCTCCACATCCTCAGGCACCCGCACATCGAAGATGCGCTCCATCAGCGCCTCAATCGAGAACAGGTGGGCGTTGATGTTCTCCAGATCAGCGATCGCCTGTTGCTGGCTCTCCTCCTCGGGAGAGGGCGCCTCACCCACAGGAGCGGAGGCGGCAGCGGCGGTGGGCGGCGGGGAAGGCGCTTCGGCCTCGCCATCACCCTGGGTCTTCTGCAGCTCCTCAAGCACCCGGCCGGCCAGGGTGCGGAACGACTGCAGGGCCGCCCAGTTCAGTTCCTGCTGCTGCCGCAGTGTGGGGTTCTCGCGGATCAATCGGTCGTGTTCCCGATAAAACCGCTGGCAGTCAGGGCATTGGCAGGGCTCTTCGGGCACCGCGCTCCCTTGGTTCCTTGACGTCCATCATGGCATTGGATGTTCGGGGGCGCCGCCCGGACCTCCCGCCGCCTCAGGCCAGGCGGTCGAAGGGGCCCAGGAGGTCCAGCTGGTCGTCGTCGCCGTCCTCAGCGTCATCGCCGTCTTCCTGGATGCTGGGCAGGGGGATTTCGATCGAGCTCACCAGCTGGATCACGTCGCGCAGGCGCATCGAATCGGCAAACCAGCCCATGGCCTGCTCCATGTCGCCCCGTTGCTCCGCCTCCACCGACTGCTCCTGATGCACTTCAGCCAGCAGCGCCAGCCAGCAGAGGCAGCGGGCCTGAACAACGGAAAGGTCGAGTTCATCGGGCTGGCTGCGGGCGATCCGCTCACCCTCCTGCTGAACCAGCAAGCGCAGGCGCAGGTCGTGAAGATCGTTCATGAAGGGGCTACGGCCGCGTCCACGCTAGCCAGGGAGTCCTGTTTGGGAAGGCCACCACCGGTAGCGTTCCCTACCACGTGGGGGACGGGGCTGGCGGGACTCGAACCCACGACCTACGGTTTAGGAAACCGTCGCTCTATCCGGCTGAGCTACAGCCCCAACAGAGCCATTATCCGCCCTGATCCCCACCCGGCCTAAAGTTGGCGCCGAAAGCAGGCGAGGTGGTCGCGATCGAAGGGGTGACGCCGGTTTCGGCTGGTGGCTCCGGCTTCGGTTGAGGAAAGTCCGGGCTCCCCAATGGCCAGGCTTGCTGGGTAACGCCCAGTGCGGGTGACCGTGAGGACAGTGCCACAGAAACACACCGCCGATGGCCTCGGGTTCGCCCGTCGCACAGGCAAGGGTGCAAGGGTGCGGTAAGAGCGCACCAGCAGCATCGAGAGGTGCTGGCTCGGTAAACCCCGGCTGGGAGCAAGGCCCAGGGACAACGGTTGGCCATGACACCCGTCCCGACACAAGTGCGCCGCTTGAGGCCGTCGGTAACGGCGGTCCCAGACAGATGCCCACCCCAGTCCGCTGCGGCGGACTGGAACAGAACCCGGCTTATGTCCTGCTTTCACCCCTTCGGGTCTCCCCAGGGAGGCCCATGGTCCTCCGCGAAGCCCCCGTGCCCCTGAGCGATGAGCGTCGCCGCCGCCTGGTGGAGTTCCTGGGCAGCCTCGGGCTCAGCGGGTTCGGGCCCAACCTCGATCCGATCGAGGAGGCCCTCACCCACAGTTCCGCCGGCCGGCCGCTCAACCACGAGCGCCTGGAGTTTCTAGGCGATGCCGTGCTGCGCCTGGCGGCGGCGGAGTATCTCGAGCGCCATCACAACGCCATGGATGTGGGCCAGCGCTCCGCCCTGCGGGCTCAACTGGTGAGCGATCGCTGGCTGGCGGAGCTGGGGGAGCGCTGCGGTATCGAGGCGATCCTGCACCTGGGCCCGGTGGCGGCAGGGGACCGGGCGGCACGGCAGACCATCCGCGCCGAGATCTGTGAGGCCCTGATCGGCGGGCTCTACGAGGCCACCGGCAGCCTGGAGTCGGTGCACCGCTGGCTCACCCCCCACTGGCAGCGCAGCGCCAGGGAACTGCTGGCCGATCCCTATCGCCACAACTGGAAGACGGGCCTGCAGGAGTGGAGCCAGGGGCAGGGGCTCGGCCTGCCCCACTACCGCAGCGAAGAGCAAAGCCGCCGCCACGGTGACCCGCGCCGCTTCCACTGCTGGGTGGATCTGCAGGACAGGCCGGTGGGCGAAGGATGGGGAGGCTCCCGCCGCGATGCTGAGCAGCAGGCGGCCCGCTCGGCCCTGGAGCAGCGAGAGGTGATCAGCCCGCTTCCAGGGTTTTCAGAGGCATCGTGACCAGCTTGTCCCAGTTGCCGCCTTCGAACAGCACCGCCGCCTGGCTGCCGCTGATGCGTTGCACGAAGCCGCGGTAGCCGTTGTAGATCGAGCGCCCATCACGGACCACCACGGTGGTGCCGGGCAGCACCGGCGCTGCATCTGCTGGAGAGGAATCAGCCGCGGCCATGGCAGTAGCGCAGAAGGTGCCTCCATTATCGAGCCGATCGGTGGCCAGTTGGTCGGTGGCGAGTGGATCGGCAGGATGGGGCGCAGGTGCGCGACGGCTCAGTCGATGGGGAACCAGATGCTGAGCGCAGCGGACGCAGCGGAGGCGTGGCTGGTGGTGGGCAAGGTGGTGGGGGCGCAGGGGCTGCAGGGGGAGCTGAGGGTGCTGCCCCGCACCGATTTCCCGGAACGATTCACCCGGCCCGGTCAGCGCTGGCTGCGCCGGGGCCAGGAGGCCGCCCGGGCCGTGCGACTGCTCTCGGGCCGTCAGTTGCCCGGCCGGGAGCTATTCGTGGTCCGGCTGGAGGGGATCGGCACGCGGGAGGAGGCCGAGGCCCTGGTGCATCAGGAGCTGCTGGTGGAAGCAGGCGATCGCCCCCGCCTGCAGGAGGGGGAGTTCCACCTGCTCGATCTGCAGGGACTGCAGGTGCGCCTGGCACCCCACGGCGAGGTGATCGGCACGGTGGTGGATCTGATCCATGCCGGCAACGACCTGCTGGAGGTGGAACTGTGCGGTGAGCCGGCCCGCCGGGCGCTGATTCCCTTCGTGGAGGCGATCGTGCCTCGGGTGGACATCGCCGGCGGCTGGCTGGAGATCACGCCGCCGCCAGGTCTGCTCGACGGCTGACGCTGGGGCTTGAGCTGGCGCTGGCGCTCCCGGGAGTTCCCCATAGGATTCGGGCCAGCAGTGACTCCATCCAGGAACGACCCGACGATGAGCCCAGCGGTCTCCCTCGTGCCCGTGATCCTCTGCGGCGGCACCGGCACCCGCCTCTGGCCCCTCTCCCGTGCCAGCTATCCCAAGCAGTACTGGCCCCTGGGCGGCAGCGGCGAGGAAACCCTGCTGCAGCAGACCCAGTTGCGGCTCAAGGGGCTCAACCAGCTGAGCGCTCCCCTGCTGATCTGCAACGAGGACCACCGCTTCATCGTGGCCGAGCAGATGCGCCAGATCGGCGTGGAGCCCGGCGCGATCCTGCTGGAACCGCTCGGGCGCAACACGGCCCCCGCCATTGCCGTGGCGGCCCTGCACGCCACCAGCCGGGGGGAGGATCCCCTGCTGTTGGTGCTGGCCGCCGATCACCTCATCAACGACGGCGCCCGCTTTCGCGCCACCGTTGAGGCGGGCCGCGCCGCCGCCGAGGGCGGCCTGCTGGTGGCCTTCGGCATCGTGCCCACCGCTCCGGAAACCGGCTACGGCTACATCGAGGCCGTGGAACCCCTGCCCCAGAGCGCCCCTGGGCTGGGGGAGCGGGCAATCCAGGCCCCCACCCCGATTGCCCGCTTCGTGGAGAAACCCGACGCGGACACGGCGAAGGGCTTTCTGGCCAGTGGCCGCTTCACCTGGAACAGCGGCATGTTCCTGTTCCGCGCCAGCGCCATCCTCGCTGAGCTGGAACGGCTGGCGCCGGAGGTGGTGAGCTGCTGCCGCGCCGCCATCGACCACGACAGCGCCGACCTCGATTTCCTGCGCCTGGAACGGGAATCCTTTGCCAACTGCCCCAATGTCGCCATCGACGTGGCGGTGATGGAGCGCACGGGACTGGGCGCCGTGCTGCCCCTGGAGGCGGGCTGGAGTGACGTGGGCAGCTGGAGTGCCCTCTGGGAAACCGGCGACCGCGATGACGACGGCAATGTGCTGCGCGGACGGGTGATCAGCGAGGGCTCCCGCAACTGCTATTTACGCAGCGAGCACCGGCTGGTGGTGGGTCTGGGGGTGGAGGATCTGGTGGTGGTCGAAACCGATGACGCCGTGCTGGTGGCCCACCGCGACCGCGCCCAGGAAGTCAAGACGATCGTGAACCGGCTCGCCGCCAGCGGCAGCCCCGAGGGCAAGGCCCACCGGCGCATCTACCGCCCCTGGGGCTCCTACGACGGCATCGTCGAGGGCCGCCGCTGGCAGGTCAAGAAGATCATGGTCAACCCCGGCGCCAGCCTCTCGCTGCAGATGCACCACCACCGGGCCGAGCACTGGGTGGTGGTGCAGGGCACGGCCGTGGTGGAGAAGGACGGCGTCGAGGAACTGGTGGGCGAGAACCAGAGCACCTACATCCCGCTGGGGGCCAAACACAGGCTCAGCAATCCCGGCAAGATTCCCGTGGAGATGATCGAGGTTCAGAGCGGCCCCTACCTCGGCGAAGACGACATCGTTCGCTTCGAGGACCGCTACGGGCGCACGGACGTGGGCCTGCCGGTTTGCTGAGGGCTCAGCACCGTGCCGATCAGCTCAGCCCGGGGGAAACCGGCAGCCCGCACCGCCAGCAGGGCCGCTTCGGCCGCCGCCGCCGGCAATGATGCCAGCAGCGGGCCGCAGGTCTGGGGGTCGACCAGCAGCTCACGCAGGGGGGGCGTGAGGGGCTCGGCCTGAACCCTGCCGCTCTCCAGCTCCAGCCAGGCGCTGCGGTTGGCTGGCGCCAGGCTGCTGGCGAACCCCCGCTCCAGCAGCTCCAGCGCCCCCGGGAACACGGGCAGCGCCCCCAGCTTCAGTTCCACCCGCAGGGGCTTGCCCGCTGCCCGCAGCATCTCGCCGAGGTGCCCCAGAAGCCCGAAGCCGGTCACATCGGTGCAGGCGCGGCAGCCATGGGCCGCCAGCAGCTCCACCAGCGGCTGCTGGCTCTGGGCCATCACCTCCAGGGCCCCATCGATCCACTCCGGCTCAGCCGCCGCGGCCATGGCGCCCGCAAAGAGCACGCCGCTGCCGATCGGGCGGCTGATCAGCAGGCGATCACCGACGGCGAGATCGCCCTTGGCCCAGAAGCGGCCCGGCCCGCAGCGGCCGGTCACGCTCAGGGCCAGGCTGAGACCCTCGGCGGTGCTGCGCTGCTCCAGGGTGTGCCCCCCCACCAGCTGGGCAGCGAGGGGATCGAGCACGGAGCGCACCCCGGCCAGGGTCTGCAGCAACCACTCCTCCTGCAGCGCATCCGTTCCCCGCGGCAGGGTCACCAGGGCCTGAACGCTCTCCACCTCGGCGCCGCAGGCCCAGAGATCGGAGCAGGCATGCAGGGCCGTGAGCCGACCGTTCAGCCAGTCGTCGCTTACCAGGGCGGGAAAGCCATCGAGGCTCTGCAGCACCAGGCCGTCCCCAGGGGCAGCGGCGATCACGGCCGCGTCATCAGCCCCGCTCAATCCCAGCCGCCCCAGGGCCCCGCGCAGGGGAGCGGCGCTCAGTTTGGCGGCGCAGCCCCGGCAGGGGCTCTCGCCGGCCATGGGCGCCAGGGCCTGGAAGCGGCTGATGAAGCGGCGGTCGATCCAGGCCTTGCACCACCACAGCCAGCGGGAGGGCCCCAGGCAGAACGGCCCCCACTGGGCCAGAGCCCTCGGCCGGCCATCGACGGCACCGCCATCCCCCAGCAGTTGCAGGGCCCAGCGGGGGGGCTGCCAGCGGCGCAGCGGTTCTGAGCGCAGGCCACGCCGCAGGTTGGCAGCCAGCAGCGGAGCCACCCGCACCGCCCACACGCCGCTGGGGGGGCGCGGCACCGAGCGCACCAAGCCGCAGTCGCCGCAGGCGAACAGGCCGGGATGGCCCTCCACCTCCAGGCTGGCCTCGGTGAAGACGCGGCCCGTGGCGGGATCACAGGGCAGACCGCTGGCCGCCAGCCAGAGCGGGGCCCGGCTGCCCGTGCAGCGCAGCAACGGCCCCGATTCAGCGGCCAGCGCAGCAGTGCCGGGTTCCGGGCTCTTGAGGGGCACACCCGCCGCCGCCAGCATCCGCTCGCCGGCCCGGTTGGCCACGGCCGAGCCCAGGGCAAGGCTGTCGCCGCGCCGCAGCAGCTCCACCCCCAGGCCCCGGGCCTTCAGGGCCAGGGCCACCTCCACCCCAGCGGCGCCGCCACCCAGCACCCGGCAGGGACCGCCGCCGGCCACCAGCAACTCCCACCAGGCCAGGAACGGCTCCAGCGGCTTGATCGCCATCCCACCGCTGCCTGGAGTGATCGCCCCCACATCAAGGCTGAGCCGGTTCCAGCGCAGGGGGGGGCGGCCGGCCAGCTGCAGCTCCCGCCTGCCCAGATCCAGGCCGGTGATCTCGGCCCGCACAAAGCTCACCCCAGCGCGGTCGCAGAGGCGGCGCAGGTCGATGGCGGCCTCGCGGCGGCTGTAGAGCCCGGCGATCAGCCCCGGCACCATGCCGCTGTAGAGCGCGGTGCTGGCCCGGTTCACCAGGGTGATCAGCACCCCCCGTGGCGGACCCTCCATCGCCCAGCGACGCAGCAGCAGAGCATGGCTGTGGCCGCCCCCGGCCAGGATCAGGTGCTGCTGGAGTTCGGGGGTGTCGTCAGTCCCCACGCGGCCCATAGCCCTGGGGATTGGCCCTCTGCCAGGCCCAGCCATCGCGGCAGATGGCCTCGAGATCTCGCTGGGTGCGCCAGGCCAGGCGCCGCTCCGCCAATGACGGATCCGCCACCGTGGCTGCCACATCCCCGAGCCGGCGGGGCACCAGGTCGTAGGGGACAGGGGAGCCGCAGGCCCGCTCGAAGGCCGCCACCACCTCCAGCACCGAATGGCCCCGACCGCTGCCCAGGTTGAGGGTGAGCAGCTGGGGCGGCTCGGCCATCAGCACCTCCAGAGCCACCCGGTGCCCGTCGGCCAGGTCCATCACGTGGATGTAATCGCGCACACCGGTGCCATCGGCGGTGGGCCAGTCGGAGCCGAACACCTGCAGTGACGGCCGCCGCCCCACCGCCACCTGACTCAGGAAGGGGAAGAGGTTGTTGGGAATGCCGCCCGGGTCCTCGCCGATGCGGCCGCTGGGGTGGGCACCGACCGGGTTGAAATAGCGCAAGCGCGCCACCCGCCAGCCTGGCTCACTGGCACAGACATCAGCCAGCATCTGCTCCACAGCCGCCTTGGAGTAGCCGTAGGGATTCACCGGAGCGACCCGGGCGGTTTCGGCGATCGGCACCGACTCCGGGGCGCCGTAGAGGGTGGCGCTGCTGCTGAAGACGATGGTGCGGCAGCCGGCCTGAACCATGGCCGCCAACAGGGCGCGGCTGCCGCTCAGGTTCACGTCCCAGTAGCGCAGGGGGTCCGCCACCGATTCGCCCACGGCCTTGAGGCCGGCAAAATGGACCACGGCCTCGATCGGAGCCGCCGCGAAGGCCTGCGCCAGATCCGCGGGGCTGCGCAGATCCCCTTCGATCAGCTGCAACCGTGGGCCCGCCAGAGGGCCGGCCAGCTCCTGGACACGCTGCAGGGCTTCAGGAGAACTGTTGGAGAAGTCGTCGAGCACCACCAAGCGGTGGCCCGCCTCCAGCAGCACCAGGCAGGTGTGGCTACCGATGAAGCCAGCACCGCCGGTGATCAGCAGCTGGCTCATCCCAGCCTCAGATCAAAAGTGCGCAGACCGTCTGCCGGGGCGGGCCATGGTTCGGCTTTAGGGATCCAGTCGAGGTTGGTCTCCGGGGCGTCGCCCTCCGCGACCCCGTCGCCCTCCTGGGCCAGGGCGACAGGTTCGAAAGCGATCCGATCGGAGCCCTCGGCGCCCAGATCAAAGCGGGCCACCGCCGCCGCCGGGCCGTTGATCTCCAGCCGCAGCGGCAGGTGGGGATCGATGCAGGGATGCAGGGAGGGATAGAGGCGGCTGTGGCGGTAGCGCAGGCCGAGCCAGCCGTCGCCCAGGGGCAGCTCCCGGCCGTTCAAACGCAGCGCACAGGTCTGGAGGAAGGCCGGGTTGGCCGTCAGCTCCAGGCGCTGCAGGGAACTGTCGACAAAGCGGCTGGTGTTGCCTCCCTGCACAGGGGTGTCACAGAGCAGGGGCCAGGGCTCCAGCGCGCGGCGGATCTCCAGCCGTGCCTCGCCCTGCTCCCAGCTCAGCAGCAGGGGGAAGCGCCACTCCCAGATCGCGCGGTAGGGCTCTGGCTCCAGCACCAGCCCATCGCGGGCCAGTAGATCCAGCACCACCTGAAGGTTGGACCAGATGGCCTGGGGCAGCTGCATCGCATCGTGAAGCCGCTCCCCGAAGGGCTCGAGCCGGGTGGGGCGGTGGGCGGGGTCGAGCAGGTGGGCGGCCAGGGCGCTCCAGAGCAGGGCGATGGCGGCGGTCCAGTCGGGATCGGGCAGGGTTTCGATCGCCCGGAACTCGATCAGGCCCTGGCAGCCGGCCGCCCAGGCGGGGTTCCAGAACTTGTCGAAGCTGATCTCGCTGCGGTGGGTGTTGCCGCTGCGGTCGGCATGGAGGTGGCGCAGGGTTTCGCTGATCAAGATGCGCTGGTCACCCTCGGGCAGGGTTTCGATCGCCCGGTGGGCCAGCAGCAGATCCAGGGCACTGGCGCTGCCTTCATCCAGGCGGGGGGCCTGGGAGGCCGGCCCGACGGAACTGTTGCCGAACAGGTAGGAGAGGCTGGGGTGCCGCTGCCAGAAGCGCAGGATCGCCACCAGCCAGGCCGGCCGTGAGAAGAAGGGGTTGGTCTCGAGACTGGGGCCTCCCCAGAGCAGGTGATTGCCACCGCCTGTGCCCTCCTGGCGCTCCCCCACCTGCTTCCAGCTGCGCAGCCCCACCGCTTCCGAGGCCTCGGCGAGGGTGCGGATCCAGAAGTTGTAGTCGGACCAGCCGTGGCAGACCGGCAGATTCACCTCCAGCACGCCGGGATCAGCCGTCAGGCCCAGCACATGCCAGTGGCCATCAAGGTCGGAGGGGAGCACCCCGCTGAGTTCAGGCTGGCTCCAGCCGGCACTGGCTTCGGCAATCAGATGGAGCAGCTGCTCCAGCGGCTCCCGGGGCAGGGGCGGCAGGAAGAGGTTCCAACCGCGGGGGCTCACTTCCAGGGTGAGCACCTGGCGCAGCACCCCCTCGGGGAAGTGCTGCAGGGGCAGCCTCAGCCCGGCCGGGCCACTGGCGGGCAGCAGCTCGCGCAAGGGCTTGGCCAGGGGCCAGCGGGCGGCCTGCCAGCCCTCAGGCAGATCGGGTTCGGCCTCCGTCGGGGTGCTGTGGGAGAGGGGGACGGCCCAGATCTTGGAGCTGGGATCAAGGGGATCCTTGAGCCGCAAGGGGTGCACCTCATGGCCGAGGGCCTTGCCGATGCCATGGAGAAAATCCTCCGCCCGCTTGGCCGGCAAGGGAGAGGGAGCGGCCTGATCGGCCGGGGATGTGGCTGGCGCCTGCTGGGGCCAGGGCACCAGGGGAGTGCCATCGAGGCCCGTGATCAGCCGCAGCGCCCAGCGGGGGTTGACCTCGCCGTCGTAACGCTTGCCCGGGCAGTACATCAGGGTGCTGCCGGGCCAGACCCGCCGCTGCAGTTCGGCGGCCAGTCGGCGCGCGTAGCGCAGCTTGGTGGGGCCATCGGCCGCCACCGACCACTCGGCCCCCTCCGGGTCGAGTGGCACCACCGTGGGCTCACCGCCGAGGGTGAGCTGGATGCCCTTAGCAATCAGTCGCCGCTCCGCCTCTGCGGCGGTGACGGCCATCCAGCCGGGTTGCGCTGAAGCGGGCCGGATCGGCTCAGTGACCAGCATCGACTCAGCGCCTGCCCGGCTGGGCCGAGGGCAGCACCGTGCAGGCGTTGATGGGCATCGACTCCACATTCCAGATCCGCTCTGCATAGTCGCGGATCGAGCGGTCGCTGCTGAAGAACCCGCAACGGGCTGAATTGAGCAGCGACATGCGGCTCCAGCCCACAGCATCCACCCAGGCGGCATCCACGGCGTTGTGGGCCTTGCGGTAGCCACCGATGTCGGCCATGACCCGGTAGGGATCACTGCCGCAGAGGTTGGCCAGCAAGGGGTGGAAGAGGTCGCGATCACCTTCGCTGAAATGACCCGAGCCGATCAGGTCGATGGCCTCACGGGCAATCGGATCGTTCTCCAACCAGGGCATCGGGTGGTAGCCGCCCCTGTTGATTACCTCCAGCTGTTCGGCGGTGTGGCCGAACAGGAAGAAGTTGTCGTGGCCCACGAGATCCCTGATCTCGATGTTGGCGCCATCAAGGGTGCCGATGGTGACGGCGCCGTTGAGGGCCATCTTCATGTTGCCGGTGCCGGAGGCCTCCAGGCCTGCGGTGGAGATCTGCTCGGAGAGGTCAACGGCCGGGTAGACCTTCTGGCCGAGGCTGACGCTGAAGTTGGGCAGGAACACCACCCTCAGGCGCCCGTCCATGGCGGGATCCATGTTGACGATCTCGGCGATGCCGCCGATCAGGCGAATGATCAGCTTGGCCATGGCGTAGCCCGGCGCCGCCTTGCCGCCGAAGATGAAGGTGCGCGGCGGCAGGTCTTCGCCATTGCGGATGCGCAGATAGCGCTCGACGATCTGCAGGGCCGCCAGGTGCTGGCGCTTGTACTCGTGGATGCGCTTCACCTGCACATCGAAGAGGGAGGCCGGGTCCACCAGCACGCCCAGTTGCTGGTGGATCAGGTTGGAGAGGCGCTGCTTGTTCAGATCGCGAACGCCGCGCCAACGCTCCAGGAAGGCCCCATCGTCGGCGTAGGACTCCAGGCGCGAGAGTTCGCCCAGGTCGCGGCGCCAGGTGCTGCCGATGGTGTCATCGAGCAGGCCCGAGAGCGACGGGTTGGCCACGGCGATCCAGCGCCGTGGGGTGACGCCGTTGGTGACGTTCGTGAACTTCTCGGGCCACAGCTCCACGAAGGGGGCGAACAGGTCCTTGCGCACCAGCCTGCTGTGCAGCTCGGCCACGCCATTGACCCGGTGGCTGCCCACCACCGCCAGATTCGCCATGCGCACCTTGCGCTGGGGCCCCTCCTGAATCAGCGACATGCGCTCCAGCAGGGCCGGCTGGCCGGGGTTGCGGATGCGCACCATGCGCAGGAAGCGGGTGTTGATCTCGTAGATGATCTCCAGCTGGCGCGGCAGCAACTGCTCGAACAGGTCGACACCCCAGGTCTCGAGGGCCTCCGGCAGCAGCGTGTGGTTGGTGTAGCTGACGCAGGCGGTGGTGATCGACCAGGCGGTGTCCCAGTCGACGCCGTGCTCATCGATCAGCAAGCGCATCAGCTCGGCCACGGCAATGGCCGGGTGGGTGTCGTTGAGCTGAACGGCGAATTTGGTGTGGAACTCCGTGACCGGCAACCCCTGCCCCTTGAGGATGCGGAACATGTCCTGCAGGGAGCAGCTCACGAAGAAGATCTGCTGACTGAGGCGCAGTTGCTTGCCCTGGCTGGTCTCGTCATTCGGATAGAGCACCTTCGAGAGGGTTTCCGAATTGATCTTCTGCAGCACCGCCCGGGTGTAGTCACCGGCATTGAAGGAGGCGAAATCGAAGGCTTCCGGCGCCTGGGCCGACCACAGCCTCAGGGTGTTGGCGGTGTGGACGCCGTAGCCCAGGATCGGGGTGTCGTAGGCCACGCCGATCACCGTGTGGACGCCGATGACCACCGGGTAGGACCACTCCGGGCGTATCACCTCCCAGGGGTTGCCCTGGGCCAGCCAGGGATCGGTGCTCTCCACCTGGCTGCCCCGCACGATCTGCTGGCGGAAGATGCCGAATTCGTAGCGGATGCCATAGCCGATCGCCGGCAGTTCAAGGCTGGCCATCGATTCCTGGAAACAGGCCGCCAACCGACCCAGACCACCGTTGCCCAGGCCGGGCTCGGGCTCTTCGGCAATCAGCTGCATCAGGTCGAGACCCAGCTCATCGCAGGCCTCCTGGGCGACGTCGCGCAGGCCCAGGTTCACCAGGTTGTTCTCCAAGTGCGGGCCGAGCAGATACTCAGCCGAGAGGTACGACACCGTGCGCACCCCGCTCTGGGTGTAGGCCTCGGCGGTGTCGACCCAATTCTGCAGCAGCTGATCGCGCACCGCCATCGCCAGGGCGCGGTAGTAATCGTGGCTGGTGGCCAGCGAGGGGGACTTGGCCTGGGTGAAGAACAGATGCCGGCGCATCGCCTCGGCCAAGGCGTGACCATCCAGGGATGGCGACGTGCCGAGGTCGGTGGGAGGGACGGTACTGGCTGCCATGGAGGCGGATTGAATCAACTTCTCCCTTCATGCTGCGGGAGCACACCCCATCGCTGCTGGAACGGTTACCGATTCAGGTTCATTCCAGGTTCCCTGAAGGATCGCCTCAGAAGTGCAGGAGGTTGGGAACGGTGTGCTCCTCGCTGAGCAACTCAGCCGCGATCGACCATTGCATCTCGCTGCTGACCCCCGCCGGACCGCTGAAAGTGCCCATCACGGCCGCGGCCAGGTTGGGCTTCGAGGAGGTGGCCAGGGGGATGTAGCGATCGTCGATGGCCCCCATGCCACTGGGATCGAAGCCCCGCCAGCCGGCCCCCGGCAGGTACACCTCGGCCCAGGCGTGCAGGTCGTAGCGCTCGGGCCTGGGCTCCACCAGGTGGTAGCCGCTGACGAAGCGGGCCGGCAGCCCCACGCAGCGGCAGGCCTCGATCATCAGCACCGCCAGATCGCGGCAGGAGCCCACCCGTTCCTTGAGGGTGCGGCCGGCGGGCCAGGCCGGCCCCACGTGCCGCTGGGTGTACTTGACCCGGTCCTGGATCATCTCCACCAGCTGGTCGAGGAACATCAGCGCCCGTTGGTCGCTGCCCATCAGGGCCTCCTGCGCCAGTTCCACGGCGGCGGGATCGTGCTGGCCGTTCGGCAGCCAGCCCTCGAGGCTGCCCTGCAGATCGCCGTTGAGCAGGCCCTTGGGATAAGGCAGCGAGGGCTCATTTTCCTCCAGGTACACCTGCAGCAGGGGCGGCACCTGGGTCTCCACCTCGCACTGGGAGCGGATGTCCAGGGCATCGGTGGCCCCACTGAAGCGTGCCCGCAGGATGTCGTCGCCACTGGCGGCCACCAGCGCGTGCAGGCGATGGGGATCGGGGGAGAGGTAGAGATCGAAGCTGAGCAGACGCTGGAAGCCGTGGGCCCTGGGCTTCAGGCAGATGCGGTGCGGACCCAGCTGAACGGGAGCTGTGTAGCGGTAACTGAGGGTGTGGGTTACGCGGGCGCGCATGCCGGGGGTACAGGAGCTGTGGTGCTGGGGGAAGGGAAGGGGAGGGCGCCGCTCGCGTCGCTGTCGTCCGGCTCCGGCTGGGGCGAAGCCACCACGAAGTAGTTGGTTTCGATCAGGGCGTGCAGGCGGTTGAGATCGCCCTGGAAACGGTCGACGGCCTCATGCAGCCCCTGGGAGATCAGCTCGTCGATGCGCACGTAGCTCCAGGTGGCCAGCATGCGCCCCGTGAGGCATTCCAGGTCGTCGGGGGGGCCGGGCACCGGGTTGCCGCGGATCACCCGCATCGCCTTGCTCAGTCCCTCCAGGCAGTAGCGCACCGAACGGGGAAAGATGGGGTCGAGCAGCAAGAACTCGGCCACGGCCCGGGGGGTGATGCCCTGTTGCTGCGACTGCCGGAACATCTGGTAGGCCCCGGCAGAGCGCAGCAGCGAGATCCACTGCAGTTCATCCAGCACGCCCCCCACCTCCTCGGGGCTGGGCAGCAGCAGGTAGTATTTGACGTCGAGGATGCGGCTGGTCTTGTCGGCCCGCTCCACCAGCCGGCCCAGCTTGCTGAACTGCCAGGAAAGGTCGCGGCTCAAGGTGGCGTCAGTGATGCCGTAGAAAAGCTGACAGGCCTTGCGCACCTCGTGGAGCTGTTCCTGGCTGGGCAAACGCCAGAACTGATCACTCTCGAGCAGGGTGAGATGGAGGTCGTTGAGCTGCTCCCACATCTCGGTGGTGATCACCTCGCGGATCTGGCGGGCGTTCTCCCTGGCGGCGTCAACGCAGTTGACGATGCTGCTGGGATTCTCAGGCTCCTGAACCAGGAAGCGCACCACCTCTTCGGGGCCGCCGCCGGGGAAAATCTTGTCGAAGAGTTCACGGTCGCCGCTGGCGTCGATCAGGGGCAGCCAGGGCTCGGCACTGCCGGGGGGGCAATCGAGGGCCATGGCCTCGCTCACCTCAAGGAAGCGGGAGATGTTCTCCGCCCGCTCCACATAGCGGTTGATCCAGTAGAGCGATTCGGCGACGCGACTCAGCATGAGCTCTCATCCACGATCCAGGTGTCCTTGCAACCCCCGCCCTGGGAGGAGTTCACCACCAGGGAGCCCCGGCGCAGCGCCACGCGGGTGAGCCCACCGGGGCTCACCCAGGCACCCTTGCCCCGCAGCACGTAGGGGCGCAGATCCACGTGACAGGGATAGAGCTCACCTTCACTGAGGGAGGGCACGGTGGAGAGCTCCAGGGTGGGCTGGGCGATGAAATTGCGGGGATCCGCCTGGATCTTCTCGGCGAAGGAGAGGATCTCGGCCTGGTCGGCATGGGGGCCGATCAGCATGCCGTAACCCCCGGCCTCCGCCACCGACTTGACCACCAGCTCGCTGAGGTGGGCGAGCACATAGGCCTGGTCGTCGGGCCGCGAGCAGATGTAGGTGGGCACGTTCTCGATGATCGGCTCCTCCCCCAGGTAGTAGCGGATCATCTCCGGCACGTAGGCGTAAATCAGCTTGTCGTCGGCCACACCGGTGCCGGGGGCGTTGGCGATCGCCACCCGCCCGGCCCGATAGGCCTCCATCAGCCCGCGCACCCCCAGCATCGAGTCGGGGCGGAACACAGCTGGATCAAGGAAATCGTCGTCGATGCGGCGGTAGATCACATCCACCGGCTCGAGCCCGGAGGTGCTGCGCATCCACACCCGGTTGCCTTCGCAGACCAGATCACGACCCTCCACCAGCTGGATGCCCATCTGCTGGGCCAAGTAGCTGTGCTCGAAATAGGCGCTGTTGAACACGCCGGGGGTGAGCAGCACCACCTTGGGGGTGTCGGTCCAGGGGGCCAGGTCACGCAAGGTCTGCAGCAGGTGCGACGGGTAGTCGTCGATGGGCTGCACCGTGCGACCGGCAAAGAGGCTGGGGAACATCCGCTTCATCACGCGGCGGTTCTCGAGGAAGTAGGCCACCCCCGAGGGGCAGCGCAGGTTGTCCTCCAGCACCCGCCAGGTGCCCTGGCCATCGCGGATCAGATCGAGCCCGGAAATATGGCACCAGCGGCCCAGGGGCGGCTTGAACCCCTGCATCTGGGGACGCCAACCCTGGGAGGTTTCCAGGTCCTCGCGGGGCACAACCCCATCGTTGAGGATTTTCTGATCGCCGTAGACATCGCCCAGGAAGCTATCGATCGCCTCCAGCCGCTGAACCAGGCCCAGCTCCAGCCGCTGCCATTCGCCCGAGCGGATCAGACGCGGCAGGGGATCGAAGGGAAGGATGCGCTCACCGCCCCGCTCACCGGAGCCGTTGAGGCGGAAGGTGGCCCCGAGGCGCTTGAGCAGCATGCCGGCGGCGGCATGGTTGCGGTTGATCTCCTCGATCCCCAGCTGACCGAGGGACGAGAGCAGCGGACTCAGGGCCGAGCGCGGCTCGGAAGCGGCGCTGAAATACTCGTCGTAACCCTTGCTCGGCTTGTAGTCGGTGAACATCGAGGGGGGCGTGGCCATGGCTTGATCATGGACAGCGGCATTGACAACTCTGGTGGTGATCGCTACCGATTGCCCCTGGGTTGAGCTGGATCGATCCAGATCGACACCCGGCCCTCAGACCATGCCAGCGGCCCTCAGAGCAGGAAGTAGAGCTGCGCCATCGGCAACACCTCCGCCGGCTCACAGGTGAGCAGTTCGCCATCGGCGAAGACTTCATAGGTCTGGGGATCCACCTCCACCTTGGGCAGGGCGCTGTTGTTGCGCATCTGGGCCTTGCCGATGCCGCGGGTGTGCACCACCGGCACGCAGGGCCGCTTCAGGCCCAGCTTGCGCGGCAGGTCGTCGTCGAGGGCCGCCTGGCTCAGGAAGGTGAGGCAGCTGGGGGCGAGGGCACCGCCGTAAGCCGCGAACATGGGCCGGCCATGCACGGGTCCGGGGGTGGGGATCGAAGCGTTGGCATCGCCCATCTGGGCCCAGACGATCGAGCCGCCCTTGATCACCAGCTCCGGCTTGACACCGAAAAAGCCGGGCTTCCAGAGCACCAGATCGGCCAGCTTGCCCACCTCCACCGAGCCGATCTGGCTATCGAGGCCGTGGGCGATCGCCGGGTTGATTGTGACCTTGGCGATGTAGCGCTTGAGGCGCACGTTGTCATTGCGGCCGGCCCCGGGCCCGGCGCTGTCCTGCGGCAGGCTGCCGCGCTGCACCTTCATCTTGTGGGCGGTCTGGAAGGTGCGGGTGATCACCTCGCCCACCCGGCCCATGGCCTGGGAGTCGCTGGCGATGATCGAGAACGCGCCCAGGTCATGGAGGATGTCCTCGGCGGCGATCGTCTCGCGGCGAATACGCGATTCAGCGAAGGCCACATCCTCGGGGATGGCCGCATCGAGGTGATGACACACCATCAGCATGTCGAGGTGCTCCTCGAGCGTGTTGCGGGTGTAGGGGCGGGTGGGGTTGGTGGAGCTGGGCAGCACGTTGGCCTCGCCGCAGATCCGGATGATGTCTGGGGCGTGGCCGCCGCCAGCACCCTCGGTGTGGAAGGTGTGGATGGTGCGACCGCCGATCGCCCGGATCGTGTCCTCGACGAAACCCGCCTCGTTGAGGGTGTCGGAGTGGATGCAGACCTGCACGTCGAACCGATCGGCCACGGTCAGGCAGCAATCGATCGCCGCCGGGGTGGTGCCCCAGTCTTCGTGGAGCTTGAGGCCGCAGGCTCCGGCGCGGATCTGCTCCTCAAGCGCTTCGGGGGTGCTGGCGTTGCCCTTGCCGTAGAAGCCCAGGTTCACCGGCAGCCCCTCGGCGGCCTGGAGCATGCGGGCCAGGTGGAAGGCGCCGGGGGTGCAGGTGGTGGCGTTGGTGCCGGTGGCCGGGCCGGTGCCGCCGCCCAGCAGGGTGGTGACGCCACTGGCGATGGCGGTCTCGATCTGCTGCGGGCAGATGAAGTGGATGTGGGTGTCGATGGCACCGGCGGTGAGGATGTGACCCTCGCCGGCGATCGCCTCGGTGCCCGGGCCCACCACGATCGTCACCCCATCGGTGATGTCGGGGTTGCCGGCCTTGCCGATGGCGCAGATGCGGCCGTCGCGCAGGCCCACATCGGCCTTGACGATCCCCCACCAATCGAGGATCAGGGCATTGGTGATCACCGTGTCCACGGCGCCGTCGGCGCGGGAGGTCTGGGCCTGGCCCATGCCGTCGCGGATCACCTTGCCGCCGCCGAACTTCACCTCCTCGCCGTAGCTGGTGAAGTCGTCCTCCACCTCCAGGATCAGTTCGGTGTCGGCCAGCCGCAGCCGGTCGCCGGTGGTGGGGCCGTAGGTCTCGGCATAGGCCCGGCGGTCCATCCGATAGGGCATGGCTGGTGCGGGGGCAAAGGAACGGGGGATGGGCAGGGC
>NZ_JAGQBF010000037.1 GCF_024345495.1 Synechococcus sp. RedBA-s | reverse complement strand
GGAGTGAGCCTGGAGCCCCCCGCTCCGAAGAAGTAGGCCCCCTCAGCCCCGCCCTTCAACCCCAGCCCTTGAGCTGGTAGGCCAGCAGGCCAAGATGTTCCTTGATGGCCAGGCTGCTCAGCAGCAGAGAGCCGGCATCGGGCCAGAGCGACAGCAGCACCGATCCGGCGGTGGGTGTGCCCAGTTGATCCCGGGCCGGTAGCAGGTAGTCGCAGGCCACCGGCACCACCTGGAGCCCGCTCTGGCGGCGGAAGCTGGCCAGGGCCCGAGGCATGTGCAGGGCGCTGGTTACCAGCAGCACCGAGCTCCAGCCGCGGGACTGGCCGATCCGGCGCAGATCCCTGGCTTCCTCGGCGGTGGTCCGGGCCTGATCGCTGAGCAGCAGGCGATCGGCGGACACCCCCAGCTCCAGCGCCAGGCTGCGGGCGCTGAGGGCTTCGGTCGGGGCTGGATCCCCGCCGCTGAAGCTCACCCGGCCTCCGCTCAGCAGCAGCAGCGGCGCCCGCTGGTCCTTCAGCAGCCGGATCCCACTCAGCAGCCGGTCGCCGGCTTCATTCACCTCCACCCCGGCCCTGGGGGGCAGCGCCGCCCGGAGGCCCCCGCCCAGCACCACAATGGCGTCGGCCCGTGGGATCGGTGAGGGAGTCAGGGCGGCGCTGCGGGCCTCCAGCCCCCAGACCAGTTCCCTGGCTGTGATCGGCAGGGCGCTGATCCAGAGCAGAGCCAGGCCGAGGCCCCCCATGGGGGTGCTCCAGCGACGCCTTGGCCTCAGCAGCAGGCCGCTCAGAGCCAGCAGCAGCCCCAGGCTGAGGGGATAGAGCAGTTGCGGCAGCAGTTTCGAGAGCAGGAAGCCCATGGACCTGGCCCCGTTCAGGGGCTGCTCGGGCTGGAGCGGCGGCGCAGCTCCTCCAGCTCCTGGCGCGATTCGAAGTGGGCCCAGGCCTGCTCCAGATCGCCCTCGCCGGAGGGTTTGGGCTTGGGCTTGGGCTGGGCCTGCTGCCGCTGCTCCAGCTCCTGCAGCTCCTGCTCCACCCGGGCAAACTCCTTGCCCAGTTCCCCCAGCTGCTGCCAGTGATCGCGCCCCTGGCCCATCAGCTGACCCTGGTGGGCCTCGGCGCGGGACGCCAGCTCCAGGGCACCGGCGCTCCGCGCCCGCTCCACCCGCTGCTGCCACTGGGTGATCTCGCCGGCGACCTGCAGCAGGGTCTGGCGCAACTGCTCGGCCTGGGCCTGGATCTGCAGGCGCTGCAGGCGCAGGCGCCGTTGTCGTTCCTGCTGCTCCTCCCGCTCCAGCAGGTCCTGCTGGCCGGGATGGCTGCCGAGAAAAGCCTCCAGCTGTTGCTCCAGCTGCGACTCCAATTGCTCAAACCAGCTGCTGCTCATGGGCGTGTCACGGCAGGGCTCACTCCGGGGCGCGGGTGATCAGGGGGGCTTCAATCTCTTCTTCCAGGGGCGTGATCGCCGCTTCGCGGGAGCGCAGCAGCAGCTGGGTGAGGCGGGCGATGGCCCCTTCGCCGAGATCCTGGGCACTGATGCGATCAAAGGCCTCGCGGTAGAGCTGCTCCAGTTGCTCGATCAGACCCTCGCGCGACTCGCGCATCGCCCGACGCTGGTCATCCCTGCTCATCCCTGCTCGTCTCGCTGCTGATCAGATGCTGAGTCTGCCTGGTGCGCTCCCCACTGTCGCCGGTTGCAGCAGGTGCAGGCTGACGCTGTCGTCGTCGGCGCTCCAGCGCTCCAGGGCCTGCCAGCCCGCCGCCGCCGCCAGGGCCCTGAAGGCCTCGGGGCTGTACTTGTGGCTGTACTCGGTGATCAGGGCTTCGCCGGCGCCAAAGCGCCAGCGAGCTCCAGCCAGGCTCACCTGTTGCTCGTGCTCGCTCACCAGGGCCATGGCGATGCGCGAGTGCTGCCCTTGCCAATGGGCCTCATAGCGAAAGCTGGCGGGATCGAAATCGCCGGCCAGCTCCCGATTCAGGCGCACCAGCAGGTTGCGCGCAAAGGCGGCGGAGTGGCCCGCCCGGTCGTTGTAGGCCGCTTCCAGGGCCGCAACCGAGCGCGGCTGATCGATGCCGATCAGCAGCCGCCCATCGCCTCCCAGCAGGCGGGCGAACTGGCCCAGCAGGGTCACGGCCTCAGCGGGATCGAAGTTGCCCAGGGAACTGCCGGGGTAGAAGCCCAGACGGCGCCGGCCCGCCAGCAGGGGCTGCTGGGGCAGCTCCTGGAGCAGGCTGTAGTCGCAGCAGATGCCCAGCACCGGGATGGTGGGATGGCGTTGCTGCAGGTTGCGGCAGGCTTGCCGCAGATGCTCGGCGCTGATGTCGAGGGCCACGTAGGCCGGCGGGGCCAGGGCCTCCAGCAGGGGCGACACCTTGCGGGCGCTGCCGGCACCGAACTCCACCAGCACTCCCTTGCCCAGGGCTGCGGCCATGGCGGGGGCATGGCGGTTGAGCAGGGCGGTTTCGGTGCGGGTGAGGCCGTACTCCGGTTGCTCGCAGATGGCATCGAACAGGCGGGAGCCCTCGTGGTCGTAGAGGAACCAGGCCGGCAGTTGCTTCGGTGTGCGGCTCAGGCCCTCGATCACCAGTCGGGCCATGTCGGCCGGGGCTGGATGCAGATCGAGCATGGCGACGGCCGGTGAAAGCGGCCGGGATTTGAGGCCGGGCTGGCTGCTCATCGCCGCTCCTGGGCCAGGCGCAGACCGCTGGCCATCCAGCGGCTGGCTGGCGGGAAGAAGTTGCGGTAGCTGGGGCGGCTGTGGCCAGGCGGGGTGAAGTCGCTGCCGCCGCGCAACACCATCTGGGAACTCATGAATTTGCCGTTGTATTCACCTACCGCGCCGGCGGCAGGCGCGAAGCCCGGATAGGGACGGTAGGCGCTGGCCGTCCACTGCCAGACCTGACCCTCCAGCTCCCGCAGGGCGGGGTGGCCACCCCGGGCGGCGGATTCCCACTCCGCTTCCGTGGGTAAACGCCCGCCTGCCCAGCGGGCGTAGGCGTCGGCTTCGAACCAGCTCAGGTGCCGAACCGGAGCCTGCGGCTGCAACGGGCGTCTCCCCTGCAGGCTGAACTCCCAGTTCCAGCCTTCGCCCTCAGAGCCGCGCCAGTAGCGGGGTGCCCGCCAGCCGCGCTGCTGCACCAGGGCCCAGCCTTCGCTCATCCACAGCTCCGGCCGGCGGTAGCCCCCAGCGGCGATGAAGGCCGCGAACTCTCCATTGCGCACCAGCCGGCTGGCGATCCTGTAGGGCTCCAGCCAGTGACGGTGCTGTGGCGCCTCGTTGTCGAAGTGGAAGCCGCCTTCGGGGTCGGCTCCGATCTCCACCAGACCACCCGGATGCTCGATCCACTGCAGGGGTTCAGGCTCTTCGGCGGGGCTGGCGGCGGGCTGGCGGTAGGCGGGCTCCAGCGGGTTACGGCTGAAGCCATCGAGCAGGTCCATCAGCAGCAGCTCCTGGTGCTGCTGCTCGTGCTGCAGACCCAGTTCCAGCAGCACCAGCACCGGCGCCGCCGTGGCCTGGGGCTGATCGACCAGTCGCTCCAGCAGCTGTTCCAGCCCGCCGTCCACCTGCCGCCGCCAGGCCATCACCTCCCGCATCGGTGGGCGGGAAAGCAGACCCCGCTGGGGGCGGGGATGGCGCTCGCCGATGGCGTCGTAATAGGAATTGAACAGAAAGCCCCAGCGGCTGTCGGCGGGCCGATGACCCGGCAGGTGGGGCAGCAGCAGGAACGTCTCGAAGAACCAGGTGGTGTGGCCGAGATGCCACTTGGGCGGGCTGGCGTCGGCCATGCCCTGCAGGCAGAGGTCTTCCGGTTCGAGATCGGCCACCAGCTCTTCGCTGCGCTGACGGATCGCCCCCAGCCGCTCCAGCAGGGCCGCGCTGGGAGCCGCGGAAGCCATGGGATCGGGGACAAGCTGGGAGGGAGCCTAGTGGGGATCGGTGAGAGCAGCTGACCCCCTTACGATCGGCCACAGCCAACCGTTGTGACAAAGCCGCTGCCATGGGCATCCGCCAGGGATCCTGCACCCAGGCAGGCATCAGCCAGGGTTTTGTCGAAGCCGTCGGCAACACCCCTCTGATTCGCCTGCGCCTGCTCAGCGATCTGACCGGCTGCGAAATCCTCGGCAAGGCCGAGTTCATGAACCCAGGCGGCTCCGTCAAAGACCGCGCGGCCCTCGGCATCCTGCTGGAGGCCGAGGAGTCGGGCGCCCTGCAGGCGGGCGGCACCGTGGTGGAGGGCACGGCGGGCAACACCGGCATCGGCCTCACCCACCTCTGCAATGCCCGCGGCTACCGCAGTTTGATCGTTATCCCCGACACGCAGTCGGCGGAGAAGATCGGCCTGCTGCGCAGCCTCGGCGCCGAGGTGCGCACCGTGCCGGCGGTCCCCTACCGCGACCCCAACAACTACGTGAAGCTCTCGGGCCGCATCGCCGCTGAAACCCCCGGTGCCATCTGGGCCAATCAGTTCGACAACCTGGCGAATCGCCGCGCCCACTACGCCACCACCGGCCCTGAGATCTGGGAGCAGACCGGCGGCCGCATCGACGCCTGGGTGTCGGCCACCGGCACCGGCGGCACCTATGCCGGCGTGGCCCTGTTCCTCAAGGAGCGCTCGGAGCGGGTGCGCTGCGTGCTGGCCGATCCCCACGGCAGCGCTCTCCATGCCTGGGCCACCGGTGCCGGGCTGCAGTCCGAGGGCCGCTCGATCACCGAGGGCATCGGCAACAGCCGTGTCACCGCCAACCTCGAAGGAGCGCCGATCGACGATGCGGTGCGCATCGACGACCAGAGCGCCCTGGACACCATCTATCAGCTGCTCTGGCGTGAAGGCCTGTTCATGGGCGGCTCGGTGGGCATCAACGTGGCGGCGGCGGTCGAAACGGCCCGCCGGCTCGGTCCCGGCCACACGATCGTGACGGTGCTCTGCGACAGCGGGGATCGCTACCGCTCCCGCCTTTACGACGCCGACTGGCTCGCCTCGCGCGGACTCAGCCAGCCCCGCCGCGAGCGGGTTCAGGCCTGATGGATCTTGCCCAGGTCGCTGAGCCAGGTCTGCTGATCGCCGATCGCTATCGCCTGGAGGCGGAGCTGAGCCGCAGCCCCCAGGGGGTGCTCTGGCGCGCCAGTGATCAGCTGGCCGGCGGGGCGCTGATGGCCCTGCGCCAGCTGGGCCCCGAGCAGGATCAGCAGCACTGGCGCCAGCTCTGGAGCCGCCTGCAGGGGGTGCTCCATCCCCAGATCCCCCGCATCGGTGAGGCCATTCCCCGCGGTGAGGAGCTCTGGCTGGTGCGCGAGTGGCAGGGGGGACCCACGTATCAGGAGCTGCTGACGGCGCGGCGGGAGCGGCAGCTGGTGTTTGGGTCGGGGGAGGTGCTGCTGCTGGTGCGCCAGCTGCTGCCGGTGCTGGCTGCGCTCCATGGCCAGGACCTGGTGCATGGCGATCTCAGCCCAGCCAACCTGCTGCGCCGCGACCGCGACGGCCTGCCGGTGCTGCTGGATTTCGGTCTGGTGCGTGATGGGTCTGGCGAGGCTGAGGCGGGCGGGGCCACCCCGGGCTATGCGCCGGCGGAGCTGGGCCGGGGTGAGCCCGTGCAGCCCTGGATGGATCTGCACGCCCTCGGGGTGGTGGCCTTGGTGCTGCTCACGGGGGAGCAGCCGGCGGCCCTGCTCGATCCCACCACCCTCGCCTGGAGCTGGCCTGCCGCCGACCAGCTCGAACCAGCCCTGCGGGCGCCGCTGGAGCGTTTGCTCAGCTCCGATGCCGACCACCGCTTCAGCACGGCCTCCCAGGCGCTGGAGGCCTTTCAGCAGCTGCCGATGCCGGAAAGCCTCGGCCCCGTGCCCCGGGCCGACCGCACCGTCGTGCTGGTGCCACCGTCTGTGCCGTCAACCACGCTGGCCGAGGCACCGCCGCCTCCGCCTGCATCGCCGCCTGCGTCGCCTGAGCCACCCGCTCCGGTTCCCCCGCCGCCTGCCGCTGTTCTGCGCAGCCGCCAGCAGGTCAAGGATGAGGCGGTGGAAGATCGCCTCTGGCCTGTGGTGATCGCCCTGGTGATCTCGGCGGTGGTGGGCATCACCCTGGGCTGGTGGTTGCTCGGCCGCGGCAAGGTGCCCAGGGAGGAGGCCCGGGAAGCCCCCCAGCGCCCGCTCACTGCCAGCCTGCCGCCCGCTGAAGTGGATCAGCGCCAGGAGCTGCTCAACCGCCTGCGCGCTCTGCAGGTGGATCGTGGCTGGTTCCTCAACCTGGTGGATGCCAACTTGATGGCCCAGTTCCCCGAGCGGGGCGGTCGCCTGCCCAGCGATGCGCTGCAGGATTCCCCCCTGCGCAAGGTCTGGAATGAACTGGCCGAGGAGTGGCTGGCGCGGGTGGAGCAGTTGCCGATCGGCGTGCGCCGCAAGCTCGGCAGTTTCAGCGGCTCCGACTGGGAGAGCCAGCAGCGGCGGCTGGCCGCCCAGGGCCTGAGCGCCCCGGTGTTGCGTCAGTTGGTTTCCGGCAATGCCCAGGCCCTGCTGCCGGGCCGCACCAGCATGGATATCCCCCCCGAGCCCTTCCGCCAGCTCTGGTACGCCGCCGCCCAGCAGACCCTGGCGAGCCTGCGGGTGGAGTCGATCCTGGCCACTCCCGGTCAGGCGCGGGTGCAGTCGGCGGAACTGGAGGCCAACGGGGCTCGGGTGTTCCCGATCCGCATCCCCAGGGGTCACCAGCTGGTGCTGGGGGTCAATGGATCGCCGCTGATTCAGATGAGCGTCTTCGACGCCCAGGGCCAGGTGCTGGAGCCCAAGGGTCCCCTGCGGGTGGTGAGCCTGGGGGCGGTGGCCGGCGACCAGGTCCAGCTGCTGATCAGCAACGAAGGCGTGGCCCCCGCCAGCATCACCCTGTCGCTGCGGGCTGATCCGCCGCCGCGCGCGCCCAGACCGCCGGACCCGGTTGAGGGGGCTGAGCCTGGAAGCCAGGAGGAGGAGGAGGATGCACCGCCGCGCCCGCAGCCGTCCACTCCCGCCACCCCTGAGGTCGACCAGCGTCCGCCCCAGCCGCCGCCGGCGGCGGCTCCCGAGGGCAACTCGCCCCAGACCCGTTGATCGCCGCCGCCACCCCCCTGGGCTCCGCTCCGCTGGCCGTGGCCCTGCTCTCCGGCGGCCTTGATTCGGCCACCGCCGCGGCCCTGGCGATCGAAGCGGGGTATCAGCTGATCGGCCTCTCCTTCGACTACGGCCAGCGCCACCGCCAAGAACTGGAGGCCGCGGCCCACCTCGCCTCTCATCTCGGTCTGATTGAGCACCACACCATCGCCGTGAACCTGGCCGCCTGGGGCGGCTCGGCCCTTACCGACGCCAGCATCGCCCTGCCGCAGGCGGGGGTGGTGGAGGGGGTGATCCCTCCCACCTATGTGCCGGGCCGCAACACGGTGTTCATCTCCCTTGGCCTCAGCCTGGCCGAGGCCAAGGGGGCCTCCCGGCTGGTGCTGGGGGTGAATGCGGTGGATTACTCGGGTTATCCCGATTGCCGCCCCGACTATCTCGCCGCCTTCCAGAGCCTGGCGGACCTGGCGAGCAAGGCCGGCCGGGAGGGCCAGGGGGCCCAGCTCTGGGCGCCGCTGCTGAGCTGGAGCAAGACCCGGATCGTCGAGGAGGCCCTGCGCCTGCGCCTGCCGATCGAGCGCACCTGGAGCTGCTATGCCGGCGGGGCCGTCCCCTGCGGCCGCTGCGACAGCTGCCACATCCGCGATGCCGCCCTGCGGGACGCCGGGCATCCCGAGCTGGCCAGCCCTGGACCTGGATGAGCCGGGAGAGACTGATCCGGCCCCTGCCCTGGCGGGAGCCCTGGCCCCTGGTGAACTGGCTGGCAGAGCGGCTTGGTCTGGAGGGCCTGGTCTGGCTGGACGGTGATGGCACGGCCCTGGGACGCCGCTCGATCCTGGCCCTGGATCCCCTGGAGCTGGTGGAGTGCCGGGGCCTGCCGTCAGAGGCCGGCGCCAGCGATCCCTTCGTGGCGATGCGGGATTTGCTGGAGGGGGGTGGGGCCTGGCTGGGCTGGCTGGGCTATGAGGCGGGAGCCTGGGTGGAGCCCGGCGCCCACTGGCGCTCAGCGGATACAGCCAGCCTCTGGGCCGCTCGCTATGACCCACTGCTGCACTTCGATCTGCTGGAGCGGCGTTGTTGGCTGGAGGGAGACGACCGGCGGCGGCTGGGGGCGATGGCGGACTTGATCGAGTCGTGCCCTGAAGGCGCGGGATCGGCGCAGGAGCCACTGCCCCCCGGAGCCGCACCGTCCGGTGGTCTGCCGCCCGGTCAATGGCACTGGCACACCACCCCTGAAGCTTTCGCCGGCCAGGTGGCGGCCCTGCGGGAGTGGATCGCCGCAGGCGATCTTTTCCAGGCCAATCTCAGCGCCTGCCGCGAGCTGTTGCTGCCGCAGCCGGTCTCACCCCTGGAGCTCTACGGCCGGCTGAGGCGTCACTGCCCGGCTCCGTTTGCTGGTGTGGCGATCGCCTCGCTCGCTGAGGAGGGCGAGGCGGTGCTCTCGGCGTCGCCCGAGCGCTTTCTGCGCTTGCAGGGCGATGGGCGGGTGGAGACCCGCCCGATCAAGGGCACCCGGCCCCGCCACTCCAGTGCTGCAGCCGATGCCGCCGCCGCCGCCGAGTTGATCACCAGCGCCAAGGACCGGGCCGAGAACGTGATGATCGTGGATCTGCTGCGCAACGACCTCGGCCGGGTCTGCCGCAGCGGCTCGATCGCGGTGCCGCAGCTGCTCGGGCTGGAGAGCTACCGCCAGGTGCATCACCTCACCTCCGTGGTGGAGGGAGCGCTGCGGCCGGAGGCTGATCTGGTGGATCTGCTGCGGGCCTGCTGGCCGGGGGGCTCGATCACCGGTGCCCCGAAGGTGCGCGCCTGTCAGCGGCTGGCGGCCCTGGAGCCCGTGCCCCGCGGGCCCTACTGCGGCTCGCTGTTCCTGCTCGACGCCGATGGTGGCTTCGACAGCAACATCCTGATCCGCAGCCTGATGCTCAGGGGCCGGCGCCTGCGCGCCCATGCCGGCTGCGGCATCGTCGCCGATTCCAGCCCCGCCGCCGAAGCCGAGGAACTGGCCTGGAAACTGGATCCCCTGCTGGAGGCTCTGGCCTGAATGGAGGGGGATTCGCGACAGCCGCCAGCCGCCGCGATCGCCTGGATCGATGGGCCCGAGGGGGGGCGGTGGGGGACTCCCGGCAGCCTGGCTGTGCCGCTCTCGGATCGGGGCCTGAGCCTGGCGGATGGGCTGTTCGAAACGGTCCTGGTGGAGGGGCGCCGCCCCCGGTTGCTCACGCAGCACCTTCAGCGCTGGCGGCGGGGGGCAACCGTTCTGGGGCTGGAGCCCCCACCGCAGCAGGAGCGGGTGGCGGTGCTGGCCCGCGAGGCGATCGAGCGCAGCGGGATCGGCAGCGGGGCTCTGCGGCTCAACTGGAGCCGGGGCGATGGGGGCCGCGGCCTCGAACCCTCAGCCGGACCAGGACGTTTCTGGTTGCAGCTCAGCGCCGCCCGGCCTGACTTCGGCTCGGTTTCCGCTGGAATCAGCCGTCTCGAGCGGCGCAATGCCGCCAGTCAGCTCAGCTCCTGCAAGACCTTCGCTTATGGCGCTTCCGTGCTGGCCAGGCTGGAGGCCCAGCGGGCGGGGCAGGAGGAGTCGTTGCTGGAGAGCACGGCAGGTGGGCTTTGCTGCGGCACCAGCGCCAACCTGCTGGTGCGCCAACCCCGGGGCTGGTGGACTCCGCCACTGACCAGTGGCTGCCTGCCAGGGGTGATGCGGGCCAGGGCCCTGGCCCTGGGGCTGGTCCAGGAGGCTCCGGCGCCGATCGGGGCCTCTCAGTTGCGGCATGGTGCGCTGCTGATCAACAGCCTCGGCTGCCGACCGATCCGGTCTCTGGAGGGGGAAGTTCTGCCCACCTGGCCCGAGCCGGAGCACTTCTGGCGTGGCTTGCTCGCTGACGATTGATCCAGGGGCCATCGCCGCAAGCAGTTGTCATAGCGTCTGATCATCAGCGGGTGAACAGCGTGAGGGTCGAGGCGGCAGCGGTGATCCCGGGGTTGATGGTGCTGCTGGCGGGGCTTTCGGCCTGCGGCGGGCCCAAGGAGGTGGCCGTTCAGAACGCCAGGCTGGGGGATGTGCTGGTGGCGGCGGAGGGCACCCGGGTGGAACTGGCCCAGACCTTCAAGCCCGGAGTGTCCAACGGCCTCTACAAGGGGGCCGTGCGCCTGCATGGTCCTGGCCAGCCTGCAGACGGACGCCTGCACGCTCTCAACGCCGTCTGCAGCATCAAGGACACGCCCGGCTGGCCCTCCTACGACAATCTCTATGGCTACCCCATCACGGATGTGGCCGAGGCCGCTCAACTGAGTGGCAAGAGTCGCTGGCAGATTCTTTACCATTTTGATGGGCGGATCGAGGCCAGTGGTGACCTGAAACCTCAGGCCTGGACGGCACGCCTCAGGGACAACCTCTGCCGCCGCGGTGATTTCGATGACAGCACGGCACGCCAGTGACCGGTCCGCTGAGCGGGTGGTCCTGTAACCGCTGATACTGCTTGCCTTGGAGTACTCGCGTTGGATATGGGTGAAAACCGCACCGACCCGTCCACTCGATGCCGAAAACACTATTCAAGGTCGATCTCACCAAGACGATGGACCAGCAGGAGATGCCGGGCCATAACCGCTGGCATCCCGACATCCCGGCGGTGGTTTCAGTCAATCCGGGAGATGTGTTCAGGATCGAATGCAAAGACTGGACCGATGGCCAGATCAAGGACAATGATGATCCGCAGGACATCGCCGATGTTAATCTTGAGGTTGTCCATGTCCTGAGTGGGCCGATCTGGGTGAATGGTGCCCAGCCTGGCGACATCCTGGTGGTGGATATCCTCGATGTCGGCGCCCTGCAGGGCGATGAATGGGGCTTCACGGGCATCTTCGCCAAGGAAAACGGAGGCGGCTTCCTCACGGATCACTACCCCAAGGCGGCCAAGGCCATCTGGGATCTTGAAGGGATCTACACCAGTTCCAGACACATCCCCGGCGTACGTTTCGCCGGCATCACCCACCCCGGCCTGATTGGCTGCGCCCCCTCCCATGAGCTGCTGAGGGAGTGGAACCGGCGTGAAACCGAGCTGGTGAACACCGCCCCCGACCGCCGCACCTACGGCGCCGGCCTCTCCGGCAGTGAGCCGGTGCTGGCGGCCCTGCCCAATCCCAACAGCGCCATCCTCGGAACCCTGGCCAGTTCGGAGTTCGAGCGGGTGGCCAATGAGGCCGCTCGCACGGTGCCACCCCGGGAGCATGGCGGCAACTGCGACATCAAGAATCTCACCAAAGGCACAAAGATCTACTTCCCCGTCTATGTGGAAGGAGCCAAGCTCTCGATGGGAGACATCCACTTCTCCCAGGGGGATGGCGAAATCTCCTTCTGTGGAGCCATCGAGATGTCGGGCTACCTCGATCTACACGTAGAGATCATCAAGGGGGGAGTGGCAAAGTATGGGATGGTTAATCCCATGTTCAAGACCAGTCCGGTGGAGCCGCATTTCACTGATTACCTCGTTTTTGAGGGTATTTCGGTGGATGAGTTTTCTGGCAAGCAATATTACATGGATGTGCACATCGCCTACCGGCGGGCCTGCCTCAATGCGATCGAGTACCTCAAGAAGTTTGGCTTCACCGGTGAGCAGGCTTACCTTCTGCTGAGTTGTGCGCCAGTGGAGGGACGGATCAGCGGCATCGTCGACATTCCCAATGCCTGTTGTACCCTGGCCATACCAACCTCGATCTTCGACCAGGATATCCTTCCCTGCTAATCAGCAACGCTGGGTCTGGGGGCCTGAGCAACAGGCCCCCTTTCTATTGTGTCGATATTTTGCCAAGATCTCTGCTTCCTCCCACGATGCCTGTCTATGAATTCAGCTGCGCGAACGGCTGCGACAATTATGAAGTCTGGCGCAGCATCGATGAGCGCCAGAGCAACACGAACTGTCCTGCCTGTGACGCTGAAGGCAAGCGCGTGTTCACTCCGGTGATGTCTCTCAGCGGTCCCCTGCGGCTGAAGCAGGAACAGTCGGAACCGCGACTGGTACGCAAGCAAGGTACCCCTCCGGCGGGGCCCCGACTGAAGCAAAGCACCACGCGCCCCTGGATGCTGAATCGAGGCTGCTGATACCCATGAAAGCCGGAGCTCCAGCGAGGGCGTCGACTCCTGCCAGGAGCCAACGCCCGGACGCGTTCGATCAGACCGTCAGGAACTCCTTGATCACCTCGTCGGAGAGTTGATCCGTCTTGCCACTGGCCACAATTCCACCCCGCTGCATGGCGTAATAGAAATCGGACTGGCGCACGAAGTGAAGATGTTGCTCCACCAGCAGAACACTGATGCCAGTCTCCTTCATGATCCGCTGAACGGCGTGCTCAATGTCGAGGATGATCGAAGGCTGAATCCCTTCGGTAGGTTCATCAAGCAGCAGCAGTTTTGGCTTGCCCAGCAGAGCTCGGGCGATGGCCAGCTGCTGCTGCTGACCGCCACTGAGGTCACCTCCCTTGCGCTTGAGAAACTTCTCGAGAATCGGAAAGAGATCGAAGACCAACGGATCGATATGGCGGTTCTTCTCGAGACCTCCGGGAAGCGCTTCCATGCCCAGCAGGAGATTCTCCTTGACCGAAACCTGGGGGATGATGTCCCGGCCCTGGGAGACATAGCCGATGCCAGCCCGGGCTCTTCTGTAGGGAGGCTGGGTGGCGAGATGTCCATCGCCGTAGGCGATGCTGCCGGAGCGCTGCTGCAGCAGACCGATGATCGTTTTCAGAAACGTGGTCTTGCCGACGCCGTTGCGACCGATCAGGCACACCATTGTGCCCTCTTGGATGCTCAGATCAACGTTACGGAGAATATGGCTTTCTCCGTAATACACATTCAGGCCGTTGACCTGGAGCAGGGGCTTTTCGCTGGTGGAAGACATGGGGGCGGTGGTTGAAGGTCGGAAAGCGGTTACTGTTCGGGCGGCCCCAGGTAGACCTCGATGACTCTGGGATCGGCTTTGACCTGGTCCAGCGGACCTTCGGTCAGTACCTGTCCCTGGTGCAGAACGGTGACGTCGAAATCGAGATCCCGGATGAATTCCATGTCGTGCTCGATCACCACCACGGTGTGGTCACCAGCCAGGGACTTGATCAGCTCGGCGGTTCGCAGGGTTTCTTCATCGGTGAGGCCGGCAACCGGTTCATCCAGGAGCAGCACTTCGGGTGCCTGGGCCACCAGGGAAGCGATAGCCAACCATTGCTTCTGGCCATGGGAGAGGGAGCCGGCCTTCACAGTGGCGAAGGGGGCCAGGCCCACATAGTTCATGATGCGATGAACCTCGTCCTTGGCGTTCTGGGGAAGCCCGGAGCTCAGCAGGCTGAAGGCGTTCTTCACGGGGGAGGCGGCCAGCTCGAGATTGCGCAGCACGCTGAGGTTCTCGAAGACCCGCGGAGTCTGGAACTTGCGGCCGATCCCCTGACGGGAGATCTGCTGCTCCGAAACACCCAGCAGAGATTGTCCCTTGAAGGTCACCGAGCCCTTGGTGGGCCGCACCTTGCCGGTGATCACATCCAGAAACGTTGTCTTGCCGGCACCGTTGGGCCCGATGATCGACTTCAGTTCACCCTTGTACAGCTTGAGGCTGAGATCGGTGAGGGCATAGAAACCATCGAAACTCACGCTGACATCATTGAGCTCGAGGAGAGGTTCTGACATGGGCATCGGAAAGGTGCGTATTCGAGAAAGCAGTCACGAGGGAAAACCTGGCAGCATCATTGGGCTCCCTAGTCCACCGGGAGAGCCTCCTCATCGAGTCGGGGATAGGTTGTTGCCTTCTTGGCGATGCCGAAGGCAGCCAGCAGACTTCTCAGGCCGCCGTTGGTAACCCAGCCGTAGATGCCATCGGGCATGAGCACCACCACGAAGATGAACAGGGCCCCCTGAACGAAGAGCCAGGCCTCAGGCAGTGCCTCACTCACCAGGCTGCGCAGGTAATTGACCACCGTGGCACCGATGATCGGACCCACCAGGGTGCCCCTTCCGCCCACAGCCACCCAGATCACCATCTCGATCGAGAAGGAGATCGACATGTACTGGGGCGAAACGATGCCTGACTGGACGGTGTAGAGGGCGCCGGAGATGCCACACAGGGCTCCTGCCACCAGGAAGACGATGGTCTTGAACGGGACTGGATTGAAACCGGCAAATCGAAACCTTGATTCATCGTCTCGGATAGCGATCAGGGCATCACCGAAGCGACCGGTGGTGAAGTACCGGCAGACCAGAAAGGCCAGGGGGAGCAGGATCACCGTGAGGCGGTAGAACACCACCTGCATGTCAGGGGAGCCGACCAGTTGTCCGAACAGCTCGGAGGTGCTGGTCTTGAGGCCGTTGGTGCCGTCGAAGAGCTTCTGCTGGCCGTTGAAGAAGTGGAAGAACACCATCAACGCGGCCTGGGTGATGATCGAGAAATACACCCCCTTGATTCGGTTTCTGAAGATCAACCAACCCACCAGACCTGCCACCACTGCAGGGATCACCCAGATGGCAATAAGCGTGAACACAGGCGACCAGAAGGGCTTCCAGAAGAAGGGAAGCTCAGCAACCCCGTAGTTCTCGAAAAACTTGGGGATGCCGTTGCCACCCGCCAGGCTCTTGGTATTGAGCATCAGGTACATGGCGACCGCATACCCACCCAGCGAGAAGAAGATCCCCTGACCCAGGCTCAGCAGACCGGTGTATCCCCAGATCAGATCGATCGCCAGAGCCGTGATGGCAAGGGCGAAATAACGACCGAAGAGATTGAGCCGGAAATCGTCGAGGGCCGCCGGCAGGATGAACAGGGCTACCGCCAGCAGAATCCACGGGACGAGTCTTTGAAAGAGTTTCAAGGTAGAGGCCTCCACGTGGGGAGATGGAATGGGACGCTGCAGCAGGAGGGGATGATCGGCTCAAGCATCGACCGAGCGACCCTTCTGGGGGAACATGCCGTTGGGCCGGAACTGAAGGAAGACGATGATGAAGATGAAGACGAGCACCAGTGACATGCTTGTGGTCGCGAAGAATTCGGTGACCCCTCGGGCCGCCGCAGGCATGTCAGGGAAGATGGTGAGCAAGGTGCCCGAGCCGATCACCGATTGAATGATCCCGAGCAGCATCGCCGCGATCACCGTGCCGAGCAGGTTGCCCACTCCGCCCAGCACGATCACCATGAAGCAGGACACGATGTAGGCGGCACCCAGGTTGGGGCCCACCGATCCCAGCAGGGTGATGGCGCACCCAGCCACCCCGGCCAGTCCAGATCCAATGCCGAAGGTGATGCTGTCCACGCGATCGGTCGGTATGCCGAGACAGTTGCTCATCTGACGGTTCTGGGTTACCGCACGGATGCGCAGACCCCAGACACTCTTGTTCAGGAACCAGTAGGTGGCCAGAAGCAACAGGGCCGAGAGCAGGATGATGAAGATCCTCAGTCCGGGCAGTTCGATGGTGCCGATCATCCCCCAGCTTCCCTGCAGCCATTTCGGCGCAGTCACGTCGATGTTGCGGGGACCGAACCAGGGCTTGGCGAGGGGGCGGACCTGATCGAAGACGTTGACGGCGATCAGACCGATGACGATGGAGAGAGCCCAGCCGAGTCCATTGAGATAGGTGAAGAAAGGCTTGAGTGAGAACTTCGCGCGCAGTAACTTAGAAACTAAGAGTCCGGCAGCAACGCCGACGATGATGCCAAGCATCATGGCTGTTGAAACACTTCGAATCAGCTGGATGAGAATCAGGCTGACGCCCCAGGTGGCCAGCAGGGTTTCCAGGGGCCTGCCGTAGAGCTGTCTGATCAACGTTCTCTCCAGCAGCACGCCAATCAGCCCCGTGACGATGAAGGCAAGCACCAAGGAGACCGGAAAATACAGCTGGAAGATCACACCACCCATGGGCTTGAACACCGACTGCACCACGTAGGTGACATATGCGCCTAACATCATAAACTCACCATGGGCGAGGTTGATGACCCCCATCAAGCCAAAAACGATGGCCAGACCGGTTGCTGCAAGCAGCAGAACCGATCCGATGCTGAGGCCATCGAGGATCTGAGAAAAAAAGAGTTCCAACGGAATGAATGTTGAAAATTAGGTCCAGCAATGCGTTAGCGATGCTGGACCAGGTTGAATCTGGTGGTGTTTCAAGCCAGAAGGTGGTGGCTCCAGGAGGAACCACCGATCCTTCACCGCCCCATGGGGATGGTGGTGATCACATCTTGAACTTGCCGGCGTCGGGCCTGTCCTTGGTCCAGTCACAGGTAAAGCCCTTGGTTTCGGGCACGAACTGGTTCCAGGGGATAGGCGGAATGGCCTTCTTGCTGTCTTCGAGAATCTTGAACTGACCACTGGCTTCGGCTTCCCCGATCAACACACGCTCAGAGGTGTGGTGGTTGGGGAACATTTCGATCTCGCCCTGGGGTGCGGCGAACTTGATGCCGATCATGGTCTTGCGGACCTTGTCGAGATCTTCGAAGGTGCCGGCTTTCTCAATGGCGTTCTTCCAGAGGTACACCATGTTGTAGGCCGATTCAGCCGGGTCACCCGTGACCCGATCAGCTCCATACATGGCCTGGAAGTCGGAGGTGAACTTCTTCGATGCCGGGGTATCCAGGCTCATGAAGAAGTTCCAGGCCGCATAGGTGCCTGTGGTGTACTCGGGACCGATCTGGCGGATTTCCTCCTCGGCGATCGAGAAAGACATGATTGGATATTTGGCCGGATCGATTCCGGCAGCCTTGAACTGCTTGAAGAGGGCAACGTTGGAGTCACCGTTCAAGGTGTTGATGATGATGCCACCATCGGGGAATGCCTTTTTAATCTTGGCGATGATCGGAGCCACCTCGGTGTTTCCGAGAGGGATGTAATCTTCCCCAACGGTTTCACCGCCTAGGGCCTTCATCTGCTCCTTGATGATGGTGTTGGCAGTCCGGGGATAGACGTAGTCAGAGCCGACGAGATAGACCTTTTTGCCAAGTTTGTCGCCGTAGGTCTTCATCAGCCAGTCAACGGCTGGTTCAGCCTGCTGGTTGGGGACGGCACCCGTGTAGAAGATGTTCCTGGAGCACTCCTGCCCTTCATATTGAATCGGGTAGAAGAGCATATGATTTTTGGACTCATACACCGGCAGCATCGCCTTGCGGCTGGCGGAGGTCCAGCCGCCGAAGACCACGGCCACCTTGTCGGAGTCGATCAGCTTCTGCGATTTTTCGGCGAAGGTGGGCCAATCGGAAGCCCCGTCTTCGATCACAGGGACGATTTTGAACGACTTGCCACCAACCTTGACGCCTCCGGCGTCATTGATTTCCTTAATGGCCATCTCTTCGACCTCTTTGAGGGTCGTTTCTGAGATGGCCATGGTGCCACTCAGGGAGTGGAGAATGCCGACTTTGACTTCACCATCGAATTTGCCAGCGGAGTCTCCACCCCCACCGCCACCGCAGGACACCAGAGTGATGCTGACGGCGGAAGCAGCAAGTCCGGCAAACAGCCGCCGAGAGAGATTCTGAACCATTGGTGCTTTGTCAAGGTGAGGGTATGCCGCGACGCTGACGGCATGGCGAAACTTACGGAGATCGCTCGCGGCATTGTGTATCCGTTCGCACGAAACGTCCTCGGGGGCTCGGCGTGTGTGGATCTGCTGGCGAACTCTGGTTCCTGGCTCAGGCCTGCGGACTAGGTAATTGTTCACGCAAAAAGGATTCCACCCGCTCCAGGCCTTCTCCGCTGCGAAGGTTTGTGAAGCACCAGGGCCGGCCGGCTCGCATCCGTTCAGTGTCCCGTTGCATCACACTCAGATCGGCTCCCACCATCGGTGCCAGATCGATCTTGTTGATCACCAGCAGGTCGGAGCGGGTGATGCCCGGGCCCCCTTTCCTGGGGATCTTGTCCCCGGCGGCTACGTCGATCACATAGATGCACAGATCAACCAGTTCTGGACTGAAACTGGCCGCCAGATTGTCACCGCCGCTCTCCACCAAGACCAGATCGAGATCGGGGAACTGACTCTCCAGCTCCTCCACCGCGGCACGGTTGATCGAGCAGTCTTCACGGATGGCGGTGTGGGGGCAACCTCCCGTTTCCACCCCGCGGATGCGTTCCGGTTCCAGGGCGCCGGCGCGGGTCAGGAACTGAGCGTCTTCCTGGGTATAGATGTCATTGGTGACCACCGCCAGCTGCAGCTCCTGCCGCAGCCTCCGGCAAAGGGCTTCGACGAGGGCGGTCTTGCCGGATCCCACAGGCCCGGCCACTCCAACGCGCAGTTTGCTCATGCTGGGGGCCTGCCTTGGCGATCAACTGCGGAACAGCCTGGAGTAAAGCTCGACGTGGTGCAGTTGGCAGAGGCCGGAGCCGATACCGCCGCTCCATTGCTCGCGGGGATCGGCGAGCGCCAGCTCCTGACCCCGCTCCACCAGCAACGGGGTCAGGGCCAGTTGCAGCCGTTGCCCCTGGGTGGGCCCCAGCGGCACCAGGCGTACGGCGGCACTGATCTGGTTGGCGCACCAGCCATAGAGGTAGGCCACCACCAGATCTGGCAGGGGGATCTCCAGGCAAAGCCCCGCCCAGGCCCAGGCTGCCGGCCAGGCCAGTTCAACCTCTGGCTCCAGCGGCCAGCCCAGCTGCGCCAGCAGCTGCAGCAAGGAGCGTCCCATCTGACGTTGCTGGGCCCGCAGCTCGCTCGCTTCGCGCTGGGCGAGCAGCCAGCCGTCGAGATCGATCAACGCTCCCCTGGCCAGCTGAGCTTCATCGCTCTCTGCTCCCACTGTGGCCATGAGTTGGTGCTCGCGGAGGGCCTCCTGCAGCGGGCCCAGGGCTGCCGCCTCGATACGGATGCCGCCACGACGGAGCTCAGCTTCGAGCCAGTCCTGCAGAGCCCTCGCCGTAGTGATGGTTCCCCGCTGGACCAATACTTCCAGCCCTTCCGAGTAGCTGAACGCTCCCACTGGCAGGGCGGGGCTCACCAGTTGCAGCAGATGCAGCCCGGCGACACTCATCGCGGCTGAACGCTGCCGTGATTGTGGTGGCTGTCCTGGCTGCCGGCGTGACCGCCAGCGTGACCGCCGTCATGACCGTGGGAGTGGCTGGCCGTGGCATAGGCGCCCGGCTCCGGCAGAAACGGCACCAGACGGTGCTCGATCAACAGCCCCCGTTGCCGCAGCAGCTCCTCCAGCACCCCATCCTCCAGCAGCCTCAGTTCCCCAGGGCGAAGCTCCAGCGAGACATGGCGGTTGCCCAGGTGGTAGGCGGCCTGGAGCAACATCATGGGATCCGGGCTGTGCACCACCAGCACCGACTCAGGCGCCGGCTCAACCACCACCAGCACATGGCCATCGGCCGGCATCAGCCGCTCACCCGGCTCGAGGGCCGGTCCCCGCGGCAGTTGCAGCAGCAGCTCGCGGCCGCAGGAGGCGCGCCGCCGCCCGCGCAGGCTGGTGCGCTCCTGGGCGCTCAAGGGCAGATTCAGCATCAGCAGGTCCCCTTCCGGCTCCTGTCCCTGGCCAGGGGCGTCGCAGCGCAACTCCAGCTGCAGCGGTGGCGTGGCTGGGGGGTGACTCCAGCTCGGGGGCGTGGACACAGGGCCGACAGCCTCAGAACCAGACGCCAGCCTCCCCAGGCCGGGGGGCAATGATTGTGCCGATTGCTACCGAATCTGCCCTGGCGGCCTGGGCCAGGATTCCCCGGATGGTGCCGAACTCTCTGGAACGCAACCTGGCGATGCTGAGCGCCCTCCCCCAGCCCTGGTGCGCTGAGGCCAGCCTCAGCTTCCATCGCCTGGCTGATCGCGGCACCCAGCACCAGGGCGGTGCCACCGCCCCCCTCAAGATCCAGCGGGCCTTTGCCCGTGAGGATGGCCGCTGTGAACTGCCCCTGCTCCACACCGGCGGTGGCCTGGTGGGGGGGGATGAGTTGAGCATCAGAGCCGAGCTCGGGCCCCACAGCCGTGCCCTGCTCACCAGCGTCGCTGCCCAGAAGGTGTACGGATCGGTGGGCCGCTCCCGTCTGGCGCCCCGGGGCCGCTGGAGCCGTCAGCGGCTGAGCTTTGAGCTGTCGGAGGGCGCGGACCTGGAATGGCTCCCCCAGGAGGTGGTGGTGTTTGCCGGTGGTCTGATCGAACAGAGCTGCCGGGTGGAGCTGGCCGAAGGAGCCAGTTGGCTCGGGGCCGATGTGGTCCGCCTGGGGCGCAGTGCCGACGGCGAAACCCTGGGGGAGGGCTGCTGGCGCTCGCGCCTGGAGGTGCGACGGCAGGGGCGCTGGAGTGTGGTCGATCAGCTGGAGCTGACGGGGGAGAGCCTGCGTTCGTCCCACGGGCTTTCGGGGATGCCGGTGTTCGGCAGCCTGGTGTGGGCAGCCCCGGCGCTGGTGCCGGAAGCCCTGCTGGAGCTCTGCCGCGCCGATCGGGCCGGACTGGAGGGGGAGATGGCCTGCGGCCGGCTGGACCAGGGGCTGGTGGCCCGCTACCGGGGCGGCTCCACCCAGGCGGCCCGCTGGTGGTTCACCCGCATCTGGGCGCGGATCCGCGCCGAGCGCGGCCTGGCCCCGCCGCAGCTGCCGCGTGTCTGGCCCTTTCAGGAAACGCCCCTGGCGGGCGAAGGTTCCTGCTGAACCTGCTCATCGTCGCTGCCACTGCCAGAGTGCAGCCGGAACGCCCCGGCCCATGTATCTCACCCCCCAGGAGAAGGACAAGCTCCTGATTGTCACTGCAGCGCTTCTGGCGGAGCGCCGGCTGCAGCGGGGCCTCAGGCTCAACCACCCGGAAGCCGTGGCCTGGCTCAGTTTCCTGGTGTTGGAGGGGGCCCGTGATGGCCGCAGCGTGGCGGATCTGATGGCCGAGGGCACCACCTGGCTCAACCGCGAGCAGGTGATGGAGGGGGTGCCGGAGTTGATCCCAGAGGTGCAGATGGAGGCCACCTTCCCCGATGGCACCAAGCTCGTCACCCTGCACGATCCGATCCGATGATCCCCGGCGAATTGTTTCCTGAACCCGGCAGCCTGGAGCTCAACGCCGGCCGGCCGGTCACCACGATCGAGGTGGCCAACCGGGGTGATCGTCCGGTGCAGGTGGGCTCCCACTTCCACTTTTACGAGGCCAACCATGCCCTGGTTTTCGATCGGGAGTCGGCGCGGGGCCAGCGCCTCGACATCCCCGCCGGCACCGCGATCCGCTTCGAGCCGGGCGATCAACGTCCCGTGCAGCTGGTGCCCCTGGCAGGCTCCCGCTGCGTCTATGGCTTCAACGGCCTGATCAACGGCCCCCTCGACTGAGCCCCCCGGGCCGCCCTGCCCATCCCCCGTTCCTTTG
>NZ_JAGQBF010000036.1 GCF_024345495.1 Synechococcus sp. RedBA-s | reverse complement strand
CCCCTGCGGCCCGCCCCCTCCAGCAGCCGTCCCCGGGATAACAGCTCCCGTTTCGACAGCTGATCACCCCCCCGAAGGCCGCCGCCCTGGCGGCAATGGCCGCCGCCCTGGCCGTTGGTCTATGGGCTTGCTCACTGCCCTGGGCCCGCCGTTCCCGTCCGGCTCCGTCTGCAGGCTGGGAGCCCAACCTCAGCCGCCAGGATCCAGCCCTCAGCGGTGATGGTCGTCTGCTGGCCAGCGTGATCGAGCGCCAGAGTCGCTCCACCGTGCTGCTTCAGGAGCGCAGCAGTGGACGGGTGCTGCCCCTGCGCCACCTCAGCCGCTGGCAACCCCACAGTTCCCCATCGCTGAGCTGGAGGGGGCGCTACCTGGCCGTGATCGTGCAGCGCGGCGATCGGCGCCTGGCGGTGATCGAAGATCGCCTCACCAACCGGCTGCTGCCGTTGCCTTTGCCGGGCGGACGCGAACCGGTGCGACTGAGCCTGGCACCCAATGGCCAGCGCCTGGCCCTGCAACTGGTGGCCTCGGGCCGCTGGCGGGTGGAGGTGTTCGATCTGGCGGGGGTGCTGGAGCTGGATCCACCCGCCGGGGAGCTGCTGCGCACACCAGCTGCAGCCACGCCATGACACGGCAAGGGCTTCAACATCCAGGTGTTGCCCGGCTGGGGGTGACACTGCTGGCCACCGGCTTGCTCAGCGCCTGCGTGGCTACACCTCTGCGGCCCCTGCCAGCGATCAACCAGCGACTGGAGCAGAACGGCAGCAACCGCGATCCATCCCTGAGCGGCCGCTGGCTGGCCCTGATCAGCGGACGCGACGGACGGGAGCGGGTGGAGCTGATCGACCTGGAGCTGAACCGGCCCGTGCCCCTGCCGGGGCTGAACCGGCCCGATTCCCAGCCCCTGAACGTCAGTGTCGATGCCGCCGGGGAGCGGATGGCCCTGATCCGCCAGCGCGATGGCCGCACGGAGCTGGCGCTCTACAGCCGCAGCAGGCAGAGCCTGCAGCCGCTGCCCCTGGATCCGCCCGGGGTGCCACGGCAGCTGCAACTCGACGCCAACGGCCGTGTGCTGGCGGTGCAGATCAGCCGCGGCGGCCTCTGGCAGGTGGACCTGATCGATCTGCCCTGAGGCTTCAGGGCACCAGGCCCGCCCAGTGCAGGAAGGTGTCGCCGCTGAGGGCCTCGATCAGCAGCACGGCGGCAAAGCCGAGCATGGCGAAGCGACCGTTCACCCGCTCCGCATAGCCGCTCCAGCCGAAGGCCGGCACATCAGAGGTGGTGGCGCTGGTGGCAGGAGCTGGAGATGTCATCAGGTCTCACTGTTGCGGCCAAAGTCATAGCCGCTGGCGGTCCGCAGCCGCCAGCCGCCCTGGCCGTCGAGCTCGAGCACGGTGTTGTGGAAGGCCACCAGGGTGGGTCGGTGACCGACGCTCACGAAGGCCATCTCGCGCTCAACCAGCAGGTCGTACAGGGCCTTTTCGGTGGCGACGTCAAGGGCGCTGGTGGCCTCGTCGAGGACCACGAAGCGTGGGGAGTTAAGCAGCAGCCGGGCGAAGGCCAGGCGCTGCTGCTCGCCGAGCGACAGCAAACGAGGCCAGTCCTGTTTGATGTCCAGATCGGGGTAGCGGTGCACCAGATCCGGCAGGCGCACCTCCTCGAGCACGTGGCGCAGCTGGTCGTCGCTGAAGCGATCGGCAGGCTGGGGGTAGCAGAGCTGCTCCCGCAGGCTGCCCAGCAGCATGTAGGGCTTCTGGGGAATGAACATCAGCTCGCCCACCGGCGGGCGCTGCACATGGCCGGCGGCCGGCGGCCAGAGCCCACTGACGAGCCGCAGGAATGATGTTTTGCCGCAGCCCGACGGGCCCACCACCAACAGACGCTGGTGGGCCGTCACTTCCAGGCTGAGATCGCGCACCAGCATGCGGCTGGTGCGGGGTGGCACCAGATCCACATGGCTCACCAAAATCGACTCGGGACGGACGGCCGAGGCGGCGGCACCCATGGCCCCTCCAGCGGAGGCCTGCTCGGCGGCCATGAACTCGGCCATCTCGGCACTGATCGCCTCCACCTTGCCCTGGAATCCCTCGAGACGGCTGATGGACGCGGAGAAGGCGGCCAGCCGGTCGATGTTGTTGACGATGTAGCTGACCGAGAACAGCACCTGGGAGAAAGCGATGCTGGCCTGACCGAAGACGCCGAAATCCACCTGCTTGGCGAAATAGATCGGCGCGATCACCAGCCAGGGCAGGAAGCGGGAAAAGTAGTCGTAGGAGCGCTGGATGACGCTGATCAGCGCTTCCCAGATAATCAGCCGGTTGTAGTTGACGATCACACCGTCGAGGCGGCGTTCACCCTCCTTCTGCTCTTGGCGCTCCCCCCGGTAGAAGGCGATCGATTCGGCATTATCGCGGATGTGGACGAGGGCGTAGCGGAAGTCGGCCTCCAGCTTGAGCTGCTGATAGTTCAGGTTGACCAGTTTGCGACTGGCGAACACGATCAGGGCCGTGCCGCCCACCGAATAGGCCAGGAGCCAGAGAGCCAGGGTCTGGTTGATGCTCCAGAGAACGATGATGAAACTGAAGAAGGTGAGCAGAGCAGCGATGATTTCAACCGTCACGCTCAGGCTGGTGGTCGTGAAGCTGGCTGCGTCCTGGGAGATGCGCTGGTCTGGGTTGTCAATCTCCTCGATGCTTTCGTCGTTAGGATTGAGAACGTAGTAGGCCCGGTTCGTGAGGTAGCGGCCCAGCATGCGGCCACTCAGCCATTCCCGCCACATCAGGCCCAGCTTGGGGATCAGATAGCTCTGGATGGCACGGATCGGCAGGGCCAGCACCAGACAAAAGGCATAGATCGCAACGATCTTCCAGAACTCTTCCTCCTTGTAGGCCACCAGAACGTTGTCGATGTTCCGGGCGATGTAGCTGATGCCCACGTTGATGCCGTTGATCACAAGGATCAGCAGGGCGATGATCCCGAGCAGCAGCCAGGGCAGCCAGCGTCCCTGGCGCAGCTTGCTGCGCAGAGCCACGAAGCAGGCGAGGCCGGCGACGAACAACACCATCACGACGGCGCCGATCGGTCCGTTCCAGATCGCCGCCACCTGCTTGGGGACCCCAGGCAGGAAGCGATTGCGCAGCTCGGGGATCCAGGCACCCGTTACGGCCAGCGTCCCGGTAAGCAGCAACAAGGTGAGTCCCACCACCACCGCCAGCAGGGCGATCACCAGCACCAGGAACTGGCCGCTGCCGCGACTCCCCTCGTCAAGGGGCAGGAAGTAGGGCTGGGCCAGGCGCTGCAGCTTGGCCAACTGCTCGCGAAGGGCCTTGAGGGGACTCATGAACGGTTGCGGGTCGGCCCATTGTCGCCGCTGGCGGGCGTCAGCCGGGGGGCCAGAGCAGGGGGCGGCCGCCGATCACATGCACATGCAGGTGAAAGACCGTCTGGCCCGCCTCTGCGCCGTTGTTGATCACCGTGCGCCAGCCCACCAGGCCCTCCTGCTTGGCCACCTGGGCCGCCACCAGCAGCAGATGCCCCAGCAGGGCCTGGTGGCGGGGCTCGGCGTCACTGAGGTTCACCAGGGGCTCGCGCGGAATCACCAGCACATGCACCGGCGCCTGAGGCTGAATGTCGCGGAAGGCCAGACAGAGGTCGTCGGCATGAACCTGATCGCAGGGGATCTCACCCCGCAGGATGCGCGCGAAGATCGTGTCGCTCTCGGCCATGGCGCCTCCGCCGGAATCCGGCAACGGATGGGGGTGGGACAGGCGGGGCACTGACTGGGTGTCCGATGCCTGAGCGCCGATGTTGGCACGCTGCAGCAGCGCCGCCCTGCAGGGCCTAGAGGCCAGGGAGGTGGCGGTGGAGGTGGACATCGCCCCCGGTCTGCCCGGGCTTCAGATCGTCGGTCTGGCGGAGGCGGCGGCTCGTGAGGCCCGCGAGCGGGTACGCGCAGCCCTGCGCAACAGCGGCTTCCGCGTGCCCCTCACCCGGGTGATCGTGAGCCTGGCTCCAGCGGATCTGCGCAAGGAGGGACCGGCCTTTGATCTGCCGATCGCCCTGGGGCTGCTGCTGGCCTCGGGCCAGCTGGCACCCGAGCGCATGGCGGGGATCTGGAGCACCGCCGAGCTGGGCCTCGACGGCAGCCTGCGGCCGGTGCGAGGGGTGATGACCCTGGCCCTCGCCGCCAGGCGCAGTGGGGCCAGGGCCCTGGTGGTGCCCCAGGCCAATGCCGGCGAGGCGGCGCTGGTGTCGGGGCTGGCGGTGTGGCCGGCGGCGGATCTGGCGCAGCTGATGGGCTGGCTGGCGGATCCCCTGAGCGTTCCCGTCCCGGCACCTGCCCTGGCGCGGCCGGGGCCAGCCCAGCCCGATCTGGCCGAGGTGATCGGTCAGGCCCATGGCCGCCGGGCCCTGGAGATCGCCGCGGCCGGCGGTCACCACCTGCTGCTGGTGGGCCCACCGGGCAGCGGCAAGACCATGCTGGCCCGGCGCCTGGCGGGTCTGCTGCCGCCCCTGCCCCGCCACGAGGCCCTGGAGCTCACCCAGCTCTATTCCGTGGCCGGACTGCTCAGCGACGGTGCTGCCCTGATTGGCTCAAGGCCATTCCGGGCGCCCCACCACAGCTGCACGGCCACGGCCCTGGTGGGGGGTGGCGCCACCCCAAGGCCAGGGGAGCTGTCACTGGCCCACCACGGCGTGCTCTTCCTCGATGAACTGGCGGAGTTTCGCCGTGAGGTGCTGGAGCAGCTGCGCCAACCCCTGGAGGAGGGGGAGGTGTGGATCAGTCGCTCCCGCCAGCAGAGCCGCTTCCCCTGCCGGGCAGCCCTGGTGGCCGCCACGAACCCCTGTCCCTGCGGCTGGTTCGGCGATCCTGAGCGCGCCTGCGGTTGCGGCGAAGCGCTGCAGCGACGCTACTGGTCACGGCTCTCGGGTCCCCTGCTGGATCGCCTCGATCTGCAGGTAGTGATGGGTCGGCTGGAGCCCGGCGCCCTGGCGCGCAGCTACGGCCTGAGGGCAGGGCCAGCCACCGGAGCGCAGGAGCCGTCAGAGAGCTCAGCCGTGGTGGCGGCGCGAGTGCTGAAGGCCCGGCAGCGGATGGCGCAGCGCAATCCAGGGGGCAGACCCAATGGTCAGCTGCCGGGCTCAAGCCTCAGAAACCTGGTGGAGCTCGAAGCCGGATCGCTGCAGCTGTGGCAGCAGGCGATCAGCCAACGAAGCCTGAGTGCAAGAGCCGGGGAACGGCTGCTGCGGGTGGCCCTCACCCTGGCGGATCTGGAGGGAACCAGAGCGGTGGGCGCTCAGCAATTGGCAGAAGCCCTGACCTATCGGTCGTTCGACCAGATCGGCAGAGAAGATCAAAACTGATCGAAATGGAGAAACACACGTTCAGCGCTTGCCCAGAGCCTGCTCAGCTCAAGCTCAGCCCCAACTTGAGGGACCGCTGCAGGCGATCAGCGGCGGCGGCGACGCTGCTGGGCCTTGCGCTTGTACTTCTCGGTGGGCGTCTCGTGGTGACGCAGGCGCTTGAGGTCGGCGAAGATGCCGGCTTTGGACACCTGCCGCTTGAAGCGGCGCAGGGCCGATTCGATGCCTTCGTTTTCGCCGACGGTGACCTGGGTCATGAACCACGCAGTGGGGCTAGGTGATCGTCAATGTAGCAATCGGCTCAACGGGCCCTGATCAAGGCCTGACCTTGCCGGCGGGTAGCTCGGGCGGGGGTACCAGGGCCGCAGGGGCCACCTCTCCAGGGACCACGGCTGCAGGCAACGGGCTGGAGGGGATGGGGACTGTGGTGGCTGGGGTGATGCCTGGCAGGGCCGCTGCCGGCTGAGAGGTCTCCTGGCCCGGCCAGGTATCCCGGTAGATGTAGACGTGGCCGAGGTTGCGTTTGCCGAACTGACGGCGCATCAGCTTCCAGCCAGGTTCGGGCACGAACATCAGAAAGCCATCGCTGTGGCCCTGGGTGCGGGCCACCACCATCTCCGGGCCTCCCTGGTTGCGCCCCGGCGCCGCCAGCAGGATGTTGTCGCTGCCCTGGCGCACCACGCTCAGCCGGTAGACAGTGCCCAGATCGCTGCCGCCCACCCGCAGGGAAAAGCCGTTGCCATCCATGTAGCGCGAGCAGATCCCGGTGAAATCAAAGCTGCCCAGCAGGGGCTCCACCCGGGCGGGGGAGGCTCCGCTGGTGGAGAAACAGGGGCGGCGATCGCTCACCTGCTCGTAGATGTTCAGCTGGGCCCGCAGGCCATCACCGATCGGTGCGGCCACCAGCACGAACTTCGACTGATCCATCTCAGCGGCATTGAACAGGGCCCCCTGGGCCCTGACGGGTCCGGCCACCGCCAGGCCCAGCAGCACCGGCAGCGTCGGCAGCAGCACGCTGATCGATCGCAGGAGGAGAGGCAGGGGCGCAACGCGCATCGGATGACGGGGCGAGGTGGCCCGATCGTAGAAGTGCGATCCAGCGGCGCCAGGGGCGCTCAGCTGGCTTTGTTGAGACGAATTGCGACCAGCAGGCTGATCACCGCTCCCGGCAGACAGGCCGCCAGGATCAGCCGGGTGGTGAGCACGCCCAAGTCGGGTTCGCCGTAGGAGAGCTCGAAGACCGATCCGGTGGCGGCAATGCCCAGCAGGCAGGCCAGCCCGAGAAAGACCCCGGCGAGGGGTTGCATCGGCATGGGGACTCAGCGCTGGGAGTGGACATCATCACGGCGGAAGCCGTGATCCTTGAGCTCCTCGTTGAGGCTGAGCTCATCGCCGACCAGATCAACGAACAGCACCCCCTTGAGGTGGTCCATCTCGTGCAGGATGCAGCGGGCCAGCAGGCCATCGGCCTTGAGGCGGCGCGGGCGACCCTGCTCATCTCGGTAGCTCACCTCCGCCTCGCTCGGGCGCACCACGGAGAGGTAGACGCCGGGAATGCTCAGGCAGCCCTCCTCGTAGGTGTTGAGCGCGGCGCTGGTGCCGTTGAGTTCCGGGTTCACCAGCACCATCGGTGGTGTGGCCGAATTTTCGGGATCGAGATCGATCACCAGCAGCTGTTTGTGAACACCGACCTGGGGTGCCGCCAGGCCGATGCCGTGGGCGCTGTACATGCTGCGCAGCATGTCGCGGGCCAGCTCGCGCACCGAGTCGTCCACCTTGCTGATGCGCTTGGCGGGTTGGCGCAGCACCTGATCCCCCAGCGTGTGGATCGTGAGCGGCGGGGACTCCAGCACCTCCTTGGGCACCTGGACCGTGCGGCTGGTCTGCTCCGCCTGGCGGGCCATTTTGGCGAAGCTGCTGGCCAAAGCGTCACCTGAAACGATGGGCAGATTGTAGGAGCCGCTGGTGGAGCACGGTTCAGCCCGGGGTTCAAGCCGGCGTTCAGGCGGGGATTCAGCCGCCAGCTGGGCCCGGCCCCTGGCCGCGGCGGCGGTGGTGGGGCACACGCCCCGGATCAAGGAACCGCAGCTGCATCATGGCCGGCTGTTCTGGCTGGAGCAACGCCCCGCTGAACAGGGGCGCACCACCTTGATGCTGAGGCCATCGCCCACAGCCGGCGCCATCGAGCTCACCCCCGGCGCATGGAACCTGCGCAGCCGCGTCCATGGCTACGGCGGCGGCGTGGTGGCGGTGGAGCGGGGAGCCGCCAGACCCGGCGGCGGGGAGCGGGTTGTTGTGGTGAACGATGGCGATCGCTGCCTCTGGCGGCTGGAGACCGACCAGCCCGGGGGGAGGCCCATCCGGCTCACCGAGCCAGGGGAGCGGGCCTTCGCCGATGGGCTGATCGATGGACGGCGGCAACGCTGGATCGGGGTGATGGAGGCCGGCGGTGTTGATCAGCTGGTGGCCGTGCCGCTGGAAGGGGGGGAGCCGCTGCTGCTGCGCCAGGCCCTCGATTTCTGTGGCTACGCCGCCCTCAGCCCCGATGGCACCCAGCTGGCCTGGGTGGAGTGGCAGCAGCCGCACATGCCCTGGGACCGCAGCCAGCTCTGGCTGGCGGACGTGGAGACCGAAGGCAACCTGGGCCCGGCGCGACTGATCGCCGGCTCCGGCGCCGCGGGGCATCCGGCGGCCTGCTCGGTCTTCCAACCCCTGTGGCTGGCCAGCGGGGACCTGGTGGTGGCCAACGACCGCCACGGCTGGTGGAACCTCGAGCGGCTGCGGACCACTGGCCCGGGGCCATGGCAGCGGCTGCTGCAGATGGAGGCGGAGTTCGCCATGCCGCAATGGGTGTATGGGATGCGCACCACCGCCTGGGACGGCCACCAGCTAGTGGCGGCCGCCTGCGTCGAAGGCCGCTGGCAGCTGGGGCGTGTGCTGCTTGGCACCGATAGCCCAGCTGGCGAGGCCGAGCAGGCTCTGGTGAGCTGGCAGCCGATGAACTGCCCCTTCGATGATCTCGAGGGGCTCTGGGCCGAGGACGGCCAGCTGGTGGCCGTGGCCGCCAGCGGCAGCACCGAAGCGGGTCTGCTCAGCCTCGATCTGGCCAGCGGCCGCTGGCGGCACCAGCGGGCCACTGGCCTGCAGGCCACCCCGGCCCAGCAAGCAGCCAGCGGCCGCCCGGCTGAGGCGCTCTGGTTCGAGGGCCACGGCGGCCGACCCACCCACGCCTGGTATTACCCACCGCAGGATGGGGGCAGCCCAGCAGCGCCGCTGCTGGTGAAGGGCCACAGCGGCCCCACGGCCATGGCCCGCACCGGCCTCAACCACACGATCCAGTTCTGGACCAGCCGCGGCTGGGGCGTGGTGGATGTGAACTACGGCGGCTCCACGGGCTTCGGGCGGGCGTACCGCGAACGGCTCGACGGGCTCTGGGGCGTGGTGGATGTGGCCGACTGCGCCGCAGCGGCCCGTGCCCTGGTAGCGGCAGGCCGCGCCAGCCCCGAGCGGATCGCGATCGAGGGGGGCAGCGCCGGTGGGTTCACCGTGCTGGCCGCCCTCTGCTTCAGCGACACCTTCCGTGTGGGTGCCTGCCGCTACGCCGTGGCCGACCTCAGCGGCCTGGCCAGAGGCAGCCACCGCTTCGAGGCCCACTACCACGATGGGCTGGTGGGTCCGTGGCCGCGGGAACGTGCCACCTACGATGCCCGCTCGCCCCTGCGCCATGCCGATCAGATCCGCGCTCCGGTGATCTTTTTTCAGGGTCTGCTGGATCTGGTGGTGCCCCCGGAGCAGACCGAGCTGATCGTGGCGGCACTGGCCGCCAACCGGATTCCGGTGGAGCTGCATCGATTTGCCTCTGAAGGGCATGGATTCCGCAGCGGCGCCGTGCAGATTGAGGTGTTGGAGTCCACGGAAGCCTTTTTCCGGAAACACCTCGATCTCTGATGCCCTACATACCCGCCAGCATCAGAATTCTGGTGGAAGCCGTCGAGACCCCTGCCGTTGCGCTGGTGGCCCTGGGCCTGGTGCTGGTGGTGGGCCGCTGGCTGGGCCACTTGCTGGGCCTGCGCCACTGGGGCATCCCCGAAGCGCTCCTGGCCGGAGTGCTGGGCCTGCTGGTGGCACCGGCGGGGCTGGTGCCACTGCTCAGCCAACCCGTGATCGAAATCTGGGAGCAGCTGCCGATGGCGCTGCTCACCCTGGTGTTCGGCACGCTGCTGCTGGCCAAACCCCTGCCCAAGCTGGCCGGGCTCTGGCGGCCGCTGTCAGCCCAGGTGTTGTTGGCCCTCACACTGGCTTTCGGCCAGTACATGGTGGGGGGCCTGGTGGTGCTGCTGGTGCTGCAGCCCTGGCTGGGGGTCCATCCCCTCATGGCCTGCCTGATCGAAGTGGCCTACGAGGGTGGGCACGGCTCGGCAGCCGCGATGGGCGCCAGTTACGCCAGTCTGGGCTTCGAAGGTGGCGAGGCACTGGGTCTGGCCATGGCCACGGTGGGGTTGCTCATCTCCACTGTGGTGGGGGGCCTGGTGGTGCTGCTGGCCCGCAGCCGGGGCTGGCTGATGGGAGGTTCCACGATCGCCTCGGGCATTGCGCCCATCCCCGAACAGGGACCCGGTGCAAGCTCCGATCACCAGAACAGCGCGCCGGCCCAGGCCATGTTGCCGCCACCACCACCGCCGGAGCTGAGCTTTTCGGCCCTGGCCCTGAACCTGGCTCTGACGGGGATCGCCGTGGCGATCGGCGTGGTGGCTCTGGCCGGCCTGCGTCTGGTCTCCGACCACGTGGGCGGTGGGCTGGCGCTGGTGGTGGATGTGTTCCCGGTGTTCCCCCTGGCCCTGGTGGGATCGCTGCTGGTGCGCTGGCTGCTGGAGCGATTCGGCAAGGACCACTGGGTCTCGACCCGGGTGCAGAACCGCCTGGCAACGGTGTCGGCTGATCTGCTGATCGCGGCGGCCACGGCCTGCCTGGATCTGTCCCTGCTGGCCCACGACTGGAAGTCTCTGACGTCCCTGGCCGTGGCAGGTCTGGCCTGGAATCTGGGGGTCGTGCTGCTCCTGGGTCCGCGCATCCTGCCCTCGGCCTGGTTCGAGCGGGGGATCCTCGAGTTTGGCCAGGCCACCGGCGTGGCGGCCAGCGGCCTGCTGCTGCTGCGCATGGCTGATCCACTGGATCGGAGCGAGGCCCTGCAGCCGTTCTCGATCAAACAACTGCTGCTGCAACCGTTCGTGGCCGGCGGGGTGATCACGGTGGTGGCGCCGCTGGCGGTGAGCAACTGGGGTCTGCCGGCCTGGACCGGCTTCTGCCTGGTCCTGGTGCTGATCTGGATCGGCCTGGGCCTGGGCCTGATGGCCGGCTCGCGAACCGCTGCCTGAGGCCCTCAGCGCACCATCGCCGCCACGTTGCCCCCATCGACCGTGAGCACCGCGCCGGTGGTGCGCTCCAGCAGGGCCAGAGCCACAAAGGCCTCGGCCACATCACTGGCCCGCACCTCTTCGCCCAGCAGGTTGCCGGCCATGTAGGCCGCCTCGCTGACCCCCCGGGCAGCAGAGCGTTTCTGGATCATGCCCTGATCAAGCAGGCCGGAGCGGATGCGATCGGCATTGATGGCGTTGGCGCGCACGCCTTCGCCGCCGCCCTCGAGGGCGTACTGGCGCATCAGAGCGAGCAGGGCCGCCTTGGCGATGCCGTAGGCGCCGAAACCGGGACCGGGGTTGAGCGCCTGCTTGCTGACGTTGAACAGCAGCTGACCACCCATGCCCTGGGCGCGGAACAGGGCCATCGCCGCCTGGGCGACGCTCTGGTGGGCGAAGAAGTTGAGCTCGAAGCTGGCGCGCAGGTCGGCATCGCTGAGCTCGGCGATGTCACCGCTCCAGGCGGCGCCGGCATTGCTGACGACGATGTCGAGACCACCGAAGTGGGCCACCACCGCCGAGAGGGCCTGACGCACCGCCTGGGGATCGGTGAGATCGCAGGCCAGACCCAGGGCGCGGCGGTCGCAGCTGGCAGCCACCGCGAGGGCCGGCTCCCCCAGTCGATCGAGCACCGCCACATCGGCGCCGCGTTGGGCGAAGGCGCGGGCGGTGGCCGCGCCGATGGCACCGGCACCGCCGGTCACCAGCACCACCTGGCGGGCCAGGGGCAGCTCCCTGGCCTTGCCGAGCTTGGCCTGCTCCAGGCTCCAGTACTCCATGTCGAAGGTGTCGTCCTCACCGACGGGCTGGAAGTGGCCCAGGGTCTCAGCCGCCAGCAGGGTGCGGGCCCAGGCCTCGGCGATGTCGGCGGTGACAGCAGCCTCCTGGGCGGAGCGGCCGAGGCCCACCAGCCCGAGGCCCGGCAGTGCCAGCACCCGCGGCAGCGGATCCAGCGGTGTGCGACCGCCGCCCACCCGAGCGTTCTGGCGTGCCACGTAGGCCTTGTAGGCGCCAATGAACCCCTCGAGCGCCGTGGCGGCGGCCGCCGACCAGCTGGCCAGATCACCACAGGCGGGCGGCAGCACCAGGGGCTGGGCCTTGGTGCGGATCACGTGGTCGGGGGTGGCCACGCCACGGCTGGCCCAGGTGGCCAGGCGCTGATCATTGACCAGCGCCAGGGCGGGCTCTGAGGCGCGCAGATCAAGCAACCAGCGGCGGGGGGCCGCTTCGGCCTCGGCGGCCCGGCTGAGCAAACCACGCAGCACCGGCAGCACAGCCGCCGCAGGGATGGGGGGCTCCGGCCAGGGCCGTGGCTGGCTGCGGGCGCTCACCCGGGCCAGGCGCTGCTCGGCTTCGCCCACCAGGGCCAGCATCCGCCCGTAGCTCTGTTCGGCCGTGGAGCCGAAGGAAAAGAGCCCGTGCTGCAGCAGCACCATGCCCTCGAGCTCCACGCCGGCAGCCCGGGCCCGCCGCTCGGCCGCCTCATAGGCCTCAGCCGCCGCCAGGGCCAGGGCGAAGCCGGGCATCACATAGGGAACGAGGGCAACGCGATCGCCATAGACCTCGCGGCAGAGCGTTGCGGAGTCGGGCTGATCAGCCAGCGCCAGCAGGGCGATCGAGTGGGTGTGATCGACGAATTTGTGGGGCAGGAAGGCGTGGAGGAGGGCCTCCACGGAGGGGTTGGGGGCGGCGGGGTCGATCAGGTTGCGGCGCTGGGCGGCCACCATGTCCTCGTCGCTGAGGCGCTCCAGCACCCGCAGGGCCTGCAGGGGCTCCAGGCGCACGGCCGGGTGGCCCGGAGGTTCGATCGTGGCCAGGTCCCAGCCGCTGCCTTTGACGCACAGCACCGGGATGGTCTCCCCCAGCAGGCCCGTGACCGTGGTTTTCACTGACGTGTTGCCGCCGCCGTGCAGCACCAGATCGGGGTCGCTGCCGAGCAGGCGGGCGCTGTAGGTGCGCAGTGCCAGGTCTGCGCTGACGCCCACGGCGCCGTAGCGGGCCACGGCGTCTTCGGCCTCGACCTGCGACCAGCGGTTCTGACTCGGCATCCGGCGGAGTGGCGGCGAATGGCCAGGAGGCTAGGGAAAGGCGGAGCGGCCTAACCGTGCCACCATCGATGGCGATCAAGCAATCCCGGGCCGCCACGGAGATGGTTCGATCCAGACACCCCAGAACAGGCACGATCAGCGGCCGCGCCAAGACGGGCCTCGCGCCGGGAACGATGTTGTTCGTGGGCGAGCGCAAGCGTGAGCGCGCCCGGATTGACATCTTCGACTACTGCTCCGAGAGCGTGCGGGAAGAACACGACGTGGATGTGCAGACCTGCTTCGACTTCTGCGTCGACGACGACAGCGTGACCTGGATCAACGTCAACGGTGTCCATGATGTGGCGTTGGTCGAAAGCCTCGGCATGCACTTCGGCCTGCACCCGATGACCCTGGAGGACCTGGTGAACACCAGCCAGCGTCCCAAGGTAGAGGAATTTCCAAGCTATCTCTTCATTGCGATGAAGATGATGGATTTCAATGAGATAAGTCACACAGTTGACATCGAGAACGTAAGCCTGATTCTGGGCAGAAATGTGGTTCTCTCCTTCCTTGAAGACGATGGTGACGTTTTCGATTCCGTGCGCGAACGCCTGCGCCGGTGCAAGGGCCGAGTCAGGCACATGAAGGCCGACTACCTGGCCTTTGCATTGATGGATACGGTGGTTGATCACTACTTCCTGGCGATTGAACAGATTGGCGATTATATCGAGGCAATTGACGACAAGATTCTTGAAGATCCTCGGGAAAGCGATATCCAGGAGATTCACTATCTCAAGCGCGACGTGCTGACCCTGCGCAAGGCGGCCTGGCCCTGCCGCGAAGTGATCAGCAGCATCGAAAAGGGGGATTCAAGCGTCCTCAATCCCGACACCAGGGTGTACTGGCGGGATCTTTACGACCACTGCATCCAGGTGATCGACATGGTGGAAACCTACCGCGACATCCTCGGCGGCATGCACGACACCTATCTCTCAAGCCTGAGCAACCGCATGAACGAGGTGATGAAGACACTCACGATCATTTCCTCGATCTTCATCCCGCTCACCTTCATCGCCGGGGTTTACGGAATGAATTTCGAATACATGCCGGAGCTGCGCTGGCGCCTCGGTTACCAAGGCGCCCTGGCCATGATGCTGCTGATCGGTGTGAGCCTAGTGATCTACTTCCGCCGCAAGCGATGGCTCTGAGCCATATGAATCCTTCCCGTAGAGGCCCAGCAGACCGGCCTCGCTGGCTGGGGCCACGCCACGCTCGGTGATCAGGGCCGTCACCAGCCGCGACGGGGTGACATCGAAGGCGGGATTGAAGCCCTTGCTGCTCTGAGGAGGGAGCTGGACCGTGACCAGCTCGCCTGAGGATGAGGCGGCCGAAGACAGGCCCTGGATGTGGGTCACTTCCTCGGGGGAGCGGGCCTCGATCGGGATCTCGGCCAGCCCATCGGCAAGGGACCAGTCGATGGTGGAGGCTGGCAGGGCCACGTAGAAGGGCACGCCGTTGTCGTTGGCGGCGAGGGCCTTGAGGTAAGTGCCGATCTTGTTGCACACATCGCCGGTGCGTGTGGTGCGGTCGGTGCCGACGATCACCGCATCCACCAGGCCGTGCTGCATCAGGTGGCCGCCGGCGTTGTCGACGATCACGGTGTGGGGCACCCCCTCGCGGCCGAGCTCAAAGGCCGTGAGGCTGGCGCCCTGGTTGCGGGGGCGCGTTTCATCCACCCAGACATGGATGGCCAGACCGGCGCGGTGGGCCTTGTAGATCGGCGCCAGGGCGGTGCCCCAGTCGACGGTGGCCAGCCAGCCGGCATTGCAGTGGGTGAGCACATTCAGGGGCTCGCGCTGTCGCTCGGGAGGCCGCTCGGCCGCCAGCCGCTGGAAGAGCGCCAGGCCGTGATCGCCGATCGCTGAGCACATGGCCACGTCGTCTTCGGCGATGGCGGCGGCGGCGGCAGCGGCGGCGGTGGCCCGCTCGAAGGGCGGCAGCGGCAGCACCCGATCACGCACCCGCTCCAGCGCCCAGCGCAGGTTGATGGCGGTGGGGCGGGTGGCGTTGAGCTGCTCGAAGGCAGCGGCCAGCGAGGCATCGCCTGGATCCACCTGCAGGGCCAACATCAGGCCGTAGGCGCCCGTGACACCGATCAGGGGTGCGCCGCGCACCACCATCGTGGCGATCGCTTCGGCGGCCTGATCACAGCTGGTGAGCGAGCGGGTGGAGAAGCGGTGGGGCAGAAGGGTCTGATCGATCACCCCCACCGAGCGACCGCCCTCCTCCAGCCAGATCGTGCGCCAGGCCCTGCCGTCGATGTTCATTGGTGCCGCCCACGTCCAGAAACCGGTTCATGCTGACAAACTGCCCATCAGCTTCCCGGCGAGACGCGTGATGCCGATCAACCCAGTCACCTGGTTCGAGCTCAACGTGAGTGATATCGAGCGGGCCAAGACCTTCTACGGCGCTGTGTTCCAGGTGGAGTTCCAGGATCTCTCCAATCCGGAGATGGACTACTGGTGCTTCCCGATGGACGACCAGCGGATGGGCGCCGGCGGCGCACTGATGCGCATGGCCGGCTGTGAGCCCGGCAAGGGCGGCACGATGGTGTACTTCAGCTGCGACGACTGCGCCGTGGAGGAAAGCCGCGTGCTGCCGGCCGGCGGTCAGGTGTGCCGCCCGAAGATGGCGATCGGCGAATTCGGCTTCATCTCGGTGGTGCTCGACACGGAGGGTAATCCGATCGGGCTCCACTCCCTGCGCTGAGCCCTTGGCCTGAGCCGTCAGAGAACGGTGGCCGGATCCCAGTCTTCGGGGCCGATCACGAAGAGCAGATCGCCTGCCAGCAGGGCGGTATGGCCGTGGGGATGATCCAGGGGCGCCCCCTTGCGGGTGATCGCCAGCACCGTGACGTTGTGATCGGCACGCAGGCCGCAACTGGCGATGGTGTGACCCACCAGTGGCGAATGGGGAGCCAGGCGCAGGGAATGGGTGGTGAGGTGGGGCACTGCCACACGCAGGTCGCTCACAGCGGTGGCTTGTGGCGAGAGGCCGCGGGCCATCAGGCGCCAGTCGCCGCGCACCTCACCGATCAGGCGTTTGATGTCGTCGCGGGGCACGAGCATGCGCGCCAGCACTCGGGAGAACACCTCGATCGACACCTCCAGTTCATCGGCGATCACCTCATCGGCCCCGAGGGCCAGCAAAGTTTCCACCTCACGCAAGTAGCGGCTGCGCACGAGCAGGAAGGCATCGGGCGCGAAGCGACGCGCCAGCTCCACGATGCGCCGGGCAGCGGCGGGATCATCGATCACCACCACGATGGCGCGTGCCTGATCGGCGTGCACCAGGCGCAGGATCGGCTCCTGGCTGGCATCGCCGTAGTGAATCGGTTCACCGGCGCTGAAGGCATCGCGCACGATGGCGGCATTCACATCCAGAACGGCATAAGGGAGGCCGCAGCGCCGGGCCGTACGGGCCAGGTTGGCGCCGGTGACGCCAAAACCGACGATCAGGATGTGGCCGCTGAGGGCTTTGCTGGGGCCAGTGCTGTTGGGCAGCAGCTGGCGACGCTCGAGCCGCCGCAGGGGCGTGCTGGCCAACCAGTCGGACAGGCGTGGGCCACTGGCCACCAGCACCGGGGTGAGAATCATGCTGAGCACAGCCACATCGAGCACGATCTGGAAGATGTCGGGCCCGAGCAGGCCGCTGCTGACGCCCGCCTTGGTGGCCACCAGGGAGAACTCACCCACCTGGGCCAGGGCCAGGCCGGTGAGCAGCGAACCGCGCAGGGGCAGACCCACCATCAGGGCCGACCAAGTGGCCACCAGCGGCTTGATCAGCACCACCGAGAGGGTGAGCAGCAGCAGGGACAGCGGATGGGCGAGCATGAACTGGATGTCGAGCAGCATGCCGATCGACACAAAGAACAGGCTCATCAACACATCACGGAAGGGGAGCATCACCGCCACCGCCTGGTGGGAATACTCCGATTCCGAGAGGATGAAACCGGCCAGAAAGGCCCCCAGCGCCAGCGACAACCCCAGCGACTGGGTCATCACCGCGATGCCCACGCAAAGGCTGAACACACCGAGCAAAAAGGCTTCCGAACTGCGGGTGCGCGTGATGCGCTCCAGCAGCCAGGGCACAATCCAGCGCCAGGCCAGATAGGCCCCCAGCGCCACCAGAGCAATCCTGCCCAGCAGGGCGGCGATCGCCCCGGCCCCCGATGCCGCCCCTACCCCCGCCAGCAGGGGGGCCATCAGCATCACCGGCACCACACCCACGTCCTGATAGATGAGGATCGCCAGGGTGGTGCGCCCGTGGGGAGTTTCCAGCTCGGCGCGCTCCTGCAGCATGCGCAGCACGATCGCAGTGCTGGAGAGCGCCACCACAAAGCCCACATACACTCCCTGGCCGAGGGAGAGGCCCAGCGCGGTGCAGATCGCCGCCGCAACGGCGGCTGTGCCGAAGAACTGCAGCGAGCCGCCGATCAGAAAGTGCCGACGCAGGCGCGCAACATCCGCCAGCGAAATCTCCAGCCCGATCACGAACAACAGCAGCACCACGCCGATCTCCGCGAGCAGCTCGATCTCGTGCACGTTCTGCACCAGCCGGAACAGATCCGGTCCCGCCAGCACCCCCGCAAGCAGCAGCCCGATCGAGCTGGGACTGTTGAAGCGATGGCAGAGCACCACTGCCACCGCCGACATCGTGAAGATCACGACGATGTCGAGCAGAAGGGAGGTCATGGCCGAGCCCCCAGATGCTGCCAGCGACGGCCAACGCCGCTGCGGAAGCTGCCGCCACTCTGGTTGCCGCCCTTGCGCTCGATGCTCTGGTCGAAGCAAAAGGCAAAGGGATAGAACTCGGGCTTGATCACCACACCAACCTGGCAGGAAAAGGAGAGCAGGCTCGTCTTGGCCATGATCGACTTAGCTGATTCGCGTTGCTTGCGACAAAACTTCTAGCATTCGTGTTCTCCTGTCTGTAGAGCCTATTTGAGCCAAGTCTTCAATTGGCTGGAAGCACTCCAGATGCCCAGCAGAACTTCACATTCTCTCTAATCGACTCAATCTGTAAGCCAGGAGATCAGCACGACCTTTGAGGGGATCAGCTCCTCGATCAGCGAGATGCCTAGTGCGAGGGGGAAACCCCTGCTTCTTCGAAACTCTGGCGGCGATAGATGTTCAAAACTCCAAGATTCACCATGAATAAGAGCGTGATGATCAGATGCGGCCTCAGTCCTTGGTCACTCTCCCCTTCAGGTTCATGTGCTGCTATCTATTCATCATCGCCGCTTCGGGGGGTGGCTGGGACCAACGACGAACATGATGAGGCGTGCCCCACAAAGTAGAAGTACAGCAAGACGGGCGCAGTCCGTGCACGGGCCCCCACCTGAATTCCCGCTCAATTCAGCGTTCAAACAAACGACACACAACCCAGCTTGTGCGACCTCTTTGCCAAGCGCCGCTCATCGAAGGTGAGAGATGTCTCACATCGATTCGAGCTTGCCAGGTGCAAGAGTCAGGTCTTGAATTGGCTTGCCAGACCTCCTATTTCCACAGCTCCGCTATAGGTTGCTTCTTCCATCACCGTCAGCTCTCCTGTCATTCGCTATGGGTGATCAGATTTCCATTGCGCTGCGAATGGGGTCTTCGTCCACTCCTAGGGGGTTGTCCAAGGCCAGGAAGGGCGGGTGGCATCCCCTTCGGCACCGTGTTGCCAATGCTTTTGGCCTACTCCCCTTTCTCGCCCTGGTCCTCCTTTCCCTGCCTGCGTCCGCCCTCGCCCAGACGGTGCAGGCGTCCACCGAACCATCGCCTGAGATAGAGCCCGAAGCCGGGCAGGCAGCGCCGCAGCCGCCGCAGCCGGAACAGCTCGCCCTTCCTGAAGCCCACCTCTCCCTGCAGAAGCTGTTGGCGCTTCCCGACTGGGCGCATCTTCAGGTGGGGACCATCGCCCAACCCTTCGTCAACCCGATCGGTGGCCTCACCCACTCCGCGGCCTGGATGCAGCAGACCAACCTGCTCGGCACCCTCGGCACCGGCCTGAGCAAGCCGCAGAAAGAGTGGCAGGAGATCGACCACTGGACGGTGGATCTGCAGCTTTCCTTGCTGAACGGCAATCCGAACTACGGCGCTCAGATCGGTGCGGTGTACTCACCTCAGTCGCTCTTCGGGCCGGTGGGGTTCTGGCCCACCTTGGCGGCTCTCTCTCGCCATCCCGGCAAGGACTGGTGGGGAATCCAGGTGGGCATCCTGCCCTTCGAGCCCTACTTCCTCACACCGCCCATCAGTGGCCTCTACGTGAGCGACCTGGTTGCTTCCACACCTGGAATCCGTATTCCCAGCTTCCCCGTCTCGCCTGCCTCCGGTCCTGGTGGGGTGTTGACCCTGCGCCCCACCCCGACCACCACACTGCTCCTGGGCAGCTTCGATCTGGCTGCCGTGGGCACAGTCTCCAACTCTCTCGGGGTCTCCAGCGGGATCCCCCCCGGCCCCGGCTGGGTGCACATGGCGCAGCTCAACTTCGAGCCCGGTTGGATCAACCCGAGCGGCGGCGGCCCGATCCAGGCTTGCCGCCGAGGCAGCCGGCTGCTCCGTCGTAGCACCACTTGTGAACGGCCGGTGGAGGTGCAGCAACAGCTGCCGGGAGGCCAGATCCAGCTGGCCGGCTACACCGGTGTGGGATCGATCCAGGGGATCTACGGACAGGCCACCGTGCCGATTTCGCTGCCGTGGGGCCTGGATCACCGTGCCTGGGTGGCTACCACCTATGGCGGATCGGCCAACTTGAACCCCAATCCCACCTACATCGGCGGCGGGTTGGTCAGTCAGGGGGTGCTGCCGGGTCGGCCCTTCGACCTGATGATGATCGGTGTGGCCCGAGCTGGATTCAGCCCCACGCTCACCCCGGAGCTCTCCTACGAGGGGGCGATCGAGCTGGGCTATAAGTTCCAAATCAATCCATCCTTCAGCCTGCAGCCCACCTGGCTGTGGATCCTGCGGCCCGGCGGCAGCGGCAAGGTGCCTGGGATCGGCAGCTTCGGGCTAGAGATCACCTGGGGATTCTGAGGTAAGGCTCCAGGCAGATAGGTTGGCAGAAATGCAACACTCTTGGCCCCCAATTGGTCCACCATATCTAACACCCACTTGCGCCGCAATGACATTGACGAGCGCTATGTCAGTTGGTGGACGGTTTATCCGGAGCCATACATGCACTCTGCAGTGGGCGTGAGTGCATGTACTTGCTGGTCATAGGGAAAGGTCTGTCTTGCCACTTGCCTTTGAGACAGCCCAACGCTCAAGATCAGAAGTTGGCGAGCGAACTTGGGCATTGCCGATTTCCTCCGCTCCCGTCTTCTGTATCTTGATGTTAGAAGGATTCCCGCATTCACCGCATCGCTGCGCTCGCGACGTCACGAGTGAAGAATTCACGGTTTCTGCACCGGTCCGATCTGCGGGGTTTTCACGGGCTTGGCCATGCCAAAGAAGACGACGATGCCCTGGCCGGCGCCACGGGTACTTAGGGCTTCGGGCGCCTGGCCAAGCCCCGCGGAGTCGATTTCCCAGTTGTTCGTGAGCCATACGTCGCCGGCTGGACCAATGCCGACATCGACGAGCTGCTGCATGCCGCCGCCGACGTAGCCGCCCGATGGCGAAATGGCGTCGCCTGTCTTTGTGCCCGGCGGGCAGTTCTGACTTCGCACGCCGCAGAGCTGCACGAGCGTTCCGGCCACGGCGCTGGTGAAGTTCGACACCCAGACGTTGTCGTTACCATCCACGGCCACTGCCCACGGTCCGCCGAGACCCTTGCCCGAGATCGGTGAGAACGCCGCTTTGGAGCCGTCCGGACGCAGCACCGTGACGCTGCCACCGCTCCAGAAGCCCGGCTTTTGCGCCGATAGGTTGTGCACCAGGCTTGCTGTTGCGGGCTCTTCGCCCCTGACGGCATAGGACGCCATCAGTTCGACCAGTTTGAGCCGCCCGTTTTCTGAACTGCCGAAACGGTCGGCGTGCCAGACGTTGCCCCGGCTGTCGATGGCAAGGCCGCTGCCGGCGTAACCGACGTCGAATTTCTCGACCTTAGTCGGGTCGGAGACGTGGAAGCGGATCACCGAGGAGCCGATGCTGTTGCTGACCCAGATCCGGTCCTGCATGTCAATCGCCAGATGGAACGGTGCGAACAGGCCGCACGGGTTCTTCAGCGGGTCCTTGCTCCTGTTCTGGCAGTAGACACGCGCCTTGGACGGATCGCCGTTGGGCACATGGACGAGCTGGTTCTTGCCCTGGTCCACGGCCCAGATATCGCCCGTGCGTGTGACGATGATGCCCTGCATTTCGCCGAGCTGGCTCTTCAGCGTCCACCCCTCGGGCGGCGACAACGGCTTGCCTGCGTTGTCGAACTTGGTGATGTTCTGGCTGGCGTAGCCGCTCACCCAGGCGTTGTCCTGTGCATCGATCGCGAGGCCAAAGCCCACCCCAGAGAGACCGCCACCGGAAAAACCAGTCGTCATCGGAGAAAGGGGCTTGCCGTTCGGAGCAAACTTGGACAGATTACCGTTCCACAGGATGGCCTGGCTTTGTCCGCCTACGACGAAGTTGTTGCCGACCCACGCATTGCCCTGACTGTCGAACATCAGCTTGCCACCGCCGCTCACGCCGCCGCCGGCGAATTTGAGGGGCAGCACCCAGGCACTCGGTGCGAATGTCAGGTAAGGCAGGAACGGGGTAGCACGCATTCTTTTTCCTTGCGGCACCGGGTAAAACCGATCCAGCAGTGCGAAAAGATTGTTGGCTTGATATCCGGGATTCCGTGCAATCGCCTCGGCGGCCCCCAAGGTGTCGGTGGGCACTGAGCCGGTTGGCGGCTTTGCACTGGCGAACAGCTTTTCGCAGGCATCGGCGGTGACTTGTGTGGTACAGCCAGCGAGCAGGTTGCCCAGCGTTGCAAAATTTGCCATCGTCGGTGTTTGCGAGCTGTTCAGTGCGTCCTGAATCGTCTCGCCGTAACCGCCCGTAGAGAGATCGACAAAGTTCGGCACATTTTCTGCGGCAATGCGCAGGGCGAGTGGGGAACCCTTAATAGCGGTGCCGTTGATGAACTGGTTGTGCGTCCAGACCGAGGCAATGGTGGTGAACTCATTGACCCTGACTGTGGCTGGAGACGTGTTGCCTAACACAGCCATAAGTGCGATCGCAGGATTGTCCTCTCCCACTTTATTTAACGTGGACTGTCCGCCCTTCGCAACCGCGTAGAAGATAGCGTCTTTATCAGAATCTCTGTCTAGACGAAGCTCGAATCGACCATCTTTGCTGGTTTTTGTCTGTTCCAGCTGCTTAGGTTCACCCTTGGTAGTCGCCCACAAGGTTACGGTCGAATTGGCAATCGGTGCTCCTCCGCCAAGGACCTGACCTACGAGCCTGCCGGGAACGGGAGTTAGCTTTAGGAGTGGTGTATCACGATCAAGCACCCGACCTGTGCTGATGGGCCTAGGGGGAGCGGAAGTCTGCGGTGTGCCGCAGCTCTGTATCAATACCAGAATCATTCCAAGTAGTGCCGTTGCCACGAGTGCATGACGTTTAGGCCAATGTCTTTTCATCATTTCCTTGCTTTGAGATAAAGACATTAACAAATTTCGGAAAGGCTTGCAGAAAGACAGCGTGGGTCTAACGCTCAGGATCAGTGGGGGCTGAAACCTCTGTGTTCAAGCCATCATATGCTCCCGTCTTCTGTATCCTGATGTTGAAGATCCGGCTACCGATAGGTAGCCCTTCTGTTGCCCACCTTGACAATATCCACCACATGCACTAATTCATCAATCGAATAGATAAAACGATACCTTCCATCTCGAGCACGATCTAGATTCGTCTTGACCGTAAGCTTTTGGACCTAGAGGGCGAGGCTGAGCAGATAGCTGTTCAATAGTTCTGACTATATGCCTCAGGCTCTTTTGGGCACTTCGAAAAATCTACGCCGCTCCCTGACAGACTATGAAATATGCTATAGAATTGGTTCAGTTCAACACAGCTGAATGGGACAGCGTGGATTCTGGGATGAGGAGAAGCGCATCCACAGGCTTCGGCAGAAGAAGCCCACAT
>NZ_JAGQBF010000035.1 GCF_024345495.1 Synechococcus sp. RedBA-s | reverse complement strand
CCCATGCCCCCTGAACCACCCTCCGCCGCCAGTGATTCCCCAGAGCTGCCAGTGCGCCTGGAGGGCCTGACCATCTACCTGGTGGGGATGATGGGATCGGGCAAAAGCACTGTGGGGCGCCCGCTGGCTGCGGCCCTCGGCTACCGCTTCATCGATGCCGACAGCGTGATCGAGCAGCACGCCGGCTGCTCGATCCCCGAGCTGTTCGAGCGCCAGGGGGAGACCGGCTTTCGCGATCTGGAGTCGGTGGTACTCAACCGGATCGCCTGTTGGCATTCCCTGGTGGTGGCCACCGGCGGTGGCGTGGTCAGCCGCCCCGGCAACTGGGGGCAGATGCGCCAGGGGCTGGTGGTGTGGCTGGACGCCCCTGAGGAGATGTTGTTGGAGCGGCTGCGGGCTGATCCGGGTCAGCGGCCGCTGCTGGCCAGCACTGATCCGGCGGCTCGACTGCGCCAGCTGCTGGCCGAACGCCGGCCCCTCTACGGCCAAGCCGATTTGAGGGTGCTCCAGGATGGCCGGCCGCCGGCAGCGGTGGCCCAGCAGGTGCTGGAGGCAATCCCCACGGTGCTGCGCCAACGGGAGGCTCCACCGCAGACTCCCGCTCAACTGATCGACGAAAACGGAGCCAGTACGGCAAGCCTGAACGCCACAGCCGAGCTGAACTGAGCCTTCACCGGGCAGGGGGCTCCAGGCGCACGGCATACCACTGAACAGCCAGGCCGGGCTCCAGCTCCAGCTCACAGGCCGTTTCCAGCAACCGCTCAGCCCGCTCGCGGTCGTTGGCCAGGGAGAGCAGATCCGCGGGGGGCTCCTCCAGGGCGGCCAGCTGGGCGGTGAGCCAGGAGAGGGTTTCAGCGGCCGTGAGGATGCGCTCCCCACGGGTGGGCTCCAGCACCACGTAATGATCAAGTTCCCGCAGCAGGGGATCAGACATGTTCCGCTCACGCATCGCCTTCATCCTGGCCGCCCTGCTCAGCCTCTGGCCGAGTCAGGCCCTGGCGGCCACCGGCACCACAGGGCCGCTGGAGCGGCGTCTGCTGGCCTGGCCGAACTGGAGCCTGCCGGCTCCCCTCAGCCGCCCCGGCCGCAGCGACCTGACCTACCCCGACTGGTTCGCCGGGGCCTGGTGGGTGTACAGCCTGGAAGAGGGCAGTGCTGAGTCGATTCCGCCGTACCCCGTGCGGTTCCTGCGCGATGAGCGCGGGGCGGTGGTGGGCGATCGCGCCTTCAATGCCACCCAGGTGGGCGATGCCCTGCTGGGGGGTCAGCTGCTCTCGGTGGCCAATGATCCAGCCAACCCCAACCGCCAGCTGGCCCTGCTGAGCGGTGATCTGGAGCTGGAATCCAGCGTGATCGGGCGCCGCAGCCAGCCAACAGCAGCGGCCGGGCCCCGAGGCCATGCGTTCCTGGCCGATGAGCTAGCCCTGCAGGTGCTGCACGGTCCCGGCGGAGCGCGGATCAGCCGTGTGGAGACCCTCAGCCGCTACCGGCTCGTGGCCAGCACTCCAGGCCAGGAGCTGATTCGCGCGGACCAGTGGCAGGCCAGCTATCCATCACCGGAGCAGGGGTTGGTGGCCCGCTCCAGTGGAGGCCATCACCTCTGGTTGCTGCTCAGCCGCACTCCCTCAACAGCCTGAGTCAGGGGATGGGCGAAGAGACGACCGGCTCGCTGACGCCGCCCCGGCCCAGGGAGAGGTACAGCCCGTCTCTCCAGGCGAAGAGACTGTTGAGCAGGGGATGGTCGGCAAGACCGGCCACGCCGCGGCCCGCCAGGGGGGCGCCGGCACTGGCCGGGAAGAGCACTAACGACAACTGGGCCGCCACTGCCAGATCGGCCAGGGAGAGGCGATCCCCCACAAGGAAGCGGCCAGGGGTCAGCAGCACCGCCAGCTGCTCCAGATTCACCTGCAGCTGGCGCCGCTCGCTCTGGCCGAGGGTGTCACCCAGGGGCGCCAGCAGATCGGTGGGGAGGGCCCCCACCAGCGAACGCAGCACCCCTGGGGTGGCCTCCGGCAGCAGGGCACCGCGCATCACGGCATCCGAGCTGGCCGCCTGCAACAGGGCCTGGCGCACCCCAGCGGCCAGGGCGGTGTCGGCCCAGTCTTCGAGCAGGAGCACCCGGGCGCGGTCGGCGGGATCTTCGGGGATCAGGGGAGGGGTGGGCACCTGGCTCTCCAGGTGCTGGGCAATGGCACTGGAGTCGGCGATGACCTCCGGGCCATCCACCAGCACCGGCACCTGTCGCTGACCGGACAGACGGAACAACTCCAGCTGCCCCAGGCCTGGGGTGACCTCGATGGACTGATACTGAAGCCCCTTGGCGGCCAGGATCAACCGCACCTTCTCGCAGAAGGAGGAATGGCGGAACTGGTGGAGCTCGAGCATCGGCGGCACGGTCCTCTGGGCGGCAGAGTAGCCCTCGCGGCCACCCAGCGTGGGCTACGGCCCGCCTCACGGTTCAACCCATTGCCTCCTGTCTCCCCGCCTGCGCCATGAAGGACTTCTTCCTCAACGTGACGCGCTACCCGCGCTACCTGGTGGCCTTCAGCCTCGGTGTGTTCAACTCCGTGCTCGAACCCCTGGCGAAGCGGCGCAGCAATCCGGTCACCGCGGTGGCCCTGGTGGGGGCTCTGGTGAGCGGAATGATCAGCCTGAGCCTGGTGCTGCGTGCCATGGTGAACCCAGCACCACTGGCATAGGCATGGCACAGGGCCGACGGGTGGAGCGCATGGCCTCCCTGATCCGCCGGGAGATCAGCGAGCTCCTGGTGAACGGCATCAAGGACGAGCGGGTCTCACTGGGGATGGTCAGCGTCACCCAGGTGGAGGTGGCTGGTGATCTGCAGCACTGCAAGATCTTCGTGAGCATCTTCGGCAGCGACGAGGACCGCCAGACGGCCCTGGCCGGCCTGAAATCGGCTGCTCCCTTTGTCAAAGGAGAACTGTCACGGCGGCTGAACCTGCGCCGCACCCCCGAGATGCAGTTCCTGCTGGATCGCGGCCTGGAGAAAGGCAGCTCAGTGCTGGGGCTGCTCAATCAACTGGGGGAGGAGCGCCTGCAACGGCAGCCCCTGGCGGGTGATGACACACCTAGCACTGAAGCCAGCGACGGGAGCGACAGCAGCGAGCCATGACCACGGTTCAGCCACCGGCCCAGACGCCCCTGCCGGCAGCCCCTGACCTGCGCCGGCAGGTGGCCCGGCTGCTCGTGATCCGCGGCAGCGGCCACCTGGGGGACGGTCAGCGGCGCTACCCCCGCTGGGAGCTGGAGAACGCCACGATCAGACGGCTGCTGGCCGAGGGGGTGGGCGGCGTGATTCTGCTGGGGGGCAGTGCCGCTGAGCTGCGTCTGCGCTGTGAGCAGCTGCGCAGTTGGTCGCAGCAGCCGCTGCTGATCTGCGCCGATGTGGAGGAGGGGGTGGGCCAGCGCTTCGAGGGGGCGACCTGGCTGGCGCCGCCCCTCGCCGTGGGGCGGCTGCACCGCAGCGATCCGCAGCGCGCCATCGCTCTGGCTCGCCGCTACGGCCACTGCACGGGCCGCCAGGCGCGCCTGCTGGGGCTCAACGGCGTGCTGGCGCCCGTCTGCGATGTCAACAACAACCCCCTCAACCCGGTGATCAATGTGCGCGCCTGGGGGGAGACCACCAGCAGCGCAGCTGTGCTGGCAACCGCTTTCCTGGAGGGGGCCCAGGCCGAAGGGGTGCTCTGCTGCGCCAAGCATTTCCCCGGCCACGGGGACACCAGCGACGACTCCCACCTGGAGCTGCCCCAGCTGCCCCATGGGCGGGAGCGGCTGGAGGCGATCGAGCTGCCCCCCTTCCGCGCCGCCATCGCCGCTGGCTGTGCGGCGGTGATGACCGCCCACCTGCAGCTGGATGCCCTGGATCCCCTGCGGCCGGCCACCCTCTCGCGCCCCGTGCTCACGGGGCTGTTGCGGCAGGAGCTGGGCTTCACGGGGCTGGTGATCACCGATGCCCTGGTGATGGAGGCGATCGCCTCCCGCTGGGGGGCGGCGGAGGCCGCCGTGCTGGCCTTCGAGGCCGGCTCGGATCTGATCCTGATGCCCGCCGATGCCGATGCCGCCATCGACGGCTTGGTGGAGGCCTTCAGCAGCGGGCGCCTGCAGCTGGAGCAGCTGCACCAGAGCCTGCGCCGGCGCGAACAGGCTCTGGCCGTGGCGGGATCCCGGGCTCCGGCAGCTTCCCTGGCACCGCTGGAGGAGCTGAGCGCGCTGGAAAAACCGCAGGATCAGGCCCTGGCGCGGGAGCTGGTGGAGATGAGTTTGGACAGCCGCGGCCCCCAGGGCCTGCCGGCGGGGCCGGGGGTCAACCTGATCCGCCTGGACAACAGTCTGAACTGTGCCTTCCTGCCGGCGATGGCCCCGGCCCTGCTGCGGCCTGCCGCAGCCGGCTACCAGTGCTGCCTGCTGGACGCGCGCGGACCCAGCCCCTGGAGCGGCAACGCCGATGCACCCCTGGCCCTGGAGCGCCTGCCGGATGGGCCGCTGTTCCTGCAGTTGTTCGTGCGCGGCAATCCCTTCCGCGGCAGCGCCGGAGGCGATGAACCCTGGCCGGCGGTGATCCGTCAGCTGCTGCGGGTCGGCCGCCTGGCGGGCTTGACCGTGCTGGGCAGCCCCTACCTGTGGGAGGCCCTTGAGCCCCTGCTGCCGGGCACCATCCCCTCGGGCTACAGCCCCGCCCAGATGCCCCTGGCCCAGGCCACGCTGCTCAGCCGGCTGGGGTTGGCCGCCGGCAGCATCGCCGAGGGCGGCTTCACCGACTGAGCCTGCCCACAGCTCGAGCCCTGCCCGCCTGCCCCTAATCTCACGCCCAGATCAGGGCCGCCGCCGTGCTCAGCCTCTCGATGATCGTGCGCAACGAGGCCGGGCGCCTCGGACGCTGCCTGGAGTCGGTGGCGGGCTTCGCCGATGAACTGGTGGTGGTGGACACCGGCTCCAGCGACGAGACGGTGGCGGTGGCCCAAGGCCATGGCGCCCGGGTGGAGCGGATCCCCTGGCCGGGGGATTTCGCCCCCGCCCGCAACCAGGCGCTGGAATGGGTGCGGGGCAGCTGGGTGCTGGTGCTCGATGCCGATGAGCAGCTGCTGGAGGGGGCCAAGGAGCCCCTGCGGGCCCTGATGGCCGACCCCGACACCCTGCTGATCAACCTGCTGCGTGAGGAGGTGGGTGCGCTGCAATCGCCCTACTCCAGCGTCAGCCGTCTGTTCAGGCGCCACCCGCAGATCCGCTGGAGTCGCCCGTATCACGCGATGGTTGATGACAGCGTGGTGGAGCTGCTGGCCCGGGAGTCCCACTGGCGCGTGGTCGATTGCCGGCAGCCGGCGATCCGCCATGAGGGCTACCGGCCGGAGCTGCTGGCCGATGGGCGCAAAGCCCGGCAACTGCGGCGGGCCATGGAGCAGGAGCTGCGGGACCACCCCGGCCAGGCCTATGCCAGCGCCAAACTCGGCGGCCTGGAGATCAGCGAAGGACGCGTCAAGCACGGCATCAGCCTGCTGAAGGCCGGGCTGGCCGGCTGCCCGCCTGGAGCCCACCCGGAGCGCTTTGAGCTGCTGCTGCACCTGGCCATGGCCGAGGCCAGCCGCCACCCCGGCCGGGCCGCCGCCCTCTACCGGGAGGCCCTGGAGCTGCCGCTGGACCCACGGCTGCAGGTGGCGGCACAGCTGAACCTGGCGGCCCTGCAGCTGCAGGAGGGCGCCCCAGCGGAGGCCGCCCAGCTGGGGGAAGCCGTCACCCGCGGGGCCCCCGAGCTGGCCCTGGGCTGGTACAACCTCGGTCTGATCCGTCGCCGTCTCGGCGACATCCGCGGCGCCCTCCAGGCCTACGACACCGCCCTGGAGCTTGCCCCTGAACATGCTGAAACCCACCAGAACCGCGCGGTGGCGCAGCTGCTGGCGGGCGACATCAGCGCAGCCCGGGCCAGCTTTCGCCAGGCCATCGCCCTGCTGCGCGATCAGGGCCAGACCAGCGCCGCCGAGCAGTTGCAGCGGCAGGCGGGGTCGATGCTGAGACTGGACGACTGATGGAGGTGACCGTGCTTTCAAGTCGAGTGGTGGCGGTGACGCGGGCCGAGCAGCAACTGGGGGAGGCCCGGACCCTGTTTGAGCGCGCCGGGGCCCGGGTGCTGGACCTCCCCGCCCTGGTGATCGGCCCTCCCGATGAATGGGGCCCCCTCGATGACGCCCTTGAGGAGCTGGAGGCCTTTCACTGGCTGGTGTTCTCCAGCATCAACGGGGTGGAGGCGGTGGAGCAGCGGTTGCAGCGGATCGGGCGCAACCTCAGCGATCGCCCCCGCGGCCTCAAGATTGCGGCGGTGGGGCGCAAGACCGCCGCACGCCTGGAGCAGCTGGGGGCCCCCGCGGATTTCGTGCCCCCCAATTTCGTGGCCGACAGCCTGCTGGAGCACTTCCCGGTTTCGGGCTGGGGTCAGCGCCTGCTGCTGCCCAGGGTTCAGAGCGGCGGGCGCACGCTGCTGGCCGAAGCCTTCGCCGAAGCCGGGACGCGGGTGGTGGAGGTTGCCGCCTACGAGTCCAGCTGTCCGAACCACCTGCCCCTGGCCACCGCCGCCGCCCTGCGCCAGGGCGACGTAGAGGCCATCACCTTCACCAGCGGCAAGACCGTGCGCCACAGCGTGCAGCTGCTGCGGCAGGACCTGGGAGAGCACTGGCAAGAACTCCTGGCCAGCGTGGCCCTCGTTTCGATCGGTCCCCAGACCAGTGCCACCTGCCTGGAGCTGCTGGGCAGGGTGGACGCCGAGGCCGACCCTCACGACCTGGAGGGGCTGGTGGCGGCCTGCGGCCGCGCCCTGAAGGCAAACTGAGCGCCTGAAGCCGGTCAAGATTCAGTTGTGGATCAGATCTGGATCAGTTGTGGGCTCAGAGCTCGGCGATCACCACCTGGCCCCTGGCCAGGTGGTGACGGCTGACCAGGGTGAGCCGGCCACGCGGCACATCAATCGAGGCCACCCGCCAGGACTGGGGCAGGAGGTCGGTGGTGCGGCCCCCGGTATCACCAACGGCCAGGGAGCCGCTCTGGGCGCCGAACTGCACCAGGGCCATCGGGCGACCGCCACTGCTCATCACCCCCTGGAAGCGGAACCCATCGGGCAGGGTGAGCGGAGGCTGCACCGCGACAGGTCTGGGGCTGGTGACCACTGGGGTGACTCGGGTGACCGCCAGGGGTTCAAACGGATCCAGACGACCCGGGGGCATGGCCGCTTCCACCTGCTCCGGACTGGGGAGAGGCGTGAAGCCTGCCGTGGCCACGGCGGAGGCCGCCGGTCTCCCCTGACTCTGCGCGCTGGGAGCAGCCTCTGGGGCGGCAGGAACTGGAGGGGGCACCACTCCGGTGTCGGCCGGGGGCGTGCCACCGCAACCAACCAGGCCGGCAAGAAGGACGGGCAGCAGAGCGAAGCATGACGCGGTTCGCGCCTGGATCCAACCGGGTTGATGCCGTTCAGCTCTGGCCATGCTCCTGCTCCACGAGATCCCGGAAGCGGTCCAGGTTGGCCTGGAGTTCACGGGTGACGATCCCCCCCAGAATGCTCGGTTCCATCAGCGGTGCAAGGGCTCCGGGCAGCTCGTAGCTCACGGTCAGCTTCACCATGGTGAGACGGTCCGACTGGGGATAGAAACGCACTGACCCCTTGGTGGGCAGACCCCCCACCGACTCCCAGTGCAACTGCTGGGCTTCGATCCTCTGGGAGATGCGCGCCTTCCAGTGGAAGCGGAATCCCTGGGCCACCAGGGTCCAGTCGGTGAGATCGGGATCATCAAGGGTGACCACCGACTCGATCCAGCGCATCCAGCGCGGCATCGCTTCGAGGTCGCTCCAGACCTCCCAGACCTGGTCCACCGGAGCCTTGATCTCCGTGGTCACACTGTGCTCGAGCCAACGTCCCATGCTGATCAGGCCACGGCGGCGACTGAAGCCAGTCGAACCGGCTGATTGAGGATGGCGGCAGCCGCCAGTCGGCCACTCATGGTGGCACCTTCCATCGAATCGATGTAATCTTGGCGGGTGTAGCTGCCGGCCAGGAAGAAATTGGCCACCGGCGTGCGCTGCTCCGGTCGGAAGGGTTCCATGCCGGGGGCCTCGCGATACAACGACTGAGCCAGTTTGACCACGTTGCTCCAGATCAGCTTGAGGCCCCGGGCCGAAGGGAACAGCTCCCGCACCTGTGCATCCACCAGGGCAGCGATCTCGTCGTTGCGGCGGGGGATCCAGGGATCACCGGGGGTGAGCACGCACTGGAGCAGGGAACCTTCCCCCTCGCGTCTGTAGTCGGCCGGGCTGGCCAGGGCCAGGTCGGCGAAGCAGCTGAAATCAGCGTCGGCGGTATACAGCAGGTTGTTGAGTCCGCTGGCGGTGCTGAGGTCACGGCGGGCAGCGGCATGGGCCTCCCCCTCCCCCAGCTCAGTCACCCAGCCGTCGTAGCGCAGTTGCACCGTGGCCACCGGCACCGCCTCCAGCCGGTAAATGTTCTCGAACTGGGCGTAGCGGCGCCAGGAGGGCGGCAGCAGGCGCTGGATGCCGGGTACATCACAGGCAGCCAGATAGGTGTCAGCCTCCACATGGATCTCACCATCGGGACTGCCCAACTTCAGGCCCGTCACCTGGGGGGCCTCAGCAGTGCCCCCCTCGTCGAAGCAGACCTCACTGACTCGGTGGCGCAGGTGCAGCCTGGCCCCACGGGCTTCGATGTAATCAAGAATGGGCTGGTGCAGCCAGCGGTGCGGCGAGCCCTTGAGCAGATTCAGCTTGGACGCCTCGGTCTTGGAGGCGAACATCAGGAAGATGGTGAGCATGCAGCGGGCCGAGATGGCCTCGCAGTCGATGAAGCCCAGGGCATAGGCGATCGGATCCCACATCCGCTCGATGCTGCGCCTGCTGCCGCCATGGCCGAGGAACCAGTCGCGGAAGCTGATGCGATCGAGGGAGCGGATCACCCCCATCGCCCCCTCGTAATCCACAAGACCGCGCACGATCGGGCTGGTGCCCAGGGCCAGGGCATTGCGCAACTTGTCGATCCAGTCGAGTTGCGGCGTGGTGAAGAAGGCCTTGAGACCGTTGAAGGGGGCGCCGATCGGGAAGCGGAAATCCAGTTCGCGCAGGTCGCCGCCCTTGTTCACGAACAGGTGGGTGTGCTGCTTGGGCAGGAGGTTGGCGAAGGCCCCCACCTTGCGCATCAGAGCGAAGAGATTGGCGTAATTGAAGAAAAAGACGTGCAGGCCCATCTCGATATGGTTGCCGCCGTCATCGATCCAGCTGCCAACCTTGCCGCCCACGAACGGGCGGGATTCGTAGAGGTCCACCTGGTGGCCGGCATCACAGAGATCGACTGCGGCTGAGAGACCGGCCAGACCCGCTCCCACGATGGCGACGCGCACCCTTGACTCCTTCAGGTGTGCTGACTCTATGGAGCCATCCGCAGCGGCTGCCGGGCACCAGAGTTCGGGTGGCCTCCATAGAGTGATCCGACATCCCGTTCCATCCGCCGCAGGCCTCGCCCATGAGCAGCCCCAGCACAGAGACCCTCGCCCCGGTTCAGGAGGCCATGGCCCCCGAGCTGGCCACCCACACCGGCAAGGACGGCAAGGGCATCCGCATCACTGAACCGGCCATGAAGCAGTTGGCCGCCCTGATGCAGCAGCAGGGCAACGACAAGCTGCTGCGGGTGGGGGTGCGCTCCGGTGGCTGCAGCGGCATGAGCTACACCATGGATTTCATCGACAGCGCCGCGATCCTCAGCGACGATGAGCTTTACGTTTATGAACCCAGCGGAGCCCCCAGCTTCCGGGTGGTGAGCGATCCCAAGAGCCTGCTGTACATCTACGGCATGCAGCTGGATTTCAGCTCGGCCCTGATCGGTGGTGGCTTCAACTTCACCAACCCCAACGCCAGCCAGACCTGTGGCTGCGGCAGCTCTTTCGCCGTCTGATCCGCCCAAGGCCCGGCCTCCAGCGTGGGAATGTGGGTGTCCCTAGCTGCCGCAGCCGATGACGGCTCCCACCAAGTCTGCCGAATCCCTTTTTGATCAGGCCATCGGCCGCTACCAGCACGGTGCCGCGGCCGCTGATGTGATCGACGACTTTCTGACGATCACGGAGCAGGCCCCCGGGCTCTCGGCCGCCTGGACCTGCCTGGCCTGGCTGCAACTGCTCGAAGACCAACCCGAACCGGCCCTGCGCTCGGCACGGATGGCGGTCAAGCTCAACCCCCAAGACCCCCAGTCACGGGTGAACCTCTGCCTGGCCATGCTCGAGTCGGGCGCCAAGGGAGTGCGGGAGCACATCGATCTGGTACTGCGCATCACCGCCGTATCGCCGGAGCTGGCCAGCGAACTGAACGAGTCGATCGCCGATGGGCTCAGGCGCCGTCCGGGCTGGACCTCGCTGGAGAAGGTCCAGGCCTGGCTGCAGGGTTGATCCCCGAAGCCCTGCCAATGGGCGATCGCCGCCGCCGCCTGCTGCTGCTCAGCAACGGCCATGGGGAAGACCTCAGCGGCAGCCTGATCGGGCAGGAGTTGCAGCAGCTGGGGTTGGAGGTGGTGGCCCTACCGCTGGTGGGCCACGGCAGCGCCTACCGGCAGGCCGGGCTCCCCGTGCTTGGCCGCACCCGCGAATTCAGCACCGGCGGGCTGGGTTACACCAGCTTCGGCGGACGCCTGACGGAACTGGTGCAGGGCCAGGCCACCTACCTACTGGGGCAGCTGCTGCTGTTCTTCAGGGAAGCGCGACACTGCTCGGCGGTGGTGGTGGTCGGGGATGTGATCCCTGTGCTGGCCGCCTGGTCCAGCCGCCGGCCGGTGATCACCTACCTGGTGGCCTACTCGAGCCACTACGAAGGCCGCCTGCGGCTGCCCTGGCCCTGCGGACGCTGCCTGCGCAGCCGCCGTTTCCGCAGGGTGTTCAGCCGCGATGCCTTCACCGCCACGGACCTGAGCCGTCAGCTGGGGCGGCCGGTGGATTTTCTCGGCAACCCCTTTCTCGATCGGGTGCTGGAGAGTGCGGTGCCCCTCGATGCCTCCCCAGCCGGGGCACCAATCCCGCGGCTGGGGCTGCTGCCGGGCAGTCGCCTGCCCGAGGCCCTGCGCAACGTCGAGTTGATGCTGCAGGTGCTCACTCGCCTGCCGGAGAACCTGCAGGCCAGCGGCGGCCTGCAGCTGAATGCCGCCCTGGTGGGGGCGATCGATGCGGCGGCGGTATCCCGGCTCAGCCGCCCCCTGGGCTGGAGCCTGGAGCCAGGGGGACGCCTGCGCCACGGCGAGCTGGAGCTGAGACTGCACTGGGGTGAGTTCCCAGCGGTGGTGCAGCAGGCTGATCTGCTGCTGGCGATGACCGGCACGGCCACGGAGCAGGCGGTGGGGCTGGGCAAACCCGTACTGCAGCTGGCGGGGGGCGGCCCCCAGTTCAGCCCCAATTTCGCCGAAGCCCAGCGGCGCTTGCTGGGACCCTCGCTGTTCAGCGCTGAAGGGGAGCCGGGCTCAGAGCGCAGCCTGCGCGGCACCGCCGAGCTGGTGGGCGAGGTGCTGCACCAGCTGCGGCACAGCGATCTGGCGGAGCGCTGCCGGCGCAATGGCCTGGAGCGCATCGGTGGGGCAGGCGGTGCGGCCAGGATGGCGGCTCAGATCCTGCAGGCCCTTGATGAACCCACAGCCCCGCTCCAGTGATGCCAGCGATCGTGATGCCGGCATCACTGAAGCCCTGGCGCCGCGGTTGAAGCGCTGGATCGACACCGTGCTGGTGTTCAACGTGTTCCTGGTGATCGCGGGAGCGATCTGGTTCGCCCTCGCGGTGGCCCTGCACAGCCAGCATGTGGAGGCACCGCTGCAGTTGCTGCAGCGCCTCTGGGATCCCCTGTTCACCCCGGCGATCGGCCTGCTGATGGGGGCCGCCCTGCTCAGTGGGCTGCTGGGCTGGTGGCAGCGGCAAGGGCTGAGTCGAGATCGGGGTAGCGGAACGTGAATCCCTCAGGCTCCAGCCGCTCGGAGAGCACCTGCTGGCCCTCCAGCACCACAGCCGCCCCATCGCCGAGCATCAGCTGCAGCACCGCCGCGGGCACCGGCAGCAGGCTGGGACGCTGCAACACCCGACCTAGGGCGGACGCGAACGAGCCCATGCGCATGGGCTGGGGCGCCACGGCGTTGTAGACCCCCTGGTAGGCCGGGGTCTCCAGGGCGGTGGCGATCAGCCCGCACAGGTCGGTGCGCTGAATCCAGCTCATCCACTGGCGGCCGGAGCCGATCGGACCGCCCAGGCCGGAGCGGAACACCGGCAACATCTTGCCCAGGGCTCCGCCATCGGGTCCAAGCACGATCCCGATCCGCAGTTTCACCACCCGGCAGTCGACGGGAGCCTGGTCAGCAGCCGCCTCCCAGTCGCGGCAGAGCTGGCCGAGGAAATCGGGTGCCGCTGGGCTGGATTCGATGAAGCGGGCGTCCTCGCTGCTGCCGTAGAAGCCCACGGCCGAGCCGCTCAGCAGCACCCGGCCGGGCCTGGGATGGGCCTGGAGCGCCTTCACCAGCTTGTGGGTGCTGACCAGGCGGCTGTCGATCAGCCGGCGGCGCTGCTGCTCACTCCAGCGCTTCTCCGCAATCGGCTCTCCGGCCAGATTCACCACCCCCTCCGCCTCCGCCACAGCAGCGATCAAGGCAGGCTCCGCCCAGGAGGCCTCCAGGGCGGGATCCGCCTGGATTCGCCGCAGGGCCGGGTGCTCCAGCCCCGCCAAGGGCTGACTCTGGCGGCTCACCACCACCAGCTGGTGCCCCCGAGCGAGCAGGAGGGGCACCAACTCACGACCGACGAACCCCGTACATCCCAGCAGCAGCAGTTTCACGGGCCCAGGCAGCACACACCATGGCCGAGGCTAAGGGGGCCCCCAGGCCACCCTGCAGGGCCTAGCCTGAACTCAGCGCAGTGGCGACTGTCCATGGCTCAGACCCCAACGGAGGCCCCCGCCCCCAAGGCAGCTCCCATCAAGAAAGGCACCCTGGTGAAGGTCAGCAGGGGCGCCTACCTGGGCAGCCTGGAAGCGGCCGCCAGCGATCCCACCCCGCCCGACTACCTGTTTGAGGGTCCCGGCGAAGTGCTCGCTCTCAACGGCGACTTCGCCCAGTTGCGCTGGCGCCTGCCGGTGCCGGACGTGTGGCTGCGGCTTGACCAGCTCGAAGCCTTCTGAAGTCCGCCACGCCGTTCGAGCCTGGATCGCGACTGACTTCAGAGATCGAGCTTCAGAGATCGAGACGGCGGCGCTCGTCTTTGAGGCGGCTGCGTCTTTGTTTCGCCTCTCGGAGCATTTCGCGGCCATCGTGGAGATAGCTGTCCACGTAGCCCATGGTGTACCGCTCCAGCTCCAGCAGGGCGTCCTGAACCTGGCTGAGGCAGTGGTAGAGGCTGAGACCAAACCCCCGGGCCTCGCTCGGGCAGGGCTGTGAGCGGTAGAGGGTCTCCACCTTGTCCATGCGGCTTTTACTCTGCTCCAAGTAGGCGCAGAACCCCTCCATCAGGCTGTCGTCGTAGGGGTCGGCAGCGAGGGTGCGCCACTGGCTGGGGAAGGGGTTGATCACCTGGGCCAACAAACGATCGATCGGCCCGTACACCTGCTGCAACCAACCGAGCAGGGCACTGTCCCGGTTCTGGCCGCGATGGGCTGGGGTGGCGACGCGGGATCCAGAGCGCCCGCTTCGGCGTGGGGTCTGGCGGCTGAGGTCATAGCTGCGGCGGCGCTCGCCATCCCTGAGCACGTCCCAGGCGGCATTGATGGCCAGGATCGCCGTGTCATCACCACCGGCATCGGGATGGTGCTGCTTGACCAGGGCGCGGTAAGCCGCCTTGATCTGATCCACGTCCGCCGTGGCCGGCACGCCCAGAACGGCATAGAAATCGCTGCTGGCCAAGGCTGCCTTCATGGGGGGTGATGGCCGGCTGGAGCCATCATGGCAAGGGCTCCAGCCAGCCATGAAAAAGCCCCCTAACGGGGGCTGGGTGGTGTGAGGAGCTGGTGGCCTGTGACCCGACGGATCAGAACTTGAAGGTGGTCTGCACGAGGCCGCCGAAGTTGCTGAAGCTGTTGTCCTCGCCGGTGAGCTGACCCAGGGGACGGCTCAGATAGAAGATCGCCGGCGTCACAGCAATGTTGTCGGTGACCTGGAACTTGTACCACCACTCCCAGACGTAGTTGCCATCGGCCGGGGTGGTGTTGCCGGTGTCGCTGCTACCAAGGGAGAGCGCGGTGGCGAAGACGGGCTGACCGACCGCCATACCGGCGGCATTGCCCTTGCCGAACAGGTCGTTCCACTGCAGACCTACGAACCAGCTCTGGCTCTCGGTCACATAGGGATCGACAAATTCAATGCCCAGCGCATTGTTTTCATTGCCGGAGAGACTGTTGAGGCCCCAGCCCAGGCTGACCGAAGGCATCCAGCCGCTGTTCTTGGGCTGCCAGTAGGCGTTTGCGGCAAAGTTGTTGGACTCACCGGTGGTCAGGAACCAGCTATTGCTGGCAACGAAATTGGTGCCCCGACGGAAGTTGGTGGCTTGCTGGCCGTAGCGGTAGGCCAACGACACGTTCCACTGGGGGGCCGTGTAGTTCAGCTGGGCCAGGAAGTTGCCGCGGGCACAGTCGGTGCCGATACCACCTTCGCTGCTGGAGCAGGCGTTGTCATCGCCATCAAACGCCTGGCCAACAGATCCCTGCTGGGCCACGTAGCTGGCACCAAAACTGAAGGCGCCCTGCCCCTTCTTGACGTTCTGCTTCCAGATACCGGCCAGCATCGAGCCGGTGGCTTTGTTGTAGACACCCGGCGCGCCATTGAGGGCGAACAGATCAAGGATCCGATCCCCTTTACCGCTGCCATAAACCGAAGGAGTGACGGCCAGAGCCTCCGTGTTGCGGGCCTTGGGACCAACGACAAAGGTGAAGTCACGACCGACAGGGAAGCGGTAGTAGAGACGATCGATGCCGACCGCATCAGGACTATTGATGCCGTTGCTGGCTACATCCAGAGCCGTGAGGTTAACCCCGTTGCCGTTAAAGGCGTTGTCGAAGTTACCCGAGCGCAGACGGGTGTAGAGAAGGTCCTTACCGGTGAAGCTGGTGAGCAGATTCAGCCGCAGGTCATAGCTGAAGGTGGTTGCACCGAACTGAGCATTGTATTTTTCGGCTGCATCACGGCTGCCAAATGAAGGCGACGTTCCGAAGACGCCTGCACCGGGGCGATCACCACTGGCAGTGACAGCGCCGATCACGAAAGTGGCCTGACCCTGAAGTTTGGTGGTGGTGGAGAACTGGGTCGCCTCCAACTCACCAACCTTGGCTTCGAGGCTGTCGACGCGACCACGCAGGATAGCCAGCTCCTTCTCGAACTCCTTGAGCAGACGGCGCAGCTCGTCGGTCACTTCAGTGATCCGATCAAGGCATGCATTCAGCAGAGCAGCAGCTTCCCAACGGCTGAGCGGCTGCTTGCCGCGGAAGGTGCCATCGGGATAACCGGCAACGCAGCCGTAACGCTCGATCAGGTTGGAGAGGGCCTGATAGGCCCACTCGGTGGGCTGAACATCGGAGAACTGGGTGATGCTGGTCACCTGGTCCTTCTTGTTGCCCGAATACTTCTTGATGTCGGCCAGGTTGAGATCACCGGCCGAGGCGGCCAGGGGGGCCATCAGCCCGAGGGCGACAGGCGCCAAAAGCAGACGCTGAAACAGTTTCATGAGAACCTCACACCAATTGAGGAATGGTCCAAAAGGACACTTACAGATTGTATCGAAAAGGCAGGCTAAGCCTTTCGCCCGCGAACACATGACCAGGTGTCGGCGGTCACATCCCAAAGGTCAAAGCCGCTCTCCTGCAAAGGATTTCAGACTGTCCAACCAGGGCAGCCAGATCACGGAGCGGCCAGGTTGAGCATCAAAAAAGCCGCGGTCGTAACCGCGGCTTTGAAAGACCGGCCAGATCAAGGTGTGTGAGGAGTTGATCTGGCTGGAGAAGAAGATCAACCGAAGCTGATCAGGCGATCAGCAACGATCAGAACTTGAAGGTGGTCTTGACCACGCCACCAAAGTTATCGAAACCATCGCTGTCGTCGCCTCCCTTCTGGAGCTGACCCAAGGGCCTGCTGAGGTAGAAGATCGCAGGGGTGATCGAGATGTTGTCGGTCACCTGGAACTTGTACCACCACTCCCAGGCATAGTTGCCATCATTGGGATCGAGCACGTCTTCGTCGCCCGACTTGGTGAACATTGTTGCTTGGCCGACCGCCATACCGAGGGAATTACCCTTGATGAAGACGTCAGACCACTGCAGACCCACGTACCAGGATTGGGTTTGGGCACCGTCGATTCCATCTGCAAGGCCACCGGCAGAATCGCTGTTCGCCGAGTGGGAGTTAAGTCCCCAGCCGGTGCTGATCGAGGGAAGCCAACCGGAGTTGGAAGGCTGCCAATAGCCACTGATACCAACAGAGCTGACGCTGTCGGAGAGGGCATACCCGAGGGTGGTCACGGGGGTTGCGTTACCGCCGTAGAGACCAGCCAGACCACCCTGGGGGGTGGTGTAGGTGTAGGCCGCAGCGATACCGAAGTTCTCGTTGTTCCAGGCGATCTGGGCGGTGCCAGTCTGAGCGGAGCCATCGGTGCCGATGCCACCGTTGTTGGGGTTACCGACGTTGCCATTAACGGCCACGTAGTTGGCACTGATGCTGAAGCCGCCGCTCTTCCACCACAGACCAGCACCGGAGCCGAGGGTCAGGGGGTAAGCGCCGGGGGCGCCGCCGTAGGTGAAGATGTCGAGGACGGTGTCAGCGGGGTACACGCTGGGCCAGAAGGCCAGCATGTCGTCCTGACGAACCTTGCCACCCACCGTGGCGGTGAAGCTCTTGCCCAGGGGGAACTGGTAGAAGAGGCGGTTGACCATCAAGGCGTCAGCGCCGGGAGCGCCTTCAAACGCGACCTCGAAGGCGTTCAGGCCCACCAGGTTGTCAGGGTTGGCCGCACCCCAGGGGCTGGAGCCGAAGTTGCCAGCACGGAGGCGGGTGCGCAGCAGGTCCTTACCGGTGAAGCTGGTGTCGAGGTAGAGGTCGAGGTTGTAGTTGAAGGCGACGGCACCCTGCTGGGCGGCGGCGGCGTCAGAGAACTGCTGGCCGGGGCGAATGGCCGGTTCGCCACCTTTAACCTCTTGGAGACGATTGAGGACAAAAGCTTGGCCCAACGAGGCCTCACCGTCACCGCCGTAAGCGTTGCCGCCGATGGTGAAGGTGGCCACACCACGCAGCTTGGTGGTGGTGGAGAACTGGTTCGCTTCCAGTTCGCCGACTTTGGCTTCGAGGTTGTCGACGCGACCGCGCAGGATCGCGAGCTCCTTCTCGAACTCCTTGAGCAGACGGCGCAGCTCGTCGGTCACTTCAGTGATCCGATCGAGGCAGGCGTTGAGCAGGGCAGCGGCTTCCCAGCGGCTCAGCGGCTTCTTGCCACGGAAAGTGCCATCGGGATAGCCAGCGACGCAGCCGTAGCGCTCGATCAGGTTCGAGAGCGCCTGGTAGGCCCACTCGGTGGGCTGTACGTCGGAGAACTGGGTGATGCTGGTGACCTGATCCTCGGAGGCGGCGTACTGGTTGATGCCGTCCAGGTTCATTTCGCCGGCGGTGGCGGCCACAGGGGCCATCAGCCCGAGGGCGACAGGTGCCAGCAGCAATTGCCGGAATAATTTCATGGGGTCCTCACACAAGTTGGCGCGATGCGCCTGGATGAAGAATCACACCCAGTCCTGCGGCAGTCCCGCCCACATGTGACAGAACGCACAACGGCTACGGGGAAGGCAGGTGGTCCAAACTGGCGCGAACCGCCGCCACGGCCCTGAACACCCGGTCCAAACGTCCCTGGCCGTGGTGGCTGGCCCTGGCCAGCCTCTGGCTGGCGGGCAGCCTGGCCGACCGGCTCTGGCTGCAGCTGGACCAGCGCCTGCCGGCCTGGGATCAGGCTGACTACCTCAACAGCGCCGTTGACCATGGCCGTGCCCTCGGCCTGCTGCCCGGAGGGGGTTGGCCGGGCTGGCAGGGCCTGCTGGATCTCTCCCCCAAGGTGCCGCCGCTGGCCAGCCTGGTGAACGGTTCGGTGATCGCCCTGGCCGGCGACAGCCCCGATCAGGCCAGCGCGGCCCTGGCGCTGTGGCAGGGGCTGCTGCTGGTGGTGGTGGCCTGCTGGGGGCGCCAACTGGTGTCGCCGGGTTTCGGCCTGCTGGCGGCCGCCCTCACCAGCACCACCCCGGCGCTGGTGAGCCTGCGGCTGGATTTCACCCTTGATCTTCCCCTCACAGCCACCAGCGTGCTGGCCCTGTGGCTGCTGGGACGCTGGGCGGCCCCTGGGCCCAGGGGCGGGCGTTGGGGCCAGGCCGCCAGCGCAGCCCTGGCGCTGGCGGCGGCTGTGCTGGTGAAGCAGAGCGCTGTGCTGGTACTGCTTCCTCCGGCCCTGTGGCTGGCCCTGCGGGGCCTGGGGCGAGCGCACCGGCGCTGGCAGGCCCTGGCCGCCCTGGTGCTGGTGCTGGCCCTGGTGCTGCCCTGGCTGCAGCACAACTGGATCACCACCATCGGCGGCAGCAACCGGGCAGTGCTGGAGTCAGCCGCCCAGGAAGGCGACCCGTCGCCGTTCAGCCTGGCCAGCCTGCTCTGGTACCCGAAGCTCTGGCCCCAGCAGCTGGGACTGGTCAACAGCCTGCCTGCCCTGGCGGGGGCGCTGCTGGCACTGGGCGCCGCCTGGCGCCGCCGGCGGGATCTGCCCCAGCCCCCAGCAGCCGATCAGCCGGAGCTGACCCCAAGCGGCTGGGGCTGGAGCTGGTTGATCGCCTGCAGCCTCAGTGGCTGGCTGTTCACCACCCTCAGCCCCAACAAGGACCCCCGCTACATCACCCCGGTGCTGCCCCTGCTGGTGCTGCTGCTGAGCTGGGGCTGGTGGCAGCTGGGGGAGGCCCTGCGCAGGAAGGCCTGGGGGCCCGTCCGCTGGGGCGCCCTGGCCGTGGGGCTGGCGGCCAGTGCCGGCAGCGCGGTGGCCGCCCAGGCCAGTGAGATCCGCTGGCAGCCCCGCTCACCCCTGCCAGCGGTGATGGACGCCATGCGCCAGCAGGTGGGTGATCAACCCAGCACGCTGGTGGTGCTCCCCAATGCCGCCGAACTCAACGAGCACACCGCCACGGTGTACGGACGGGCCCGGGGGGGGCAGATCGTGGGGCGGCAGCTGGGCCGGCAACCCAGGGAACGGCAGCTGGTGCTGGATCAGGCCGAGTGGATCCTGCTCACCACCGGCAAAGCCGGCATGCGGCGGGACGCCTCACGGGCGCTGGCCAGGGAGATCCGTCAAGACTCCCGCTTTCGGCTGGTGGGCCGCTGGCCCTGGAGCGATGGCGAGCCCGTGGAGCTGTGGACCCGCCGCCAGCCCGTGGCCGCCAGCGCCCGCTTCGATCGTCGCTTCATTGAGCTGGCCGCTGGCCTGGAGCGCGGTCCAGCCGCTCTGGGGGCGGTGTTCGAGGCCATCGGCCCCCAGCACCAGCTGGATGGGCATTTTCTGTATCAGGGCCGAGTGATCGACTGGGCCCAGCAGCGGCTGAGCGCCAATCCCAGCGATCGAGACGCCCTCTGGGCGATGGCCCTGCTGGCGGTGCTGCGCAACCGTCCGGACCAGGCGGATCAGTGGTTCGCCCGTCTGCAGACCCTGGAGCCCGCCAACCCCTGGCCGCCGGCCTACCGCAGTGTGGTGCTGCTGGCCGGCTGGAATCCCTGGCGCGCCCATGCCGTGGCCAGCGCCGCGGCCCGTGGCCAGCAGGAGCCGGTGCTGCAGGCCCTCGCCGATGTGAGTGGCACCCTGCTGGCCAATCCCTTCAGCCTGCAGGGGGCGTTGCAGTCCATTCCTGAGGCCACACGCAGGGTGACCGACCAGCTGAAGAAGGAGCGCCCATGAGGGTGGGTCGCCTGCTGCTCGGGCTCTGGGCCGTGGCCCTGGTGCTCGCCCTGGTGGGTCTGGGCAACGTGCCCCTGCGCGACTGGGATGAGGGCATCGTGGCGCGGGTGGCCCTCGAAACCAGCCAGGCGCCCTGGCCCGACACCCTGCTGCCGACGTTCTGGGGATCCACCTATCTGAACAAGCCTCCGGGCCTGCACTGGCTGATCGCAGGCGTGATCCAGCTCTGGCGCGCCCTCAGCGGCGAGGCCACCGCCCTGCCCCCGGAGTGGGTGATCCGGCTGGCGCCGGCGCTGGTTTCGAGCCTGCTGGTGCCGCTGATCGGCGCGATTCAGCTGCGCCTGCGGCCCAGCCAGCCCCAGGCCGCCGTGGCAGCGGCAGCCATTGCCCTCACCCTGATGCCCCTGGTCCGCCACGGCCGGCTGGCCATGCTCGATGGGGCCCAGCTCACGGCCATGGCCCTGCTCTGGCTGGGCCTGCTGCTGGCTGGGCCCCGGCCTCGGGCGGCCCTCTCGGGCGGCCTGATCGCTGGGGCCGGGGGCAGTGCCCTGCTGCTGCTCAAGGCGCCGGTGCTGTTGCCGGTGCTGGCCACGGGGCTGCTGCTGCGCTGGCTCGATCGTGATCTGGATCGGCGCGCCTGGCTGCGCCTGGGCCTGGGCCTGGGCCTCGGGCTGTCACTGGGCCTGGCCTGGCACGGCTGGCATGGGCTGCAACGGGGCCCGGAGGCCCTGCTGATGTGGGGCGGCCAGGGGCTGCTGCGTTTCACTACCACGGTGGAGGAGCACCACGGCGGTCCGCTCGAGCCGCTGCTGGAGGTGCTGGAGGGGGGGTGGCCCTGGCTGCCCCTCTGGCCGATCGGTCTGGGGCTGGCCTGGCGGGAACGGCGGCAACCGGCCGGACGCTGGAGCCTGGGCCTGAGCCTGGCCGCCACCCTCACCGTGCTGCCGATGAAGACCCAGCTGCCCTGGTACAGCCTGCTGCTCTGGCCACCCTTCTGCCTGATCTGCGGGCCGGTCCTGGCCCACCTGGTGGAGTCACCCCGCCCCCGGGGCCTGCTGAGGCCGCTGCCCTGGTTCTGGGCCACTCTGGGGGGGGTACTGGTGGTGGCGTCCCTGCTGGCGCCATCGCCGCTGCGCTGGCTGCCCCTGCCGGCGGGGCTGGGGCTGCTGCTCGGGGGAATCAACCTGAGCCGGCCGGCCCATGGCCGACGACGACTGGGGTTGGCACTGTTGCTAATTGGTTGGAGCGCATCGCTGCTGCTGTTTGTGCTGAGCCCGCTCTGGAACTGGGAGCTCAACGAAACCTGGTCGGTGCTGCCCGCCGCTGAGCTGGCCCGAAGCGCCGGAGATGGGGGCGCTTCGGCCGAGCTGCCGATCCACATGCCCGGCCATCAGGGGCAACGCCCCAGCCTGCGCTGGTATGCCGAGCAAGAACTCTTCAACCTGCCCGACAGCCCCCGCGACCACTGGCCGAAGCGTTTCCGGGTACTGCTGCGCCCCTCCGACGGCATCGGCAGACTCGAGGCCGGCAACCCCAGGCGCCTGCGGCTTCAGGATGCCACCTGTGACCTGGAGGCCTGCGGTGGCGACAGCTGGCAACGCTGGATCTGCGCAGGAAGCGCCACGGACCCTGCCGCCGAAGCACCCTGAGCAGGTTCGGGCCGAGCGGGCGGTGCTGGCGGCCGCGGCGCTGTTCGCACTGACAGGGCTGATGCTGCAGTGGTGGCGGCTGCAGGTGCTCACCGCCTCCTACGACCAGGGCATTTTTCTGCAGGCGATCTGGAGCGGCCTGCACGGCCATCCCTTTGAGAGCACCCTCTCCTCACAGCTCTCCACCAACGTCATCCACGCCGGGGAACCTCCGGCCGTGGGCTATCACCGCCTGGGCCAGCACTTCACCCCAGTCCTGCTGCTCTGGGTACCCCTGGTAGGGCTGCTCGGGATCTGGGCCCTGCCGCTGGTGCAGGTCGGCCTGATGACGGCCGCCGGGCTGGTGCTGCACCTGATCGCCCGGAAACGGCTGGAGGATCCCTGGCTCGCCGCCTTTCTGGCCTGCAGTTTCTTCGGCGCCAATGCGGTGATCGGACCCACCTGGGGGAACTTCACCGACCTCGCCCAGCTGCCCCTGGCGGTCCTGCTGCTCTGGTACGGGCTGCAGCGCCGCCTCTGGTGGCTGCTGGCCCTGGCGGCAGTGGCGGTGCCGATGATCCGCGAGGACACCGGCGTGCTGCTGGTGGGGGTCAGCCTCTGGATCCTGGTGCGGCAACGCCAGCGCTGGCCCCTGGCCCTGGCCCTGGCCGCCCTGGGCCTGGGCTGGGTGTTGCTGGTGACCAACGTGCTGATGCCCCTGTTCAGCGACGACAACTCCCGCCGCTTCATGGTGGAGAACTTCGGCCAGTACATCGGTGATGCCGACCAGGCCAGCAGCCTGGAGGTGCTGCTCAAGGCCCTGAGGCAGCCGTTGGTGGTGCTGCGGGAGCTGATCTGGCCACCTGGGGAAACCCTGCGCTACCTGCTGGCCCAGGGGCTGCCCCTGATGCTGGTGCCGCTGATCAGCCTTGACAGCTGGCTGCTGATGGGCATGCCCCTGATGGGTCTGCTGCTGGCCCAGGGGGCGAACAACCCCCTCTCGATCAACCTGCGCTACGCGCTGCTGGTGGTGCCGGGGCTGTTCGCGGGGGCGATCGAATGGTGGGGCCGCCATCCCAAGGCCTTCGCCCACAGGCGCCTGCGGCGGGTCTGGGCCGGCTGCATCGTTCTGTCGCTGCTGCTCACCTTGCTGGCCAATCCCAACCGCAGCCTCTCCTTTCTGATCCCCGACAGCGTCGATCCCTGGGTCTACAGCTCGCCCGCGCTCCAGTGGAGCCATGGGGCCAGCGCCCGCGAACTGCTGCGCCAGATTCCCAAGGGGGCCAGCGTGGCCGCCACCACCACCCTGATTCCCCACCTGGCCCAGCGACCGGTGCTGATCCGCTTTCCCAACGGCGTGATTTATCGGGATCGCCAGGGGGACAACCGGGCCGTCGACTGGATCGCCATCGATCTCGATTGGTTGCGCCGCTATGGGGTGGCCTTCCCTCGCGATCGTGAAGCCCTGGAGAACAGCCTTGAAGCGCTGGGCTCCCTGCCTGAGCCCTACGGGGTGAGAGCCTTCGCCGATGGGGTGGTGCTGCTGCAACGCAACCAGCCCGACCTTCAACCGGCGCGCGGCCAGCTTCAGGAGTTAATGAGCTCGATCCAGCTCCAGCTCGATCGACAGCCAGAGTGAAGAGGGCACGGCCCAGAGAGGCCATGGCCCCAAGAACGATGCCCCCGCTGCCGGGCTGGTGAGCACGGTGGCGGGGGCGTTCGCCGGGTCCGCTCTGTCGCGGAACCGAGTGATCAGGAAACAGGCGCCGAAATCAGCCGGCGTTCTCCGCGATCAGCAGACCCTGGGTCATGGAACTGTGGCTCACGGGCACCTCCTCCTTGGGGGGATAAAGCCAGCCGGCGACGTTTTCGAAGCGGACCGATCGGGCACAGGGCCAGAGGGCCCGCTCCACGACACTGCTGACGGAACGACCTGAATCTAAGGGAGCAGCACAGCGAAGCGAGAGCCTGTGAGCTGGGCCGCACAGGGCTGAAGTTCCCATCAAAAAAGGCGCCCCGAGGGACGCCTTGATTAATAGCAGCGGGAATCAGAGAGCGTTGCCGCGGGGCAGGACCTCTTCAGGGAAGACGAAGTTTTCATGCGGCTGGTCGGCCGGTGCCATCCAGGCACGCAGACCTTCATTGAGAAGAATGTTCTTCGTGTAGAAGGTCTCGAATTCAGGGTCCTCAGCGGCGCGGATCT
>NZ_JAGQBF010000034.1 GCF_024345495.1 Synechococcus sp. RedBA-s | reverse complement strand
CCCTCCCTCCCAGTCCTCTTCCCCCTCCAAAGCCATGGCTTCGACTCCGCACGGCATCGCTCTCGGCATGATCGAAACCCGTGGTCTCGTGCCCGCCATCGAGGCGGCTGACGCCATGACCAAGGCCGCTGAAGTCACGATGATCTCCCGTGAATTCGTGGGCGGCGGCTATGTGACCGTGATGGTGCGCGGCGAAACCGGTGCCGTCAACGCCGCGGTACGCGCCGGTGCCGATGCCTGCGAGCGCGTGGGCGATGGCCTGGTGGCCGCCCACATTATCGCCCGCCCCCACAGTGAACTGGAGCCGATGCTGGCCTTCAGCGGCGCTGAGCGCAGGAGCTGAGGGTCATGGAGACCGTTCACCCTCGGGTGCTGGGCTACCTGGGACGGGCTCTGAGCCTGGAACTTTCCGCGGTCCAGCAGTACATGACCCAGGCCTCGCTGCTCGCCCTCTGGGGAGATGGCGGATCTGCCGAGCGGTTCCGCCAGGAGACGGTCGAGGAGATGCAGCATGCCGAGCGCCTGGTGCAGCAGATGCTGCACCTCGGCGTGGCGCCGGCCGCCTCCCAGCTCAAGCCCGTGAGCGCCGCCCGCGATCTGATCGGACTGCTGCGCCTGAACATCGTCCAGGAGGACGAACTGATCCAGCACTACGCCGAGGCCAACCGCTTCTGCCTGCTGGTGAGTGATCCGGGCAATGCCCAGTTCTTCCACGACCTCTGGCAGGAGGAAGCCCAGCACGGAGAGGAGCTGCACCAGTGGCTGGCTGACCTTGGCGCCGGCAGTCGCCGCGATCTCGAACGCGCCACCTTCTAGGCCACCCTCCCTGCTCCGACCTGGCGCCTCATCCCCTCCCTTTGTCTCCCCCTCCCCTAGCCCTGCCTATCCAGATGGTCTGGCTGATCCCGCTCTATGGGTTCAGCGGCATGGTGCTGTCGCTGCCGTGGGCTGCGGGCTGGATCAAACGCAATGGGCCCCGACCGGCGGCCTACCTGAACCTTCTCGTCACGCTGGTTGCCGTTGCCCACAGCAGCTTGATCCTCCAGCAGGTGTGGCAGATCGGCCCCCAGCACCTGGACTTCGCCTGGTTCCGCGCCGCCGACCTCAACCTGCGCATCGGCTTCGACCTCTCGCTCACCAACCTGGCGGCGCTCGAGCTGGTGACGGGCATAAGCCTGCTGGGCCAGGTGTACGCCCTCGGCTACCTCGACAAGGAATGGTCCCTGGCCCGTTTCTATGCGTTGGTGGGTTTCTTCGAGGGGGCCCTGGCAGGAGTGGTGCTGAGCAGCAGCCTGTTCATGAGCTATTTCCTGCTGGAGATGCTCACCCTCTCTACCTACCTGCTGGTGGGCTTCTGGTACGCCCAGCCGCTGGTTGTCACGGCCGCCCGCGACGCCTTCCTCACCAAGCGGGTGGGCGATGTGCTGCTGCTGATGGGGATGGTGGCGCTCTCGGCCTGGGCGGGCTCGATGGAGTTCCAGGATCTCTACGTCTGGGCCGCCGAGGCCGACGCCAGTGGTGCGCTCTCTCCCCTGGCCGGCACGCTGCTGGGCCTGGGGCTGATCGCCGGGCCGATGGGCAAGTGCGCCCAGTTCCCCATGCACCTCTGGCTTGATGAGGCGATGGAGGGGCCGAACCCGGCCTCGATCCTGCGCAACTCCGTGGTCGTCACCGCCGGCGCCCTGGTGCTGATGAAGGTGATGCCGCTCCTGCGCTTCTCCCCCCTGGCCACCACCGTGCTGCTCGTAGTGGGCACGATCAGCGCCCTCGCCGGCGCCCTGGTGGCGATCGCCCAGGTGGACATCAAACGGGCCTTCTCCTACTCAACCACCTCCTATCTGGGGCTGGTGTTCATCGCCATCGCGCTGCAGCAGCCGGCGATCGCGCTCCTGCTGCTGTTCGCCCACGGCCTGGCCAAGGCGCTTGTCTTCATGAGCGTGGGCAGCATCATCGCCACCACCAACTGCCAGGACCTCACCGAACTAGGCGGCCTCGGTTCGCGCATGCCCGCCACCACCACCGCCTACCTGGTGGGCGGCGCCGGTCTGGTGGGCCTGCTGCCCCTGGGCTGCTTCTGGTGCTTTGGGCTGCTGGTGGAAAGCTTCGCCCCTCAGCAGCCCTTCTTCGCTGCCGTATGCCTGCTCACCAATGGCCTCACCGCCTTCAACCTCACCCGCGTCTACCGGCACGTGTTCCTTGGTCCGCCGATGCCCAAAACGAAGCGCGCCCCGGAGGTGAACTGGCTGATGGCGCTGCCGATGGTGAGCCTCACGGTGCTGGTGGCGCTGATCCCGGCGCTGATGGCCCGCTTCAATCCGGTACCCAGCATTGGATCCATTCCCTGGACGGTGACCGCCGCAGTGCTCGCCAGCGGCCTGGCGGGGGTAGCAGGCGGCGCCCTGGCGCCGCTGAACAAGTTCTGGTCGCGCTCGATGATCCAGCCGCTGCGGGTCCTGCAAGACCTGCTCGCCTCCGACTTCTACACCGATCGCATCTACAAGGCCACGATCGTGGCTGCGGTGGCCGGCCTGGCGCGGCTGACCAATTGGGTGGACCAAGCCCTGGTGAATGGCCTGGTGAACGGCATCGGGCGCCTCTCTCTGGCCAGCGCCGAGGGGCTCAAGCTGGGGGTGAGCGGCCAGGTGCAAACCTACGTTCTCACGGTGATTGTGGCAATCGTGCTGCTACTCATCTCCTTGCAGTGGCTGCAGGTATGAGGATCAGCCGATGCTGAGTCTGCTGCTGCTGATTCCCTTCGGCGGAGCCCTGCTGCTGGCCCTCTGGCCGGGCAACCCGACCAAGGGGCGCATGCGCACGGTCACGCTGGTGGTTCTGGGCCTGCAGCTGGCCTGGAGCCTCGTGGTGCTGGCCCGGTTCGACCCCGGCAACAGCGCCATGCAGCTGCAGGAATCGCTGCGCTGGGTGGACAGCCTGGGACTCCAGTACAAGCTCGGCGTCGATGGCCTGTCACTGCCATTGGTGTTGATCAACGGCTCCCTGACGTTGGTCTCGGCGATCTGCACCCGCGACATCGATAAGCGCCCGCGCGTCTATTTCGCCCTGCTGATGGTGATCAGTGGGGCCGTCAACGGTGCCTTTCTGGCCCAGAACCTGCTGCTCTTCTTCCTTTTCTATGAACTGGAGCTGATTCCCTTGTGGTGCCTGATCGCCGTCTGGGGTGGAGCGAACCGGGACTATGCCGCCACCAAGTTTCTGATCTTTACGGCGGTGTCAGGCTTTTTGATTCTGGGGGCCTTCCTCGGTCTGGCCCTGTTGACAGGCACGGCGGATTTCAGCCTCACGCCGATCACCAGTGAACGGCTCTCGATGGGCGCTCAGCTGCTGTTGCTGGGGGCCCTGCTGGTGGGCTTCGGCATCAAGGTGCCGCTGTTCCCCTTCCACAACTGGCTTCCCGATGCCCATACCCAGGCTTCGACGCCGGTGTCGGTGCTGTTGGCAGGGGTGCTGCTGAAGCTCGGCACCTACGGTCTGCTGCGCTTCTGCCTGGGGATGTTCCCCGAGGCCTGGGCGCAGCTGGCCCCGGGGCTAGCGATCTGGGCGGCGATCTCGGTGCTGTTCGGCTCCCTGGCCGCCATCGCCCAGAAGGACATGAAACGGATGGTGGCCTACAGCTCCGTGGGGCACATGGGCTACATCCTGCTGGCGGCGGCGGCGGCCACGCCGGTAGCGATCCTCGGGGCGGTGTTCCAGATGGTGAGCCACGGCCTGATTTCGGCGCTGCTGTTCCTGCTGGTGGGGATCGTCTACCGCAAGACCGGCACCCGGGATCTGACGGTGCTCCATGGGCTGCTCAACCCTGAGAGGGGTTTGCCATTCACGGGCAGCTTGATGATTCTGGGGGTGATGGCCAGCGCCGGGATGCCGGGGATGGCCGGATTCATCTCCGAGTTCATGGTGTTCCGCGGCAGCATCAGCGCCTATCCCCTGGCCACCCTGCTCTCCATGGTGGGATCAGGACTCACGGCCGTGTATTTCCTGTTGCTGGTCAACCGGGCCTTCTTCGGCCGTCTGGCCGTGACCCCCATCACCGATCCAGTGGTTCATGGCCGTCTTGATGTGAATCTCGCTGCGGTTGCCCCCCGCGAAACCATCCCCGCCATGGCCCTGGCTGTTGGGGTGGTGGCCATCGGTCTGCTCCCGGCTGGACTGGGACGGCTCAGTGAGGCGTCCACCACGGCCATGACTCAGTTGCCGGCCTTGGCGGCCGCCCTCAAGAGCGGAGGTCTGGGCTGATGCCGATCATCTCTGCCGAACTGGTCCACGCCGGGTCCATGCCCAGCGCCGAGGAACTGCAGTCGAAACTGCTGGCCGGCGACTCGCTGCTGGCGGAGAGCGCCGACCACCTGATCGAAGTGGTGGATGTGCTCAAGAGCTACGGCGAGGTGCTGGATGCCTACAGCACCAACCTGATCTTCCAGGCCGAGCAGCAGTTCCTGCTGCCGTTTCCGCTGTTCAAGTACCTCGATGGCGAGAACAGCCCCGCGAAGATCTGGCGCCACCTCAACCACGACCGGATCAATTTCGAGTACGCCGAATACTGCATGAAGGCGGTGCTCTGGCACGGCACCGGCGGCCTTGATGCCTATCTGGATTCGGAGGCCTTCGCCGCAGGCTGCGCCGCGATCATTCGCCGCAAGACCCGCCGCGATCCGCTGCTGGGCCTGCTGCATCCTTTGTTTACTGGCTTCTTGATCGAGCTGATCCGCACCGCCGCCACCACCCACGCCCTGGGCCAGTTCTGGCGGGTGATGAGCGATCTGTTCCTCGATCTGGCCCGCGCCGAATCCGACGGCCGCGTGGCTTCGATCGAGGCGGTGGTGGAGTTCATCAAGGACGGCCTGGTGGTCGCTGCCGCCAACCCGATCACCTACGGGGTGGAGGTGGCCGGGGAACACCTGTGGGTGCTGCCACCGGAAGCGGGGCTCACCTTCCTGGTGGATGTGGCCGTGCCCTATGTGGAGGCGGTGTTCCTGAGGGGCCTGCCGTTCCTGGGCACGGTGAGCTTCAACGCCCAGGCCCAGCAGATCTCCCCGGATCAGGCCCAATTCGCCTACGGCGCCCTCTACGCGGACCCCCTGCCGAGCATGGGGGCCGGCATCCCGCCCAGCCTGCTGATGCAGGACATGTACCGCCACCTGCCGGAGCGGCTGCACAGCTGGTACCGCGAGCGCACCCGCGGTGAGGGCGATGTGCGCGTGAAGATCTGCATGAGCTTCCAGAAGTCGATGTTCTGCGTGACCAATGCCGCCATCCGCGGCACCTTCCCCCATCCGCTCAGCAGCACCGATCCGGCCAAGCAGGCGGCCAACCGGGCCTACGCCGCCGCCTGGTCCGGCCGGCTGGCGGTGGCCCGCACCGACTGCCTCGATACCAGCAGCTGAGCCAAGGGCCCTACCCATCGTCTGACCTAGCCTTAACACCATGGACCAGCCCTGGACGCCGCGCCCCAAACCCGAGCAGGCCGCCCGGCTTGAGCGGCGCATCGAGTTCGAGGATTACGCCAGCAACCGCGCCTTCCTCGATCGCCTCAACGATTTCTGTGAACAACAGGGTCGCTTCCCCGATCTGAGCTTCGGGCGCACCTACGTGAACATCACCGTGCGCCCTGCCGACGACGACACCCCGATCGCCACCGTTGACCACGACTTCGCCGCGGCCATCGATGACCTCCTCGCCTGATTCCATCGCCACCGAGGCGGAAGCCGATGGCTCGGCAACGGAGAACCTCGATGCCCCGGTGAACCTGCAGGCGGCCTATGAAGCCGCCAATGTGCAGGAGGTGCTCGATCAGCTCGATCGCGAGTTGATCGGCCTGCGCCCGGTGAAGACCAGAATCCGTGAGATCGCGGCGCTGCTGGTGGTGGAGCGGGCCCGCAAGCAGGTGGGCCTCACCACGGCGGCACCGAGCTTGCACATGTCGTTCACCGGCCGGCCGGGCACTGGCAAGACCACCGTGGCCGAGCGGATGTCCGAGATCCTGCACCGGCTGGGATACGTGCGCAAGGGTCACCTTGTGACCGCCACCCGCGATGATCTTGTGGGTCAGTACATCGGCCACACGGCGCCCAAAACACGCGAAATGCTCAAGAAGGCGATGGGTGGCGTGCTGTTCATCGATGAGGCCTACTACCTCTATCGGCCCGAGAATGAACGCGATTACGGAGCCGAAGCGATCGAGATTCTGCTGCAGGTGATGGAGAACAACCGCGATGATCTGGTGGTAATCTTTGCTGGTTACAAGGACAAGATGGATATCTTCTACCAATCAAATCCAGGCCTCTCCTCCCGGGTGGCCAACCACATCGATTTCCCTGATTACACGGCCGTGGAGCTGCTGGCCATTGCCCAGCTGATCCTGGCCGCTGAGAGCTACCGCTTCGGCGATGAGGCCAAGGCTGCCTTCTACAACTACATCCAGCGGCGCATGCAGCTGCCCTTCTTCGCCAATGCCCGCTCGATCCGCAATGCCATCGACCGAGCGCGCATGCGTCAGGCCAACCGGCTCTTCAACCACATGGGGCGGGGCCTGACCAAGCTGGATCTGATCACGATCCAGGCCGAGGACATCACCGCCAGCCGTGTCTTCCATGGCGAAGTGGAAGGCCTTGACCCCAGCCTCCCGCTCACCTGAGGCTCAACGCTTCCGATCAGAACGCAGGCTCAGCGCCGCCGGCGTGAATCGATCTGCAGCAGGTCCCGCACCTGCTGCAGCTGGCGGGCGAGGGAGGGATCGATCGCCAGCTTCTTCTCGATCTGCTCCACCGCGTACATCACTGTGCTGTGGTCCTTGCCGCCGAAGACATCACCGATGCGCGGCAGGCTCAGGTCGGTGCTCTGGCGCAGCAGATACATGCCCACCTGGCGGGCCTGGCTCACCGCCCGCTTGCGGCTGCTACTGCGCATCTCCTCGCCGCTCACCCCGAACACCTCCGCCACCTTCTCCACCACCTGCTGTGGCGTGACCGGCACCTCGTTGCCCACTGGATCCAGCATCGGCGCCACCGATTCCACCGTCATCGGCAGACCGGTGATCGAGGCGAAGGCCACCGCCCTGGTCAGGGCGCCCTCCAGTTCACGGATGTTGGAGGTGAAGCGACCGGCCAGATACTGGATCAGATCGCGGGGCAGGGCCATGCGTTCCTGCTCCGCCTTCTTGTGCAGAATCGCCATGCGTGTTTCCAGATCAGGTGCCTGGATGTCGGCAATCAGGCCCATGGAGAAACGGGAGATCAGCCGCTCCTGCAGCCGCGGTATCTGGCTGGGGGGTCGATCACTGGCGATCACAATCTGACGGCCGGCCTCATGCAGGGCATTGAAGGTATGGAAGAACTCCTCCTGGGTGTATTCCTTGCCCTCGATGAACTGAATGTCGTCCACCAGGATCAGATCGGCGGCGCGGTAGCGGTCACGGAACTTCTGCATGCCGTCCTTGCGGATCGCCTGGATCAGGTCGTTGGTGAAGGTTTCGGTCGACACATAAAAGACCCGCGCCTCCGGATCGATCTCCAGGCGGTAGTGGCCGATCGCCTGCATCAGGTGGGTTTTGCCCAGCCCGACACCGCCGCAGAGGAAGAGCGGATTGAATTCACGACCGGGTGCTTCGGCCACAGCCAGGGCAGCTGCGTGGGCCATGCGGCTGTTGGGCCCCACCACGAAGCGGTTGAAGACATAACGGGGGTTGAGCCCCGGAGCCGGCCGGCGGGGAGTCTCGCCGCTGGCGGTGGGGCCTGTGGGGCCCGCAGCCGCCCGCAGCACCGCCCCCGGTGAAGCCCCCGCCAGGCCCTGCTGGGCGGCGCCGGGACGCTCGGCCGGAGTGGAGCCGTTCATGGCCCCATCCAGCTCCTGAACCGCGGCGGTGCCCACCTCCACCGCGATGGTGTGGCCGGCCAGATCGGTGGCCACCGCGGCGATCATCACCAGGTAGTTCTTGCGCAGCCAGCCGCTGGCGAAGCTGTTGGGGGCCTCCAGCTGCAGCTGGCCGTCGGCGTAACCGGTGCAGCGGGCCGGCCGGATCCAGGTCTCAAAGGTGGGCTTGCTGAGGTTGGCCTGCAGTGCCTCCTGGACCCGGTGCCACAGCTCCTGACCCTGCTGCACCGTCCAGTCCCCACTCAGCCAGTTGCTGAATATAGGCAGCTTCCCGGACCGGCACCGTCTTTAATGAAGCGCTTCGCGGCTTCGCTGGGCTCCCCTGCCATGACTCGCCACTGCGCCCCTGGCTCCCCCTCGCCCCGCCGCCGGTCCCTGGCCGCCGCCGGCCTCTGCGGACTCCTGCTGGGCAGTTGCTCGATCCCGCTGCCTAACCTGCCGGGGCTGCCCAGGCCTGGCCCCGCCGCCCCCGGTCCGAGGGTCAGTGACGCCCCCTCGGCCGCGCCACTGCAGGCGGGCAACAACTTCATCGTCAACGCGGTGGAGAAAGTGGGGCCCGCGGTGGTGCGCATTGACACGGTCAAACGGGTGATCAATCCGCTCGGGGGCCTGTTCGGTGGCGGTCCCTCGATCCAGCAGCAACAGGGCCAGGGATCGGGCTTCATCACCCGTTCCGACGGAGTGATCCTCACCAACGCCCATGTGGTGGAGGGCACAGCCGAGGTGTCGGTGACCCTCCCGGACGGGCGCAGCTTCAACGGCAAGGTGCTCGGCGCCGATCCTCTTACCGACATCGCCGTAGTGCGGGTGGTGGCCCAGAAGCTGCCGGTGGCGCCCCTGGGGGATTCCTCCCAGGTGCGGCCCGGTGAATGGGCGATCGCCATCGGCAATCCCCTCGGCCTCGACAACACCGTGACGGCGGGCATCATCAGCGCCATCCAGCGCACCAACGCCATCGGCGAAGGCCAGCGGGTGCCCTACATTCAGACCGACGCTGCCGTGAATCCCGGCAACAGTGGCGGCCCGCTAATCAACGACCGTGGCCAGGTGATTGGCGTGAACACCGCCATCCGTCAGGCGCCGGGTGCGGGCCTGAGCTTCGCGATCCCGGTCAACCTGGCCAAGCGGATCGCCGCCCAGATTCTGGAGAAGGGTCGCGCCTCCCACCCCTACATCGGTGTGCGCCTCCAGGCGCTCACGCCCCAGCTGGCGCGTGAGATCAATGCCACCTCCGGCGAATGCCGCCTGCCGGAAATCGATGGAGTGGTGGTAGTGGAAGTGCTCAAGGGCAGCCCTGCGGCCCAGGCTGGCCTGAAGCCCTGCGATCTGATCGAGACCGTGGGCGGTAAGAAGGTGAAAAACCCCTCCGAAGTCCAGGTGGCAGTCGATCAGGGCAAGGTGGGTCAGCCACTGACGATCAGCATCAAGCGGGGCAGCGGCAGCCGCGATGTCAACCTCGAGCCGGCGGAGCTGCGCTCCAGCGAGTGAGTCCACTGGCGTTGAACTCTGGCAGCCAGCAGCTGGTGGTGATGGCCCGCTGGCCGGCGGCGGGCCGCTGCAAGAGCCGCCTAGGGGCCAGCATCGGCCCGGCGGCCGCCGCCGGCATCCAGCGGCGGCTGAGCGCCCACACCCTGGCGGTGGCGCAGCAGCTGGTCGGAACGGAACTGGTACTGGCGGTGAGCGGCCTGGGGCCCCGCGGGGCGCGGCGTTGGGGCCTCAGCCTCGGAGCCCAGCGGGCCGTGCTGCAGGGGAACGGCGGTCTGGGCAGCCGCATGGCCCGGCAGCTGGTGCGGGCCTGGCGCGAAGGCACTCAGCAAGTTCTGCTGATCGGCACCGACCTGCCCCTGTTGGCCCGAGGCGATCTGGAGGCGGCCCTGGCGGCCTTAGCCAGCAGCCCCCTAGTGCTCGGGCCGGCCAGCGATGGGGGCTACTGGCTGATCGGACTGAGGAAGCCCCAGCCCAGCCTGCTCAGCGGCATCCCCTGGGGCAGCGCCGAGGTGCTGCGCCGCACCCTGGAGCGGGCCGCTGCTCTAGGGCTGGAGCCGGCCCTGCTGTCCCAGCGCAGCGACCTAGATCGCCCCATGGACATGGAGCCCTGGCTGGGGTGAAGGTCTTGGCTGCACCTTCCGCCACCAGCGCCCCCTTGGCGGTAGTGATCCCGGCCCTGAACGAGGCTGGGCACCTGCCGGCCCTGCTGGCGGATCTGGCCAGGGCTCCCGCCGGTCTGATCGAGAGCTGCCTGGTGGTGGATGGCGGCAGCAGCGACGGCAGCGCCCGCCTCTCGGCCCTGGCGGGCGCCCGGGTGCTGCAGGTGGGCGGAGGCCGGGGCTGCCAGCTGGCGGCGGGGGTGGCCCACAGCACGGCCCCCTGGCTGCTGTTGCTCCATGCCGATCTGCGCCTGGCGCAGGGGTGGTGGTCGGCGGTGCAGCGGGCGATGGCCGCCCCGGAGGCCCCCTGGTGTTTCCGCCTGGGAATCGAAGGGGCAGACCCCGCCCTGCGCCTGGTGGAGTGGTGCGTGCGCCTGCGCAGTGGCCCCGGCCAGCTGCCCTACGGCGACCAGGGATTGCTGCTGCCAAGGCGCCTGCTGGAGCGGGCCGGCGGCCTGCGGGCCCTGCCCCTGATGGAAGACCTCGATCTGGTGCTGCGCCTGCGCCGGCTGGGCCCGATCCGCGACCTGGGACTGCCGGTGCGGGTGGACGTGCGGCGCTGGCGGCGCCTGGGGGTGTGGGGAACGGCCTGGCGCAATGCCCGGCTGCGGCAGGCCTGGCGCCGGGGCGCCGATCCAGCGGTCCTGGCGGCGCGCTATTACCAACCCTGAGTGCTCCTGAGGGCCCCCACCAGGGGTGTCAGGGGGAATACCAGAAGGCGCAGCGCCGCTGGTGCGGCTCCAGTTCCCAGCCCTGCGACTGATAAAACCCCACTACCTCGGGATCGGCGAACAGGCTGACCCGGTCCACCTCCATCAACCTGAGCTGCTCCAGCACATAGTCCATCAGTTGCCGCCCCAGCCCGGCCCCTTGGTAGAGGGGATGAACGGCCACATCCCAGACCGTGGCCTCCATCACCCCATCGCCGGTGCAGCGGGCGAAGCCCACCAGGCGAGGCACCCGCGGGTCATGGCGCCAGAGGCCCACCCGCAGCAGGCTGTGCTGCAGGGCCTTGCGCACCCGCCGGATCGGCCGGCGGCTCCAGCCGACGGCATCACAGAGCTGCTCCAGTTCCACCAGATCGATCTCCCGCTCCAGGCTGAGCACCAGCTCCAGCTGGGGGTTCGGGCTGGGACAATGGCGCCAGCCTGGGCCGTAGAAGCTGGAGAGAAGCGGGTCTGTATCCAAACCAGACGGCCGAGGCAACGCATTGGCACGATCCTGCCCGATCGGGGGCGTTTAGGGGCAGTGTGGTGGCAGACCCCCTGAAGGGATTGGCTGTACCCCCCCAGGCCCTGGAACTCGACCAGAGCGGGATGTTGCTGGTGGCGCTGCATGGCTGGATGCTCTCCAGCCGGCTGTGGCAGCCCCTGAACGCCGAACTGCAGCAGCGCTGGCGCCTGTGGTGCCCTGATCTGCCCGGCTTCGGCGCGGAACCGCGCCCGGTGGGGCTGCAGCCGAGCCTGGCCAGCTACGGGCGCTGGGTGAGCGAGGCCTGCCGCCGGATCGCTCCCCACACTCCCGTGGTGCTGATGGGCCACTCCCTGGGGGGCAGCATCGCCCTGCATGCAGCCAGCAGCCTGGGGCCTCAGCTGCGGGGGGTGATCCAGATCGCCGCCGGCGGCGGGGTGTATCAGCCTCGGGCCTTCGCCCGGGTGAGGCGCGGCGGCTCCCTGTTCCTGCGCTTCCGTCCAGGCTGGCTGGCGGAACTGCCGGGCACCGAGGCGATCCGCAGCCCACTGCTGGCGGAGGCGCGTGCCGCCCGGGGACTGCTGGCCTGCAGCACCAACCGCGGCGCCGTTAGCCAGCTGCCCGCGCTCACCGCGGCCCTGCGGGTGCCGAGCCTCTGGATCGCCGGCAGCCAGGACCAGGTGATGGCCCCCCGCTATGTGCGCCACCTGGCTGGCTATGCCCCAGACCACGAGCTGGCCGTGATCCCCGACTGCGGTCATCTGCCGATGCGACAGTGCCCCCGCCAGCTGGCTGCACTGATCGATGCCTGGCTGGAGCGGCTGCCCGTGCAGCTGCCTTGCCCTGATCCCTAGAGCCTGGCCAGACCCCGTTCCTGCAGATCGGCCAGCTCGGCGTACAGTCCGCCAGCTGCCCGCAGCTCCCGGTGGGTGCCCTGCTCGATCAGCCGGCCCCGGCGCAGCACCAGAATGCGATCGGCCGCCTCGACGGTGGCCAGGCGGTGGGCGATCACGATGGCGGTGCGGCCGCTAAGCAGCCGCTCCAGATCACGCTGCAGGGTGGCCTCGGTGGAGGGATCCATGAAGGCCGTGGCCTCATCCATCACCAGCACCGAGGGATCGCGCATCGCCACCCGCGCCACCGACAGCAGCTGGCGCTCACCCGAGGAGAGGTTGCCGCCCCGCTCCCGCAGTTCCGTGGCCAGGCCATCGGGCAGCCGGCGCAGCAGGGGGTCAAGGCCCAGCTCGGCGCAGATGCGCTCCAGGTCGTGCTGGGCGATCGGCGCATCCAGCCGCAGGTTGTCGGCCACATTGCCGCTGAAGAGGAAGGTGTCCTGGAGGACCACCCCCAGCCGCTGGCGCAGGGTGGCGCTGGGCAGCTCGCGGATGTCGATGCCATCGAGCAGGATGCGACCGCTCTGGGGTTCGTAAAGCCGGCAGAGCAGGCGGATGATCGTGGTCTTGCCGGAGCCGGTGGGACCCACCAGGGCCACCTGCTCCCCAGGGGCGATGCGGAAGCTCAGCTCGCTGAGGATCGGATCGTCGGGGCGGTAGGCGAAGCTCACCCGCTCGAAGATCACCTCACCGGCACTGGCGCGCAGCAGCCCTGAGCGCTGGGCGGCACTGCTGCGCAGGCCATGGTCCAGGTCGGAGATCTCGATCGGCTGCTCCATCAGTTCACCGATGCGCTCCACCGCCGTGAGCCCGCCCTGGATCTGGGTGAAGCGCTCCGCCAACTGGCGCAGGGGATCGAACAGGCGCTGGGAAAAGAGAATGAAGGTGGTGAGAGTACCCAGGCCGATGCTGCCGGCGATCACCATCCAGCCCCCCAGGGCCAGCACCACGGCCACGGCGGTGAGGGCCACCCATTCGATGAAGGCCGAGACGGCACTTTCGTAGAAGATCGTGCCGGTGACGGCGCGGCGGTAGGCGTTGGTGGTGACGGCGAAGCGCGCACTGTTGGTGGCCTCCCGCCGGAACATCTGAACCACCTCCAGGCCCTGAAGGTTCTCCTGCAGGTCAGCGTTGAGCTGGCTGAGTTCCTCGCGCACCCGGTAGTTGGCCTTGCGGTAGCGGCCCTGCAGCCAGAGGATCACCAGGGTGGCCGGCACCTGGCTGGCCAGCAGCAGGGCACCGAGGCGCGGCTCGATGCTCACCATCGTCACGCCGATCACCACCAGGGTGACCAGATCGGCCAGCACCCCCACGGCCCCGCTGCCGAACACTTCGGCCAGGGCATCCACATCGCTGGTGAGGCGGGTGAGCAGCTTGCCCACCGGGGTGCGGTCGTGGAAGCGCAGCGAGAGGGCCAGGGCATGGCTGAAGAGGTCGTCGCGGATGCGGGCGGTGAGGCGCTGGCCCACCGCCTGAACGCTGTAGGACTGGGCCCCCTGCAGGGCCAGCCGCAGTAGCACCGCGCTGAACAGGATCAGCACCAGGGTGCGCATCGCCTGGGACACGCTCTGCCCCGCCAGCCAAGCGGCTGTGGGCTCACGGCGCAGCACAGCGATCGCCTGACCGATCAACAGCGGCTGAATCGCGGTGGCCAGGGCCAGGGGGATCAACAGAATCACCACCAGGGTCAGGCGGCGGCGGTCGTGGCGGAGGTAGGGCAGCAGGCGCTTGAGCCGCTGGCTGTCGAGGGCGGCCATCAGCGCTGGGACGCAGCAGCAGGTCCTGCAGCAGCGGAGGTGGAGGTGGCGACCCGGTCGATGATGTCCTGCAGCTCGCCGAGATCGAAGCGCAGGGCCAGGGGATTGCCGATCAAACGGGCCGTGCTGTGGAACAGTTCATCGAGGGCCACCAGACCGTTCTCGCGCAGGGTGCGGCCGGTGGCCACCAGATCGACGATCGCCTCAGACATGCCGGTGATCGGACCAAGCTCCACCGAGCCAGTGAGCTGGATCAGCTCCACGGGAAGATCCAGCCCGGCAAAGAAGGTTTCGGCGCAGCGCACGAACTTGCTGGCCACGCGGCAGTGGGCCGGCAGCTCCGCCGCCCGGCTGTAGCCACTGTTTTCTCTCACCGCCACGGCCATGCGGCAGCCACCGAAGCCCAGATCCAGCAGCGGCGCTACCGGCAACTGGTGCTCACGCAGCACGTCGTCGCCCACCACGCCCAGTTGGGCCTGACCATAGGCCACATAGACGGGCACATCGCCATTGCGCACCAGTAGGGCCCGGGCCCGACCGCAGGGGCTCGGCACCATCAGCTGGCGATTGTCGGCATCGAGCAGAGCACTGAAATCAAGGCCGGCGGCGGCGAAGCAGCGCACCGAATCCTTAAGCAGGGCCCCTTTGGCCAGAGCGACGGTGATCATGGACTTGCACCGCAACCTGGACTGTACCGATGGACGCGAGCCACAGCGAGGTGGAGCTGATCCCGGTGCTGCGCGATAACTACGTGATGGTGCTCCACGACGGAGCCCGGGCGGTGGTGGTGGATCCCGGCGTAGCGGAGCCGGTGGTCAGCTGGTTGGAGCGGCGCGGGCTGGAGCTGGTGGCAGTGCTGCAGACCCATCACCACTGGGACCACATCGATGGCACGCCGGGGCTGCTGCGCCGTTGGCCCGCGGCGGCGGTGCTGGCCTCCGGCGACGACCGCCAGCGCATCCCCCTGCAGACCGTGGCCCTGCGGGACGGCGACCAGCTGGAGCTGCTGGGGCGCGTTGTGGAGGTGCTGGCAGTGCCCGGGCACACCCGCTGGCACATGGCCTTCCATCTGCCGCCCCAGGCCGGCGGCCAGGGCGAGCTGTTCTGCGGCGACACCCTGTTCGCCGGCGGCTGCGGCCGCCTGTTTGAAGGCAGCCCCGCGCAGATGCACCAGTCACTACAGCGGCTGGGGGGCCTGCCCGGGACCACCCGCGTCTGGTGCGCCCATGAGTACACCCTCGCCAACCTGCGCTGGGCGGTCGCGAACAGCCCAGAACAGGGGGAGGAACGGCAGGCGATCCAGGAGCGGCTGGCGGCAGTGCAGGAGCTGCGGCGGGAGAATCAACCGACCATCCCCAGCACCATCGCCCTGGAGTGGGCCACGAACCTGATGCTCAGGGCCGGCGATGCTGAAGCCTTCGCCAGTCGTCGCCGCAGCAAGGACCAGTGGCAGGGTTGACGAGCGAGCGGATCAGGCCGCTTCGGGGCTGGGGACCTCCGGAGGCCTGAGGGTCTGGCCCGTGGGGAAGAGCCGGGCGGGCTCACCGGGCCGCAACCAGGGGCGGCAGCGCAGACCGAGGGGATAGTCGCGCTCGAGGGGCAGGCGAAAGCGCAGATCCACCGGAGCAGCGGCGCCCACGGCATCAAGCCGCACGTGGTAGAGCCATTCGCGCCCCAGAAACTCCCGCGCCACCACCTCGCCGGGGCCGCTGGGATCGACGCTCAGATCAAGAGCCGATGGGCTCAGCAGCACCTGCCAGGGGCCCGGGCCATCGCCATTGGGGGCTGATCCATTCGACTCCGGGCGCAGGGCGCCGAGGGGCGTGAGCAGCTCACCGCCGCTCCAGTGGGCCTCCAGCAGATTGCCCTGCAGCACGAAGCGGCCCACGAAGGCGGAGGCGGGGGCCCGCACAATCTCCCGCGGACTGCTGCACTGATGCAGATGTCCCCCCTGCAGCACCGCCACCCGATCGCAGATGGCCAGGGCCTCCTCCGGGTCGTGGGTGACGATCAGACCGCTGGCCTGGCAGCGGCTGAGCACCCCGGACAGCTCCGCCCGCAGCCTCAGCCGCACCTCCACATCCAGGTTGGAGAAGGGTTCATCCAGCAGCAGCAGCGTTGGCCCCGGGGCGAGGGCCCGCGCCAGGGCCAGGCGCTGGCGCTGGCCGCCCGAGAGTTCATGGGGGTAGCGGAGCTCCAGACCGTTGAGCCCCAACAGCTCCAGCAGCCAGGCGGCCCGGCTGCGGTCCTGGCGGGGCTTGAGCCCGAAACAGACGTTGCTCCAGGCATCGAGATGGGGGAAGAGGGCGTAGTCCTGGAAGACCATGCCCACCCCCCGGCGCTCCGGCGCCAGCCAGCCGTGGGGGCCGGCCACTTCCTGGCCATGGATCAGCACCCGGCCGCGCTCCGGACGCTCGAAGCCAGCGATCAGGCGCAGCAGGGTGGTCTTGCCGCAGCCGGAGGGACCCAGCAGCCCTACCAGTTCCCCCTGGTGCAGCTCCAGGTTCAGCCCTTGCAGCGTCCAGTTCGGCGACTCCTCACCATGGCTGGCCCCGCGGGCCCTCGGGTAGCGGTGCCAGACGTTCTCCAGCCGCACAGGATCAGGCCGCCCATCCAGCAGAGGCGCGATGGGGAGAGCCAGCGGGGCTGGGGTCAAGGGTGCTGGGGTCAGTGGAGCGATGAAGCCTGGTCCGTAATGTTGACTCTTCATTTTCACTTGCCATGGGCACGGGCACTCCCGCCGAGGCGATCACCACGGCCGCTGCGCCAGCACCGGTGGGTCCCTACAACCAGGCGGTCAAGGCGGGGGGTCTTCTCTTCTGCTCCGGCCAGATCGCCCTGGATCCCGCCAGCGGCGCTCTGGTGGGCGGAGGGGATGTGGAAGACGAGACCAGACAGGTGCTCACCAACCTGCAGGCGGTGCTGAGCGCGGCAGGCTGCACGGCCCAGCAGGTGGTGCGCACCACGGTCTTCCTCACCGACCTGGCCGATTTCGCCAAGGTCAATGCCCTCTATGCAGAGGTGTTTTCGGCCGGGGTCTCGCCCGCCCGGGCCTGCGTGCAGGTGGCGGCGCTGCCCAAAGGAGCTCTTGTGGAAATCGACTGCATCGCGCTGCTGGGCTGAAGGCCGGTGGCCAGCGGCTCAGCCGTCCCCCTTGTGCTCGGAACTACAGCACGCACCCTTTGAGATGCGTGACTTGTGATGAAGGTGACAGTCAACAGCTGTCACAGCCGCCACCATGGTGAGGTTGTCGATGTGCGGGCCATGGCGTTCTCTTCCTTCCGTACGGTTTCTGCTGGCAAACAGGTCAATGGGGTGCGGATCTACCGCCTGGTGGACCAGCGCTGCTGCCCCCATCCCGTGCTCGACGACCACTTTGATTCAATGGATGCCGCCTGGGACGCCGCCCAGGAGTGGTGGCAGCAGCACAGCAACGGCGGCGAGGATCCCATCGGCATCGGCGTCGAGGTCAGCACCCGCGGTGGCGACTGGCGCACCCTGCGCTACCCCGGCAACCACTGCGGCATGCTCTGACGCCCCGATTCCCCCCTGCAACCAAAACGGCGCAGGTCTGGAGCCGCTGCCCAACTAGCGTAAACAACACGTCGGTCCAGAAGGTGAGCTGCCGCCGATGCGCCTGCTTCACACTTCCGACTGGCACCTGGGCAGAAATTTCCATGGCGCTTCGCTGCTCGAGGAGCAGGCGGCGGCGCTGGCACGGATCGTGGAGCTGGCCAGGGACGGAGCTGTCGATGCGGTGCTGATCGCCGGGGACCTCTACGACCGGGCAATCCCGCCGGCCGAGGCGGTGCAGCTGTTCAACGACACCCTGGCCCAGCTGCGCGAAGGCGGTGCGGCGGTGGTGGCGATTGCCGGCAACCACGATTCCCATGTGCGCGTGTCGGTGTACGACCCGCTGCTGGCCCGCTTCGGGGTGACGATCCGCGGCGATGTACGCCGGGCCCATGAGCCGGTGCTGGTGAGCCCACGGCTGGGCGGCCAACCCGTTGCGATCTATCCGCTCCCTTACCTGGAGCCGGCCGTGGATGGACCGGGCCTAGCGAGGGAGCTGGAGGAAGGGACGCCGCCACCGGCCCGCCTGCGCCATGAGGAGGTGACGCGACTGGCGCTGGCGCGGATTCGCCGTGACCTGCAGGGGCGGCCGCAGCAGCGCTCGGTGCTGGTGGCCCACACATTCGTGACGGGTGGAGCCAGCTCGGAGTCGGAGCGGGAGCTGACGGTGGGCAATGTGGATCGGGTAAGTGTGGAGACTTTTGCCGGCTTCGACTATGTGGCCCTGGGCCATCTGCACGGCTCCCAGCAGCTGGATGGCCCACGGCTGGCCTACTCCGGCACCCCCCTGCCCTATTCCTTCTCCGAGCAGTACCACAGCAAGTCTGTGCGGATCGTGGAGCTCGACGCGGTAGGCCAGCCCGCGCTGGAGATCGTGCCGCTGCAGGTGGGGCGATCGCTGGCCACGGTCGAGGGGGGGATCGAGCAGCTCTGCTGTGATCCGCAGTTCGAGGCGGCCGTTGAAGCGCGGCTGCGGGTGATCCTCACCGACGAGACCCTGCCGCTGCAGGCCATGGCGCGTTTGCGGCGGCGCTTTCCCCATGTGGCCGAGCTGCGCCATCGCCCGCCGGAGCGGCTGCGCACAACAGCCAGCGAACGCCACCAGCAGGTGCGCCAAGCTACCTCCCCCTTAGATCTCACCTCGACGTTCTTCGCCGATCAGCAGGGGCGCAGCGCCAGCGAAGCCGAGGCGTCACTGCTGCGGCAGGCGCTGGAGGCAGCCGCCAGGGGAGGGCAGCGGTGAGGCCCCACCAGCTCCGGATCGAAGCCTTCGGGCCCTATGCCGAGCCGGTGGAGATCAGCTTCGACGACCTCAGCCAGGAAGGGCTGTTCCTGATCCATGGCAGCACCGGCTCCGGTAAAACCTTCCTGCTCGATGCCCTCTGCTTCGCCCTCTACGGCGAGGTGTCGGGGGATCGCAGCGTCAAGGCGCTGAAATCCGATCACGCCGAGCCCGCGGCGGTGCCACGGGTGAGCCTGGAGTTCTCCAGTGGCGGCGGCCGCTACCGTGTTGATCGATCTCCCGCCTACACCGCCCCCAAGACCCGGGGTGAGGGCACCACCGAAAAGGCGCCGCAGGCGGGGCTGTTTCGGCTTCTCGTCACTGGCTGGCAGCCGATCGCCAGCCGCAGCACGGAGGTCAGCCGCGAGGTGCAGGCTCTTGTGGGCCTCGATGCCGCCCAGTTCCGCCAAGTAATCCTGCTGCCCCAGGGCAAGTTCGCTGAGGTGCTGCGCGCCAGGGCCGAGGAGCGGGAGGCCCTGCTCAAAACCCTCTTCGACACGGTGATCTACGAGCAGGTGGGCAGCTGGCTGGAGGAGCGCGCCAAGGCCGCCCGCATCGAGGTGGCCGAGCAGTACCGGGCCCTGGAGGTGCTGCGCAGCCAGGCCACCCATGAGTGGAGCCCCTATGCAGCGCAGTCTCCTGAGGCCGGGGATCTGCTGAATCCCGTGGATCCGTTGGAGCCCTCCAGCGATCAACAGGGCCTCGATGGGCTGGTGGAGCAGATCGCCGCGGTAGTAACCGCCAGCCAGAGCAATTTGCAGCAGGCCAGCGCCGCCCTGGTCTCAGCCCAGAAGGCCAGGGATGCGATCGAAAAGCAGGCCGACCGCTGGGATCGACGCGCCAGGGCCCTCACCAGGCTCGCGGAACTGGAGGGTAAGGAGGAGGCCGTGGCCGACTTTCGCCAGCGGCTGAGCCGGGCAGAGCGAGCCGAGGGCCTGCGGCCCAGCATGGAGGCCGAGCAGGCGGCCCGTACCGCTCTGGGCAGCCTGGAGGCCGGGACCCAAGCCGAGCTACAGAGCGTGATCCTGGCCCGGGACGCCGCCCAGGCCCTGCCGCTTTCGCTGGTGCTGCTCGATCTGCTGGCGGCCCCCATCCTCGAGGAGCTGAGCGCTGCAAGCCAGGACCTGGCGGTCCGTCGCGCGCAGCTCAGCGCCCTGGCCGCCCAGGCACTGGAGGCGGGCCTGGCGCGGGCCAGGGCGGCGGCCGCTACCAAGCGAGCTCAGGCCGCTGAGCAGCAGCTGAGCAGCAGCAGCGCCGCCAGAGAGAGTCGCCAGCAGGCGCGCCAGAGTGCAGGCGCAGCCTTGAGCGCAGCCTGCTCAGCCCGCGACCAGCTGGGCGGGTTGCAGCGGGCGGCGCAGGACGCCCAGGATCAGGCCCTGGCCGTGGCGGCCATCGCCCCTGCCCTGCAGCAGGAACAGGCCGCCATGGCGGCGCTCACCAATGCCGATACCCGGCTGCATCAGGCTCAGGCGACCCTGAGCGAGCGGCAGCGGCGTCAAATCGCCGGCATGGCAGCCCGGCTCTCCGGGGGCCTGGAGCCCGACGCCCCCTGCCCGGTCTGCGGTTCAGCGCAGCACCCGGCACCCGCCCAGCCTTCGCAGGACGCCGTCAGTGATAGGTCGATCACAGCGGCCCAGGCCGAGCTGAGCGCTGCCACCGCTGCGGCCCAGCAGACGGCGGTGGCGCTGGAGAAGGTCCAGGGGGAGCGCAAGGCGGTGCTGGAGAAGGCCGGCCCTGCCGCCAGCGATCCCCAGGCGGCACGCACAGCGGCCCAGCAGGCCAGCGAAGCCCTGGCCGCTGCCCTGGCCCTGGCCAGGACGGTGCCCAGCCTGGAGCAGGAGATCAGCGCCCAAGAGCGGGAGCTGGAGGCGCTGCAGACCACGTTTCAGGCGGCCAGCACGGAGCTGGCCGTGCAGGCCAAGGCCGCTGCCGACGACAGCCAACGGGCGCAGATCCTCACTGCCGCCATCGGCAGGGAGCTGGGGGAGGGCGTCGATCCACAGCAGGCGCTCAAGAGCTTCGAGCCCCTGGAGGTGGCCCTGAAAGCTCTGGCGGCTCGCTGCCAGGCCAGCGCCAGCGCCGCAACCCGGCTGGAGCTGGCCACTGCGCGACTGGCCATCGACCTGGCCGGATCCGAGTTCAGCGATAGTCGAGCTGTGGAGGCCGCCCTCAAGGAGGAGAGCGTTCGCCAGCACTGGGCGCAGCGGATCAAGGCCTTCGACATAGAAGTGATTGAGCTGAAGGGAGCTCTGGCTTCGGCGGAGCTGGTCGACCTGCCCCACGAGCGACCCGATAGCGCGGCGGCCGCGGAGGTACTGCTCGTCACCGACGGCGCCCGCACGGCAGCCGTGGAGCGCCACAGCGAAGCGCGCGGAGCCCAGCTGGAGATCCAGCGCCTCAACTCGGAGCACCGCAGCGGGTCCAGCGAGCTGGCAGCCCGACAGGAGCGGGCGCAGTTGCTCAGTTCCGTGGCCGATCGCTGCTCAGGCAGGGCCGCCCCCTACATCTCCCTCCAACGCTGGGTGCTCTCGGCCTATCTGGGCGACATCTGCCGCTATGCCAACCAGCGTCTGGAGCTGATGACCTCCGGCCGCTACCAGCTGCGGCTCAGCGATGAGGGGGGCCGCGGCGGCCGCCAGGCAGGTCTGGGTCTGAGGGTGCTCGATGCCTACACCGGCGAGGAGCGCGAGGTGAGCAGCCTCTCGGGCGGCGAGACCTTCCAGGCCTCCCTGGCCCTGGCCCTGGGCGTGGCCGACACGGTCGAGGCCCATTCAGGCGGCGTGCAACTGGAAGCCCTGTTCATTGACGAAGGCTTCGGCAGCCTCGATCCCGACAACCTCCAGCTGGCGATGGACGAACTCGACCGGCTGCGCGAAGGTGGCCGCATGGTGGGACTGATCAGCCACGTCGGAGCTCTCAAGGAACGCATCCGCTACGGCATCGAGGTGCTTTCCAGCGACCAGGGCTCACGGGTGCAGGTGGGCACCAACGCCTTGGCCTGACCCATCACGATCGCGCCCCCCAGATCTGGCGGGATCCCCGGGAGGCCGACAGGTAGATTCTTCCCCGACGGGGCGTGGCGCAGCTTGGTAGCGCGGGTGCTTTGGGAGCACTAGGTCGCAGGTTCGAATCCTGTCGCCCCGATTGACTTCTCAGCGATTGGCCAAAACAAGCGCGTGCAAAACCGCGTGCGATCCAAGCCAAAAACGATTGCGGCGTCATGGCGCGTGCTGACGCCTCAGGCGGTATAAGATGTCCTTATCTCAGGCACGTTTCGACCCGCTAGTCAAAACACCCTTCGGACAGGACAAGGCTCCAGCGCCCCTGCCGTCGATACCGCACAGGGGCTTTGCATGGCCATCCCTGTGGTCTTGCTGGAAGGGCTGGAAGCCATGCCGTCAGGGGCTGCCGAGGCGTCGGCAATCCCCAGTGATCAACGCAAAGGCGGGATCGAAACGGTTGGGTAAGCGCCGAGGTGTCCCTGCGCTCCATGACTGCCTGAGCGACCAATCAGCTCAATGGAGCCCAATAGCAACGCCAACGGCCACAGTCCCAACGATCCAGGTTCACCCTGGGGGACAACTCGCCAGGTCACGGAAGCGGTCGGCACGAGTGAATCCAGTCTCCTCAGGTGCAGGAAGGATGGGACGCTCCGAGCGGGCATCCACTACTACCTGAGCGGCGACAAGGGCTCGATCCGATGGAGCCTGCCTCGCGTCCGCCTGGCACTCAGGGCACGGACGGCCAAGGCCAACGGAGAGGAAGCTCCAGAGATCTATGACGAGCGGGAGGCCGCGCTCATCGCGTCCAAGCGAGCGGAAGTCGTGATAAGTGGAGGCTGAGGGGTCAGTACCCACCTTCGAGCTGTCGCAAGCTGTGGCCCGAAACAATGGTTTTTATACCAGCGGGTACATGCAGCATTAGACCATCGGTTCCACCATAGATCTAAAGCATAATCACCAACCTAGAGGGCATAGAAGTCGGATATAATAGACTGAAATCCACAAGGCTACGCGTATGGAAGGTTCATCAGTTGTTTCCACAAATCTTCATCACTATAGCTACCACATGTCACCTTCTTCTCTCTTAAGCCAATCCTCAAGCAGCTTGTTTCTCTCATTTAGCAAGCGCATTTTCACTTTCGCTCCTGCAATGCCTCTGATTGACCCACCAGAAAACAAATTAGAATGCCAGGCTGTCTCGTTATCAAGATAAGAACGAAAGGCAGTATCGGCTTCGATGGCTTGCTCTCGCAACTCTTGATGCGAGTTCAGGCTATTAAGAACTTCAGTAAAGAGATCATTCTTGATAGTCAATAGTTCGTCAATATCCCTGGATACATCTTGATTCATTTCACGTGTAGTGTATGATTTGGTACGCTTTTCTTCATGAGTCAAGGCCAATTTGCCATTCTTCCAGGTGTGCGTCTGGCGAAGCAGATTAACGTTTGCAGCATGTGGAAGATCCGAGTCGGGATCGTCTATATCAACAACTATGTTCGGGTTAGCATTAAGACTAGTTTTAATTTTGTAGTTTAAGATACCTGTAAGTCTTGCAATCTCGTGAAACCTTGCATGACCCAGGAGGCTATCTGGCGTACTAAATCGGTAAATTCTAAGAGTGCTCCAGTAGGGGCCGTCCTGTGAAACGACAATAAGCTCTGTAAGTCCATCACCATCGATATCAATAGCTCTCGAAAAAACCGGCCTTGGCGCTGCACGGGGCTCATTATCTTCGCCGGATGGAAGAGAACCAAGAGATGGTGCTGGCACAATAATTCTTGATACATCTTCCATAAGGTTATTGGCGGTTATCCTAAGGAACCTCTGATCAAGACGCCTTAATCCGAATAATCTAGTCTCATTCTCATCAATGAGACGATGCTGAGCAGATTCTGCCCTTGTTTTGCTCACAGCAAGTCCACGCAAAGACGTTCAGGCAGTTTCCGCGATGCGTTTTGGCTTGATTTCTGGATAATTATCGATCTTTAGACACACTAAACCCTTGTACTACGCTGGATCAGGTATTCGCTCCCGTACCATCCAGAGGTTTGCCAGGGCAAAGAGCAACTTCAGTTTGAGGTCGTTCTTGCGGATACCTCTGTAGAAGACCTTCCGGAAGCCAAACTGACATTT
>NZ_JAGQBF010000033.1 GCF_024345495.1 Synechococcus sp. RedBA-s | reverse complement strand
GCATTCGCTGCTGGCGTCAACCGGAAGAAGTGTGGATCAACAAGCCACCAGAGGACTCAGAACCGATCCTGGCGCTACCATTAATTCGGGTTGCCTGAGTGGCTGCCAAGGAGTGTCACCTTCCCTGAAAGTCACCGCCTGCTGATGAGCTAAGCGGGTTGGAACATCGGCCGGGCTCTGATTCGCTTCAATCAATACCTCTGCTGGGTGCAGGGTGAAGGCTGGAGCCGGGGCCACGAGCAGCAACGGGCCCGCTGAGATCAGGCGCCCTGGCCAGCTGAGGAGGCTTGCTGATAGAGCTGCTCAAGGCGCTCACGGCTGAGGTCGATCACCATCACTTCCTCACCGGGATTGGGGGCTTCGGGGTGACGGCGACGGGGGGCCGGGACCTGCTGGCCACTGCGCAGGGTCTGGGTCATCAGGGCGAAGGCGCCGCCGAGGATCACTGCGAAGCAGACCATGTACAGCAGTGGGGCAATCACGTTGATGAGGGTGCTCATAGGGATCTCCGGCGTTCCCATCACCCTAGTGTAAAGAACTGTTAACTGTGGCTGGCTCCCGGCGCTCGCCCGGTCCCGGCTTCTGGGCGATCACCGCAAAGAAGGGGTCTCCATGCCCCCCCAGCCAGCCCAGCGGCCCCTCCGACCTGGTCGACTCTGCGATCAGCATCGGCAGCGGCCAGTCCTGAGCTACCAGCACCCGCATCACGTACTCCAGGTGATCCCGGTCACCGCCATCGGTCCAGATCTGGGGGGCCTTCTGCATGAACATCCGGTTGGAGAAGGCCACGATCAGCTGCCCCTGGGGCCGCAGGATCCGCAACAGCTCGGCCGCGATCGCCTCCGGTTGCTGCAGGTACTGCCACCCCGCCACGATCAGAACCGCATCCACGCTGCCCTCCTCCAGGGGCAGGTGCTGGTTGCGGTTGAGGTTCTGCACCCAGTGCTGATCAAGGCGCGGATTCGCCTCCAACTCCTGGGTATTGAGGCCATGGCCGATCACCCGCTCGTAGCGGACCTCCTCGGGCAGGTGGCTGACCCAGCTGCTCATCAGATCCAGCACCACCGCGCAGGGCGGGATCCGCTCGCGGTAGAGCGCCGTCAGCCGGTTGCGGAAGGCGCCGTCAAGGTGGTGCACGAAGCGGGGCTCGGCGTAGAAGGCGGCGTCATCGGAGCGGTCGAGCTTGAAGCGCTCCGCTTCGCTCAGCACCTGCACCACCATGGCTCACTCCTCAACGTCATCGACGCGATCCATGCTGGCCACAACAAAGCCCGATGGCGGAGCCACCGGGCGCTTGTCTGCGGAGCGGAAACCGCCCCACGATCGATCAGATCGTCGGATGGGCATGGAGACCATGCCGTTGCGCGTCTTCAGTTGTGTGTCCGTCGGCAGTGAAGCCGTCGGCAGTGAATCTGCCGGTGATGCGGTTGTTCAGGAACGGATTCGCTTGGGTGGGTTGATCAAGGGCGGAGCCGCTGACGCTGGCACCTGGGGCCAGGGTTCCAGTGGGGCTTCCCAGGGGGTCCGGGGCACCTGGAGCGGATGCTCGTGAACGGCGCAGGGACAAGGCGGCTGAAACCGCCGGGGAAACCAGTGATCCGATGAGAGTGTTGGAGCAGGGGCCGGATCGTCAGCGCACTCCTGGATGCTGCTCAGGGGGGGTGTCGTCCATCGTTTGGAGCCTCCGAATCCCGTTGCGTTCACTCTCCCCCCGGCGACCTGGGGGCACAAGGGGGCGGCCCTCAGGCGACACCGCTCGTCACGTCGGGACACCTGCCGTCATGAAGGGGGCGTCATGAAGGGGTCCCACGGCGGGGCCATCGGGAAGCAAGAACCAGTACATCTGCACTACTCTGGCGATCCCTGAGCGGTTGCCCATGACCACCGATCCAGTCGTTGGCGGAGCCACCAACCCAGCCGTCATCAGTGGCGGATTCAGCGAGCCGTTCACACCCCTGCCCCTGCGCGAGCGGCGCCGGGGCCTGCTGCTGCCCCTGGCCGGCGACAGCGTGGCGGCCGGCTTTCCCAGCCCCGCCGACGACTACGTCGAAACCGGCATCGACCTCAACGAACAGCTGATCGCGTGCCCCAGCAGCACTTTCTTCCTGCGCGTCAGTGGCGATTCGATGATCGGCGCCGGCATCCACCACGGCGACCTGCTGATCGTCGACCGCAGCGTCGAGCCCCGCCACGGCCGCGTGGTGGTGGCGGCGGTGGAGGGGGCCTTCACGCTCAAGCGCCTGGTGCGGCACCAGGGCCGGCTGCGGCTGGAGGCGGCCCATCCCGCCTATCCGCCCCTGGAGCTGAGTGATGCGGACGACACCCGCCTCTGGGGAGTCGCCATCCACGTGATCCACCCGCTCTGAGGGCGCCGATGGCCTGGGCCACCGTGCTGATCGACGGCAACAACTTCTACGCCTCCTGCGAGGCGGCACTCGATCCCGCGCTGATCGGTCGGCCGCTGGTGGTGCTCTCCAACAACGACGGCTGCATCGTCGCCCGCAGCGCCGAGGCCCGCGCCCTGGGCATCGCCATGGGTACGCCCTACTTCCAGGTGAAGCGCGAGCTGGAGCGCCTCGGCGTGGTGGTGCGCAGCTCCAATTACGCCCTCTACGCCGACATGAGCCAGCGGTTGATGCTCACCCTCGAGCCCTGGGTGGAGGAGCTGGAGATCTATTCGATCGATGAGGCCTTCGGCCGGCTGCGCCGCCCCGCCGCCGGCGACCTCAGCGCCTGGGGGCACGCCCTGCGCCAACAGGTGCGGCGCCACCTGGGGCTGCCGGTGGCGGTGGGGATCGCCCCCTCCAAGGTGCTCGCCAAGCTGGCCAACAAGCTGGCCAAGGGCGATCCGGCCCACGGCGGAGTCTTCGATCTGGGGGCCCTGGCCGATCCTGACCCCTGGCTGGAGGCGGTGGCGATCGAGGACGTCTGGGGCATCGGCCGCAAGCTCTCGCGCTGGTGCCGCCTACGCGGTGTGGCCAATGCGCTGCAGCTGCGCGAGCTGGCCAGCGGGGAGCTGCGCAGCAAAGCCGGCGTGGTGGGGTTGCGCCTGCAGCAGGAGTTGCGGGGCCACAGTTGCCTGCCCCTGGTGGCGGCCCCGCCCGCCAAGCAGGAAACCTGTGTGAGCCGCAGCTTCAGCGAACCGATCCGCGAGCTGGGCCCGCTGCGCGAGGCGATCGCCACCTACCTCAGCCGCGCTGCCGAGAAGCTGCGCCGCCAGCGCCAGCGCGCCGGTGCCATCACCGTGTTCGTACGCAGCAGCCCCTTCAACCGCACCCGCTTCTACGCCAATGCCGCCACCGTGTCGCTACCGCTGGCCAGCAACGACACCGCCGTGCTGCTGGCCGCCGCCCTGCCCCTGGCCGAGCTCCTGTTCCGTCCCCACAAGCCCCTGCAGAAAGCCGGTGTGCTGCTGCAGAACCTGCAACCGCTGGAGCAGCTGCAGCGCCATCTGCTCACGCCGCTGCCACCGGAGCAGCAACGGCGCCGCGAGGTGCTGATGGCCACCATCGACGGCCTCAACCGCCGCTACGGCCGCGGCACGGTGCAGTGGGCCGCCTGCGGCCTGCAGCCAGCCTGGGCGATGAAGCGCCAACGCCTATCGCGTGCTGCCACCACCCGCCTGGGCGACATTCCCGTGGTGCACAGCGGTTGACGGACACCTCCCGCTGGCGAGGGCCCGGCAGCCATTCAGCTGCGGTTGCGGGGCGGCTGGTCGCTGCCGGCCAGTAGCAGGCGCTCCCACTGGCCGAGCTTCCAGTAGCCGGCGCCCGCCAGACCGGCCACACCCACGCCGGCCACCAGGGCCAGGGGGGTCTGGAACCAGGCGATCGCCAGCAGCGCCAGCCAAGCCACAGGGACCAGCAGCGGCCGCCAGCGCCGGATCTGACGCAGGGCGCCGGAGCAGCTGCGGCAGTGGCGGGTGTGGCTCTCGTAGCGCTCCACCAGGGCGCTGCGGCCCAGACGCGGCGGCAGCGGCTGATCCGGGAACGGCTCGCCCGCCCCACTCACCACCCAGTCGCGCAGGGCCTTGACATAGGTATCAGCGCCGGTGGCCAGGTAGCAGGTGCGGCTGATCGCCGCACTGCCGCCGCGGGCCTCCAGCACCCGCTCCTGCCAGTGCAGGAAGATCTGGTCGTCTTCCAGCACCACGTGGTTGCCGATGTGCTGCAGCCACTGGGGGCGCAGGCGCAGCAGCCGACCCGGCCAGGGGGAGTCGAACTGGAACGGGAAGCGGGCGAACAGCCGGCACTCCCCGGGCCGGGTGGGGGTGGCATAGACTACGGTGAGGATACGGGCGAAGCCCCGGGCTGTGAGGTCGTGCCACATCAGGCCCGGTGCCAGGAAGGTGGTGAACTGGCTGCCGAGCTTGCCCCGGCGCGGGCCCTCCTGCCAGACGCCGCTGAACCCCCCGGGGCCGGCCTGCTCCAGCCGCAGTTCCACCGGGCCGGCCGTTTCACGCCGGCCCACCGTGGCGTGGTGGGTGAAAGGAACGTGGCTCACATCGAGCACGTTCTCCAGCAGGGTGAGGGCGTCGTAGGGGAGGTCGCGGAAGGTGTCCTGCACCAGCCAGCCGGCCTCCGTTTCATCGAGGACGGGAACGAGGGGCAGGGGCACCGCGCCGGCCGCCTCGGGCACGCCGGCGAACACGAACAGCATCCCCTGGCCGGTGGCGGTGGCGTAGGCGCGGCAGGAGTTGCGCCGGTCGCTGGGCTGGCTGCCCACGCTGGCCTGGGGAATGGCGGTGCAGCGGCCCTGGCCATCGAAGCTCCAACCGTGATACGGACACTCCAGCTCACCGGCGCCATTGAGCCTCCCCTCGGAGAGCGGCGCCAGCCGGTGGGGGCAGATGTCGGCGAAAGCCCGCCACTGGCCCGCTTCCGTACCGGAGCCGGCAGCCGCGCTCCGATCGAACCAGAGCACCAGGTCGTCACCCAGGAGGGTGAAGCCAGTGGGCCGAGCCGGATCCAGGTCCCGCAGATAGGCCACCGGATACCAGGCGTTGCGCCAGGCCAGGCTCTGCTGAGCGGGAGCCGTGGGAAGGGTTTCGGCGCTGGCGCTGATCACAACAGAATGTGCATGCAAAGGGGATGGTGGCAGGCCCGGGCCGGCGACGGTGGAGCGCAGCGGGGAGTCAGGGGGGGCAAAGCGGCGGCGGAGCGCTGGCCGAGAGGGAGAGGGGGGTGGACCTCCCCTTTCTGCTTGGACAGAACCGCTTCTGTTTCCCAGTTCAACAGCACATCGCCTTGCTTGCGCTTGATGAACAGATCGGTGGCCTCGTGGGCGTTCTTGGGCAATACGTCGGCATTCTTCTAGGCACCCGTGATGAACCTGCGGGCCTGAGCTTCCGAGCCCCCCGAGCGGGTGATGGCGCCCCAGAAGGCCAGGAAGTTCCAGCGGGAGCCACCAGAAGTCTTCGGGTTTGCCGTGACCACGTCAACGTTTTTGTTGTCGAGTTCTCGCCAACTGTTGATTTTCTTGGGATTGCCAGGACGTACGAAAGCCACCACGGTCGAGTTAATGGGTGTGGAGTTGTTCGGGTTTTCGTTTTCCCAGCCTGGTTTGATCAGGCTTGCTTGCTGGATCTTGGTCACGTCAGCGGGCATGGCCAGGCTGACCACATCGGCTTCCAGTCCATCAACCACCGCGCGGGTCTGGGAGCCGGTATCCGCCGTAACTGCCCTTGAACGTAACGGTCTGCGACTTAGGCGCCTGCTGGGCCTCAGCTTGAGAGGCGTTGAAGGTGGTGGCAGCCACCACGGCCAGGGGCAGGGCAGCGAGCCCCGTCAGCAGCAGCTGCCGTCGACGCAGGGGTGCGGGAGAAGAAATCCTATCCACGGTACGGCGATCGGGAAATTGCACAAGGTAGGCTCATTGCCGCCTGGGTCGGTGTGGCCCGGGGCACAGAGGCGTGTGGATCTATTTCCTATCTGCTAACCGTTCTTTCTGGTAGGCTTGCTGAGCGATCTCGATCCAGCCATGGCCTTCAGCGCCAAAATGGAATATGGACTTGTGGCTTTGATCGACCTGGCCGCGGCTTTTCCCTCTGGAGAGCTGGTGCAGGTGGGTGAGGTCAGCCGCCGCCATGGGCTGCCCGAGCGGTATCTCGAGCAGATGCTCACGGCACTGCGCAAAGGGGGATACCTCAACAGCATTCGTGGCCCCCGGGGCGGCTTTCAGTTGAGCAGGCCACCAGAGCAGATCACCATCGCGGAGGTGGAGGAGTGCCTGGAAGGCGAAGCACGTTCTGAACGCCAGGGCGATCGCCAGGATGCCGAGTTTTGCGTGCTCAAGGGCCTGGCCCAGCGGGCCGAGCAGGCCCGGGCAGCTGTGCTGGAGTCCACCACGTTGGCCCACCTGCTGCTGGAGCGGGACAACCTGCAGCAACCGGCGCCGATGTTCTACATCTGAGACCAAGGCATCCCTGTTCGTGTGTCTAGAAATATCGGTACACCTATCTGAATTAGTGCATACTTCAGGCCAGTTGCGTGCCCGCCATGGGCTGTTGCCTGCGAATGCCCCTGCCGGTTGCCTTGTCAGTGCCCGAACAACAGCCCAATCGCCCGCCAAACCGGTGACGTCTTCTTTGCTCAAGCAGCCCTTGCAGTTCACGCTCCATCCCAAGGACATCCTTCCTGAATGGATGAGCTGGCGCCTGCATGAGGCCTATGCCCCCTGCGTCAGGAAAGAAGTCCGCTCGGTCTGACCCATCCACCAGGGGGCCAACCCGACGACCATGAAACCGATCTATGACACCGCTGTGCGCGACCAAGTCCGCCAGCGCATGAAGCCCGCCCAACCGGGAGAGCGTGGCCGAGATCGCCAGTTCCACTGGGATCACGACTCAGACCCTCTACAACTGGCGCTGCCAGTGGCAGAAGCAGGGTCTGCTCGTGCCGGCCACCACCAAGCCGCCGTAGCAGTGGATCGCTCTCGACAAGCTGGCCGATGTGATCCAGGCTGCCGGCCTTGGCGACCCTGAACTGGGAGCCTTTTGCCGTGAGCGGTGCCTCTACCCCAATCAGCTGGCCCGCTGGTGGCAGGCCGCTGAGGATGCCAATGGCCCCAGCGCTTCGAGCATGGCTAATCAGCGTGAACTTGAACGCAAGAATCAGGATCTGATTCGCCAGAATCGTCGCTTGCAATGCGAATCAGAAAAGAAAGAGAAAACATTATCGAAGGCGGCAACATTGCTGTAGTGGAACGCTTCCGCGAAGCGATTGATCTCAATAAAGCTCGATCAGCTGTGGCCACTGGACGAGGATAAATGATCCCTCCAGAGAATAGAAAACAGCTGATAGAAATATTCCGAGAAGGTCTCAAAGAAGGAGCTTCTGCCACGTCGTTTGCAGATCTGATCGGTATCTGTTCCCGCACGCTCCGGCGTTGGGGCATTGCGTTCCAGACTCACGGATTCAGCCAGGATCGCCGAAAGGGTTCTCCGAGAGAAGTGGTGCACCGTTTCAGCGCAGAGGAACGGCAGCACGTGATTGAGATCGTCAACGATCCGCGATTTGCCGATCTTACTCCTGCTCAGATCGTGGCCGTCCTTGCCGAGGAGCAAATCTATGTGGGTTCAGAGTCCACGATCTACCGCATCATGCGGCAGGAGAGTCTACTGAACTACCGTGGCAGAACCCACCTGCCGCGAGCGCCCAGGGAGGTGCCTGTGCTGGAAGCAACAGGCATCCATCAAGTGCTGGCCTGGGATATCACCCTCCTGCCCAGCCCTTTGAAGGGGCAGTTCTTCTACCTTTATATGGTGCTGGATGTTTGGAGTCGGCGTATCCTCGGCGAGCATCCCGCCCCCTGAACGGGTACGCGCAGCCTTAGGCTGGGGGTCATGCTGACAAGTAGCGAATGCTGGCTTTTGTTCTGGCCTCTTCCTTAAACGCATCCGTGGTCAAAGCCAATCCCCCAGGCTCCCCCTGCAGCATCACTCAGGAGGTGGTCGGGACGGCGCCTTCAGACATTGTCCAGAAAATGTTTGCTCAGCACTTCGACGCGCCATTGAACCGTGTTGATTGCCGAGACAATGGGCTCTGCTATCAGAAGTGGGGTAAAGACTGCAAAAATCCCAATCTCTGACGGGTCGGCGTGACAGGGGCGCAGGCTGACCCAACAAAGGCACCCAGCTCAGTCCCCACCGCCCGAGGCTGCGCCGTGGCCTATCGCCTCTTCCTCGAGTCGGGTTGGAGACCCTGGGGCGTTCAGCCCTGAGCACACGGGCTTGCCAAGGCAAGCCGCCTGACGGCAGGGATGGTCCGGATCACCGATCGATGTCCGTCGATCCCCTGAACGACAGCACATCGTGGCGTCCTCTGCACCAGATCACTCAGCAATCACCGAGGCGTGAGACGCCTGTGGCACTCATCAGTACAGCTGCTTCTCCACCTTGGCCACCCGCGCCGTCTACTCATTCACCGGCTTCCCGGGCACGGCTGAACGCCATCTCTACTTCCACCACGACGGCTACCCCACTGGCGCAGCCTGGCGCTTTGCCACCGCTCTGCGTCACAGCCACGAGGCCTCAGCCTTCCTCGCTTCCTTCCTCAGCACCCAGCCCAGGGCGGAGGCACTCACCAGCGCTGAGCAGTCCGCCGATGCCGAGTACCGCTACCAGGTACGGCTGCTGGAGAGCCCCGAGTCCCGCCTGCAGGTGGCGTGCTGGCGGCGGCTTCAGGGGGACTCCAGCTGGCAGCCCCGATGCGGACCCATGGCCCTGGCGGTGTTCATCCAGCGTTTCCTGCCCGGGGAGCTGCCCTGATCAGGCCAAGCGGGAGCTCACAGCGCCTCAGCCCCTCGGCGCATTCGCCGCGCATCAGCAAGCCTGAGCCGCCCCAGATCAACCGCTGGTGCAAATCGAGGGCTCCCGCGCCCAGCTCCCGCAGCGGCTCAAAGCCCAGCCGGCGGAAGTAGCGCACCAGCCGGCGGTGCTGGTGCTCGTCGTCGCGGATGGCCAGCAGCGCGGCGCGGCGGCAGGGGGTGTGCTCCAGCGCCCAGGCGAAGGTGGCAGCCCAGATCAGCGGACCCACCAGGGCAGCGGCCGGCTCGCCGCGCGGCACCTGGATACGCAGGGTGTCGAGATGGAGGCCATCTGGCAGCGGAATCGCCCAGCCCTTGAGCTCCCCCAGCAGCTGGGGTCCGCCCTCGGGGCCGCAGCGGGCCACCCCCACCCGCAGCCCCCGCAGCACCGCGGGCCCACTCAGCTGCAGGCGCAGCAGCAGCCCCCGCGCCGCGCCCCATGCCTCCAGTTCCGCCAGGGTGCTCATGCTGGGAACGGCTCCCAGGCCAGCACCGCCGCCAGCGGCAGCGGCCCCCAGATGTGGGGGAACAGCTCAACGCTGCCGGGGGCCGGCTCCTCCTCCACGGCAATGCCGGCGGCCGCCAGGCGCCCGGGATCGATGGTGAGCAGCAGCACCTCGGCCGCATCGGCGTAAAAGCGCTGGTGGGTGGCGGCGAGCTGATGGCTGTGGCTGGCGTGGATGAAGCCCACCTCCTCCAGGCTCAGGCCGCGGCTGGAGCGGCGGTAGACCCCCTCGCTCCTGGCGACGCGCCATTCCGGGGCCAGGGCCAGGTGATACAGCCAGCGCGGCGAGCACCAGGCGGCTCGCGGTGCCCAGGGCGGGGCCATCACCGCCGAGAGCTCGGGGCTGGAGAGGAACCGCTCCAGCCAGGCCTGCACCGCAGTCAGACCTGGCGCGGCATCGAACCTCTCCGGATCCACCAGGCGGAACTGGCGGACGAACGGCAGCAGGGCCAGATCCGCCAGGGAGGGTCGATCCCCCAGCTGGGGCAAGTGGGCGTTCCAGTCGCGCAGGATCGTCAGGGCCGCCGCCCGGTGCTCCTCGGGGTCGGCGCCGGGGTGGCGGTCGGCGTACTTGAAGCGGTCGAGGTGGTGCTTGAAGGGACCGTCGTTGCTGGCGATCAACGCCTCGATCATTGCCCGCTGGGCCGCGTGGCCCAGTGTGTCGGCCCGCCGCAGCAGATCGCCGAGGTCGTGGTGCTCCAGGGCCCAGCGCATCACCGCCAGGCTCTGATCGATCACCGAGCTAGCTCCATGGCTCTGACCTGCTGAGGTGCCATCGGCTGGCAGCACCAGCACCGGCACCGTGCCCTTCGCGGAGGCCTCCAGCAGTTCGGGGGGCTTGGCCTTCAGGTTCACCTCCCGCAGCTCCAGGTCACGGCCGGGCCGGACCCCCGCCGCCGCCAGGGCCAGCCGGGCCCGGATCGCATAGGGGCAGCGGCGGAAGCTGTAAAGGATCGGCTGATCTGCCATGGGCACCTACAGCACCCCCCGCTCGATTTCCTCGAGGTAGAGGAAATCGGGAGACTTCACCCCCGCCCGCTTGCGAATCGCCACCAGCTCCTCGGATTCGAAGAAGGCGCGGGCCCGCTCCAGAGAACTCCAGGCGGAGAAATGGACCACCGTGTCGGTGGCGTCATCGAAGCGCAGCAGCTGGTAGCTGATCTCCCCGGCGGACTTGCGCATCCCTGCAGCCTGATCGAACACCGCTTTCCAGGCGTCGTAGTGGGCGACGGCATGGATGATCAGCACATGGGGCACAGACCGCTTCACCAGGGCGCCCCATCCTTGCGGCTGAAGCTCCAGCCGCTGTCAAGCCACCGGGCCTGCAGGTCGTCGTCGGGATAGTCCACCTGATCGCCGGGGGTGCGATCGCCGATCTCCAGCAGGATCACCGCCTCGGCGCTGCGGTTCACCAGGTGGTGCGCATTCCCCCGGCCCGCCGCGAAGCCAGCCGCCATCCCCGGGGCCAGCTCCAGTTCCCCCTCGTCGGTGATCAGGGTGGGATGCCCCTCCAGCACGTACACGAATTCATCCTGGAGGCTGTGGGCATGGCGCAGGGCCGTGCAGCCACCCGGAGGCAGCAGGGTCTGGTTCACACCGAACCGGCGCAGGCCGAACAGGTCGCCCAGCACCCGCTTCTCCCGTCCGGCCACCCGCGCCGCGAAGGGGGCCGGATAGGCGCTGGCCCGCTGGCGTGGCGGCACCGCGCTCGCCAGCACGGCCCTGGGCTGCCGGTCGGGCTCCACCCAGCCGCGGCGGGCTTCCAGCGACCACAACCGCTCCGGCGAGTAGGCCGCCAGGGGCCAGGCCGGATCCGCCAGGGGGGAGGCCAGCAGCAGTTCTAGTGACTCCGGCAGCGGTAGCTCCTGATGGCGGGCCTGGTGAGCGGCCACCGCCCGCAGGAACCACTGGGTGAGGGTCTCGTGGTAACCGGAGCTGTCGCTGTTCGGGGTGCCGGTGGCCTCGTTGTAGGCCCGGATCCGCTCGCGCAGATGGACCAGGGCCTGGTCATGCCCCCAACGGCCCAGGCTCACCAGCGCCACCAGCAGGTGGGCCTGGTGGGTCCAGTGCGGGCGGGGCAGGCTGCCGTTCTCAAAGGCGGCCACGACGGCCTCGATGGCCTCAGGCCTCGACCACGACGCCATCACCGGATCGGCCATGGGCCCCTTCAGCTGGTGAACACCTGGGCGATGTGAGCCTGGCCCCGCCGCTCAGCCAGCTCCACCTGGCGCTGGCGTTCCACCAGCTGGACGCGGCGCTCCGGGGAGAGACCAGCGACGCAATGGCGGCAGCTCACCCCCGTCACGTAGCTCGCCAGCTCGCGGTCGCTGGGGGAGAGGGGCCGGCGGCAACCGTGGCAAAGGCTGTGCTCGCCGGGCTCCAGCTGGTGATTGACGGCCACCCGCTGGTCGAACACGAAGCATTCGCCGTGCCACTGGCTGCTGGGCTCGGGCACCTGCTCCAGATAGCGCAGGATCCCGCCCTCCAGGTGATGCACCCCCTCGAAGCCCTGCTCCAGAAGATGAGCGGTGGCCTTCTCGCAGCGGATGCCACCTGTGCAGAACAGCGCCAGGGCCTGGGGGGCGTGCTCCGCCACCAGGGGGCGCAGCACCGTGTCAACCCAGTGGGGGAAATCAGCGAAGCGCTCCAGGCCCGGATCCATCGCCCCCTCGAAGCTGCCCAGCGCCACCTCATAGGCATTGCGGGTGTCGATCACCAAGGTGCCGGGATCATTGATCAGTTGATCCCACGCCGCGGGCGATACGTAGGTGCCCACCTGCTCGCTGGGCCTGGCTTCGGGGCGGCCCAGGGTCACGATCTCGGGCTTGAGACGCACCTTCAGCCTATGGAAGCTCGGCCGCTCACTCCAGCTCAGCTTGGCCTCCAGATCCGCCAGGCGGGGGTCGGCGCGCAGGTGTTCCAGCACTGCCGTCACTCCCTGCTCGGGGCCGGCGATCGTGCCGTTCAAGCCCTCCTCCGCCAGCAGCACCGTGCCCTTCACTCCCTGGTCCGCGGCCAGCTCGAACAGCAGCGTGCGCCAGAGCGGCAACTCGGCGGCCGTGAAGGTCACGAACTTGTAGAAGGCGGCGATCCTGGCCCTCAAGCCGCCATCTCCACACTGACTCCCGCCGCCGCCAGCAGCGCCCGGTCGGAGGCCACATCGGGGTTGCCGGTGGTGAGCAGGGTGTCGCCATAGAAGATCGAATCAGCCCCCGCCTGCAGGCAGAGGATCTGGGCCTCACGGCTGAGCTGCTCACGGCCGGCACTCAGGCGCACCCGGCTGAAGGGCATCAGGATGCGGGCGGTGGCCACCATGCGCACCAGCTCGAGCGGATCAATCGGCGGCTGCTGCTCCAGGGCTGTGCCCTCCACCGCCACCAGGGCGTTGATCGGCACGCTCTCGGGATGGGGATCGAGGCCGGCGAGCACCTGCAGCAGACCGGCGCGGTCGTTGACGCTCTCCCCCAGGCCGATGATGCCGCCGCAGCAGAGGGTGATGCCCGCCTGGCGCACCCGGGCCAGGGTTTCCAGCCGCTCCTGGTAAGTGCGCGTGGTGATGATCTGCCCGTAGTGCTCGGGGCTGGTGTCGAGGTTGTGGTTGTAGGCGGTGAGGCCCGCCGCCGCCAGGCTCTCGGCCTGGGCGTCGCTGAGCATGCCGGCGGTCACGCAGGCCTCGAGGCCCAGCTCACGCACACCGCGCACCATGGCCAGCATCGCCTCGAAGGGGGCGCCATCGCGGATGTCGCGCCAGGCCCAGCCCATGCAGAAGCGATGGGCCCCCGCCGCCTTGGCGGCCCGGGCCCGAGCCAGCACCGGCTCCACCTCCAGCTCCGGCCGCCCGCTCACGTCGCTGCTGTTGTGCATCGACTGGGGGCAGTAGGCGCAGTCTTCCTCGCAGCCGCCGGTCTTGACGCTGAGCAGGGAGGCGAGCTGCACCCGGTAGCCGGGGTTGGCGGCCCGGTGCACCCCCTGGGCCCGCCAGAGCAGATCGATCAGCGGCATCTCCAGCAACCCCTGGATCTCCTCACGGCTCCAGTCGTGGCGCAGGGCAGGGGCACCAGTGGTGCTGATGGCGGTGGCCGGGGTGGCAGCGGCTGAGGGGCGGGAGGTGGTGGTCAACGGGGCAGGGAGTGGAAGGGGAGAGGGTCAGGCGTCGGGGAGAAGCAGGGGCTCAACTCCCCCGAAGCGCCGCTGGCGACCCTGGTAATCCAGCACAGCCCGCAGCAGGGCCTGTTCGTTGAAATCGGGCCAGAGCACATCGGTGATGTGGATCTCGGCGTAGGCCAGCTGCCAGAGCAGAAAATTACTGATGCGGTACTCGCCGCTGCTGCGGATCAGCAGGTCAGGGTCCACCTCACCTGCGGTGAGAAGCTCGGCCTCGAAGTGGGCTTCATCAATGGCGGCGGGATCGAGCTCACCGCGGGCCGCCTGTTCCGCCAGACGCCGGGCCGCCTGCACCAGCTCCCGCCGGCCGCCGTAGTTGGTGCAGATGTTGAAGTGAATGCCGGTGTTGGCGGCGGTGCGGGCCTCGGCGGCGGCAATCCGCTCCTGCAGTCCCTCCGGCAGCTGCTCGAGATCGCCCAGGAAGCGGATGCGCACGCGCTCCCTCTCCAGGGCCTGCAGCTCGCGGGCGAGCACCCGCTCGAACAAGGACATCAGGAAGGTGACCTCCTCTCCGGGCCGGCTCCAGTTCTCGGTGGAGAAGGCGTAAACGGTGAGGGCACCGATGCCCCAATCGCTGCAGAGCCGCAGGGTGCGCTTGAGCGCTTCCACTCCCTCGCGGTGACCCATCATTCGCGGCAGGCGCCGCCGCCGGGCCCAACGGCCGTTGCCATCCATGATCACGGCCACATGGGCCGGCAACCGGGCGGGATCCAGGCAGGCCGGCAACAGCTCGGAGGGCTGGGCGGAAACCTGGATCGGGTCGGTGGTCGCCGGGGAGCGACTCATGCGCGGGATTCGGGCGTGTCCTCGGCCACGGTACGTCCCGTGGGAAGTGGCACCACCGAACCGCCCACAGCCTTGGCCGGGGGTTTTGTAGAGGAGGGGGTCAGGGAAGCCGTGAGCAACTCCCGCAGACGACTGCTGGTGATCGGTCGCTCCAACTTGCCCTGGCGCGCCAGAGAGAGGGTGCCGGTCTCCTCGGAGACCACGATGCAGAGGCAGCGGTCGAAGCGCTCGGTGATGCCTAGGGCCGCCAGGTGGCGGGTGCCGTAGCGGGTGATGCCCTGGCGCGAGAGCGGCAGGATCACCCCTGCCGAGAGGATGCGGCTGCCGCGCACCAGCAGGGCGCCATCGTGCAGAGGGGTGTCGGCGGCGAACAGGTTCAGCAGCAGATCCACCGAGAGCATGGCGTCGAGCTCGATGCCGGGGTTGAGGAAATCCTCAGGGCGCAGATCACTGCCCAGGTCCACCAGGATCAAGGCGCCGCGGCGGCCCTGGGAGAGGCGGCCAGCCGCCTCGGTGAGCATCGCCACCGCCCCCGACATCTCCTGATCGACCCCCTGGTTGCCCAGCAGCACGTCGAGTCGGCCGGTCCCCAGCAGCTCCATCAGGCGCCGCAGCTCCCCCTGCCAGAGGATCGCCAGGGCCAGGCTGCAACCCAGCACCACCGCCTCCAGCAGGCGGGTGGTGAGGGGCAGGTTGGCGAAGCGCTGGACCACCCAGACCAGGGCCACCAGGAACAGCCAGCCCCGCAGCAGCCAGAGGGTGCGGGATTCGCGCACCCGGGCCAGCAACAGCATCCCGAGGGACGAGGCGAACAGCAGATCCAGCAGCAGGCGCAGATCGAGGAGCCTCAGCCAGACCACAGATCCCTACAGCACTGTGCTCATGCTATCGGCCGAAAACGTTCTGGCAGCACGTCGTGGAGCAGCAGCTCGTCTGGTCGCTCCCGCCGCTGCACCAGCTCCGCCTGACCCCCGTGCACCAGCACCGCCGCGGGCCTGGGGATGCGGTTGTAGTTCGAAGCCATCGAGGCGTTGTAGGCGCCGGTGGCGAAGACCACCAGCAGATCGCCGCTGCTGCTGGCCGGCAGGGCCAGGTCCTTGAGAAGCACATCACCGGATTCGCAGTGCTTTCCCGCCACTGTGACCGTTTCCGTGGGCGTGGCCGTGGGCCGCTCCGCCAGCACCGCCGTGTAGCTCGATTGATAGGTGATCGGCCGGGGATTGTCGCTCATGCCCCCATCCACCGAGAGGTAGGTGCGCAGGCCGGGGATCTGCTTGCGGCTGCCGATCGTGTAGACGGTGAGACCGGCGGTGGCCACCAGGGAGCGCCCCGGTTCACACAGCAGCCGCGGCAACTCCAGATCCCGCTCGCGGCAGGCACGCACCACGGACTCGGCCACGCCCTTCACCCACTCCTGGATGGTCGGGGGATCGTCGGAGCTCACGTAGCGGATGCCCAGGCCGCCGCCCACATTCAGGTCGGTCACGGGGTGGCCGAGGGAGCGGGCCAGGGCCAGGGCATCGGCCATCACCCCAGCCAGATCACGGTGGGGCTGCAGCTCAAAGATCTGCGAGCCGATGTGGGCATGGAGCCCTGTGAGCCGGGCCCAGGGACAACTGGCCAGACGGCGCAGCACGGGGTCGAGCTGGTCGGGGTCGAAGCCGAACTTGCTGTCGAGGTGGCCGGTGCGGATGTACTCGTGGGTGTGGCACTCGATGCCGGGAGTGAAACGCAGCATCAGCGGCACCACCCGGCCGGCGGCGGGGGCCAGCTCGGTGAGGCGCTCCAGGTCGTGGTCGTTGTCCACCACCACGGTCACGCCGTGGGCCACCGCCAGGGAGAGCTCCTCATCTGACTTGTTGTTCCCATGCAGCACGATCCGCTCAGGCGGCATGCCCCCCTGCAGAGCCGTGAGCAGTTCACCCGCTGAGACGGCATCAAGGCCGAGGCCTTCGGAGGCCACCAGGGCACTGAGCATCAGGCTGCTGTTGGCCTTGGAGGCATAGAGCGCCAGGGATGGGCCGGGATAGTGGGCGGCGAGGGCCTCGCGGTAGGCCCGGCAACTGGCCCGCAGCGTGACTTCATCGAGCACGTACAGCGGTGTGCCGTAGCGGCGGGCCAGCTCGCCCAGGTCACAGCCACCCACCTGCAGCTGCTCGCGGTCGTCGAGGGCTGAGGTAAGCGGCGTGAGATTGCGGTTGGGGCTGAGCGAATCAGCGTTCAACTCGAAGGGGCGCGTCGCCGCGGTGACGGGAGAAACGGTCATCGGCGCCATCCTTGGATCGGTGTCCTGCTTGAAGACAATCGTAAGGATGAACCTCGAAGCGGCAGGGCCGGGGGAATTCAAGACGCGGCGCCTGGAGCCCGACCACGCTGAGGCCTGCCACCAGCTCGATCGGCTCTGCCGCCCCCAGGGCTGGGACCTGAGCCAGTGGCACCAGGAGCTGGAGGCCCAGGAGCAGGCGGCTGCCGAGCGCTGGTTGCTGGGTGTTCTCTCTGGATCTCAGCTGCTGGCCGTGGCCAGCGGCTGGCTGATTCTCGATGAGCTGCAGATCCTGCTGGTGCTGGTGCACCCCACCCAGCGGCGGATCGGCCTGGCCCGAAGGCTGATGGGCGAGCTGATGCGCCAGGGGCGAGAGCGGGGTGCCAGCGCGGCCAGCCTGGAGGTGGCCGCCGGCAACACCGCCGCCCTGGGGCTCTACGCCTCGCTCGGTTTCCGCAGCACCGGCCGTCGTCGCGGTTACTACCGCAATGGCCAGGATGCTCTGATCCAATGGTGCCAACTCAAGGGCTGCACCGGATCGTTCGGCCCGTACTGAGTGCAACTGCGCTGGCTGGCGTTGATGAAGGTGCGGATTGCCGCCCTTTGTTGATTCGTAAGGCCGTACGAATTCAGGCCTGAATGTGTGGCAATTGAGCCGGAACACCCCAGTGGTGCCAGCCGATTCGCCAGAACTCAAGTCAGAATCACGCACACCCTCTCAGCCCTGATAGGTTGGTGTGACTTGCACAGGCACCGCAGATGTTCGAGCGGTTTACCGAGAAGGCCATCAAAGTGATCATGCTGGCCCAGGAAGAGGCCCGAAGGCTGGGTCACAACTTCGTGGGCACTGAGCAGATCCTGCTGGGCTTGATCGGTGAGGGCACTGGTGTGGCCGCCAAGGTGCTCAAGTCGATGGGGGTCAATCTCAAGGACGCTCGGGTCGAGGTCGAGAAGATCATCGGCCGTGGTTCCGGCTTCGTGGCAGTTGAAATCCCCTTCACTCCCCGCGCCAAGCGGGTGCTTGAGCTGTCCCTCGAGGAAGCCCGCCAGCTTGGGCACAACTACATCGGTACCGAGCACCTGCTGCTGGGCCTGATCCGGGAAGGTGAGGGCGTTGCTGCCAGAGTTCTGGAGAACCTTGGCGTCGATCTGGCAAAGGTGCGCACCCAGGTGATCCGCATGCTCGGCGAAACCGCCGAGGTCACTGCCGGCGGTGGTGGCAGCAAAGGCTCCACTAAAACACCCACCCTCGACGAATTCGGCAGCAACCTCACCCAGCTCGCCGCCGAGGGCAAGCTCGACCCCGTGGTGGGTCGTCATAACGAAATCGATCGCGTCATTCAGATCCTCGGGCGCCGCACCAAGAACAATCCGGTGCTAATCGGTGAGCCCGGTGTCGGTAAAACCGCCATCGCCGAAGGGCTCGCCCAGCGCATCATCATCGGCGAAATCCCCGACATCCTCGAGGACAAGCGGGTTCTCACCCTCGACATCGGCCTGCTGGTGGCCGGCACCAAGTACAGGGGTGAATTCGAGGAGCGCCTTAAGAAGATCATGGAAGAGATCCGCAGCGCGGGCAACGTGATCCTGGTGATCGATGAGGTGCACACCCTGATCGGAGCCGGTGCCGCCGAAGGAGCCATCGACGCCGCCAACATTCTCAAGCCGGCCCTGGCCCGGGGCGAACTCCAGTGCATCGGCGCCACCACCCTCGACGAGTACCGCAAGCACATCGAGCGCGACGCAGCTCTGGAGCGCCGCTTCCAGCCGGTGATGGTGGGAGAACCCTCCGTAGTCGACACCATCGAGATCCTGCGCGGCCTGCGCGAGCGCTACGAGCAGCACCATCGCCTCAAAATCAGCGATGAAGCCTTGGTGGCCGCCGCCACCCTCGGTGATCGCTACATCTCCGATCGCTTCCTGCCCGACAAGGCCATCGATCTTGTGGATGAAGCCGGCAGCCGCGTGCGCCTGATGAACTCCAAGTTGCCACCGGCGGCCAAGGAACTCGACAAGCAACTGCGGGGCATTCAGAAGCAGAAGGAAGATTCCGTCCGTCAGCAGGATTTCAGCAAGGCTGGAGAACTGCGTGACAAGGAAGTGGAACTGCGCGATCAGATTCGCTCGATTCTTCAGGCCCGCCGCGACGAAGAACCCAGCCTCTCCATCGCCGTGGAAGGATCCACTGAAGCCGTCGCCGAGGCAGAAGCCAGAACCGCTGCCGACAATGCCCTGATCTCCTCCAGCGGCGAACGCCCTCCGGTGGTCACCGAAGAGGACATCGCCCAGATCGTGGCCTCCTGGACCGGTGTTCCCGTCCAGAAGCTCACCGAAAGCGAGTCTGTGAAGCTGCTGAACATGGAGGAGACCCTGCACCAGCGCCTGATCGGTCAGGACGAAGCCGTCAAGGCCGTCTCCAAGGCCATTCGTCGCGCCCGGGTGGGCCTGAAGAACCCCAATCGCCCGATCGCCAGCTTCATCTTCTCCGGTCCCACCGGCGTCGGCAAAACAGAGCTCACCAAGGCCCTGGCTGCCTACTTCTTCGGCAGCGAAGAGTCGATGATTCGTCTCGACATGTCCGAGTTCATGGAGCGGCACACCGTCAGCAAGCTGATTGGCTCTCCTCCTGGATATGTGGGCTTCAACGAAGGCGGTCAGCTCACCGAAGCCGTGCGCCGACGTCCCTACACCGTGGTGCTCTTCGATGAGATCGAGAAAGCCCACCCCGATGTGTTCAACCTGCTGCTGCAGCTCCTTGAAGACGGTCGACTGACCGATTCCAAGGGCCGCACGGTGGACTTCAAGAACACTTTGATCATCATGACTTCGAACATCGGTTCGAAGGTGATCGAGAAAGGCGGCGGTGGCCTCGGCTTCGAGTTCTCCGGCGCAGCGGTTGAGGAAACCCAGTACAACCGCATCCGCTCGTTGGTTAACGAGGAGCTGAAGCAGTACTTCCGCCCTGAGTTCCTCAACCGTCTCGATGAGATCATCGTCTTCCGGCAACTCACCCGCGACGAGGTCAAGGAGATTGCCGAGATCATGCTGCGCGAGGTGTTTGGGCGCATGCAGGAGAAGGGCATCGGCCTCTCAGTCACCGAGGCCTTCAAGGAGCGCCTCGTCGAAGAGGGCTACAACCCCAGCTACGGAGCCCGTCCTCTGCGGCGAGCCGTGATGCGCTTGCTCGAAGATTCCCTGGCGGAGGAATTCCTCTCCGGGCGTCTGAAGGACGGCGATTCGGCCCTGGTCGACGTCAACGACGAGAAGAAGGTGGTTATCCGCCACCAGACCGTGGTTGCGGAGCCGGAACTGGCTGCTGCCAGCGTCTGACGCCTCGATTCGATGGTGACAGACCTCAGTCAGCATGCGATAGCCCCCGCCCGCCTGGTGCGGGGGCCTTCGGCCTGGATGGCCTCTCTCGATTCCGTTCCCTCACTGTGCCGCCGGCCGCTGCTGCTGGGCCGCAGCCAGGCCACCGCACACTTGCGCCAGCGGGCCTGGGCTGATCTCCAAAGCCTCGCTCTGGAGCCCGTTTCTGCCGAGCTTCAGTTCGATTGCTGCGAGATCGATCTGCAGCGCCTGGCAGCCGAAGCCCAGGCCGGCCGCTGCGACGGGGTCATCGCCATGGGCGGCGGCAAGGTGCTGGATGCCGGCAAGCTGCTGGCCCATCGCCTCGGCCTGGCCTGCATCACGGTGCCCACCAGCGCCGCCACCTGTGCCGGCTGGACCGCCCTGGCCAACTTCTATTCAGCCGAAGGCGCTTTCCACTCCGATCTGGTCCTGGATCGCTGCCCCGACCTACTGATCTTCGACCACGATTTGGTGCTGCAGGCTCCTCATCGCACCCTGGCCAGCGGCATCGCCGATGCCATGGCCAAGTGGTATGAGGCCTCGGTGAGCAGCGGTGCGAGCAGCGATGGCCTGGTTCAGCAGGCCGTTCAGCAGGCCCGGGTGCTGCGAGACCAACTCCTGCTGGAGGCTGGTTCGGCCATGGCCGAGCCTGGGGGCGACGCCTGGGTGCGGGTGGCTGAAGCCTCGGCGCTCACGGCCGGCCTGATTGGCGGCCTCGGTGGTGCCCGCTGCCGCACCGTGGCCGCACACGCCATTCACAACGGCCTCACCCAACTGCCCGCCTGCCATCACCTGCTGCACGGTGAGAAGGTGGGCTTCGGCGTGCTCGTGCAGCTGCGGCTGGAGGAGTTGCTCGGTGGCCACCGCCTGGCCAGCCAGGCCCGCCGTCAGCTGATTTCCTTCTTCCGGGCCCTGAACCTGCCGGTGAGCCTCGAAGACCTGGGCCTGGCCGAGGCCAGTCTCAACGACCTCAACAGCGTCTGCGCCTTCGCCGTTCGTCCCGGCTCCGACCTGCACCACCTGCCCTTCCCCGTGGGCGCCAACGACCTGCTGACCGCCATGGTGAGCACTACAGCTGAGTCGAGGCCGGCGGAGAGCAGCCAGATCGGCGAAGCCCAGCTCTGCCCAGAGACCCGTCCTTGAGCCGCTTCCCCCAGGCGGAGTGGTGCCAGGGTCCGGAGTTGATCGCCAGAGCCGCCAGCACCCTGCTGGACCCCCAGGGCCGCGATCTGGCTGGACGAGTGCAGTGGTGGGAGCTGCCGGGCTTCAGTGGGCGCTGGCCCGTAGCCGTGCTTGGAGAGGGCGAACCCCTTCTCCTCCTGCATGGTTTCGACAGTTCCCTGCTGGAGTTCCGCCGGCTGGCGCCCCTGCTGGCGCCCCGCTTTCGCCTCTACATTCCCGACCTCTTCGGCTTCGGCTTCTGCCCTCGGCCCGCAGCTGGGCGCTACAACCCCAGAGGTGTGCTTGACCACCTCACGGCCATGGTGGAGCGGATCGAGGCAGCCTCAGCCTCAAACTCACCACCGCCCTTGGGCGTCATCGGCGCCTCCATGGGCGGATCTGTGGCGGTGGAGCTGGCCCGGCGACTGCCTACACGGGTAGACCGGCTACTGCTGCTGGCACCCGCCGGTCTCACCGGACGTCCCATGCCCCTTCCCCCCCTGCTGGATCGCCTGGGGGTGAAGTTTCTCGCCCTGCCGGGGGTGAGGCGCGGTCTTTGCCGCCAGGCCTTTGCCGACCCTGCATCCAGCGTTGGGCCCGCCGAGGAAGAGATCGCTTCTCTGCACCTACAGGTGATTGGCTGGGGCGAAGCGTTGGGTCGCTTCGCCCGCAGCGGAGGCTTCGCCGGCTGTGGCGAACCCCTGCCCCCACAGCCCCTCAAGGTGCTATGGGGAGCCGATGATCGGATCCTGAGGCAGCCGCAAAAGCAGGCCGCTCTTGCCCTGCTGGGCAATAGGGTCGAGGAATTGACTGCCTGCGGCCACCTTCCCCACTTAGACCGACCCGAGGCCGTGGCCGCCGTCTGCTGAAGACAGAGGCGGCCGAACGGCCCGCTGAATCTCAGCTCACCAGAGGCCGCGGATGGGCTCAGCCTGGGGAATGGGCTGAACGAAGGGCTCAGGAGCTGGTTGCGGGGCAGGCTCGGGGGCCGGGGCCGGGGTCACCACCACTGGCTGGGGAGCCGGCTGTCCGAAGCGGTAGCGGAAGCCAAGCTTGGCGCCGAAGTCGTTGTAAGAGTCGTAGCGGACATCATCGCCATCGAATCCGGAGGCGCCGGAGTAGGTGCCCTCAAGGTAGACGTCGCTGACCTCGCTGACGCCATAGCTGACCCCCAGCTTGGCCTGCCAGCCGAAAAGGCCCACATTGGCACTTCCGGTGGAAGCGCTTTGGCCGTTATCGGAGATCCTGATGCGGGGTGTGCTCAGGTTGGTGTAACCCAGACCGCCACCGATGTAGGGAGTCCAGCGGCTGCCGGTGCTGATGTCCCAGTAGCCACTGGCGAAGATGTCGTTCTTGTTGATGGAACCTGAGGCGCCGACGTCGTAGGTGTTCCCGTCGGCCGAGAACGACACCTCATTGACACTTGAGCTGGTATAGACGTAACTCAGCTCGGTACGAAACGCGCCGAAGTCGTAGCCAACCGCGAGATCGCCGGAGAAACCGCCGCCGAAACTGAGATCGCCATTGACATTCTCGAAACCGCGATTATCCAGGTTGCGGGTGCGGAAACCCGTATCGGAGGGCCAAGCAGCGCCGAGACCCAGCCCGAGATACCAGCCGGTGGCCTGCTGATAGACAGGGGCTTCGCTGGTGCCGTAGCTCTGGGCAACGGTGGTGTCGGTCTTGGCGGCGGGCTCAGCGCTGGGGCTGAGGGCGATGGCTGTGCCACCGGGGGCAAGCAGGGCGGCCGCACCGGGGGCAACAGCCGAGGCGGGCTCGGCGGCACGGGCTGGGATGGCGAAGACGGTGCCAACGGCGCCGGCGGCAGCTGCCGCTAGTGCGACGAAGGAAATGCGGGAGTTCATGGTGAGCACTTTGGACATCTCTAATTTCTAGATCTGGATGTCCCATCCAAGGCATAACCCAACCAGACCTTAATCTGTCCCTCAGCTGACGCTGACAACCAGCCGGCGGTCAACTGACAACCAGCAGATCGGGATGGAACCCGTTCTGTTAGGAAAACCTTCCCGACCTCGCCCGCATGGCTGGAGATGAATCCGCACAGCCACAGCGATCGTCCAGCAGCGGCCCGTTGCTGCAACTGCTGGCCTCAGGCCTCCAGCTCTGGATCAGGAGCCAATGCGAGGCCGTCGAGAGCCTCGAGATCCAGTTGCATGGCACGGCCCTCAACCTGCTGCGCGGCCGCCTCGATGGGGTGAGCCTGATGGCCCGCAAGGTGGTGTACCAGGGGCTGGAGATCGAGCTGGTGGAGCTGCAGAGCGATCCCCTGAACATCCAGATCGGGGGGGTGCTGCGCGGCCAGCCGCTGCAGCTAGAGCACGCCTTCCTGATCCGCGGCACAGTGGCCTTCACGGCCGATGGCTTGAGCGGCTCCCTGAACCGTCCCCGCTGGCGGAACCTCAGCGACCATCTCGGCGAGCAGCTGCTGGGCCTGGGGCCCCTGCGCCAGCTGCGCATCACCCGGGGCATCCTGGTGGTGGCCGCAGAGGCCTACGGAGAACCCCAGCTGATCGAGCTGGAAACCATGCCCGAAGCCGACGGGGGCAGCGTCGTGATCCGCGACCTCAACGGACAGCTGCGGGGGCGCCTGCCGATGGATCCGAACATCCGCATCGAGCACGCCAGCCTTGAGGCCGACAGACTCCGACTTCAGGGCGAAGCTCAGGTCACCCCCTGAGCAGCCCTCAGCCCAGCAGCGGGATCAACAAGGTCACGAAGTAAAAGACCACCGCCGGGGTGAACAGGAAGCTGTCGATGCGATCGAGGATGCCGCCGTGGCCGGGGATGGCATCACCGGAATCCTTCACGCCCGCATCCCGCTTCATCATCGATTCAGTCAGGTCCCCCACCAGGGCGAACAGCGACACGATTCCCCCCAGCAGGCCCC
>NZ_JAGQBF010000032.1 GCF_024345495.1 Synechococcus sp. RedBA-s | reverse complement strand
AAGGCCGTAGAGGTGAACTGACAGCCCTGATCGGAATGGAAGATCTGCGGCTTGCGGCCACTGGCCAGGGCCATCTCCAGGGCCTCCAGGCAAAACTCCGTGTCAAGGCTGTTGGAGAGTTTCCAGCTGAGCACATGCCTGGAGAAGAGATCAACCACCGCCACCAGGTACAAAAAGCCCTTCTGCAGCGGGATGTACGTGATGTCGGTTGCCCATACCTGATCGATTGTCGTGACCTGATTGAGGTCCACCAGGCATGGAAATCTCTCCGCTGTATCGCCTGGCACCGTGGTGCGCGGCTTCTGATAGATCGCCCGTAAACCCATGCACCGCATGAGGTTTCGGACACGGTCACGGCTGATGGAGATTCCTTCTCTGGCCAGGTACTGCACCATCCTCCGGCTGCCGGTGGTGGGATCCTCCAGGTACAAGGCATCGATCCTGGCCATGATCCGCAGGGTGGACTCATTGACAGGCACGGGCTTGTAGTAGAGGGTCGATCGTGGCAATCCGAGGAGCTCGCACTGGCGGCTGACCGTGAGCTCAGGGTGGTCATGATCGACCAGTTTGCGCAGTTCACGGGCATCAGAGCAGTTGAGACTTTTTTTTCAGCCACTCCAGCTCCATCTGGAGCTTGCCGTAGCCGTCAGGCTTCTGCGAAGCAGTACTGCTGGAACAGCTCAGCCTCCTTGGCCTGGCTCTCGTCCTTGACCTGCGTCTTCTTGCCCCGGGTGAACAGGTCGCTGGCGCCCTCCAGGAGCTGCTTCTTCCATTGGCTCACCTGGATCGGGTGGACCGCGTGGTCAGCGGCAATCTCCTGGAGCGTCTTGCGACCACTGATCGCCTCCATGGCGACCCTGGCCTTGAACTCGGGGCTGTGTGTGCGGCGTTTACTCATGGGTGGGAGCCCCTTTCAGGGGCGGTGCCCCGCCTCAGAGGTTAACGATGGGACCTGTCCAGAAAACCCAGACCACCTCAGTCCGGCTTCTTGGGATCGGTGGCGAACCAGCCAGGCTGGAGGAACAAAGAAAGCCCCGCAGTCCCGCGCCCACTCCAACAGCCAGGGCCTCAGCTCCTGGCTGCCAAAGTTCGTGAAATGGGGACGCTTCTGCCGTGGTCGACTCGCCTGAGGGGGAGGGGGGTCATAAAATGAGTTAAATTGAGGGATTCTAAACAGAGCGCTCAAGAGCCATGCCAACAGACGATGTCATCCATCAGTTCATGGAGTGCCTGCGCAGCGACGAAGATCTGCAGCGCACCGTCAAAATGGCCACCAGCGCCGATGACGTGGTGGCGGCTGCTGCCTCCAGGGGCATGGAGTTCTCGAGCGCCTCTCTGGTGAGGTGTTTCGCCCGGACTCTGATGGAGGGCTCCGATGAGGTGGTGGTGAAGAAGTTTGACGAACTGGGCTGGGATGCAGGCGAAATCCTCTGGTTCCTCAAATCATTCGGAACAGGATCCTGACCTAGGCGTCGTCCTCACTGCCGGCGTCAGTTCACTCAGGCTGCGGCCCCATGCTCGATGACGCCCTCCCGCTGGTTGCTCCGGCGAATCCTTCGCGCCAACTCGCGAATCACCCCTCGGACGATCTCCGGTTGATCCGTCATCAGATCCAACAGGGTTTCCTGCTCAATACGAAACAGGCGACTGGGCACAAGCGCGCTCACCGAGGCCGAGCGGGGCTCAGGGTCCAGCGCCGCCAACTCGCCGACAATCTCCCGTTCGCCCAGTTCCACGATGGTCTGGTCGTCGATGTGAACGCGCATGCGTCCCTCCACGATCACGTACATCGCCGTGCCGATGTCGCCAAGGCTGAACAGGGTGTCCCCCGCCGCCAAGCACACCTCATCGATGGCCTGGGCCAGTTGCACGAGCACATCACTGGGCGTGGACGAGAAGATTCCTACCGACGTGAGCAGCAGCACCTTCTCGATCGTCAGAGATGTCCTGGTCATGACGGCAGAGCCTGAATTCGGGAGAAAGGATCGGGCGGTGTAGCGAGCGGTCTCCGCCACCATCGGGTTGGTCGAGGATTGAGCCACCGCAATGGCCTCCAGGACCCGACCATCGGAGTGGAACGCCTGCGGATGGAACGCCAGGCTGTAGAGGGCGCAGGTCAGCAACCAACCGTCGCCGGGGAGCCCATGGCCACCTCCCATGATCGCCAGCAACCAGCCGCACGACTCAGGCGACACGGTGGGACGGTACTTCTCGTGCAGCAGGGCCAGGGCCTCCGCGGATGAGTGCCGATCCAGCAAGGGCATGGTGGGGTCCAGATGCTGTGGAGGGATCGTCGACTCCAGCAGTTCCAGGGCCAAGGCCTGCTCCCGCGTCGAGCCGGTCCAATAGCGCAGCCTCACCTGGCGGAGGGCACGACCGGGATGCAGAAAGCTCAACAGCAGCAGCAACCTCTGGCGAACCCGATCCAGCTCCTGGCCGAAGGCCGAGGACAGCACTGGATGCAGCGGTCGCTCCTCGAGATCCGCCAGGGCCGCCAGCAACCAGGCGCCGAAGCGCACCTCCTCCTGCAGGCGACCCTCCACCAGCCGGCGCTCTGGCTGAGCGACCTGATAGCCCGATGAGGCCAGGGCAGCCAGGGCCGCATGACGCAGCGCCGGATCCCGCTCCGCCATCCGTTGCACCAGCACCGACCAGGCGCCGGGGTGGCGGAACCGCCCCAGCACCCCCAGGATCAGCTTCTCCGTCCCGCTTCCGGGGGGAAGGGTTTGGAGTTCCTCGAGCAGCCGCGCTAACCCTTCCTCCCCGGCCGCCAGCAGGGCCCGGGTCGCGGCGCCACGGCATCCCGGATCGCCTAGCCGATCGATCACGTGGGGCAGCAGGCGGCGGTTGATCAGCGTTGCCGCGGCCTCGAGCGCCGCCGTGCGCACCCTGCGGTCCGGATCGTTCAGCAGCGTCACCAGGGGGCGGTAGAGATTTCTGCCTCCCACGTCCGCCAACACCCGCGCGGCCTGGACACGGCAGAGGGGATCGACGCTCTGCAGGAGGTCGTTGAGGGCTCGGGCCGCGAGCAGCAGCCCCTCCAGGCTTCCGTGTCGCAGCAGACCGACGATCATCCCCGTTCGCTCCGGAGCCGAACGGCCGGCCAGAATCGAGCCATAGACCTCGAGAATCCGCTCTTCGTCGTGGGCTGCCAGCACCCGCAGCGCCGCTCCGCGCACCTCGCCATCGGAATCCGAGTTGGCCAGACGCTCGATCAGCTCGATGGGGGCCTCATCGCTGACTTCCTCCAGCCGCACAAGAACCGCATGGCGCACTTCCGCCGCCGGATGGAGCAGCAGGCTGTCGGCGCGCTCGATGATGAACTCCGGGTCCGAGTGGCCCAGCTGCTCGATGGCCTGGAGCACCGGGGCCGCTGCGGGCCACTGGAGGGCCTTGATCAGCACATCCCGGGTGGCTGGCTCCTGGATCGACACCAAGCCCCCGGCCAGGGTGCGCCCTTGCAACGCCCCGGCCAGCACCAGCGGATACTGCTGGCGCAGCAGCTGGGCCAGCAGCAACCAGAGCAACAGCAGGCCCAGCATCACAGTGGGCAGAACCCCCAGCTGATTGGGCCAGATCCGGCCGATGGCCAGTAGCAACAAACCGGCCAGCCCAGCCCCCAGGGGACTGACGACCCCCTCCGCCAGGGTCTGAACCCGCACCCGTTGCAGCGCCCCGAGGGGTTGAAACAGCAGCAGGACTGCGGACCGATCGATCGACAGGCGCAGGGAGCGATCGAAGAATTTCGTCCCCGCGATCGCCGGGAACAGCAAGGCACCCGGAAGCGCCCCCAGGGCGGATCCGACAGCTACCAGTACTGCCGTGGCGAGGCTGGCCGGCAGGATCGTCAGGCCGCCCCCGAGGCCGAAGCGGGCGAGCCATGGAGCCGAGACGCCGCCGCGAAGCACCAGGGTGGCCACACCCGCGCAGGCATAGAACACCCCGAGAAAGGCGGTGAGCTCATTGGCGCTGGTGAATCGTTCGTGGGCCACCACCAGAAAGCTCTGATCTACGAGGTAGCGCATCAGCACCGAGGCCAGAAAGAGGCCGAACACCAGCGGAAGGAAGGAGCTTGGGGCCCGGGTCGCGGCGGGTGGCAGGGGCGAATCCACCGAGGGGGTGGCAATGACGTCGGGCTCCGCCGATCGGGCCTGCCGCTGGATCCAGCCGAGAAGGGGGAGACAAAGGGCGCTGGCACCAGCGGCCAGCAGGATGATGTTGTCGCTGCCGATCCAGGACACCAGCAGCGGCAGGGTGAAGCCACCGACAACCAGGGCCACCACTTCGCCTGAGCCGATCAGGCCGTACAACCGTTTGGCCTGACGCACGTGGAGCAGGGTGGCCGCCAGGCCCCAGAACTCCAGATTGAGCAGGATCTCGGCCAGCCGATACCAGACCAGCAGGGCAAAGGCCGCCGTGGCCTGATCCCCCCAGGCCAGAAACCAGCGCAGCGCCAGCGGCACCAGGGTCACCACCAGAAGCTGCAGGCGCCAGGTACGGCGCTGGGAGAGCCGCCGCCCCAGACTCAGCATGGCGGCGCTACTGAGCGGACCGACCGCCGCCACCGCCAGGTAGACGTAGGCAAGGCCGGAGGGTCCGACCGTGGAGACGAACAGAGCATTCGCCGCGGTGAGCGTGAAGATCAGCACCGCCCCCACCAGCAGGGAGTGAAGCAGAAGCCCAGCCACCAGGGCTCTCTCTCCCGGCCGCAGATCAAGCCCGGGCTGACCGTGATCCCTCGTCCCCACAGCAGCCGACAAATCCGCCGAACCCTAGGGCCGTCGCCGCTCCCGGCTGGCCCGCGCGCGGCAGCGATTGCAGCAGTAGCGGGCATCCCTTCGCCCGGCCAGGAAGGACTGGCCGCAGCAGGCGCAGGCCCGGGCCGACTGCCGCTGCCTTGGCCGGGATGGGGAGCCGGCCCCCAGCAGCGACTCCAGCGATCGCACGCCCTCCGCGCCGATCACCAGATCAAGGCCATACCCCTCCCGAAACAGGCAGTCGGTGTCGGAGTAGCCGAGGCTCTCGGCCAGTTCCGGCGCCTCGAGCAGGAAGCGCTGCAACATCCGCACCAGCGGATAGCCCTCCCCCCAGAACCAGCGGCGCCGCTGACGCACCAGCTCAGCCCACTGGTCAGGCGGCTGATCACCCAGCCGGTCATCAAAGGCGGGCTCGCCACTGCAGCCAGGATCCATTGCCCCTACGTCCGAACGCCGTGGCAGGCAGCCTATGGGTAGTGGCGATCACAACCCAGCCCTAACCCCGCTTTAACGGAAAGGCAGGCCTTCGGCCCCCAGAGTGGACTGAATGGCAACCACTCCATGAGCTCGAAGCTGAAGCCACTGCGTTCGCCTTTGGGCCCGGGAGCTCGGCTGCTGAACGCTCTGGCCGCCCTGGCCCTTCTGCCGACGTTGGGTGCTCCCAGCTCAGCTCTGGCCCAGAGCAGCCAGGGGGTGATCCGCATCAGTGGATCGAGCACCGTCTTCCCGATCACCGCCCTAGCCATCCGCCGCTTCCGCCAGAGCTCCGCCGGTCGGGATGTGCGCTTCGAGCTCAAGGAAACCGGCACCACCGCTGGCTTCCGTGCGTTCTGCTCCGGGGCCGTGGCCATCAGCAATGCCTCAAGGCCGATCAACAGCCAGGAGATCAAGGCCTGTGAAGCCAAGGGGATCCGCTTCATCGAGCTGCCGATCGCCTTCGATGCCCTCACCGTGGCGGTGAATCCTCGCAACACCTGGGCCACGGAGGTCTCCCCCGCAGAGCTGGGCCGTCTCTGGAATCGCCGAGCCCAGGGCCGCATCAAGACCTGGAATCAGGTGAACAGTGCCTGGCCGGCACGACCGATCACACTCTGCGGTCCTGACAAGGATTCCGGCACCTTCGATTACTTCAATAAGGCGGTGAGCGGCCAGGCCGATAACTCCAGAAGCGACTACACCAGCAGTGAAGACGACAACATGCTGGTGAAATGCGTGGCCAAAGACCTGCAGTCCCTGGGTTACTTCGGCTTCAGCTATTACGCCGCCAATCGCAATCGCATCCGATCACTGGCGGTGAAGGGTCCCAAAGGGGCCGTGCGTCCTTCCATTGAGACCGTGCAGAAGGAACGCTACCTCCCCTTCTCCCGTCCTCTTTTTCTATACATCAACAACGAGCAGCTGCTCAAGCGCCCTGAGCTGCAGCGGTTCGTCACGGCCTTCGTGCGACAGGGTCCCGAGATCGTCAAGGCCGCCGGGGCGATCCCCCTGCCGGAGACCACCTACCGGCTGGTGGAAACCAAGCTCTACCGCCATGTCCTGGGCAGCTCCTTCGCCGGCGATCTGCCGGTGGGTCTGACGGTCGGCCAAGCCCTGGGCCGCAGCTTCCAGCAGCTCAAGCGCCCCCTGCCCCGCTGAAAACCGGGGGCCTGGGCGGACCGACGGGAGAATGGAGTCTGCGAGCAGCCAAGACCATGGAACCAGCCGGGAACCAAGGCTCTGATCGGTTTGATACGCCATCGCTGCCGGCCCCGGAGGGCATCAGCAACGGCAGCCACGCCGCCCAGCTGATCCAGAAGCAGACCCGGCGGCTGGGGCGTCTGCAGCCCGAGGTGCTGGCCGATGCCGATCCCGAACCCCTGCATCAGCTGCGGGTGAGCCTGCGGCGGCTGCGCACCGCCCTGGTGCAATTCCAGCCGGCCCTGACCCTGCCCGATGGCATCAGCGAGCGCCGCATTGCCCGTGTGGCCCGGCGCACAGGGCTCTGCCGCGATCTCGATGTACTGCGCGAGCGCCTGGAGAGCGGGCTGCTGCCGTCGCTGCCGGAGCGTGAGGCCAGGGCGCTGCGACCCGCCATGAAGCAGCTGAGCCGCGATCGCCGCCGGGCCTTCGAGGGACTGGCGGAGTCCCTGCGCGGCCACCGTTACCTGAAGCTGCTGGAGCGCCTGCACCGCTGGCAGGACCATCCCCGCTTCACCAGCCTGGGGGAGCGGCCCCTGCAGCCCTGGCTGGGGGAGTGGCGCACCCAGGCGGCGGCGGGGCTGTTTCTTGAACCGGGCTGGTTCAGCGCTGATCCTGCTGATCCGGCCCTGCATGGACTGCGCAAGCGGATCAAGGCGGTGCGCTATGGCCTCGAGAACCTGGAGCCCTACCTCGATCCAGCCTTCAGCCCCTGGCTCAGCGACCTCAAGCAGGCCCAGGACATCCTCGGCGACATGCACGACCTGCAGGTGATGACCGCGGCGCTCGAGGACGTGCTCGGCACCAGCCCCAGCGCCTCCTTTCCCCAACTCAGCCACTGGATCGAGAGCCGGCAAAGCGAAGGCTGGCAGCACTGGCTGGAGCTTGGCGGCCGGCTCGGCCAGGACAGCAGCCGCTCGTCGCTGCAGGCTCTGTTGGCGGCTGAAGACACAAAAAAACCGGCTGGGGAAGCCGGCGAAGAAGAAATGAACGGTTAAAGAATCGGAGCGGCGGGATTTGAACCCACGACCCCCACTACCCCAAAGTGGTGCGCTACCAAGCTGCGCTACGCCCCGGCGAAATGGAAGCTATCACAGCCCCCGCGGCAGCAACGCCTCCCAGGCGCGCATCCGTTTGAGCCGTCTCAGGATCCGCAGGGTGAGCCGCTCGCGGCTGTCGCTGGCGTAGCCCCAGAGGCGCAGGCGCCGCGCCAGCTGGCGCAGCTGGGCCAGGTTCAGGGCCGCCAGACGCAACTCCGGCAGCCGGCGCCAGGCACTGGCCGTGACCGGCAGGGGGTTGCCCTGGTGCACCCCGGGGATCGAGCGCATCGCGCCACCGGCCATCCACTCGGGCACCAGCACGAACAGCACCGCCAGCAGGCCGTAGAGCTCCACCAGCCCCTTGGGCAGGGGGTGGAGCTGTCGTTTGCTCTCGTGGCCGTCGTCGGGAGATGCCAAGGGAGTCAGAGCAGGGTGCCTTTCGGCTGGGTCGCCGGGGCGGCAGGCGCGCTACGGCCAGGGCTCTCCTTCCAGAGCAGCGGGGTCTCGGGGGCCGGCTGCAGCCGCACGCTCCAGAACACCAGGGCCGCCACCGCCCCGAGGGTGATGGCCATCAGCAACAGCACCGTGCGATCGGAGAGGGGGGTCATGCCATCAGACCTGATCGGTGCGCAGACAGAGCAGGCGCTGCGGCAGCCGCTCGAGGGTGAGTTCATCCCCGCGCAGGATCAGGCGCAGGCGGTCGGTGCCGTAGCGCAGGCCGGGCAGCGGCGAGTCTTCGCGGAAAAGGGTGGTGCGGGAGCGCCCGGCCAGCAGCGAAGCCTGGGCGTCATTGCGCTCCACCACCACCTGGTTGGTGTCATTGCAGAGAAAGGTTTCACGCACCTCGTAGTTCTCCCACCAGGGCGAGGACATCGCCCCAGCGGCGCCGGCAAAGGGAAAGCCCAGCAGCGGCGCCATGGCCAGAAGCCCAAGCCAGCGCGGCCTGCGGTGCTGCTGCTTGGTCAACGCCATGCCCATGACCTGCCTGGTGTGAGTTTGCCCCAGCCTCATGGGGAACGCCAGGAGCCGTGAGGCTGGGTGAGGCCCTGCTCACGGGCAGAGGCCGGCAGCACCTGGCGGAACCCACCGGCGCTGAACACCTGCAGCGGCATGCCGAACAGCTCACTGAGGGGGCCAGCGGCCAGCAGCTCGTCCGTCGGGCCATCAGCCACCAGCGCCCCCTGGCTCAGCAGCAGACAACGACTGATCTCAGGGATGATCGCCTCGATCTGGTGGGTGACCAGCAGCAGGGTGGTGCCGGCCTGGGCCAGTTCGCGCAGAATCTGCAGCAGCTGGTATTTGGCGCGCAGATCGAGGCCGGTGGTGGGTTCATCCAGCACCAGCACCTGGGGATCGTGCACCAGGGCGCGCGCCAGCAGCAGGCGCTGGCGCTGGCCATCGGAGAGCTGGCGGTAGGGGCGATCGGCCAGGTCCTCCAGCTGCAGCCGAAGCATCAGTTCGCGCACCCGCTGGCGTTGGCCGGCGTTGGGGTGCTGGCTGGGGCCGATCCCCACCGAACCGAAGAAGCCCGAGAGCACCACATCAGCGGCCGGCACCGCGCCCACGTAGCCAGCCTGGAGGTCGCGGGAGACCAGGCCGATGCGGGCGCGGAGGTCCCAGAGGTTGACTGTTTCCCGGCCGAACAGACGCAGGTGTGAGCCTGGCTTGACCACGGGATAGATCTCACGGCTGAGCAGCTTGATCAGGGCGCTCTTGCCGGCCCCGTTCGGCCCCAGGATCACGCTGTTCTGCCCCCGGTGCAGGCGCAGGCTGAGGTTGTCGAACACCCGGCGGGTCCCCAGGTAGGCCTCCACGGCCTGCAGCTCAAGGTAAGGATCAACCGCGGTCATGGGGTCCGGCGCAGGGCCTCCAGCGCCAGCTGCAGGGAGGGGGCGAGGGGCCGGGCCTGCTGCAGCTTCGGGCTCCAGACCTGGCCTGTGGCCAGCTCCTCAAGGCCAGCCAGGACCATGTCCTGACCCTCCAGCAGCTGAAGGTCCTCCAGAGGCAGCGGCAGGCTGGAGCGAAAGAAGTGGGCAATCCGTTGCGAGGTGCTGTGGCGGAACCAGAAGGGAAGGTCCCCTGAGCACCAGTTGATTTCCTCCAGCAGCTCACGCTTGAGGGCCTGATCCGGGCTCTCGCCAGGGTCGAGGTGGCCTCCGAAGAGGCCCCAGGTCCCTGGGGAGACGATGCCGGGGATGTCATCACGGAGCTGCACCAACCAGCTGCCGTCGCGCTCCAGCATCGCCAGGGCCACCTCCAGCATCAACTGCCCTCAGCGGCTTGGCGACAACGTAACCCAGTCGTCAAAGACGACGCTCCAGCAGGAACAGGTAGGGCCTGGGGTCCCCCTTCGCCTGCATCAGCCCGAGCACGGTGTCGTCGTCGACGCGGCGGAAGGCGTCATGCACCGGCAGATGGTCGTAGAGCATCGTGGCGCTGACCACACCGCGCACCTCCATGCGCCGCAGGCGTGCCTGGGAACGCCGGGTGCGCAGCAGCAGCAGCGACAGGCGCAGCAGCGGCCCCGGCAAGGTGAAGGCCTGGGGGGAGACGCAGCGGGCCAACTCCAGCGCCCCCGGCAGCGACCGGATCGGGAAAGGGTCGCCCGTGCCGATGCGCATCAGCAGCGGATGCACGGTCTCGGCATCGAGAAACTCCTTGCCATACCAGCCGCAGACCTCCAACCAGCCCTCCATCCGATGGCCGCTGCGGATCTCGCTGCCCTGCCAGCGGCCCCAGAGCATGGCCGGATCCACCGGTGGCAACGCATCGAAGATGGCCAGAGCCTCATCAAGGCCGGAGCGGCGCTCCCGCAGCAAGCGGTGGAGACTGATGGGACTGGCCATGGGCAGAACCTTCCCGGGGTAGGGATTGATGACGGCACAGGAGGAAACGCGGCCGTGGTGCCCCTCGCCAGATCAGCCTGGGGATCCATGCACGGACTGGCGATGGTGGCAGCCCTGGTGATCCTGGCGGTGCTCGTGGCGGTTGGAGCCCTGCTCAACCCCTCCGGAGACGACTTCCGCTGGTTTCTCCACCTGCGACGCCCCCGCTGGCTGACCTTCGAGCGCTGGATCCCGGCGATCTGGCTGGCGATCTACCTCTGTTTCTATGCGTCGGCGCTGCTGGTGTGGCAGGCCAGCACCAGCCTGGCGCTGATGGCCGGCTACCTGGGGCTGGTGCTGCTGGTGCAGAGCTACACCTGGTTGATCTGCCGCAGCCGGACCCTGCGCAACGGCACTGTGATCGGCCTGGCCGGCTGGGCCTGGGGAGTGGCTCTGGCGGTGGTGGTGCTGCCGCTGTCGCGGCCGGCGGCGCTGCTGCTGATCCCCTTCCTGCTCTGGAGCCCGGTGGGCAGTTTCGTGACCTGGCGGATGGAAGGCCTCAACCGCTGAGGGACTCAGCGGGGTGCTCGATCTGCTGCTCCACGGCCTGCCAGACCACCCGATAAGCCAGGGTCTCGGATTCGCCCCATGGCTGGGTGGCGGGCTGATGCCAGGCCACCTGACGTGAAAGCTCGCCGAAATCCTCAGGTAGCTGCTCCAAGTCGAGCAGGGTCAGGGCTTCGGGTAGATCCAGTGAATGAACATGCATGGGACAACCTCCTGCTCGTGCAGCCAGTGGCTGGGCAGCGCGTGGTGCGTGCCCAACTCCAAGCTGGCACAACACTCCAGAACACGCTTAGGACCGCTTGATCAGCCGCAACAACAGGACCGCCAGCCCAGCGCCAATCGCCGCCTTGATGACGCTGTCAAGGAGCGCACCGCCAAGCGAGGGACCCAAGCCCGCCAGCGCCAGGCCACCGATCAGGGCACCGAGGATCCCAGCTACCAGGTGCATGACCAGCCCACCCGCCATCCATCCGGCGACCACGCCCACGAGCAGGAACAACAGAACGTTCATGGGCTGACGAAAGCAGTGAATGAAAGAAATTCCCCATCAACGCGCCCGGCTCGTGAAGGGCAACCGGAAGCTGCTTGGGGACCTCAGCTGTCAGACCACATGATCCCTGATCGGCCGGCCATCGTGGCGCTCTCGCTGGGCGGTGGCAGCACTTTGCCGTCAGCGTGAGTGGCGTCGAGATCAGGCCGAAGCGATAAAGAACAAGGTGAAGACCCATTGCGCTTGTTCTGGGGCACATTGTCTTTACGATCAGCTCCTTTTTCCAATCTACTTTCGCAGCCTGGAGGAGCTGTTGGCGCCTGTGCAGCCTGGTGCTGAGCATGAGGCTTGCTTTGAGATGCTTCAAGCTGATGCCCAGGAGTTTGTGGTTCCTTTCAACCAGCAATGGGAACTCGACGCTGATGCAAACGCTTGGGCAAGGCAGTACACCGGCTTCAAACGGGTCTTTTCGGGGCCTTGCTGAAGCGGCTCTGAGTGCGAGCTGGATCGTCAAGGACCATTCGACTTCATCACCTCGAGATTCCGCTCACAGGTGGCTTTGTCGACGTAGATCAGAACTTCACTATGCTCGGATCTCCTGCAGGCAAATGCCGGATCCTTGAGGCCAAAAGTGCCGCTTGTCTGATGGGTACAGGTGCGAAACTGACTGATGCTTTCTGGCTGAAGTCGCGTGCAGGCAGCTGAGCTGGGCTGGAGCCAGTCGAACCCAAAGGATCCGACCGTGGGTCCCTTCGCCCGAGACAGGCATGGAGCTGCCATCACGGCCGTATCAACTATTGTCACGCCAAGGGCAGCAGCACCAAGACAGGCAGCACCAACTCTGGATAGGACGTATCGAGCCATCATGCTGACTGAAGCATAAACATGTGCTGGAGTGTCTCCCACAAACGACTGCCCGGTTCGGTTCAGGGGGCTTGGACGGGCTCCTTGATCTGGCTGCAGGCCTTGAGATAGGTGGCGTCAAAATCTGGCGAAATCAGCTTGAAGTCAGGCTTCAGAGCCTGGCCCTGGCGAAAGCTGGAGCAAGCCAGATCACGTTGTCCTAGGAGAAAAAGTGTTTCACCGCGGTTGAAAGAATAGAGGGCATCGCCTGAGTCCAACTCGATCGCTTTGTTGTAGTCAGCCAGGGCTCCTCGGTAATCCTTGAGAGAGTTTCGTGTGACCCCACGGTTGTTGTAGGCCGCTGCATTCTTCGGATCAAGCCTGATGGCTTTGGCGTAGTCGTCAAGGACGCTGCGATAATCCACAGGCACGGAAGCGGCCTTCACGTCGGCAAGGCGCAGATAGGCTTCTGAATTGTCAGGGTCCAGCTTGATGGCTTGCTGACAATCAGCCAGCGCCGCGCTCACCTTGGCAAGCTCAAGATGTGCCTGACAGCGGTCGATCCAGAGGGTCGTGAGCGTCGGAGTCTTCTCGATCGCCAGACTGCAAGCCTGAACGGCACCCTGCCAATCCGAGGCTTTGATCCGTGCTCGGCATCGTGCCGCCAGGTCGTCGATGGCCGAGGGCTCCCCCTGGGCTAAAACCGGGCTGGGACCAAGACCACTGGCGCTTGAGGCTTCTGGCACAACACCCCATGGCACGACCATCGAGAGCAAGCCGGTGAGCACGCTCAGCAGGAGCCAGCGAGATCGGGGGGGCATGGTGGTGGATCCACTCCTGAGGCCAGCGTAAGCACGTTGCCCCCATGAAGATTGTTCCGCTGCGCTTCGTTGACATGCCGGGAGTGGTGCAGAGGCCGTGAAACCGACACCGACCATCACCTGCTGCACCTGAATGCAGAAGGCCAAGGGGTTGGCAGTGCAGCATCCAAACAAACTGGAATCCATTCAGACCTCCTCAGGCCCTGAAGAACCTGAACGGCTGATGGGGAGCCTCTTCAAGAAAAATACTGCCTTGGATCCACAGGGAGATTGTCAAGGCAGCCAACCATCCTCTGGATCGGGATCAACCAACCAATGAGCAGGACGAACCGCCCGTGATGAGGACCTGGCTGTTCTTCATACCCGCAGATTCCAGATTCAGACGCCCGAGCCATCAGGGCCCAGAGTGAACGGCAGGTGTCCGGTCTTCACCCAGATCGTGCAGCCAGCCTCACTCCAGGGCCGGTGTTGACTGCCGTGGGGATTGCGCAGCCAACTGCCGGCACCGTAATTGCCGTGCTCGTCCTGAAAGACTCCATCCAACACAAAGATTTCTTCGCCGCCAGAATGCCCATGGGGCTGGAAACACGTGCCCGGCGACCAGCGCACCAGGGCCACATGTTCGGAGCCGAAGGCGTGCAGCTGCATCACCTGCAAGCCAGCCACCAGGCCTGGCACCCAGGGGCTGCAGGGAGTGTTGATCACCACGCGCTGCTGATCGGCCGGATGCATCTGATGCAGCTTCACCAGGAGGGTGCAACCGTCCTGGCTGAAGGGGGCATGGGCGGAGCCAGCCGGGTTGCGCAGGTAGGTGCCGGTTGGATAGTCGCCCTGCTCATCGGAGAACGTGCCCTCCAGCACCAGGATCTCCTCGCCGCCCCCATGGCTGTGACGCTCGAACCGGCTGCCTGGCGCATAACGCACGATGGAGGTGGCGCGGGCCACCTCCCCACCCAGCCGATCCAGCATCCGTCGCTCCACGCCGGCCAGCGGCGATGGGGTCCAGGGGAGTGCTGTGGTGTCGAGCACCACCCGCTGGGCGAGGTCGGCGTGGAGTTCCATGACCTTGATTCTGCGGCCAGCGAGCAGCCACCGTTGCTCCTGGTGGCGCCACCGGTATGAAGGGCTCATGGCTGGGTGAGACTGAAGCGTTCACTCGATCCACCGGGTTCGCCGATGTCTCAAGCACCCTTCAGTGAGCTTGTCTTCGCGGCACCGGGAGACGGGTACTGGGAGCTCGATCCCGTTCACTTTCCCCGGCCGGTGAGCCGCTACTGGAGGGAGATCCATCCGGCGGCGTTCCGCCGCGGCACCGCCGACTTCGCCCGTGCCTACGGCTTGCTATTCGAGGCCCTGGAGATGGCCTACGTGCATGGCTTCGCCTACCGGCGGGTCACACCTCTGGCCGAATCCGACCTGCCCGAACGCTTCCGACGCGCCGAGGAGGTGTTCGCTCAGACGTTCTGGCGTCAGCAGCTGCAGGAGTGGAACGAGACCGTGAAGCCGGCGGCGATCGCGGCCCACCGGCAGATCCAGGCGGTGGATCCGGACGCCCTCAGCGACAACGACCTGGCCGGGTACCTGCAGCGCTGCCGCGACCACCACGCCGCGATGCTGGCTCAGCACATGCGCTACACAGCGGCCGCCATTGTTTCCATCGGCGACTTCCTGGCCCACGCCGGAGCCTGGACCGGGCTGCCCGCGGCCGAGCTGCTGGGCCTGATGCGCGGCACCTCGCCGGTGTCGGCCGGGGCGTCCCATGAGCTGGCCGAGCTGATCGCCGCCCTGGAACAGGATCCCCAGGCCTTGGAGTCGTTGGCGAGCAGCCATGATTCCGGCGCCGCGATCGCGGCCCTGCGGTCGCTCGATGGACGCACGGGCCGGGCGATGGGCGACTATCTCGATCTGGTGGGCTATCGCCTGCTCGATGGCTTCGACATCACCAACCCCTGTGCCCTGGAATTACCCGACGTGCTGCTGCGGGCCATCCGCGCTGCCCTGGCGGCAGGATCCACGGCCGGCGGCGCCGATCGCACGGCCGAGGTGCGCGCCCGGGTCCCCGAAGCCCACCAAGTCGCCTTCGATGAGCTGCTGGCCGAAGCCCGGCTCATGTACCCGATCCGCGATGAACGGGGCGTGTTCAGCGACATCTGGGCGTCGGGACTGATGCGCCGGGCCGCCCTGGCGGCTGGACGCCGCCTGGCAGAGAGGGGGCTGCTGCACGATCCAGGCCACATCGTCGATGCCGGCTTCACGGAGATGCTCGCCCTGCTGGGAGCCGCCACGCCCTCGGCTGATGGCGCTCCGTCGGCCGATGAGCTCGCGGAGCGGGCCGCCTACCGCGGGGCCCACGATGCACACGAGGCTCCCCCCAGCTTGGGACCCACGCCCCCGCCCCCGCCGGATCCCTCCAGCCTGCCACCAGCCGCCGCGCGGATGATGCAGGCCAGTGGCCTGGCCCTGCAGGCCCTGTTCGGCAGTTCCGAGGCGAAGCACGAGCAGCACCTGCTGCGGGGCCTGGCCGCCAGTCCCGGCGTCTACGAGGGCCCGGTCCGGCGGGTGTCACATCCCTCAGAGTTCGATCGCATCCAGAAGGGCGACGTGCTCGTGACCCAATCGACCACAGAGGCCTTCAACATCCTGCTGCCCCTGCTCGGCGGGATCGTGACCGACAGGGGCGGCCTGCTGTCCCACTCGGCGATCGTGGCGAGGGAGTACGGAATCCCGGGAGTGGTGGGAACCCGCGAAGCCACCCGGCGCCTGAGCGACGGGCAGCGGGTGCGGGTCGACGGCAGGGCCGGCGAGGTCACGGTGCTGCCGTGAGTGGGGTCGTCGCGCTTGAGCAGGCCAGCGACCTGGCGGCCTTCGGCGCCAAGGCCGTGAGCCTGGGTCAGGCCATGCGGGATGGCCTGCCGGTGCCCCCGGGATTCGCCCTCTCCGGAGGGTTCGTGGACGCGGTGGCCGCCGGCGATGACGCCGCCATCGCCGAACTGTTGCGGGAGGTGGCACCGTTGGCGGGGCCACTGGCAGTGCGCTCCTCCGCCATCGACGAGGACGGAGCCGCCGCCAGTTTTGCCGGCCAGCACCAGACCCTCCTCAATGTGCCCTCGGTGGGCGAGCTGGCGGAGGCCCTGCGCGAGATCTGGTGGTCAGCGAATTCCGACGCCGCCATCACCTACCGCAAGAAGGTGGGGCTGTTCTCGCGACCGAGCGTGGGGGTGGTGGTGCAGAAGCTGCTGGCCCCCGACACGGCCGGCGTGCTGTTCACGCGCAATCCCATCAGCGGCGCCGATGAACGGGTGATCGAGGCGAGCTGGGGTCTGGGGGAGGCGGTGGTGGCGGGGCTGGTGATCCCCGACCACATCTGCCTGAGCCGCCAGGGCCAGGTGCTCGAGCGCCAGGCGGGGTACAAGACGGTGGCGATCCGTCCTGTGGCCGGCGGCGGCACCGTGGAGGAGGAACTTCCTGCCGAGCTGGTGGAGCGTTTCTGCCTCGACGAGAGCCAGCTGGAGGCCCTGAACCGCCTGGCCGGCCGCTGCGAAGAGGTGTTCGGGCCCGGACGCGATCTGGAGTGGGCCTTCGAGCGCGGCACGCTCCATCTGCTTCAGTGCCGGGCAATCACCACAGCCGGATCCTGAATGCGCGGTGCCCCGATCGATGTGCTCGAGCGCGTCCCCCTGTTCCATGATCTCGACCGCGACGAGATCGCTCAGATCGCCCTGCTGTTCAAGGAACGGGATTTCGAGGCCGGGGAAACGATCATCCAGGAGGGCTCAGGCGGCGCGGCCTTCTACGTGATCGAAGCGGGCGAGGCCAGCGTCCAAATTCAGGGCCGGCCCCATTCGATCCTCCGGCAGGGGGATTTTTTCGGCGAAATCGCCCTGATCGACGAGGGCCCGCGGATGGCGACGATCACGGCCAGCAGCCGCCTCGACTGCTGGGGACTCACCTACTGGGATTTCAGGCCGCTCGTGGAGGCTAACGGCGTGATCGGCTGGAAACTGCTTCAGCGGATGGCTCTGATGCTGCGTGACGCCAGGGCCAGCAACAACACAGCAGCCGGAGCCTCGCCTCAGACCTGAATCGGCTCGTTGGAGCTGCGCAGCACACAGTGCTGAATGCTCCAGTCGTATTGGTTCCAGACCGCCTCGGGCAGCTGGAAGCTGGCGCCGGGGAACGGGGTGAGGCGCACGCCGCTGGGGCGGGCGGAGCAGTAAGGGCGGCTGCCGGGGCGGGCCAGGTACTGCTGGTGGTGGGTTTCGGCGAAATAGAAGGGCTGGCCGCTCAGCAGGTCGGTGGTGATCTCCGGAAAGCCGGCGGCGCTGAGCTGCTGCTGGTAGTGGTCGCGGCTGGCGCGGGCGAGCACGGTTTGGGCCTCGGTGGTGGTGACGATCGCCGAGCGGTACTGGCTGCCGCGGTCGTTGCCCTGGGCCATGCCCTGGGTGGGGTCGTGGCATTCCCAGAACAGCTTGAGCAGATCGGCGAAGCTCACCTGCTCGGTGTCCCAGACCACCCGCACCGCTTCGGTGTGGCCGGTGCGGCCGGAGCAGACCTCCTCGTAGGTGGGGTTGGGGGTGTGGCCTCCGCAGTAGCCCACGGCGGTGGTGATCACACCGGGCAGACGCCAGAAGCCCTTCTCCGCTCCCCAGAAGCACCCACAGCCGAAGAAGGCCTCCTCCTGACCAACGAGCAAGGGCGCCTGCAGGGGGGTGCCCAGCACCACGTGTGTGCGGGCTGTGGCCAGGGGCGTGTCGCGCCCGGGCAGGGCCTCCTCAGCCGAGACGATCCTGCCCTTGGCCGCGACTGGGGCCTGGTTAAAGAGTCCGAACACCGCTGTCCTGCCGAGGCTCAGAGCCTAAGCAACGCGCTCCGTGGCCGGAGCGGGCTCCAGGGCGATGTGGTTGAGCAGGGTAGTGGTGAAGGCGAAGAGCAGGAAGGGCAGCGAGAGCACCAGGATCACCCCCACCCCCACCAGGGCGAAGATCGGCTTGCTGGAGCCCATCAGTGCCAGGCCCGCCGCCAGGCTCACGAAGATCACCACCATCCACACCAGGACCTGGCCGTAGATGTCGCCGAAGGTGAGGGTGCAGCGCAGGTTGTAGCCCTTGGGGTTCTCCATCGTCCTCACGGGAACTGCCTCAGCTAAGCCCCTCGGCGCGGGCTTGTCTGTGCTGATCAACAACTCGTGCGAATCAGGCCACCTGCTGCAGCCGCTCCTGCGCCTGCTCCCGCTCCCAAAGACGCCGGTAGGTGCCTGGTATGGCCACTAGCTCCTGGTGATGCCCCTGCTGCACCAGACGGCCGTCTTCCATCACCAGCACCTTGTCACAGGCGGCGGCGGCCGAGAGCTGGTGGCTGATCATCAGAATCGTGCGACCCTTTTCGGCGCGGATCGAATCGAGAATCGCTGCGGCCGTGTTGTTGTCCACGCTGGCCAGGGCGTCATCGAGCACCAGCAGTGGGGCTGACACCAGCAGCGCCCGGCCCAGGGCCGCCCGCTGGCGCTGGCCGCCGCTGAGGGTGATGCCCCGCTCCCCCACCAGGGTCTGATAGCCATCGGGGAAACCGCGGATGTCGCCTGCCAGGCGGGCCTGCTCGGCCGCCGCTTCCACCCGGGCCTCGTCGGCCTCCGGGTCGCCGTAGCGGAGGTTGTCGGCGAGGCTGGCGGTGAACAGGTAGCCCTCCTGGGGCACCAGGGCCACCTGGCGGCGAAGATCATCGAGGGAGAGGGCCGTGACATCGACCCCATCGAGGAACAGCTGCCCGCCCGGCACTTCCACCATGCGCCCCAGGGCCCGGGCCAGGGTGGTCTTGCCGCAGCCCACAGGCCCCACCAGCGCCACCAGCTCGCCGGGCCGCAGCTGGAAGCTCACGTCCTGGAGGGCCTCGCGCTGAGCACCGTCGTAGCGGATGCTCAGCCCCCGGGCCTCCACCGCCCCGCGCGCCACCGTGGCCGGCGCCTGGGGCATGGCCGGGGACTCCACCCTCGGCTGCCGAGCCAGCAGCTCTTCCACCCGCTCCAGGCTCACCTGGCCGGTCTGGAAGGTGTTGAGGGTGAAGCCCAGCAGGGCGGTGGGGAACACCAGCCGCTCCACGAACAGGATCAGGGCCACCAGGTTGCCGATGCTGAGCCGGCCGCTTTCCAGCTGGCCGCTGCCCAGGGCCAGCAGCAGCAACAGGCTGATGGAGGAGATGCCTTCCAGCAGCGGGAAGAGAGTGCTGCGGGTGCGGGCCAGCGACAGCGCCGCGTCGCGGTAGACCCCATTGCGACGGGAGAAGGCCCCCTGCTCGTGGTCCTCCTGCCCGTAGATCTTGATGGCGCTGATGCCGGAGAGGTCCTCCTGGATCAGGTCGCTGAGGCTGCCGAGGGCCTCCTGCTGGCGCCGCTGCTGGCGCATCATCCGCCCGCCGAACAGGCGCACCACCACCAGCATCACCGGGTAGAGCCCCACCGCCGCCAGGGTGAGGCCGGGGTCAATCGCCAGCATCGCCGGCAGGGTGAGGGCATAGGCCAGGCCGGTGTTGGTGAGGCTGAGCACGGCGAACCCCAGCAGCCGGCGCACGTTCTCCACATCGCTGGTGGAGCGGCTGATCACCTCACCGCTGCCGGTGATCTGCACCCAGCCCGGCTCCTGGCGCAGCATGTGATCAAACAGGCGCTGGCGCAGGTTGGCCTCCACCTGGCGGCCCACACCGAACACCAGCATGCGCGAGAGCTGACGGGCGGCCGCCATCACGGAGGCCAGCAGCACGATCACGCCGGCGTGACGCAGCAGCAGCGAAGAGGAGAAGCCGTCCTGGAGGTCGTCGATGACCCCCCTAACCAGCAGCGGAATGCTGACGCTCAGCAGGTTCACCACCACCAGGGCGGCGACACCGAGGTAGACCTCGCGCCGGTGGGGGCGGAGGTAGCGCCAGATCAGGCCCAGACGGATGGCGGCCATGATGCGGAGCAGATGCTTCCAACCTAAGGATTCGCCCCATGGCCCCGTCCGACGGCTCCGCCGCCCACTCCCAGGCCCATCCCCTCTATGCCACCGACAGGGAGCTGGTGGACGGCCTGCTGGCGGCCCAGCAACCGAGCGACGGCCAGCTGACGGACCTGGCCCGGCTGCTGAACCGCTACGACGGCTTTCCCGGTGCCGAGGATCTCCAGGACGACCTCAGCAAGACCCTGCGGCTCTGGGGCCTGAGCCTGGAGGAGCTGCAGCGCCGCACCCGCGCCATCTGGGCCCAGGGCTACCGGCCCGGAGCAGTGGTGGGCGCCGAGGCGGTGGGCAGCGGCTTCGACACCTCCTCCACCGAGGGTTGACAATCTGAACGGATTCCTTCTGCTGTTCCCTGGCACCGATGGCTGCTCCCTCCCCCTGGCCGACCCTGTTGGAGCAGCTGCTGCAGGGCCAGGCCCTCTCGGAGCCCCAGGCCACGGCCCTGATGCAGGGCTGGCTGGGGGGACTCCTGGAGCCCGAGCTCACCGGTGCCCTGCTGGCGGCCCTGCGCAGCAAGGGGGTGAGCGGCGAGGAACTGGCGGCGATGGCACGGGTGCTGCGCGCGGCCTCCTGCCTGCCCGTTGAGCGTCCGGCCCTGAAGCTGGTCGACACCTGCGGCACCGGCGGCGATGGGGCCGACACCTTCAACATCTCCACCGCCGTGGCCTTCGTGGCCGCCGCCTGTGGCGCCACGGTGGCCAAGCACGGCAACCGCAGTGCCAGCGGCAAGGTGGGCTCCGCCGACGTGCTCGAAGCGATCGGCCTCAACCTCAGGGCCGACCCCCAGACGGTGGTGGCCGCCCTGCCCAGCAGCGGGGTCACCTTCCTGTTTGCGCCGGGCTGGCATCCGGCCCTGGTGGATCTCGCCCCGGTGCGTCGGCGCCTGGGGGTACGCACCGTCTTCAACTTGCTGGGGCCGCTGGTGAATCCCCTGCGGCCGGAAGCGCAGGTGCTGGGGGTGGCCAAAGCGGAATTGCTGGAGCCGATGGCCGAGGCCCTCTCCCTGCTCGGGCTGGAGCGGGCGGTGGTGGTCCATGGCCACGGCGGCCTCGATGAGGCTTCTTTGGCGGGCGTCAATCAGCTGCGGCTGGTGGAGGGGGGCACGGTGAGCTCCCTGGAGATCGACCCCGAGCAGCTGGGGCTGGAGCTGGCCCCCCTCTCGGCCCTGGCCGGTGGGGATCTCGACACCAACCGCCGCATCCTCGAAGCCGTATTGCGCGGGCAGGGCAGCACCCCCCAACAGGACGTGGTGGCCCTGAACACGGCCCTGGTGCTCTGGGCCGCCGGGCAGGCCGATTCGGTGGCGGATGGCCTGGAGCAGGCCCGCGTAGCCCTCCGTGGCGAGACTCCCTGGCAGCGACTGGAGCAGCTCAGGGCCGCCCTGCAGGCAGGGCCATCAGCCAGCTGAGCGCCGCCTGGGGGATGATCGATTCACTCGATTGACCCCCCTTGAGCGCTGCAGCCCCAGCTTCGGCCAGCCCCACCCCACTGGCCAGCAGCGAGGCGCTGCTGGTGCTGGCGGATGGCACCCTGCTGCGGGGCATGGCCTTCGGGGCCCGGGGCACCGCCGTCGGCGAGGTGGTCTTCAACACCGGCATGACGGGCTATCAGGAGGTGATGACCGATCCCAGCTACTCCGGTCAGCTGGTGACCTTCACCTATCCGGAACTGGGCAACACCGGCGTCAATCCGGAGGATCAGGAGGCCGAGGCCCCCCATGTGCGCGGCGTCATCGCCCGCCAGCTGGCGCCCTGCCCCAGCAGCTGGCGCAGCCAGGGCGACCTGCCCAGCTGGCTGGCCTCCCACGGGGTGGTGGGCATCGCCGGTGTCGACACCCGTGCCCTGGTGCGTCACCTACGCGAGCGGGGGGCCATGAACGGGGTGATCAGCAGTGATGGCAGCAGCCCCGTCGAGCTGCTGGAGCTGGTGCGCCGCAGCCCCTCGATGGAGGGGCTCAACCTGGCGGCGCGGGTGAGCACCGCCAGCGCCTATCCCTGGCGGAAGCTCAGCGCTACCGGCTTCGATCAGCGCCCGCAACCCTCGCCGCAGCGGCCCTATCAGGTGGTAGCCATTGATTTCGGCATCAAGCGGGCGATCCTCGAGCGGCTCACGGCCCATGGCTGCACGGTCACAGTGCTGCCCGCCAGCAGCAGCCTCGCCGAGGTGCTGGCCCATGGGCCGGAGGGGGTGTTCCTCTCCAACGGCCCGGGCGATCCAGCGGCGGTGGCCGAGGGCATCACCCTGGCCAGAGACCTGCTGGCACGGGCCGATCTGCCGGTGTTCGGCATCTGCCTGGGCCACCAGATCCTCGGTCTGGCCCTGGGCGGCAGCACCTTCAAGCTGGGCTACGGCCACCGCGGCCTGAACCATCCCTGCGGCGGCGAGGGCCTGGTGGAGATCACTAGCCAGAACCACGGCTTCGCGCTCGAGGCCGGCTCACTGCCCGAGGAGCTGGTGGAGATCACCCATCACAACCTCAACGACCGCACCGTGGCGGCCCTGCGCCATCGCCATCAACCGGTGTTTGGCGTGCAGTACCACCCCGAGGCCAGCCCCGGCCCCCACGACGCGGATCACCATTTCGGCCGCTTCACGCGCCTGATGGCGGAGCGGCGACCCTGACGATCAGGGCTGAGTGGATACCGCTCTGAGACGTGCTTACACTTCAGCCTCTTCATTCCCCGCGAGGGCTGGAACGATTCCTGAACTGCACCGGTTGACCGTATCCCTGCGGGGCGGCTTCGAGCGACGGGACGATTGCCTGCTGTTCAGCTTCACCGGCCAGCTCGACGCCTACTCCGACAAGCAGTTTCGCGACTTCGTCAGCGAGCAGCGCGGCAGCGACAAGCGGGCGATGCTGCTGGATCTCACCCACATCGATTTCATCGATTCCTCCGGACTGGGGGTGCTGGTGCAGCTGGCCAAACAGTGCGCCGATGCCAAGGTGGCCTTTGTGATGGTCGGGAATGCCCGCGTGATCCAGACGGTGAAACTGGTGCGGCTGGAGAAGTTTCTGCACCTCCAGCCCGACCTCAGCACGGCCCTGGCCGCCCTTGCCAAACCCTGATCCCGACGGCCGGGCCTGGTTGCGCCAGATCCAGCCCGGTCCCCGCGATCCCCAGCGGCTGGAGAGCCTCGGCGCCCTCCAGCTCGCCTGGCTGGGGGATGCGGTCTGGGAACTGCACCAGCGGCTGAGCCACTGCCAGCAGCCGGGCCGCCCCGATGAGCTGCACCAGGCGGTGGTGGCCCGGGTGCGGGCCCGGGCCCAGGCCCGGGCGCTGCAGCAGCTGGAGCCTCTGCTGGATGAGCGGGAGCGGGAACTGGTGCGCCGCGGCCGCAACCGAGCCGGCCGGGGCCCTCGCGGCGGTGATCCAGCAAGCTACGGCCGGGCCACGGGATTTGAGACAATGGTGGGCTGGCTCTTTTTGCGGAATCCCGAGCGGCTTGCCCAGCTTCTGGATCATCTGGACGAGACCGACCTTTCTGACCCCTTGACCGAGTAACCCATGAGCCAACGTTTTGAGGGCCGCAGGCCCAAGGGTGCCGGTTCCGGAGATCGCCCGTCCGGAGGGGCCAGGGCAGGCAAACCCTCCCGCTTCGGCGGACCCCGCCCCGAATGGCGCGGCAGCAGCGGCACCGGCGGTGGCTCCGGTGGAGGCACTGGCGGTGGCTCGGGCGGCAGCTCCGGCTATGGCGCTGAGCGCGACAGCCGGGAGGATCGCCCCCGGCGTGAGGGTTTCCAGCGCCCCCAGGGGGAGGGCCGACCCAGCGCCCGCCCCGCCCGCGTGATTGGCGCCCGCCCCGCGGCGCGGCGTTTCGACGACCAGCGCCCCGGAGCGGGCCGCAAGCCTGAGGGTCGCTTCGAGGGCAGGCCAGAGCGCCGCCCAGCAGGCCGGCCTGAAGGCCGCCCTGAAGGCCGCCCCGAAGGCCGCGGCGAGAGTCGGCCCGAGGGGCGTGATCAGGGCCGCCGCCCCAGCTTCGGCGCACCCCGCTTCACTCGACCCGATGGCGACAGGCCCCGCTTCCAGCCGGGACGTCCCCCCGCCCGCACGCCCCGCTTCAG